>CALMDH010000319.1:0-4163 GCA_937862735.1 uncultured Gammaproteobacteria bacterium
TCTCCAGGATCATCTCCGGGCAACCGGGGATGCGTCCGCGCACCAGGGGGAGGAATGAATCCAGAGTGGCCATACCTTTACCTTATGGCCACATCGCTTGGTTTACGGGTGCGCTGGCGACGCGACGATTTTTCTACCAGTGTCGATTCTTGGTTTGCGCTCATCAAATCTAACGCCAGGGTATCGGGCACTACCCGATACCCCTCCTTGATCGCAGCAAACCGCGCCACGTGGTCCGGATGGGTCACCTCGCACGCCCATTCAGGTGGCCTGAAGGCGTAACGCACGCCGCCCATCACCACCTCATGGCCCTGCGCTCGTTTGATCAGGCTCTCGACACGCATCAGGATCAGCTCCCAGCGCCTTCCCAATTCGTCCCGGACGCGGCCGACACGATGGGTTTGAAGTTGAAGGGATGAATCGCCACCACGTACTGATCGGCGGGATTGGCTGACGCCACTAGGGTGGCCTTGAATACGGCTCCGGCATTGGTATTCACCAGCCACGCCTTTTTGGCCGTAAGCGCTACCAGGATGGTCCCCTCGGTCGCCGTCAGATCCCCGGAATAGGTATCCGCGGTGATTCCCGACCCGGTATTGGTCTCGCTCATGTAGAGCAGGAAGGTGTAGACCCCGGTCAGCGCCGCGCCACTGACCTGTTTCAGGGTCACGGTGATGTCCATGCCATCCGTCGTGGTCGACTTGGCCAGGGCGATGGTGAGGGTATGGGGTGCCACTTGAGACCCCATGATCAGGTTGCCCGTCACCATCAGGTCGCCACTGATATTGGCGTCATCACCCACCTGAAGGTCGTCGCTCGCGGTCACGTCATCCGCGTTAAGTTCCTCAACCACCAGGCGCTCGTCCTGGTGCTGCGTGCTGATGCCCGTAATGGCCATCGTCGTACCCCTCTTCAGCGCCGCGCCCCTTGCGGGGCGCCGGTTGTTAGATCAAGCGTCCGGTTAGGCGCCGAAATGGGTGGCGCGATAGGACAGGCTCAGCATGATCGAGCCCGCCTTCGGCGTCCCGGCGGCCGTGGCCACCTTGTAACCCAGCTTTTTGCGTTGGGCGCCGGTCGTGGCCAGAGTCAGCATGGTCTCGGTCAGGGTCACCCGGGCCAGGCTGGTCGTGCCATCCACCAGGATCGAGTTCTGCAACTCGGTCTCCAGGTCCGACTCGTCGTCCTTGAGGACGCCAAAGTCCAGGTCCAGGGCCGATCCGGTGTCGATCCCGGCCGTCATGGCGCACACGGCATCCACAAAGGCGCAGTCCTCTGGCAGATAGCCCATGACGATGGTGTCATTGGCCGCCAGGGCATCCACCTGGGCCTCGGTCAGGGTCAACTTCATCAGGACGTTGACCACCTCGGGGCCGGTGGGGGTCGGCATGGGTTTCTTGCCGCTGGCCCAATCGGAACGGTAAGTCAGTGCAGCAGTAGTCATCTCGATAACCTCAAAATGCAGTCCGGTTCAGCCGGCCAGGGCCTGATCAGGCGCTAGCCGGCTTAGGGTGGAATGGTGGCTTAGGCGGTGGGATCGGCGGCCGCGGTGTCGATGGCGATGACGCCAAAGTCACGGCTGGTCCCATCAATGGTGAAGGCCGTCTTCTTCACGCCGAAGATGGACGACGTGGTGATGACCACCTGATTGCCGCGATCCTCCAACTCCTCGTTCCAGTCGAAACGCAGCCCGGTACCTGGCGATCCAAAGGCAACCACGCCGGCCTGACGCCCCAGGAACAGGGCACGGGCTGCACTGACGGTCGGCGGGTTCGCGGCGCCGTAATCGTTGAACAGGATCACGCCCTTGTGCTTATGCAGCACCACATTGTTGTACATGCCCAGGCCGCCCTTGAAGATCGGGTTGGCCTTGCCCTCGGCCCCGGTGGCGGCCTTCTGGATATCCAGCCATTGCCCGGTGGAGGTATTGGTGCGCAGGTCGTACTCCTGCCACGGGTGCATCACCAGCACGAAATGCGGCTCGCCGTCGATCTCGCACGGCTGGATGCTGGGAATCCCCGTGGTGCCTCCGCCCATCACCTCGGCCCGGGACAGGGCCTTGTCGATCGCGGACAGGGTCAGCTTGTCGGCGCTGTCGATGGTCGCCTTGCTGGAGGCATCGCCGCCGTAGAGGATGTGCTGACTGTCGGGGGCCACGAAGGCATTGCCGGCATAGCCGGTAAAGTCTGTCCCCTCGATAAAGTCGCTGTTGACGCCCCGGGCGCCAGACAGGTACATGAACAGGGTCTCGTCGAACAGCCTGGCCCACCACTCCGACTGCCGCACGCGGGCAATCTGCCGCATGTCGTGGATGGTGCGCTTGCGGCTCATCTGCCCGCCGGTGTTGACGCCACCGCGCAACTGGTCGATATACAGGGCGTCGGTGTAGAACTTCAGATCCTCTTCCTTGCCGCGCAGGGTGGCGTCCCCCTGGATGGGCTTCATCTTAAGCTGCATCACCAGGTCATAGCTGATCTGATCTCCGGCATCGCGCTCCAGATGTGGCAGGGTCTGCAAGGGGGTCTGGGCCGACTCGCCCACGCCCATGAACTTGCGGTTAAAGTAGGACTTGCGGCCGACATCGACGGCCAGGAAGGCGGAATACCGCTTGATTGCTTTGGCGTCCCCGACGCCAACAATGGTCTTAGCCATGGAATACGCTCCAGTGGAAGTGAAACACCCCCAGGAGCGCACTCCTGCGCGCTAACCTGATCTTGTGCTCAGGATTGTGCGCGCGCGATTAGCATTTGCAGAACGGTCGAACGCGACTATTTGCCGTTTTTGTCCTCACGCTCGGGCCGATACTCTTCACCCCACCGCCCGACCCGGTCATGCGGCGGCCGGATCGCTACCGCCGCGTCTGCCTCGATAGCCAGCCGCGCCCTGCGCCCCGACTTGGCGACCAGGGTCACCCGTACCTGGCCGTTGCCGGCCAGATCCAGGGTCTCGCCCACTTTCAGATCATGGTAACTGGGCATTGCCCCACCCCCGTTCGCCCGCGGGCGCCTCCGCGGCTCGCCAGCCGTCGGCGTGCGCTTGCCCGCCACCCGCGCTCATCTTGTTCGCCACGCTCACGCCGATCGCGCGCATCACGTTTACGCCGCTTTGGCGATCAGATAGCGGTCCGCCTCCGCCTGGCTTAGGCGCGACAGGGCCATCTCCAGCTCCATCCCCTCCAGGCGATCCAGACGGCTGAACTCGTCCCCGCCCACGTCCGGGATGCTCGCCGCCGGCAAGCCCCCCAGGGTCGGCGGCACCTGGCCACCCCTGGCACGTCCGCCGCGGCTTTGGGATGCCGGTATTGTCCCGTTCTGGCCATTGGCACCGGCCTGACCATCGCCCGGCAACCTGAAACGCTGCCGCGTCAAGCGGTCTGCTTCCTCAAGAAACCAGTTCATTGGACGCGCGTCATTGCTTGCGTCCGCCGCCAGCAACTGCACCGCCGCGGCGAAGGCCGGCCCAATCACCGGGTCCTCCCGATAGGCTTTGTTGGCCGCCTGGCTGAAAAACCGCTCCTGTTCCCATTGCCAGCGCTGGGCCATTTGCTGCGACCGTTGCTCCGCCGCCAGGTTGGCCTTCAGTTGCCGTTCGCGCAGCGCCCACTCCTGCTCCGTCAACTGGCGCAGCTTGGCCTGATACTCGCCCAGGTCATAGTCCCCGTCCTCGTAACCCTTCGCCAGGGCCGCCTGCTGCTGGGCCAGTCCAGCCATCAGTTCCGCGTAACCCTCCACCGGCGGGGCCACATACATCGGCTGAAACTCGCCCGGACCGGCCGGCTCATCTCCCTGTTGGCCGTTTTCGGTGAGACCGCCGCTCTCCCCTGCATCTTCGGCCGCGGTTTTGGCCGCGACACCATGTGCTGCCGCGGCGTCATCGTCTTCGTCGTCATCATCCGCGTCATCGTCTTTCAACAACGACTGCAACAGCTCCCGGTCTTCGGCGTCATCCTCGTTTCCCAGCGCCTCACGTTCCTCATCCGACAGCCCCAGCAACTCCTCGTCCAGAATCGCGCCCATCAGGATTTCACCTCGTCCGCGTCGTCATCGCTCACCAGCTTCATCAGCCCGTCCAGGCGCTCCCGACCCTTGGCGATGGCCGCCATATACCGGGTCTTGTCCGCCTTGATCTTCTTCGCCTCCATCAAGGTCCGCAGATCATCTTCCGCC
>CALMDH010000320.1:0-6998 GCA_937862735.1 uncultured Gammaproteobacteria bacterium
CGCGAGTTTCTGGAGAGCAGCCATGAGAACGACCTTTAACCCGGCCCAAGCCGACTTGTTCGGTGCCCGGGATTTGCATCTGTGCAGCGCCGCGTCCCTGGCCCCGGAGAGCGAGGAGGTGAGCCGCCTGCAAAGTCTGGTGCGTCACCTGCGGGGCGAACTCCAGTCGATGACCGACACCCTGCGCCTGGTGAATGACAGCCTGGCGAAGGAGCGCGCCCGGGTGGCGAGTTACCAAGCCGAGGTGCGCGAGCTGACCGCCGAGGTGCGCCGCCTGCGCCGCCGCCCGGTGTCCGCGGGGTCCTGCGCCATCCCCAAGCCGACCTGGCGGCTCCTGATGCAGTTGGTGCACCCGGACAAGCACGACGGGAGCGCCGCGTCCCAAGCCGCCGCGAAGTGGTTGAACGAGAACAAGCCTGAGTGAGGAGAGCCGCCATGAAATCCATGTACTGGCCAATCCGTGTTTATGGCGAGACCTGGACCGCCGCCTGCCGCCGCCGCCGGATCGCCGCCTGGGTGGAGGGTGCCGGAGATGCGAAGGGCGCCATCCGCGCCTATGTCGCCCGGCAGCCCCGGGCCTGGGAGTGGGAGGGCGCCGCCGTGACCGGTGTCACGCCCCTGGGGCAGAAAGTCACCGTGACCCTGGAGAGCCGCCATGATTAGAAACCTGTCCGTGAGCCGCGTCTACGGCAACCCCGAGCAACCGCGGAAGTATTTCGACCCGGCCAAGCTGACCGAACTGGCCGAGTCGATCCAGCGCGAAGGTCTCCTGCAACCGATCAAGGTCCGGCCGGATGGCAATGGCCGGTTTATGGTCGTGTGCGGTGAGCGCCGCCTGCGCGCCCATGAAATCGCCGGGATCAAGACCATCCGCGCCGATGTCGTGAGCGCCGAGGAACTGGACGACGTGACCCTGGGCATCCAGGCGATCGTGGAGAACCTCCAGCGCGCGGATATCACCCCGCTGGAGGAGGCGGCCGCTTTCCAGCGCATGCTGGACCAGGGGATCAGCGCCGAGGACCTGGCCAAGCGCCTGGGGATGAAACAGGTGTTCCGGATCTTCGAGCGCACGACCCTGTTGAATCTGCGGGAGGAGTACCAGGAGCTGCTCAGGAAGAAGATTCTCAGCAACGCGCAAGCGTATGAGATGAGCCGCCTGCCGCCGCACCTCCAGGACCGGCTGTTCGCCCTGATTCGGGACGACAAGTGCGACACGTATAAGAAACTGCGGGACGCCGCGTTTGCCCTGGCGGAGGCGGAGAAGCAACAGGAGATGTTTGCCCCGCCGGCGCCGCCGTCAGCCCAGGACCTGAAGCGCCATGCCACCCTGGAGGAGGGGGTGGAGAGGACCCTGGCCCTGGTCAGGAAGTGCTTCGCTGACGACGGCGGGGTGCCCGCGGCCGCGACCCTGGACCCGCCGAGTTGCCTGCGCCTGGCCGACCTGCTGGAGCTGGCCCGCCGGGATCTGGGCAGGATCGAGTCGGCCCTGCGGAAGTCCGCGATTGCCCGTGCCCATTAGGAGAGCCGCCATGCTGACCACCTACACCGAGAACGACCTGAGAGCCCGGGCGGCGGCGGAGGCCGCCCGGCGCGACCGGGAGCGTGCGGAGGAACGGAAGGCGCAAGGGGACGCGCTCCGCCTGTCCTTCCATCTGACCGGCTCGCCGCGCCTGGTGGACGAACTGGCCGCCCGGGGCCAGCGGGACCTGTTCCGTGACCTGTAACCTGGGAGAGCCGCCATGAAGAAGACCGATTATGCCGACTACCTGTGCCGCACCTGGCCGGTGCTGACGACGCCGGACGATGTGCTGGAGTTGGGTCGGGTGCTGGAGAATACCTGGAACCTGTATTTCGATGACCGCGAGGGGCTGGAGCGCGCCCTGGCCTATCTGTGCCGCAACCCGATCCCGCCGAAGAGTTGGAAGCAGTTTCGGATGCTGCGGGACGCGGCGAGGCTGTTTAGCCAGCGGCTGAAGGAGATGCCCCGGCCGCAGAAGAAGATGGGGTTCTGGGACCTGTAACCGCCTGAGCCACCGCGAGGAGCCGGGTGAAAGCCCGGCTTTTTTTATAGGCGTGGCTGGGGTGCGCGGCTACGCGCCTTTTCTGGGATCTCGCCACCGATCACCCTGGGCCGTGCGGCTGGGAACGCGCCGACACTGGCGGACCAGATGGAATCCCCGGCATGGGGATCTTGCCCAGACCGCGCCAGGGACGCCATAGGCCCCGCCATGCCGGCGGGCGCCCAGGGGGTATCCTTTACCTTGCCCGGTTGGCTGGTGCGTCCTGGCCCCGAAGCGAAGGCCGGGTGGTTGGGGTGTCGTGGGGAGGGAGGAGGCGGCGGCGGGAGGAAGGCGTCGGCTGCGGGCAGGTGAGCGGAGGCGAGAGGGCGAGCGGTGAGCGCGCCGTACGCGTGCGCGCGCTGGAGCCCCTTAACGCGCGATTGGGGTTTGGCCGGCCAACAGTGGACGACAGCCGCAGCGGGATTGAGCGTGCGGGGTTATCTAAACGCGCGATCGGGTTTTTTTGCTCACGGCGGGGAAGTTGAGGCCAGATCGCGGTGGGGTTGCAGTCGGGCTGGTGCCAGTTGGTGTCTCACCACGGCATGAAAATTGTCGTTGTAGCTGAAGGTTGGCTTGGTCCCCATTCACAACGCTTCACCAGATCTGGACTTGCTCCTCGCCTGCTTGGTTAGCCAGCCCTAGGTGATGGGGCTATCGTTTGGCTTTGTCCAACCTCGACCTGGAGAAACGTTATGCAAACTCAACCCACTCCCTCCTGGAGACTCTTGCGCGCGCCGACGGTGATCGCCATCACTTCCTACAGCCGGGCCTCTATCTACCGCCTAGTCAGGGAGGGAAAATTCCCGCCCCCCGTCAAACTTGGCAACGGGCAAGGCGGGGCCGTTGCCTGGCGGTCAGATGAGATCTTTGATTGGGTCAAGACTCGCCAGGAAGGCCGAGCATGGTCCCAATGATTTCCAGGTAATGACCCCTTGCGCCTGATCCGCCCGCCAGGGGCATCCTGACTCTAGTTCGGCAAGCCCCGGCCTCTGGTCCTCACTCTGGGGGGCAGATCCAACGGGGGGCGCCCCGTGGCGCCTCGCTCCCTTTCACCACACCGAGGGTCCTCACAAGATGAGGACCCATTTCTTCCCATGCGCCGCCAGGGTACATTCAAGCTGCCTGGCAGGCTCCCCGTTTGGCCCCTGGGTGGGCATTTTTGTGCTAGCGTACCTGCTAACGTAACAAGCCTTAACCCCCGCCGTCGTTACCCAAGGCGTTACCCATACTGTCATTCTTAATCTGAATCTGGCCGGCGAAACGCTGTCAAATATATGATATTAAATAATTAACTAACGTCTGGCGGCAGAGAAAAACTAGAAATGCCAGAAAGGTTGCAAGCTCGGGCGGCAAGGTTGCAAGCTCAAGGTTGAATGCTGGGTCGCTGGGCTTGCAACCTTTGCCGTCACGCGCGGGGGCGCGCCGCCGATAACCGGCAAGCTGAATCAGGAGCTGCACGCCCTGGTGGGCCAGCACTTCGTCGCCGCCAGCGACTTTCATGTGGGCCTGGGCCGGATCCGCGTGGGGGATACCACCTATGCGGCGGTGAGCGCGGAGGCCATCCAGGCGGGGGATGCCGTGGCAGTGATGGCCGTGGTGGCGGGCAGGCTCCAGGTCGCCCGGGTGAGTTGAGACCCATGCCATTCACTCCCGCCTCACCCAGGTTGGGCAGCAACCCGGCCTGGTGGGGCACGAGCCTCCCCCGCTGGCGGGTAAACGCCGGGGATGATGGCCTCTGGATCGTCACTGGACGTTCCAGTCAGGCATCCGGCCTGAACGCGACCGCGAAGGGACCCAGCATTCGCCGGTCCGGCGACCCGTCGGTAATGACAAAGCACGCCTTCCGGAAAGCGCCGGCAAAGTCCCCCGCCAGGGCGGCATGAACGTCCCGCGCCGTCCGCCCGGCTCGATGCCGTCACCCAACACCAGGACCAGGCCGCGCCGGTGGCGGGTCGTGACCAGGGTGCTTGCAAGACCCGGCGCCCAACGGCGGAGCCGTTGATGCCCCGCCACCAGGGGTGCCGAACCCTGGCACGCGCCCTGGTGAAATACCTTCAGGGGCGCGAATGGCAGCCCCGGCCCCTTGCCAGCACCGGCATAGCCAGCAGCCGCCACCACGGGCTCCCGCTTCGTCAGCTCGCAACGGTCTGGCGCGGGGTGCTTACGGCCTTTTTTGGTTGAATGGACCGGGCAGGGATTGCTCCAGGGCCCGTTCGTCACCGCTCAGGCCCCCACCGCCCGCCAATCGGCCTGGACGAGGTTACGTTCCGCGCGGCCGAACACTAGGCCGACCTCGAACAGGCCCTTGCCGGGAGCGCCACGGTACTTGGCGCTATAGCCCCGGGCCTGGATCTGGGCGAGGGCCGGGTTGGCGCCGGCCGGGTCCGCGGGACCGGCCGGGAGGGCGTCGCGCCGCAGCTTGATCTCCATGACATAGGTGTAGCCGGCGATCCTGACGGTGAGATCCACCTGGCCGTGGTTGCTGATGTCCTCGGGAATGACCTGAGCATCGAGGCTGGCCAGAAAGGCATAGAGCACGCTGGCGTAATAGCCCTCGGCCTCCGCCAGGTCGTTGCCGGTGAAGTTGCGCCAGGGGATGCCGGCGAAGAGGCGCCGGATGGCGGCGATCAGGGCCGGGACGTCGCCCGTGGTCAAGGCCTCGTAGAGGCCGTCCTGCAAGCGGAGACGCTCATTCTCGATACCGGTGTAGCCGGTGATGAGTTGGTCATGCAGGGCGAGGCGCACCTCCTGGTTGGGCACGGACAGGTGAAAGATCAGCCGCCCGCGCCGGGTGCTGGTGCCGACCACCGTCAGATAGCCGCTCTGGAACAGCAGGGTGATGGGGTTGATGCGCTCGACGTCGAAGGAGTCGAGGATCTCCTCGCTGACCTCGAGTTGCTCCAGGTCGGGGAGGAAGTAGCGCTGGCGCTGGAACAGCTTGATCAGGAAGCTAGGGTTGCCGGTCTCGAACCAGTAGTTGCGATAGCTGTGACCTTCGCTGATAAACAGGAGGATGTCGAAGGGGTTGTAAACCGCTTCGCCCAGGAAGCCGTAGCCGTTGTACCAGCGGCGCAGTTCCGCCCAATCCACCCCCGCCAGATGGGCGGCGAAGGTGGTTTCCAGGTCGTGCTGGGTGTAGCCACAGAGGGTGGCGGAGCGGACACTCAGCGTGATGTCGTGCAGTTGGTTGATGCCAGAGAAGAGGCTGACCTTGCTGAACTTGGTTACCCCGGTCATGAAGACGAATCGTAGGTTGGCATCCTCGGCCTTGAGCACCGAGTAGAGGTTCTTCAGCCCCTCGCGGATGTCGGCGGCCGCCTCGGGCCGGTCGATGTTGTCGAGGATGGGTTTGTCGTATTCGTCGACCAGGACGACCACCGGCTGGCCATGGCGGTCGCGGGCGTGGCGGATCAGGTCGCCAAAGCAACCCGGGACATCGTTGTGTTCCCAGTCACAGGCGATACCAAGCCGCTCGCCGTTGTCCTGAATCAGGCGATAGATGCGCCGGTCCAGTTCCGTCCGGCTTTGCACCACCCCGGCAGCGAAGTCCAGCAGGATGACCGGATAGCGCCGCTGCCAGTCCCACTGGTCGTGGATGAAGAGGCCGCGAAAGAGCGGTTCATTGCCTTCGAACAGTTCCTTCAGGGTATCGACGAACAGGCTCTTGCCAAAGCGGCGCGGACGGGAGAGGAAATAGGCCTTGCCCGTCTCCGCCAGCGCCAGGGCGTGGGCGGTCTTGTCCACGTAGGCATAGCCTTCCGCGATGATCTGGCGGAAGGTCTGGATGCCGATGGGGAGTTTGCGGGGGCGGTCAGGCATGGTGGCGGGTGTTACTGGTCGTCGTGGGTTCAGAGTATAGCCCAGGCCCTCTGGACTCTTGCCGTCAGGCTGCTTTCATAAAGGCTATTTCACCCGGGATGTGCCGCGGTGGCCATCGGGCATCTGACCCATATCCGGGCTAGGATCAGTTAGGGGGCGGCCGAAGGCGGCCATGTAATGTCGATCCAGACGCCGTAATGGTCCGAAGGGGGCCGTCTCGCCCCCTGACCTGGCCCCGGGGTGACCAGACCGACGGCGAGCGGTGTCAGGTCGCTCGAAAGGAGGATCCGATCCAGCCGGCGGCTCGGCTCAGCGGCGAAGGCATTGGCCCGGGCGAGCGGGTTGCGCTCGATGTCATAGGTCAGACCCGGATCATCCGGGTCCGGGCGTGAGGTCAGCCAGGCATCCCGCCACCCAGCGAGATGCGGCAACCGCTGTTCCTTATCCCCATCGCCATGGTTGAAATCGCCGACGATGAGGGTCCGGTGCCGGCTGTCGAGACCGCGATTGCCGGCGATGGCCTGGATCTGCCGTGTGCGCGCCGTTGCCTCCTCGGGCAGCGACTCCAGATGAAGCGTGGCAAGGGTGAGGTCCTGGCCGTCGATCGCGATGCGGGCGCTGAGCAGGGCGCGACCGGAGGGGCTGGGCAGCTTCTGGTAATGGGCACGGGTGATGGGATGGCGGGAGAGGATCAGCAACCCCCCGGGTGGCTCCGCTCCCGCGCTCGGGGTGGCCTGAAAGGTCGCGTGGTAAGTCCGCCAATGGGGATCGGTGCTGAGCAGGCGCAGAAAGGGGCTGGTGACCTCCTGGAAGGCAACCAGGTCCGCCCCCAGCCGCTGACTGGCGGCCAACAACTCCCGTGCCCGGCGGACCCCCGGCGTCTCCCACCATCCCAGGGCCTCCACCCACTCCTCCCAAAAGGCCGGGGCCAGGACATTCCAGGTCAGAACGCGCAGGGAGCCTGTGGGTCCGCCCTCAGGCAGGGGACCACCGGCATGGCGGAGGGAATCGGCGCGTCCCCCGGCACCCATCCCGGACCCGTACCCCGCCACCGGAAGTGGGAACACGCCAGGCCGGGCGGCGGCCAGGGGCAGGCTGACCTGGGCGGCCGTGGCCGGG
>CALMDH010000321.1:0-6997 GCA_937862735.1 uncultured Gammaproteobacteria bacterium
CGGCGCTGGCGCTGGTGGCGGCGTGACGGGGGTGGGCGGGGTTATGATCAAGGCCATTAATTCCGCCGTTTGAACATCAGCATCAAACACCGTAAAGAGGGCAAAGAGATGTGGAAAAAATCGCTTGTATTGATTTCGATCTGTCTGGTGACGTTCACTGCCTCGGCCGCCGATATTGCCGGCGTCAGCGTCGAAACCTTAGTGAAGACCAATCAGACGTGGGATGGCACCGTTCTCCCTCCTTATCCGACCAGCGCCCCCGAGATCAGTGTCCTCCGCTACACCATTGCCCCTGGGGCTGAATTACCCCCACATCACCATCCGGTGATCAATGTTGCCTACGTCATCAAGGGGAATTTGACGGTCACCACGGATCAAGGGGTAAAGAAACAGCTTAAACCTGGCGATGCGGTGGTGGAACTTGTTGACCAGGTTCACTTTGGAAAAAATGAAGGGACTGAGCCAGTAGAACTGGTGGTGGTCTATGCCGGTACCAACGGCCAACCCTTGGCGGTGCGTGGGGAGCAAGGTTCACGCTGACGGTCGGATCGAAGAAAACTGATTGTCGCTAAGCTGCCAATTTAGATGTCGCCGGTCGAGCAAGTACTGGTTTAGCCATAAAAAACCCGTCGCTTAAGAGATTCCTCCTGCCTAAAGGTTAGCGGTTCAATCCTTCCCCTCATTATTCCTCACTTGCCTTCGTCAGCATCGGAATAAACTGTTCCTTGCGGGATACAAGACCTGGCAGGTACATGGTCCCATCCGCTACCTCGGATTTGAATGCCTTCTGGGCCAGCGCTTTTTCCTCATTGCCTACCAGGAGCAGGGTGCTATTTAAATTGAGCGTGTCGATGACGCAGAAATACAGCAGGTCAAGTTGCTCGCGTTGCTTATAATCCACCATCGCCTTAAGGATTTGGTCCCTACGGGCCAGGATGGGCTCAACGCTTAGGGTCTCAGCCACCCCGAAGCCGAGTCTGCGGTCGTTGATGGTAAACACCTTGATATCGTTGGTGAGAATCTCGGTGGCGGTGAGGTCTTCCACATTCGACTTCGCGGTGAGCAGTTCCATGGCCAAGCCATGCACGTCATCAATGCCGGCGGTAGTCTGCAAGTAGGCGGCAACCTCGTGATCCCTGGTCGTCGTGGTGGGCGAACGGAATTCCAGGGTGTCGGAGAGAATTCCTCCCAGTAACAAGGTTGCCAAACGGGCGTCGAGCGGCTTCCTGTTCTGGATAAACATGTCCGCGATGATGGTTGATGTGCTTCCCCACGGGCGGATCGTGATGGCAATGGGATGATCAACGGTCAGTGGCGCATCCCCGAGGGCGTGGTGATCAATGATTTCCACGAGATTGCCATCCTGAAATTGGGGTGGGGCCTGGGTTCGTTGATTGAAATCCACGGCGGCGATATCCTTATTCCTGAAGTCCTCGATGAGCATGGGGGCTGGATACTGGGTCTTGTTCAATAGGTATTGGGTCTCCTGGTTTATTTTCCCGGTCCGTGCAGGAATTCCCTGATAATAGGCGGCCGCACCGATAGGCGCTACAATAGAATCCGTATCGGGATTCAGATGGCCGACAAAGTAGGTTTGCGCATGGAGGGGCGAAACGGCACTAATGAATAACCCCAGAACGAACCTGAAGTACTTATGTGTGATGCAAGGTAGAGATTTCATAATTACATGCTCCTTTACACAGAAACTTGCAGCTAAGCACTACTGCCACCTAGGATGAATGGAATCATCAGCTTAGCAAGGCTCAATTGGCCGATCAAGGCTTAAGCTTGAGGGTTTGTAGATACCCCCGAGCAATCTTAGAGCGACTCGCAGTGGGAGTTCCTGACAGGAAGCATGCAGTTCAGGATAGCAAGTGGCAGCACATTCGTCCGCAGGAGACGGCGGTGAGTGGTATGGCTACTCAATCACACTGGTGATAACGCATTATGTAGCCATAACAATCTCCTGCTATAAAAATTCAAGACAATAAGGGAGATTTATAATATTTTTCAAAACTCGCCGTTATCCCCCTAACTCATCCTCAATCTTCCGCCTTAAACTCACCCAACTTCACCCCCAAGTACCTTCCAGCCGAGTCAAACTCATATATCAGATTCCCAGTCGCTAACGGCTCACAGGCCCGGCAGTCCGCCAGGTAATCGGCAAACACAAAGCGTGATCCGCCGTTCACCCCAACCTCATGACGGACAAATGTTGGCTTGTCAATGAAGAAGGCTTGAGGATGTTGCCTGAGAACTGCCTGCACCTCTGGTCGTTGCTGATCTCGCTTGGAGAGATCATAGCCTTCCGCAACCACCACCCCTTCCGCTTGACTGGCCAGGGCATAGTACTGGTTGGTATTGGCGCGAAAGGTCTCCAACCGTAACAGGTCTGTCTGGCCATACTCGGTGAACTCCACTACCCAGGCTTCTTCCCGTTGCAGGAACGCCATGGCCTCGGGACTGGCTCCGGATGACTGCATCAACCGTAATACACAGTCAAAATCCGGAATTTCACATTTCTCGTAGATCATATCGCTATGATCCCAGACGACGGCTGGAGTCAGCGCCGGCCCGCGCACGCTGTTCTTGTTGGTGCCACCGTTGTCTTTCAACACCGCAAGGCGTTGCTGATAATGCTCAACCAGACAGTTCTTTGGCTCCTTGGCCGATTGACACTGTTCGCGTTGCTTCAGCCAGGTGCGTTGAGCGGCTTTATGCTCATCACCCTGCCCAGCATTCTCGCGCCCGATCGTGCGGTAAAGTTCCGCCATCTCCCGATCCAAAGTTGCCAGTTCCGCATCCTGGCAGAGGAACTGTTCCGACCATGAACGGGCTTTTGCACAGTCGAAACTCGGTCCTCCGGCCTCGCTATTGCCGACTTTTAGCAAGAAGATGAACGGAGATAACCAGCAGAGCCTGAATAATCTAGATTTCATGATGGTTTGATCCGCACTCAATTCCCTCTTGATACCCCTGCACCTTTCCAGGCGCACAGGTTTTCAGTAGTAGCGATAGGTTGAGGGTGGGCCATAGGGGCTACAGCGCTCCGTGGTGGTGACGCGCCCATAGCCATCGGTGGTCTCAGTGACCACACACCGTTCACCTCGGTAATTCCTCGGTGGTGGGGGTGGCGGGGGATTGTTGTAGTAGGGGTAGGAACGTTGGTACTGTTCTTGTCGTTGTTGGGCCACATTGGCGTAACCAATGGCCCCACCAATGGCCGCCCCGGCCAAGGCACCACTGGTAGCTCCCCGGTTACGATCCCAGGGGTCCAGAGCAGCGCCGCCGAGGGCGCCAATGGCCGCCCCAGCGGCGGTACTGCCCAGCACCGTCCCGACTTCTTGGTCGGTGGCCGCACAGCCTGACAGGCAAACGGCTGTCAAGGTGACCAGGATAAGCCTTCGCATCGTTCGCATCCCTACCCAGTGACTGAGGGTGATTTGACGGAAATTCTAATTTATACAATAAACTGTCAGTAACAGGTGCGCGTGGTGGTCCGGTTGCCGTACCGATCATAGGTGGTGGTTTCATCGCATCGCGGCCGATAAACCGGCGCCGGTTGTTCAATGATGACCGTCCTAGCCGGGGGTTGCGACAACAGATACCCCAGACCAATCCCGCCGATGATCGCGGGAGCTACCCAGGAACCGCCATATCTATCGGCAGGGGGTGGAGGAGGGTGATGATGGTATCTGGGCGGGGGTCCGTAATGCCGGGGTGGGTGGGCACTGACGGCAGCGCTCAAACCAAGCAGGGTTCCGGCCAGAAAGGCGGTGAGCAAGGAGCGGTTATTCATGGGGTACTCCTAGGCGGCGACGGCAAGGTAATGATGATCCTGCCGAAAGCGTAACAAGAAACTTGACCAGAAGAAACGCCCCT
This sequence comes from uncultured Gammaproteobacteria bacterium, assembly GCA_937862735.1. Lineage (GTDB taxonomy): Bacteria > Pseudomonadota > Gammaproteobacteria > Chromatiales > Chromatiaceae > M0108. The sequence goes on from CALMDH010000321.1 coordinate 3,883, forward strand.
TTTGTCACAAGTAAACAAGGTGGTGGGTCAACCATCTCATTCCGGCGTTCAACCAAAAAAAATGAAGAATGGCAATCCGCTGTTTCTCGCATCCACCCCATTAGCGCATAAAAAAACCAGCATGGCGCTGGTTTTTCGGTGATCAAGCCATCATCAGGGGCTAGTCTACAATCCGGTATGCCTCGATATCACCGCCATTGTTGATGATGTTTTGGACCCACTCCGGTTTTCGCCCCCGACCACCGGCCCAATAATTGCCCTGTCCATCGGTATACTTGGGAGCCGGTTTTTCTTTACCCTCTCCAGCACGCCGAGGTTCCCGATAGGTTTGACTGGGAATATCCAGGCGCAGATCCCGAGCGGTGATGCTGTAGAGTTCGATCTTTTGCCGCAACTCGGCGATGACGTTGCTTTTTTCCTGGGCTTTGATTTCATCAGCCTGACGGGTCAGTTCTGCGATTTAGGCGTTGAGTTCTTCAAGCGAGGGCATAGATGATTCCTAAACGGAGTTGATGAAGCGCAACGATTATTTTAGGTTTTAATTTCGTGTTGTAAAGTTTTTTTTCACACGCCGAACATTTCTTTCTTTTGATGGGTTTCTTAAAAAAATCAATCAGGTTATGTAAGCTTTGGCGTGCAACAGGGCCTTGAAGTGTGAACGGCGGGTTTTTTCTTGGCCTATTTCTGTGCTGATGTCATGCGGCTTGCAGATTTCTTTCCTCATCATTGACCTCAACATCGGCAAAAGGCAGTTCTTCTAGTTCTTCCGGTAAGTCTGGTTCCTCTTCCAGATCATGAATCAGGGCTTCCAGCTCTTCATCGGTCGGATCATCCGGGGGCCAATTGTCATCATCAAAATGGTGAATGGTCATGGCGCGTATCTCGGGGTGGGGGTGCGCGGACAGAATCGGTTCTATCAGTTTTGGACTTTCTTCTTGTACCCGGTTGACGTTACGACTTAACCGCCAACTGCGCAAGCGGTCGGAGGGATGCGGTCTCAGGAGCTGGTGGGCCTTTTCCGGCGTACCCGTCAACCGGTGCTGGCCTCGTGGCTGAGTAAGGGCCGGTGATACTGGCGGGCCACTCGTCAACCTGCTGTCAGGATTGGGCGGGAAATGCGCCCGGGATCAGGCCAGGGTCGCCTCGATCCTGGCCATCAGGTCTTCCCACCGGTAAACGAAATCCACCGCGCCCAGGTTAAGCGCCGAGCGCCGATTGGCCGCGTAATGGGAGCCACTGGCGAAGATGATTACCGGCGCCACAGACTGGCCGGCCGCGCGCCGTGCGGACACCCGGCGCAGGAGTTCGACACCATTGGGCTCACCCTGGAAAAGCCCATGGCCCCAGTGCGAGATCACCAGATCGAAGGGGGTGCCGCCAACGAGCTGTGACCAGGCTTCCTCCAGGGTGGTCGCCTCGACCAGCCTCTGACTTAAGTCGGCACGCGCGTCGCCGCTTTCCCGCGCGGCGGCCTGCATCAGGGCCTTTCCCAGGTCAGTGTTGGCCGGCTGGGGATCGAACCACAGGACCCGCTTGCCTTGCAGGAGCATGCCCAGACGATGGACGGGATTGGTCTGCGCGTAGAGCGTGCGCAGGATGGCGTCAAAGGCGCCATGATCCTTGCCGCCGTCGCCGGCCTGGTAGGGCACGACACCCAGACCCTCATGGGTCGCGTAATAGCGGCAGGCAACCGGGGTGACGCCCTCGATCACGGCCCAGGCCAAGGGGTCGGCGGAAGCATCCCCGCCGGAAAAGGCTTCCACCAGCTCCGCCCGCAGTTCGTTCAGGTAGGCGTCGGACAGGGAATAACCGAGAACATGCCTATCCGGTTGACTCAGGAAAACGCCGCCATTAGTGTTGCAGGATGCCTGTGCTATTTCTTTGCCTGAGGTAGTCATGACTCGCAAAGTCCCGCATCGCGACCCGGCCGCGCTGCCCGAAGATGTTGAAGCACAGTACCCGCTCACCGAGCAGTCCGGGCCACGGTCGCTCCTGGAGTTTCAGCAACTCTTTACCTCCGAAGACCAGTGCACAGCGTACCTGCACAACCTACGTTGGCCGACGGGTTTCGTCTGTCCAAAGTGTGGTTCTCGCACCGGCTACCCGCTGACCACGCGGCGCGTAACCGAGTGCCGGAACGGGCACCAGGTGAGTTTGACAGCTGGCACGGGCCTGCATCGAAGCCGACTCCCGCTCACCCTTTGGTTCCATGCTGCCTATCTCGTTTCCACGCTGACGCCGGGCATCTCTGCCCTGCAGTTCCAAAAACAGCTTGGTATCGCACGGTACGAGACCGCCTTCCAACTCTTGCACAAACTCCGTGCGGCGTTGGTGGCCTCCGACCGTGAACCGTTGCATGGCGAGGTGGAAGTCGACGAGGGGTTCATTGGCGGCCCCGAAGAAGGTCGACCGGGACGTGGTGCCGTAACCAAGAGTCTCGTGGTCTTCGGGGTTGAGATCGTTCGCTACACCATCCCGGATCCCAGGTCCCCCAATAACCCCCAGGCCCGGCTTGATAAGTTGCGCGCCGGTCGCGTGCGGATAAACGTCATTCCCGACGCGAGTGCGTCGACGCTGATCCCTTGGTGCGCGATGAACATCAAGAAAGGCGCACGCGTGATCACCGATGGGTGGTCGGCCTACAACGACTTGGAGGAGCACGGCTATTCGCATCGACGAATCTTGCAGTCCGCGAAAGGCAAAAAGACAGGCGCGTATTTACCGATGGTCCACCTCATCGTCAGCAACTTGAAGCGGTGGCTGCTAGGAACATACAAAGGGGCCGTACTCCCTCATCACCTTCCGGCCTACCTCAACGAATTCACGTTTCGCTTTAACCGGCGCTATTGGCGCGGCCCGGCTTTTCACCGGGCCCTCGGTCTGATGGTCCATGCGGCGAACTGGCCCGAGTACGCTACGCTGTACGGGATTGCAAAGGGCGCTCCCGGTGCCTGGGTTCATCCTAACTCACCCAGAAACGCATTCTCGCAGGTCAAGCCAGACGCTGAGATATCGGTAGCGCCAACCATAGGTACTTCCTGAGTTAACCGGATAGGCATGACCGAGAAATAGCACCGTGGATGTGGCCAACAGGGAGCGCAAGGCCGTCAGGTAA
>CALMDH010000322.1:0-25154 GCA_937862735.1 uncultured Gammaproteobacteria bacterium
GGTGGAGAGGCTTCGGCCGGGGACGATGGGGTGGCATTCGCCACGGGTGGCTGGGTAGCATCCACCGCGGGCGATGGGGCCGCGTCCGCCGGCGCCGATGGGTTGGCGTCCGCGGCAGACGCTGGACTGCCCTCCGCCGCGGGCGACTGGGTGGGGGACGCTTCCGCGGCCGATGTGGTGGCGGGCGCAACCGGGGCCGTCGTTGCCAACAGGGCGGGGTAGAGCCGCAGATCCACGCCATCGGTCAGGGTGCGGCCCGCGTGCGGCAGGGCGATCTGCAACCGGTAGCGGTTGCCATCGGCGATGCAGTCGGCGCACTTGAGCTGTAAGCGGTCCACGGCGCGGATACGCTCCCGCATCTCGGCATAGGCCGCACCCGGATCGCCGGCGCTGGCATCAACGAACAGCCCTCCGGACCGACGGGCAAAACGACCCAAGGCCGCCAGGCCCGCTTCTCTGGCGGCCCGGTCGCGCCCCTTGCTGAAGCCGATGGCGTAAATCGGCACCGCCGCCTCGCCGAACCGTTGCTCGACCTCCTCGGCCGTCATGCCGCCCGGGGTGTCATCCAGGCCATCGCTCAGGATCACGATCGCCCGTCGCGAGGGCAGGTCCCCCCCGGTCTGCTGGCCCAGGGTCAGGCCCTGGGCCAACGCCTGATGCAGGGCGGTCCGGTTGTCCTTGGGGCTCAACCCCGCGATCGCGGTATTCAGCGCCGCCTTGTCCGCGGTGGGCGCGACCAGGGTATTGACCCGTTCGCCAAACGCGAGAATCGCGGCCCGGTCCTTCTCACCCATCGCCGCCACCCAGTCCTTGAGTGCCTGGCGCAGGCGATCGAATTGGGTGATGTCCAGCGAGCGGGAGATGTCCACCAGGAAGAGGTAGAGCACCCCTTCCCCGGTGGCGGCAAAGGGCTGGGCGGACACGATCTCGGCGACCTGGGGGCCGAGGGTGGCCTGGGCCTGCCGCAGGGATTCGCCACTGACCACCCCACCGGACTCATCCCGCACCGCGACATAGGCGGTGAGGTCGGTACCGTGCGTCAGGACCTGGGTGATCCGCAGGCTGGCGGGCTCGGCCGCCGCCAGCAGGGTGGTGAACAGGATCGCGAGCAGGCCCACCCACAGGGATCGGACCGGGGACAAGGAGGCATCACGTTTCATATCGGCCCCTCCAGGGCAAGCGCTTGAGGTTATTTTTGTTTTCACCCAATCCTACGCGGGCGGCTGGACCTCCCAGGTGAAACGTTCTCCACAGAAGGGGATGAAGAGCAGGACCGTCTTCCCCAACTCGATGCGGTCGTAGGGCTTGATCTCCAGGGCGCCCAAGACCTCTTCGTCATTCAGATACACCAGGCCGCGACTGTCCCCGGGGGCCAGGCGGTAACTGTGCCTCTTCGGGTTGTAGCTGATGACGGCGTGATTGTCGCGACTGATGCTGTCGTCGCCGGTGATGGCGATGTCCATGGTGGGGGCGCGACCGATGAAGTTGCGCTCACTGTGCAGGCGATAATCCCGGCCGCGGTCCGGTCCCTCGACGCAGACCAGCCAGCCCACCACGGGATCGACGCCCCCCATGCGGGCGGCCCAGACATGCCGGGTCTCCCCCGGATCACGCCCCAGTCCCGCCGGCGGGGTGGCACCGGCGGCTCGGGTGCGCCCGGCATCACTGGCGGGACGTGGGGGAGTTGTCCCACCGCCGCTCCCCGCCACGGGGCGGGTCGGGGTGATTTCCAGCCCCACGCCGCAGAAGGGGCAACTGGAGTGCTCCTGGTCGTTGTAGAAGTGGCCATTGCCGCAGGAAACCATGCTCATGGTGATCAAGCCTCTCTAAATGCTCCGGGCGCGGGTGGCCGCGGTGATGGGTGGGTCATTGCGTCGGTTGCCAGGTTGCTCAGCGGCGAACCGGGAGCACCCGGCGGGATAGCCGGCGGGTCCAGCGGCGCGCGGGGTGAAGTCCAGGCCGGGTGCCACGGCATCGGCTCAGGGCACCAACCGGACCCCGCCGCTGTCGTCCACCCGAATGGTGGCGATGCGCACGCGTTGCCCTTGGGTGCTCAACTGGGCCTCCGTGAATAGTTCGCTGCCATCGCGATGGAAGACACGACCCTTGACAAGAACCGGCTTGCGTTGATCGCGGACGGTGTAGAGCCGGACGTCGACGCGGTAATCGCCGGCCGGGGCATCGCGGATCTCCCAGACCTCGTTGCCGGGGCCGATGACGTTGTCCTCGCTCAATTCCCCCGGGCGACCGGGGATGGTCTTGTGGCGGTTCCAGAAGAACTCGGCGCCGCTGGGGTCCGTGAGGTGCAGGTCGACGTCGTCATGGGTATCCCAGCGCACATAGAGCACCAGGAAGGTCCGGGCGAGCTGACGGGCCAGGGCCTCCGCCCGCGACTGCTGGCGTTGGGCCTCGGCCTGGGCCGTCGCGGCTTGGGCGCGGGCCTCCTCCGCTTGGCGCTGAGCCTGTTGGATCGCCTCCTCCGCCTGACGTTGGGCTTGTTGCGCCGCCGCTTCCGCGCGGGCTTGCGCCGCTTGGGCCGCGGTCACCGCCTGGCGGAGTTCGGCGACGAGCGTCGCCTGGTCCACGGCGGACTGCTCGTAGTAAGGCAGCAGGACGACCATGAGGATGAGAAAGGCCGCCATGGCCCCGGCGATGACATCCAGCATCGACAGGCTGAGGGTGGCGATCTCGCGGTTGCGTGATCTCATGGCGGGTTCAGGCGCCGGCGACCAGGATCGCCAGGGCGGTGTAGTTGTCCTGACCCGGCTGGTCCTTGCGCCGCAGGCCCAAGGTCATGCGCGCCAGCCAGTCGGCGGCATCCCGCGCCTTGGCCAGGGCCACTTCCATTTCGCCCTCGGTCACCCCTTCCCAGAAACCGTCGGAACAGAGCAAGAAGGCATCGCCGGTCTGGATTGTCACCGGCGCGGCGGGCAGTTCGGGGCGCAGGGGCTTGTCGTCGCCCACCACCCGCAGCAGACGATTGCGGTCGGGGTGATGACGGACCTCCGCCAGGGTCAGTTCCTTGGCCCTGACCAGCGCCTGGGGCACGCTGTGGTCCTCGGTCTGCACCCAAACCCGCCCGCCCCGCAGGAGGTAAAGGCGACTGTCACCGATATGCGCCCATAGCGCCCGCTCGCCATCCGTGGCCAGGACCACCAGGGTGGTGCGCATGCCGCTCAGGCGGGGTTCCGCCGCCTGGCGGTCATGGATGGCCGCGACCGCGGCCGCCAGGCCGTTGGTCAGGGCCGCCGCCGTCAGGGGCGCCGTCGGGTCCCAGGTCGCGAGCAGGGCATCCACCGCCACCCGCGAGGCCACCTCCCCGCCGCTGTGTCCGCCCAGCCCGTCCGCGACCACCCAGCAGCCGTCGCGGAAGTCGGCCGCGTCCTCGTTGTACGCCCGCCCGCCAGGATGGGTCAGGCGGGCGGTGTCAAAGCGTAACGCCGTCATGGGTCAGGCACCTTGAAACGGATGGCGGGGATTGGGAGCGAACTTGAAGGGGAAAAGGATCAAGGGGTCAGCGTCCTGGCCACGCGGAAACCGGTGAAGTCTAGCCGGATGCCGGGATCGGTCCTGCCGCGGTAGGCGGAGCGCAGGTACCTCGGGTCGTCGACCCAGGAGCCGCCGCGCATCACCCGCGCTCCCCTTTCCGAGCAGGAGGTGCTCCAGGCCGAACCGTCAGTAGGAGCGCCTTGATAGTCATCGTGCCAGCAATCCTGCACCCATTCCCAGACATTGCCGTGCAGGTCATAGAGGCCCCAGGGGTTGGGGGACTTCTGGCCGACCGGTTGTGTCCTCCTGCCCCTGCTGAGGAAACCGCTCCCGGAGTTTCCGCGGGACCAGGCGTAGTCACCCAATCGCTCGTCGGTATCGCCACATGACCAATGGGTCCTGGTACCCGCGCGGCAGGCATATTCCCATTCGGCTTCGGTCGGCAGGCGGTAGGGGTGGCCGGTCTGCTGGGTCAGCCAGGCACAGTAAGCGACGGCGTCATGCCATGAAACATGGATGACGGGGCGGCGTCCTCGTCCCCACCCATTGTCAGATGTTCGCCGGAACCGGTCGTAGTCGTCGAAGGTGACGGGAAAGCGGCCGATGGCGAACGGCTGTGCAATCCGTACCGGATGTTGCGGCATTTCGTCCTCTCCCGCTAACGGATCATCGGCCAAGGAACCCATATAAAACAGACCTGGCGTCAGGATGACCAGCGCGGGTCCCTCCCCCCCGTCCTTGAGCCGGTCTTGCACGTCAGTCCCCCTGGGCGGCGCGATCGGCTCCTGGGGGATTCCCTCCCGGGGGCGATTGACCGGGGCCGCCTCCCGGGGCGGTCGCGGCGGTCCCGGGTCAGGTGCCCGGGGCAGCGGGGTGGGTGGCTGGCCCTGGCCCGACAAGAGCGCCTGAAAGGCCTGAACCTGTTGGGGGCGTTGCTCCGGACCCAGGGCCAGGGCCACGCTCAGGACCTCGCTCAGGTGAGGCGATACGCCGAATGCGGTGGCCGGTGTAAGCGCCTCGCCGGCCATGCGTTCGGTCGCCTCCAGGGGCGTTTCGCCGGTGACCAGGTGGTAGAGCACCGCGGCGGCGGCGTAGATGTCCGTCCAGGGACCTTGCTTGCCCTTGCGGTGATATTGCTCGAAGGGGGCATAACCGGGGGTCAGCACCACCGAGAGCGAGCGGCTGCGCTCACCCATCGCCTGACGGGCGGTGCCGAAGTCGAGCAGGATCGGGCGTATGCCCCCCGATTTCAGGCGGGCCAGGTAGATGTTCTGCGGCTTGATGTCGCGGTGCAGGTAGCCCTCGGCATGTACGGCGCGCAGGCCGTCCAGGATCGGCAGCAGGAGTTGCTTGGCCTGCTCCTCGGCGATGCGCCCGCCTTGCTGGTCCAGATACTCCGCGAGGGACAGCCCCTCGTAGTAGTCCATCACCAGGTAGGCGGTGCCGTTGGCCTCGTAGACTTGGTGCACCCGCACGATGTTGGGGTGGTCGAGCTGGGCCAGGGTGCGCGCCTCGGTGAGAAACTGCGCCAGCCCGTAGCGAAACTGGTCGCCGTCCTCGCCGCTGTGGGGGACCAGGGTGGTGCGGTCGGGGGCGCGCCCGGCCAACTCCCGCGGCAGGTATTCCTTGATGGCGACACGCCGGAGCAGGCCCGTATCCCAACCGAGGTAGGTGATGCCGAAGCCGCCCGGTTTGCCGAGTACCCGTCCGATGCGATAGTGCCCCAGCAGCCGCGTGCCGAGGGGCAGCAGCAGCGGGGCGCGCGGGCTGGCCGGCTCGTAACCGCAGCGCGGACAGGGAAGCGGATGGTCCGGCCCGCCGAAGCAACTCGGGCAGAGGGTCTCGGGGTTCAGGTCCATGGAGTCAGGGCTCGTGGTCGTTGGTCCTCGACAGGGGGAATTCTAGCAACCCGTCGCGCTTTCTGGCAGTCAAAAACCTTGCCTTCCGGATGAATAAGCGGCGGTTTCTTCAGACGCACGATCCCCCAGGCTACCGATCTTCCTGGCGCCGGATCAGTGCACGCTGAGGGCGCGGTGTCCATCGGGGTATTGGGTCCTAAAATGCGGCTCTCCCGTCATGACGGTGTGACTCGCGACGACATCTTCGGCTAGGCCAGGGGCGGCCCAAGCCCTCGTCCCTGACGCCTCCCGGCCCGGGGTTAGAGCGGCGGACACAAGTAGGCCCAAAGGCCGCTGCGCGGCCAAAGTCACTGTCCGCCGCGCACGAGACGAACGCAGTAGGCATAGCCCTTACCGCCGCCGTAGACGCCGCCACTGCCGAAGCTGACGCCCCACGCGCTGCCGGCATAGCCGGCATAGGGCGAGGACGACCAAAACCAACTCTGAGGCGTATTCGGAAAGGCCGCGGGCCAAATCGTGGGCGGGCCGTAAGCCCCTTCGCACCCTCCTTCTTTAGGCTGCCAATAGGCGGGCTTGCCTGAACTGCAATAGATCAGGGTTGCCAACTCGTCCTTCGTCGGCAGCCGCCATCCCTTTGGCGCGATGCGCCGGGCTTCGTCCCAATCATATTGTGTTGCCTCCCCCGCGCAGGTGGCGCCCGTCCAGGTCTGTCCCAGGCTGCACCGCTGCCATTGCAACTTGGTGCGGATGTCTTCGACGATGCCCTGGTCCTGGCCCAGGAAGCGGTAACGTTCCTCGCCATGCGCGACCGAATCACCCGGGCTTGGAGCAGGCGGCCGTGAAGTCTGGGCTGGGGGTCGCGATTCTTCTTGCTGCCCTTTCAACATCAACACGACCAACACAAGCGCGACGAGTCCGCCAAGGACCGCGACAAGCCCTGTTATGGATCCCTTTACCGGGGGCATGCCCCTGTCTTCTTCAGGCTTGGCCGCCCCACCCTGGGCGGAGGGCCGCTCCAGGGGTACGGCCTTGAGGGTGGCCGCCGCCGGTGGGACCGGTGGGACTGTACCGCGCGGCGCGCCCGCTGGCTGGGGCGTGGCGGTGCCGGCGCGCCACGCCTGTTGCATCTCCGCCATGCTCTGAAAGCGCTGTCCGGCCTTGACGGCCAGGGCCTGGAGCAGGGTCGCCTCCTGCCCGGGGGTGATGGCAATCCCCAGCCGGGAGGGTGGCACCAGGTCGTCGATGTCGAGCCGGTCCAGGGCCTCCGGGGGGACCTGGCCGGTAATGGCGCGGTAGCAGGTGGCGGCGAGACCGTAAACGTCGGTCCAGGGGCCTTGCTTGCCCCGGGTCCGGTATTGCTCTTCCGGGGCGTAACCGGGCTTGAGGATGATGGAGAGGCTCTTGCTGTGCTCGCTGGCGGCGAAGCGGGCGGCGCCGAAGTCGAGGAGTTTGATGCGCCCGTCCTGGGTCAGGTAGATGTTGTCCGGGGCCAGGTCGCGGTGCAGGAGGCCTTCTTTATGCACCGCCCGCAGGGCGTCCATGACGGGCATGAGGAGTTTGAGGGCATCCGCGACGCTGATCCGCCCGCCCGGCTGTTGTTCCAGGTACTGCCGCAGGGTGATCCCTTCCACATAGTCCATGACGCAGTAGCCGGTGCCATGGGCGCGAAAGAAGTTCTTGACGGTGACGATGCCCGGATGCTGGTCGAAGTGGGCCAGGGCGCGGGCTTCTTCGAGGAAACGATCGAGACCGTAGGTGAACTGGTCGCCGGCTTGACCGGAGTAGACGGCCAGGCTAACGCCATCGGGAGCGCGTCCCGCGCTGTCACGGGGGAAATACTCCTTGATGGCCAGCCGCAGGTGGAGGTTGTCATCCCAGGCGAGGTATGTGATGCCGAAGCCGCCGTGACCCAGAACCCGGCCGATGCGGTAACGGCCGTCCAGGACCCGGCCCAGGGCGAGAGCGGGCGGGGAGTTGTCTAGCCCGGAACTCCAGCCACACCCTGGGCACGGCATGCCGACGAGGGGAGCGAAACAGTGCGGACAACGGCTAGGGTCTGATGCTGTCATAACTCAAAACCGAACACGCTGTACACGGGTTGAGACAGGCTGTGTCCACGCGTAACGCCGTCATTGGTAATCCACCTCGAAACTGATAGCCGGGGTGGCGAGATAAAAACGGGCGCCCGGCGCCAGTGACTGGGCTTGACCGGGCTGGAGGCGGGTCGCGTCCCCGGGTCTCCCCGGTCCAGCGGCCAGAAAGACGCCATTGGTGGACCAGCAGTCCTCGACATAAAAGCCACCCTGGGCGGCGTCATGGCCCACCACGGCATGACGTTGGCTGATGGCGCTCTCCTCCGCGGGTATGACCAGTTGCACCAGCGCAGGATTTCGCCCGATGGCGATCGGTCGCGTCGCCAGGGGGAGGGTCTGTCCGGCATAGGGACCCGCGACCACACGGAGGATGGGTTGGCGGACCGGCGTCTGGACGGGTGGGTGGACAGGGATCTGGGCCGGTGCGGGTGGCGAGGGCGGGGCTTCGGGCAGGGAGCGCCGCTGGCCCATGGCTCGGGTGAACCCGGCCTGCACCCGTGCCCGCCCCGTTTGGGTGGTGAGTTGGTAGAGGATGGCCAGGAGCAGGAGGCCCAGCAGCCCCAGGGCACCGACCAGTACCGGTTCCCGATACCACCAGCGCTCCAAGGCGGTGATGCGGCGCTGGCTGACTTGGTAGGGGATGCCAGCCCGGTCCAGCAAGGGCAACAGGGCATCCGCCGCGACGGCCCAGCCCAAGCCCTCGCCAAGAACGACACGTTCCATGGCGATGTCACCCTGCTCATTTACTGTTTGTACCATGGCGAGGGATTTCAGGGTGTTGATACCTACGACTCGTCCGGCCTCATCGAAAAGCGGACCTCCAGAATTGCCAGGATTGATGGCCGCACTGACCTGCACCAAGGGACGGTCAGCACCATCCCCTCCGGGCAACAGGCGCCCAATGACCCCTTCGGTCATGGTTGCAGCGTTAAGCGCCTCCGCTCCCATGTGCTCGTCGGCATGCCCGGGGAAGCCGACAGCCACCACGGGGTCGCGTTGCTGAAGGGTAGCTAGAGTCGCGAAACGGGCATCCGGACGCGGCACGCGGCGCACCAGCTTCAGTACTGCAAGATCTTTAACTTCGTCGTGATCGCGGACGGAAGCTTCAATAAGGCCCCGGAGGTCGGTAGTAAGTAACACATTAATTTTTCCGCCCTGTTCAGTGCATGAGGCCACGTGCCAATTAGTGGCAACATGAGTACCGCCACCGATGATCAAACCAGAACCAATTCCGACCTCCTCATCGGGACTAACACATAGCACACGCACCGTGGCGGTATTCATGTCATCAGTGAGGTTGTTGGCAAAGGCAAGCGTTGAGCACCACAGCAAAAGGGAACCTAAACATGAGGTTAGGTAACAAGAATGCGTAGTAGATTTATGCATGACTGCTTTAGATATTAAGTGCTATATATTTAAGGCTACAAGATTAGTCATGCAATAAATTTTAGACATGGCCAACTATTAAACCCAATACCACAATAAATAAAAAAACCATCAGCCCCAAAAAAAATAAACCGAAATCGGATGCATTTAAACCCAATACTACAAAAAATAAAAAAACCGCTAGTCCCAAAAAAAAACCGCGATCAGACGCATTACTACTGCCATATCTCGTTTGACTGCTTGGAATAATCTTATTGCTTTCATTATTACTAATCTTCTTCTTAAATGTTTTATCTTTTCTAGCAGCATGAACTAGCTGATTATCTGAGAACGTTTGCAAGGAATTCTCCGCCAGAGTAACAACCCGCGACTGTAAGAACGCAATATTTTTATTCCAGCCTTCTTGCAATTGTTCGATATTTTTCAATCGTCCCGCAGACTTGACTGAAAGGGCTCGGAGTAAGTGTACTTCCTGTTCTGGTGGGATGTTTACGCCCAGTTTTGAGGGCAGGACGAGATCATCTTGGTCAAGGCGATCGAGAGATTCTGGTGGGACCTGACCTGTAATCGCACGGTAAAACGTGGCAGCAAGACTATAGACGTCTGTCCATGGTCCTTGATTACCCCGGGTCCGATATTGCTCCTCTGGAGCATAACCAGGCTTGAGGATGACGGACAATGATCTGCTATGCTCCCCGGCAGCGAAGCGTGCCGCACCAAAGTCGAGGAGTTTGACGCGGCTATCCTGAGTCAGATAGATATTATCTGGCGCGATATCCCGATGGAGCAATCCAGTCTTATGCACCGCCAACAGGGCATCGGCGACTGGCATCAGTAACTTCAAGGCATCATTAAAGCTGATCCGCCCGCCAGGCTGCTGCTCCAGGTAACGACGAAATGTAATGCCTGCCACATACTCCATGACGCAATAGCCGGTACCATGGGCGCGGAAAAAGTTCTTGACGGTGACGATACCGGGATGCTGATCAAAACGGGCGAGGGCACGAGCCTCTTCAGTGAATCGGTCCAGACCGTAGGAGAATTGCTCCTGCGTAAGTCCAGAATATACGGATAGGCTTATTCCATCTGGTGCGCGAGTAGCGCAATCGCGGGGAAGATACTCCTTAATAGCAAGCGGCAGGTGGAGGTTATTGTCCCAAGCCAGATAGGTGATGCCAAATCCACCCTGCCCTAAAACTCGCCCGATACGGTACCTGTCATCGAGAACCACCCCTAAACGGAGGGCAGGCGATGGATTATCCAAGCCATCTTGCCAGCCACAAAATGAGCAAGAAGTAGTTGTGATAAATTGAAAACAGAATGAGCATTGAATTCTTTCCATATTGTTTTCTCTTTTTTGGCGTTACCTGTCCAACCTTTCCAAGGCAGCAATCGCATCTGCATTCCCCTGCTTCGCCGCCTTGCGGTACCAACGTTTGGCCTCTTTGATATCCTTTTTGACTCCTTGACCCTCCTCATACATAACGCCTAGCGAAATCTGACAGGCAGCATTTCCCTGATCCGCGCCTTGGCGGAATAATTTAATGGCCTTAGCGTTGTCCTTCTTGATGCCGGTTCCATCCGCGTACATTACTCCAAGATTATTGAGTGCGTCTGCATCACCCTGCTCAGCAGCCAAGCGATACCAACGAACAGCTTCCGCATTGTCTTTTCTGACGCCTCGACCTTCTGCGTACATAAATCCGAGATGGTATTGTCCTTGGGCATTGCCTTGTTCGGCCGCCTTCCTGAACCAACGGACGGCTTCTGCATCGTCTTCCGCAACGCCACTACCTAACGCATACATTAAGCCGAGACTAGTTTGTCCTAATGGATGATCCTGCTCTGCCGCCTTGCGAAACCAAAGGACAGCCTCCGCATCATCTTCTGCGACGCCACGACCTTCTGCATACATTAACCCAAGACCAAATTGTCCCTCAGCATTACCCTGCTCAGCCGCCTTGCGGTACCAAATGGCAGCCTCAGCATCGTCTTTTTCAACGCCAAGACCCTCTTCATACATAAACCCGAGATGGTATTGTCCTTCGGCATTACCCTGCTCAGCTGCCTTGCGGAACCAATAAACGGCCTTAATATAATCTTTGAAAACTCCATGGCCTTCAAGATACATCAGGCCGAGATTATTTTGACCATATTCATGACCCTGTTCTGCGGCCTTACTAAACCAGAGAACAGCCTTAACAGCATCCTCGTTAACTCCCAATCCGTCCCGATACATCACGCCGAGGATTGTCTGTCCATCAGCGTTCCCACTCTCTGCTAGAGGGCGAAAGATCGCTAACCCTTGTTGGTAATCGCTACGTTCAAGGGCCGCCCATCCCTCATTAAAAGCTGCATCGACCTCTTCCTGAGCCGCACTAATCATCAAGTCACTGCGGCCAATCTCATTGTTCTCCAGAATTGGAATGACCTTAACTACGAATAAAATTAGTCCCGTTATTATTGCGATGTGAAAAGCAAGTTTTTTTCCTTTACCAGATTTGGACGGAGGTGCATGTGCTAACTGTTTTGGGTCAGGAGCCTGAGGCTTTGGCGCTCCGGATTCAGATACCGTTTCCTGCCGGAAAACTACTAGTTGAGGTTGAATCACGTTTTCCGATTTACATTCCTGTTGGAAAGACGCAATGTCCTGAAAGCGATGCTCTGCCTTGACCGCAAGTGCTTTGAGCAGTAAGGCCTCCTGTTTGGGCTTGATGGCTACTCCCAGCACCTTGGGTGACAAGAGTTCATCATGGTCAAGCCTGTCAAGTGCTTCTGGTGGGACTAACCCTGTAATGGTGCGGTATAGGGTAGCGCCCAAGCCGTAGACATCCGTCCAGGGACCCTGCCGGCCTTTGGTCCGGTATTGTTCCTCGGGGGCATAGCCCGGTTTGAGAATGATGGACAGGCTCTTGCTATGTTCACTGGCAGCGTAGCGAGCGGCACCGAAGTCAAGGAGTTTGATGCGCCCATCCTGCGTCAGATAGATATTGTCGGGAGCGATGTCCCGGTGAAGCAGACCCTCCTTGTGGACGGCGCGTAGGGCATCCATGACGGGCATCAGAAGTTTTAGGGCGGCATCGAAACTGATCCTGCCGTTCGGTTGCTGCTCCAGGTATTCGCTGAGGGTGATCCCTTCCACGTAGTCCATGACACAGTAGCCGGTGCCATGGGCGCGGAAGAAGTTTTTGACGGTGACGATCCCCGGGTGCTGGTCGAAGTGGGCCAAGGCCCGGGCCTCATCGAGAAAGCGATCAAGCCCATAGCTGAACTGTTCGCTGGCCTGGCCGGAGTAGATGGCCAGGCTCACGCCATCCGCGGCCCGGCTGGCGCAATCACGGGGTAGGTATTCCTTGATCGCCAGCCGGAGTTGCAGGTTGTCATCCCAGGCGAGGTAGGTGATCCCGAATCCCCCCTGACCCAGGACCCGGCCGATGCGGTACCGACCATCGAGGACCCGCCCGAGCGGGAGCGCGGGCGGCGGGTTGTCCTGAGGTATTTGCCAACCGCAGTGTGAGCAGGGAATCTTCGGGGTAAAACTGAAGCAGTAAGGGCAATGAGTGGTGTCCATTGGGGGGCGCTATTTATTTGAAAATGACCTGAAGACCAGCAAAATCGGCTTGCCTTCAGAATTGACTGGGCGCGATGGATTTCGTGTGCAGATTGCCCCCGCGCTGCCGTATCAGCTCTACCGTATAGCCACTGATCTGGTTTCCATTGACGGCAAATTGAAATACTTTGTCCGCTTCGCTGTATTGGGTCTCGGGACCAAAGAGGTGCGTCTCGCCATACCACACATCCCCCGTGGCGTATTTGATGCGGTAGCTCCCGAGCGGGACCTCGGTATCAAACGTCTGGCCCCCGTGGATATAGAAGGTCATGACGGCCGCGCCCGTGGCGGCCTGGGTCAATTTCACGAAGTAGCTTTCCGAACCCAGGGGTGTCTTGATCCGCAGGGGCGCGATCCGCTCCGCATTGGTATTGATGCGCTGAATCCCCGGCCGGATGTGGACCGGTGGATAGGCTGGCTGCGGATTGACGTGCTGAGCGGTCTTGGATGCCGCGTAGCTGGGCTTGGCGGGGGATTGGTATTCATCCATGACCAGCACGCCACCGAGGATGCCCGCCAGAATGAGCCAGTACTTGTAGCGGAAAAGCAGTTGCATCAAGCGGACCGCCCCTGGGGCCGGTAACTGATAGTGACAATTTCCGCAGTAGGCAATCTGCCGTGCTGAATGCGCCTCGATCCGGTTTTGTGCCCCACATTGCCGGCATTTGACCAATTTCATGCTCACCTCGTCATAAAGTTACGTTCCAAGTAGGTATAGGCGGCATTGAGCCGCTTAGCGGTTTCTTCCATGGTCTGAACGACTTCCGGCCTTTCCCCGGCGAATTTGTCGGGATGGAATTGGGATATCTTGCGCCGGTAGGCTTGTTTGATGGCTTCAAAGGACGACGGCGCTTCCTGAAACCCCAGGGCATTCAAGGCGGCCGCGACCTGTGCTTCGGTACTGGGCGGCGGTGGTTGTCGTGCCTGCGCATGTTCCGATGACCGGGTTCCTGGCTGCCCGCCAGGTGGTGCCCAGCCAACCTGATCCTCGGGCATGGGGAAGGGACAGCGCCAGCCGCGTTCCGCGGCGATTTTATTGGCAAAGCGGAACAGTGCCTCGCGGCGAAAGTCAGGATCGATCTTGCGCAGAGATCCTAGGGGGTACCAGACGCCGCCGAGCGAGCCGTCGAAGAGGTAGCCCATCCGGTCGGCTTCGCGCGGGGAGACTTTGGTGAAGAGGGTGAGCCTGACATGCAGTAAGGTCGGCAGCCAGGGGGGTAGTACCGTCTTATTGAGGAGATGCACCGCGGCGATGTAGCCGCCAATGATGTAGGCCCAGATGATCAGCGTCCACAGCCAGGACAACCCCTGCCCGGTTAATTCACGTTCCAGCACATCGGCAAGGGGCCTGAGGATATCCGCGCCCGCGGCGGTGACCATGGCCCCACCCACTACCGTCCCCGCTTTGTGCAGGAGATCGTAGAAATGAGTGAATCTGATCGCCATGGCAAACCAAGTGGCCTAGCGGCTTGGTCGTGCCTGTTCCTGGTCTTTGCGGCAGGTTAGGGTGTGTCGCGGTGAGCAGGGCTAACCGCGGACGGGAGGGGGATAGGGGAGAAGAAAACCCTGGACATTGATCTCTCTCCGGACAAGGGGCCAGACACGATTAGGCTTGTTAGCTGCTTCAGTCAGCGTCCAACTCCCAGATGCATGTTCCATTACTGCAGAGCTGAGCGTCCGGTTGGAGCAATTTTTTTGGGATTCTAGCCCAGTCGGCGCGGAGGTGCAGCATCAAGGTTACATATCGAACTGGGGTTGAGGCCGGCTAGCCCCCGGCCCTCTCCGACCAAGGTCGATGATCGCGGAACTCCGGGTCCAATTTCCGCCCCTGCCACAACAAATAGATCGCCGGGATGACGAAGAGGCTCATCAGCCGTGCGGTGACCACCCCCACGACCGGGAGCGGGTCGCGCAAGCCTTTGACGATCACCTGGCCGGCCGGACCCTGGTGCACGAGGTCGAGTACCGCATGCGCACCCGGCAGGGGGGGTATCGGTGGATTCTGGATCGGGGGCGCATCGTCAGCCGGGACGCAGCGGGACACCCCCTGCGCATGTCCGGGACGCATGCGGACGTCACCCACTTACGGCAAGCGCAGCACGCCTTGGAGCAAATGTTTCTGCGCTTCAATACGATCCTGGATGCCATGGAGGCCCCGATCTACCTGGCGGACATGACAACCCATGAAGTGCTGTTCATGAACCAGTCCGCCATCAAAGGCTTTGGTCAGGGCGAGGGTCAACCCTGTTACCGGGTGATGCAAGGCTTGGATGCCCCCTGTCCCTTTTGTACCAATGACCGCCTGGTGACGGCCGAGGGCCGCCCCAGCGGCGTCTATGCCTGGGAAGCCCAGAACCAGATTAACCAACGCTGGTACGACCTGCGGGATTGTGCCGTGGTCTGGACCGATGGCCGGCTGGTGCGCATGGCGGTCGCCACCGACATTACCGAGCGCAAGCACATGGAGCTGCGTCTGCGCCAGAGCGAGGAGGAATTGCGGCAAGCGCGCGATGCCGCCGAGAGTGTCAATCAGGCGTTGCAGGTCGCCAACACCGAGTTGAGCCGCCTGGCCACCACCGATCCGCTCACGGGGACCTGGAACCGTCGCCACTTTGAGGAGGCCGCGGTCCTGGAAGCCGAGCGCGCCCAGCGCTATGCGGTGCCCTTGTCGCTGCTGTTGTTCGATGTCGACCACTTCAAGGCGATCAATGACCATTACGGCCATCAGGTGGGGGACCAGGTTCTCGTGACGCTGGCTGACGCGGTGCAGGCGCACTTGCGCGCCATGGATCTGTTGGCCCGGTGGGGGGGCGAGGAGTTTGTCATCTTGCTCCCGCATTGCAGCACGGCGGAGGCGGTCAAGGTGGCCGATAAACTCCGCCTCCTGGTCGCCGAGTTACCCTTCCCCGTCGTCGGTCAGGTCACCGTCAGCTTGGGCGCGGGCGAATTGGGGCCTGAGGAAACCCTCGATGCCTGGCTCAAGCGGGTGGATGATGCCCTCTATGCGGCCAAGGCCGGGGGGCGCAATCGCGTGTGCCTGGGGTAAGCCCCGAGGGCGGACTTGCCTTTGCCGGGTGGGGCGGGGTGAAATGACAGGCTCTGCGACTTACCAGTTCGGACCATGAACCTCTATCAAGCCAGCTTGACCCTCGCCACCCGTGGTCGCGGTCCCCTTGACATCAGTCGTCGGGTGGCAGCCCTCGTGCGGGACTCGGGCCTGGAGACCGGCCTGTGCCAGATCTTCTGCCAACACACCAGCGCCTCCCTGCTCATCACCGAAAACGCTGATCCCCGGGTGCTTGAGGATCTGGAGGGCTATTTCATTCGCCAGATGCCCGATGGTGACCCCCGTTATACCCATGACGATGAGGGGCCGGATGATATGTCCGCCCACATTCGCACGGTCCTGACCGGGGCGAGTCTCCTGGTACCCATCCGCCACGGCCACCTGGCACTGGGAACCTGGCAGGGGATCTTTCTGTGGGAACATCGAAGCCGTGGCCATACCCGTACCTTGGTCGTGACCTGCATGGGCGACTGAAAGGCGCCTGTCCGCCACAGGGTTTACTGGCCGACATGCTTCGGCAGCGCGGTGAGGCCCTTCAGCGATAGGCCACCAACACCGCTCCCAGAGTGATGAGCGCCACCCCCAGCCAGTTGGTGGCGGAGAGCTGTTCCCCGAGAAAAATCACCCCAAAGATCGCCACGAGCACCACGGAGAGCTTGTCAATCGGGGCCACCTGAGATGCCTGGCCCAGCTTCAGGGCGCGGAAGTAACAGAGCCAGGAACCACCGGTGGCCAGTCCTGAGAGCAGCAGATAGAAATAGGTGCGACCACTGACCGCCCCCGGGGACTGAAACTGCCCGGTAACGGCCAGAATGAAGGTCAAGGTGATCAGGATGACCAGGGTACGGATAAAGGTGGCGAAGTCGGAATTGACGTGCTCGACACCGATCTTGGCGAAGATGGCGGTCAGGGCGGCAAACACCGCCGATAACAGCGCCCAGAATTTCCAGGAGGAAAGCAGCGTCGACATAGCCGGGTAGCCCAGGTCAGAAAGAGGTCTACCCGCAGCATGGCACCAGAGGCCCGGCTTGGCTAGCCGCCTGGTGGTAGGGGTTATCTCTTCCCACACCGTTCCTAACAGCCGCCACAGGCACCCTGTTGACTGATCCAATGACGGTTTTTTCTGCTAAAAGGGGGGCGGCTTGCCCCAGGCCCCGGCAAACCGCGCCAACCCCTGCGCGCCCCTTGGAGGGCGCATGTCTAGTAATCCAGCCCGTCAGGTGGGCCAGTCCCGTGCCGCGCCGGGATAGCCACCCGGCCGTAAACCTTGACGGCAGCGCGGCGCCCCCAGTCAGACCACCTCCCACGGCAGATCCAGATCCTCCCGCCCGAAGTGACCATAGGCCGCCGTGGGATAGTAGATGGGGCGCTTGAGATCCAGGCAGGCCATGATCCCCGCCGGGGTGAGGTCGAATTCCTCGCGCAGGGCCGCGGCGATGTCCGCGTTGCGGGCATCCGTGCACCCCGCGGCGGCGACCAGGAAACTGACCGGCTCGGGCTCGCCAATGGCATAGGCCAGTTGCACCAGGCAGCGGGGTGCCCAGCCCCGGGCCACGACCTGCTTGGCCAGGAAGCGCGCCATGTAGGCCCCCGAACGGTCCACCTTCGAGGGATCTTTGCCGGAGAAGGCCCCGCCGCCGTGGGGGGCGGCCCCGCCGTAGGTGTCGACGATGATCTTGCGCCCCGTGACCCCGGTATCCCCCTTGGGGCCACCGACGGTGAAGCGGCCGGTGGGGTTGATGTGCTCCCGATAATCGGGTGCCCGCAGGTGGGCGGGGATGACGGGGGCGATGATCTCCTGGCTGACAAGGGCACGCACCGCGTCCATCGCCATCTCCGCGTGGTGCATGGTGGACAGCACCACCGCCGTCACCGCCACCGGGCGGCCCTCCTGGTAGCGGAAGGTCACCTGGGACTTGGCATCGGGTCCCAGCCAGGGGTGGTGACCCCCGCGGCGCAGTCCGGCATGGCGCTGCATGAGGCGATGGGCAAACACGATGGGCGCCGGCATCAGGGCGGGGGTTTCGTCACAGGCGTAGCCGAACATCAGGCCCTGGTCGCCCGCGCCGATCTGACCACCGGCCTGGTCGACCCCCTGGGCGATATCGCCGGACTGGCGATTGAAACGCACCTGGACTTCACAGCGGTCGGGGTCGATCCCGGTGGCGGCACTGCCGTAGCCGGCCTCGCGCAGGACCCGGGTCACCAGGGGGACCGTTTGCTCCCGGACCTGGCGGAAGCCGGCCCACTCCCGGGTGCGAAACTCCCCCGCTACGACGACGCACTGGTCGGCCAGGAGGGTCTCACAGGCGACGCGGGCGTCAGGTTCCAGGCGGAGAAATTCGTCGAGGAGGGCATCGGCAATGCGATCGGCGAGCTTATCGGGATGACCCTCGGAGACGGATTCCGAGGTAAACAGACCGTGATGGGGTGTCATGGCAGACTCCGGTTTAGCCGCATTCGACGACAGGTCGGGGTCGGCAAGCGGGAACAAATCCCCCCAGCCCGTGCGGTGGGCCAGTCCAGGAGGTGTGGCGCGGGAGGGGGCTAACGCCACCCCAGCCAGCGGGGGCGTAGCGGGATCTCCAGTGCCGGCGGTGGCGCCGGGTGGGGTTGGGGCCGTCGAGGTAGACGCGAGCGGTCGGGCAGACGGGGGCTGAAACGGCCGGTGGCTTCCGCGGTGCGGGGACCGCGCGGGAGGGCGAGAGGATCGGTAATGACCATGATGACGCTCCTGCCCCCGACTGGACCGGCGTAACCGGCCTCGCGGGGGCGAAGAGGCGGTGACGCTTTAGCCGCATTTCTCAGTCGCCCGGCAAGTTGTCGTTAACGTGGCGACGCCCAACAAAAAACCCGCTGGGCTGGGGAGCCAAAGCGGGTTTTGCGGGCCGCTTTAGCTGTATTTGTAGAGCGCCCGCAAGCTGATACTCAAATCGGCGCTTGGATCAAAGTAGAGCCGAAACCCGGGAGAGGCGTCAAGCCTTTTTTTGCCCTCGCTGGACGAGGGGCATGCCTGGGGTTGAGGGCGTGCCCGGGGTGGACTCATCAACACCATCCCTCCCGTGGCTTCAGGGCACGAAGGGTAAGGCCAGTGGCGTCACCAGTTCCCAGGTATTGGGGTCCGGATCACTGGCCAGCTTCCAGCGCTGCCAGAACAGGGCCTCGGCCAGGCGATTGAGACCCTCGTCCTCGTTGCACACCGAAAGTTCGCCGTTGCTTGTGGTGCTCGGCCAGGCCAGGTTGTGGCTGCCGAAGATTAGGGAGGAGCAAACCAAAGTGGGTTTCTTCGTAATCATCAGTGACACCGAACCTCAGCATGGCCCTGCAATGTCCGCAACCGGTCACCATCAGGAGGTTGTTGTCGACGCCCGCAGAGACCGTGAGTACTCTCATTGCGTGCTTGCAGAGAGTCTCCGGGCTAAAAAACGCCAGCGTATATCGATAACCATAAGCCCCGGAGTGGACGATTAACTGAGCGAAAACAATTGGTTGACGTATAATTAAATCATCACCCCTTGCCAGGGAGAGCAACCATGAAAACCGCCAGTTTCTTCACCTACACCGGACCCGGCCGGATCTCCATCGCCCGCTATGCCCCCCGCGGTACCCCCGCGGGCTACCGCCAATACCGCGCCCTGGTCCCGGACGCCGACATGCTCAAAATGAGTCAGGCGCTCTATCTGCCCCGTTACGCCGCCATCCTGAATGCCCTTGAACCCCAGCAGGTCTGGGACGATCTGCACCGCCTGGCCGGGGACCAGGAGCCCGTCCTCCTGTGCTGGGAGCGCCCACCCTTCACCCCCACCAACTGGTGCCATCGCCGCCTGGTAGCAGACTGGTTCCAGGCCCGCCTCGGTATCAACGTCCCGGAATGGGACAGCGGACCCCACCAGGGCCAACTCTTCTAAGTCACTGCGTTTTCATCTCCTCCAGGAGATCATTCCCTCCAGGCGTTCATGCCTCCACCGGGAGCGAACCACTGGCTCCTTTGATTCCCCAGATCAGGTCTCCAGCGCAGGGCGCCCGGAGCCGGAACCGGGAAATTTTTTCAAATGGCCCTGGGGAGGGGGTAGCAAAAGTATCAAAAGTCACCCTCAGAGGGGTTTTGATACTTTTGGTACTACCCCCGGCGGCCCTTTTCCACTTTTTTCGGGCCGCACCCCCTCGATGCTGGTCATTGGTTCCCCGAGCCCGCAGATCAGGTCTCCCGCGTAGGCGCCTTGGTGGCGTCAGCATGACCAGGGAGCCATCTGCAGACCAGGACCGATGGCTCAGAGTAACCCCTCTCTAAACTGGAGCCCACCTCGACCTACAACCCCGTGATCCAGGCCTATCAATAGCCCCGCCGGCGGGTCCCTGCCTCCCAGGGGCCCGCCAACCATTGATGGTCCCCAGCGAAGGCAAAACCTGTCTCAAGCGCTGGTTACGCCGAGGGGATACCGAGACGGGCGGCGCCCCTAAGGTCCCGGTGGGATTTGAGCAAAGAAGGCCGCGAAATCCTCGGTCACCCGGGCATCAGGGTCATCCTCGGGCCTCGCGATGACATCAAAGGCCTTGTTCCGCGCCGCGGGTAACAACAGGGCCTGCACCAGAATCTCGGCGACGTCCGCCCGCGGGATGACGGGGCGCACCCCCGCGGGTGGCTGATTGAGCAGTTGATCATCCTTGCCCGCCAGCAATTCGCGCCGACCGCCGGGGGCATCCAAGAGCCCACCCGCCCGCACGATGGTGTAGTCGATGCCGGAAGCCCGGAGATATTGCTCCGCCTTACGCTTCCAGATCAGGATGTTGCCATTCCCCATCTGGTTAAGGGGGTGCTGGTCGTTGGTGCCGCCCAGGGAGCCCATCAAAAGGATGTGATTGACCCCGGCGGCCCGGGCCGCATCGATCTGGTTGACCTGGCCGTGATAGTCCACCTGCTCGGGCCATTCGCCCTCGGCGTAGCTGAACGCGGGTGGCTGACCGGGCTCCGGCGGGGCCTTCATGACCGGGATGGCGCTGGTGAGGATGACCAGGGCCTGACAAGCCTCCAGGGCCGGGGCCAGGTCAGCGGGATTCTTGATATCACCAAAGCGGAAATACGGGCTCACGCCAAACCGGTCCTCGACCTTGCGGGGCGAGCGGGCGAACCCGCGCGCCGCGAAGAGGTCGGGCTGCTTGAGGAGCTTTTCGAGCACCAAGGCGCCAGTGCGTCCGGTCGCGCCGGTGACGAGAACGGGCAGGGGCCGTGCCATTCGAACCCCCGGGGACAGCAGGATCGGAGCCATCAATAGACCTCGGGAATGAATCAAAAGGGGTAGTCGGGCGACTTGTAGCGGTCCAGCTTCGTGCAATCCGGCAGCTTGACCAACGCCACATGCAGCTTGGTAAGTTCCTTTGCGTAAACCTTCCGGGTTAGCGGGGCAAGCGGTTCCAGAACGGGGGCCTGGATTTCTGCTTTCTTCTTGTGGTTAGCCATGATGGGAACCTCGATTCTGGTATCCCTGAAGGGATTGGGCATCGGGAAGTTATCGGGAGCATCCGCGCCCTTTGCCTTCCCAGCCCAAAGGAAGCTATAGACCACCAGGGCCAGTGTCAACGTGAAGGAAAAAGGGGGACTTGGCTCGCGGCTAGGGGGATTCGGCTCTTCCGCCCGCGCCAAAGTCAGCATTGGGCGCGGGCCTTGCCCGATACTCCCGCGCTTGGAGCCGTTGCTCTTCTGCCATAAGCCTCCGCCAGGCCAGGCCAACCCGCGCCTAATCCAGGCCAATTCCGCCGATGGTTAGGCCCGGTGTTGCATCTTGAAACAGAAGCGAAATGCAATTTCTACGTCTAGGGGGAGGCCGGGCGGCCGGCAACCTCCCGGCGCAGGGGCGCGAGAAAGGACCCCAAAATCATTGGCTTAGAGAATTAGCAAAACAATTCAATAGCATAGAGCGCGGCGTCAAGCGTCCAGGCGTCCGGCGTCCTGCGTCCTGCTAACAGCGAACAGCGAACAGCCCCCCCCTGCACTGGCCCCCCTGCACTGGCCCCCTCGGTCCTGCGTCCTGCGTTCTGCTAACAGCGAACAGCCCCCCCTGCACTCGGCCCCTCGGCCCCCTGTCCTGCGTCCGGGATCTGGGAGCCGGGAGCTGGGAGACTTGCCAGGGAAGCGGGGCGAAAAAATAATTTCGCGAGAACAGCAAAAAAAGGTCAGGAAAAGCAATGGGTTATTTGCACTCCCGAAGATTTGACCTATATTCTAATTACCAAATCACCTCACCGAACCTGGAGACTCCCATGGCCACTCGCCCCAAAAAATACACTCTCGAAACCATTTGCCAGGAAATTGATAAATTCCGTCCCGTTCCGTGTCCGGACGAAATTCTAAATTCATTACCTAAATCCTGGGATTTTATCCCTCGCGACGAACTCCGCGCCGGGTATTGGGGAGACAATAAACAATATGACAATAAAATCAAAGAAACAATAAATTCCCCATTATTCGACTTTCTCCGCTTTGGCGCATCTGAAATAAATGGACATAATTTCACTCACCATCATCCTGACCTTATTAAACTTATTATTAAACTTTACGTCAGGAAATAAATCAAATTAAAATCGGGGCGTAATTTCGCCCCCTTTTTTAATTCCAGGGCCGCAAGGCCCTTTTTTCTGGCGCTTTCATCCTGGGCACCCGGACCAGCTCAGACCCGGGGAGGCCGCCTCCGCCCCGCCGGGCCTTTCCTGGCCCCCCGCATCTTTCCCTATTGATCCGCCGCCCCGGCGCGTCCTGGCCCCGCCTGGCGCGTCCTGGCCCTGTGCCGCCCCTATACACTCCCTTGATTTCCTGAGTTTGGCTATCCTATTGAAAGGCTGAGACTTTTTTCAGAGAAACCCTTGCCACTGGCCGCCGGGAGGCTATTATTAAAGTAGGGGAATCACCTAACCCTTTGACTAGGTGAGAGTTTCGGAGAGCCGCGATGAGTATTCAAGTAATCGACCCGGAGATTACCAGAGACAATCTTGACTGGTGTCGCCGCATGGTGGCCGCCCTTCCCGAGGCCATCCGCAACCCGCCTCCGCTTTCCGCCGAGATTTGCCGGGCCGCCGCTAAACTGGGAATTCCGGCAGAAGAGACCCCGTTCCGGTATTACGGGAAATATCCGAACCTCGAAGAATTTGCAAAAGACGTGACCTTCGATCAAGGCCCGGATTTTAGGCCCTTGGGTGGCTACAGGCGCACCGGCCGGGATTTCCTGGAGTCTGGCGAGTTCCTGCGTTATCGGGGTCATTATTTCTATGGCGAAGGGTGGCAAATCTAACCCAAGCCAAACGGGGCCGGGAGGCCCCTTTTTTCTGGAGACCGGAGCCATCCATGGTCAAGCGCTTTCCAGGGCCGCGCCTGGCGCCATCCGCGCCATGGTCACCCTGTCCCATGGCCTCGCCATCATGGGACGCCAGGAGATTACCTGGCCGCCCCTGGGGAGACCGGACGGGCACCCAAACGGGAAGCGCATGGCCGCGACCGGCCGAGATCGGCCGAGACGGGAGGCGAAGCGAAGGGAGGCGCGAGGCGGCGGAGAGAGCCGCCGGGAGGCGTGTGCCCTTAAAGCGGCGATCGGGGTTTTCCCCTAAAGCCGCCCCTGGGGTTTTTTCCACGATGAGAATTTCGGAGAGCCGCGATGAACATGCCCTATTGCCGATTTCAGAATACCTTGCGCGACCTTGGCGATTGTTTCGCGAACCTCGCCACCTTGAACCCCGAGGACCAGAGCTTTAATGAGTGCGAGGAGCGCGAGTGCCGGCGCGAACTCATCCTGACCTGCGCCCGGATTCTGCAGGAGATCGGGGTCGGTGACCCGTTCGACGAGTTCGAGGTCCTGGCGTGCGTCGAGAAGCTGGACGAGATGTTCGAGCCAGAAGCCGAAGAGTAACCGATTCCAGGTAATCAAAAGGGGCCGCGAGGCCCCTTTTTTTATGGGAGTCGCCGCCCTTTCATCCTGCCCAGCGCAGCCCCAGGCAAGCCGCCCCCGCCCCGCCAAGACGTTCCTGGCCTTCGCCATCTAACCCTATCGCTCCGACGCCCCCGCGCGTCCAGGCCCGTCCTGGCGCGTCCTAGACCCATGCCTGACCGTCGTCCTCACTTCTCCGTGCGTTCTCATCTAAGTGCTTGATCGCGTTGAATTATTTTGCGCAGAAACCCTTGCCAAAGCGAGGTTGGCGGGTATCCTCAAAGTAGGGGAACCGCCTAACCCTCTGAGAAGGCGAGAGTTTCGGAGAGCAGCCATGAAGAAGAGCGCCATTTCCACCGCGACCCTGATGGTCCTGGAGGCGTCCGGCGAGTATCGGCCGGCGACCCCGAAAGAGATCCTGGCCGCTGCGAAGAGTGCAGTCGGGTATATCTACGGGCGAGGCTCTGAGTTCTCATCTCCCGACGCCGCCCGGGAATACCTGTCCGCCAAACTGGCCGGCCGGGAAAACGAGTGCTTCGCCGTCCTGTTCCTGGATAACCGTAACAAGCTGATCGAGTACCGCGAGATGTTTTACGGGACCATCGACGCCAGCGCCGTTTACCCGCGTGAGGTCTTGAAAGCCGCCCTGGAGTTGAACGCCGCCAGCGTGCTCCTCGCCCATAATCACCCTTCGGGAGAGACGGAGCCGAGCATGGCTGACATGCGCATCACGAACCGCCTAAAGGACGCGCTGGCCATGGTGGAGATCCGCGTCCTGGACCATTTCATTGTCGGCCGGGACGTGCTGAGCTTTGCCGAGCGGGGCCTGCTGTGAGGGGTGCCCGCACCCGACACCGAACCGAGAGGGGGGCCGCGAGGCCCCCTTTTTTATGCCCCTAAAGCCGCCCCTGGGGCTTTTCCCTGTCAAGTGTAAGCCGCTGAAATATCGCGATATTCCCCTTGCGCAAGCCCGGCCGGGAGGTACACTTTAAGTAGGGGAATCGCCTAACCCTTTGAGAAGGCGCGAGTTTCTGGAGAGCAGCCATGACCGCGAACGCACGATTTTGGATCACCGCGAACGAGCAGCCCGTGAAGATCACCCTGCGGCCGGGCCAGCGCCTGCGCTGGACGCGGCCCGGGCAGGACGAGACGCAGATCCAGGACTTTGCCCATTGCGAGCACTGGGTGACCTATGCCGAGACCCTGGTCCGCCGGGTGGACGGCCGCCGCCTGGTGAGCCATTGGGACATGGAGTGCCTGATGGGGAAAATCCGCTGGGGCAAGCGCGTGGATGGGATGCCGGACTGGACGCTCACCGACCAGTGGGACGCCGTGGTTTAACGAGAGAGACCGGAGAGCAGCCATGAGTACGACGATTACTTTCTATGAGTTGTCCGCCTATAACGACGGGCGTCTCGTGCCGCAGACGTTCGACCTGAGCGACTACGCCGACCACGAGGAATTTTCCGCCGCCCGGGCCAAGTGGCTGGAGGAGCTGACCGAGAAGACCGGGCACCTGTGCGAGGAGTGGATCGTGGCGGATTACGAGGGGGTCCCGGAGCAATACGTCGGGGAGTGGGACCTGTCCGCGGACTTCTGGACCTGGCGCGAGGCTTTCACTGAAAGCCGCCTCCCGCGGGAGGTGTTCGAGGCTGGCGCCGCCCTGGGGATCAGCCCCGAGAACATTTCGGAGGCGTATGTCGGGACCTTTGACCGGCCCGCCGACTTTGCCATGGA
>CALMDH010000323.1:0-11173 GCA_937862735.1 uncultured Gammaproteobacteria bacterium
CCATCCAGATGGCACTCTCCGGGCAGATTTATGCGGAGGGGAGCGAGTAGTTACGAGCTATTTCCGCCATTTCATCCTGGGCCTGCTGTTCATTGTGGGTGGATACGGGCAGATCCATGCCCAGGTACCCGACAGCACTTGCGGGATCACTAGCAGCGAAGTGACGCTTGAAGAGGGCGTCATCCACTACCACCAGGCCGGCACCGGGGCTACTGTCCTGCTGCTGCACGGGCTATTCGCCCAAAAGGAGCAATGGGACGAGGTCATCTGCCTGCTCGCGGCGGAGGGATACCATGCCATCGCCCCGGATCTACCGGGTTATGGCCAGAGCACGGCGTTCCCCATAACGGACTACCGCCTGGAACAGCAGGTCGTCCGCCTACGACAGTTTCTGGATCACCTGGGTATCGTGGATCTCGACATCGCCGGAAATTCCATGGGCGGCACCATTGCGGCGCTCTTTGCCCGAACCTATCCCTGGCAAGTACGCACCCTGGCCTTCCTTGGAGCACCCTTGGGAATCACTGACTGGGGGCCGGCGCTCAAAGACGCCATCTACCAGGGCATCAACCCTTTCATTCCCGTCGAAGTCACTGAATTTGATCTGAAACTCAGCCTGCTGTTTGTCAATCCCCCCATCCTCTCCGAAGACATCAAAAGGGCCGCTATCCAGGACTTCATCGCCCGGAACCGTCATTATCAGCAGGTCTGGACCATAGTCTGCCTGTACGATCGGGTCCTTCTTACGCCGTGGCTTCCTCCTTGGTTACCGACATTTTTACTTTGGGGTGAGGAGGATATGGTCTTCCCAATCCCACACGCCGCCGCGCTGCATCCCTCCTTTTCTCGCGGCAAACTAATCCGACCAAAGCACGCTGGTCATCTGCCACATGTGGAAAATCCTGTCGAAACCGTTGACAGTTACCTCATTTTTTTGCGCAGACATGCCCCTATTCAGCTTTGGAACCGTTGATCGACATTGGCCCTGCATGATCAGCTCAAGGTCTAGTTTTATGGCCTCTTGCCAGAATTTCCACTACCAATGATCAAAATTGTGGTGTAGGATTTCTTCCATGGAAATTTAGTATTTACCCTAGGGGAATGGACTCTAACTTTTTGATTATAGAAAATTAAAGGATGATAATAAATTCTTTGCCACCAAATGATCCCACCTCAGCCTTTGGCAAACTATCGCGGGATGACCGCGCTAACTTAGTTGGCTGGCTTCCCCTCGCGGACCACATGGCTGATGTCGCTTCCTGTTTCATTGCGCTATGCAATTGCCATGCACTGCGTAGGGCATTGCAACGAGCCGCCGGGCGGGAACTCGAAGAACGGGATTGCTTCCGTCTCGCGGTCCTGGTTTTTCTTCATGACCTTGGAAAAGCGAATAGCGGCTTCCAGGCCAAACGCTTTTTGCCTGGACAACGTCCTCCTGGCTGGCCCCCGCCAGCGGGACACGGCCTCGAAGCCCTGCTCTTGTTTAGTGAAGAATCCCTCAACCCACTTTTAGACTATCTTCCCTTGGAAGCCATGGAGGCTTGGGGCGAGGGTATCGGTTCCCTCTTTCGGGCCAGTCTTAGCCACCACGGCCGCCCCCTCACGCTTTGCCCGTCAGACTGGTCACGGGCAATTTGGCAACCCGTGATTGGAGTTGATGGCCAGGTTGTTTATGACCCTGTAACCGTCCTCGCCGGATTAGGGAAGAAGGTTCTGTCTGATTTCCCGGCAGCATTTGTCCCTGGTGGCCAGTTTCTTCCCTGCAATCCCAGCTTTGATCACTTATTCGCCGGCCTTGTCCAGTTAGCCGATTGGTTAGGTTCGGACACCGCTTTCTTCCCCCTTGCCTGTACCAGGTCGGAAGGCAGGCCTGCCGCATCCCATGATGCTGATCGGGCAGTCAAGGCTATCGGTCTCCATGTGGACCGCCATCGCCAAGTAATCCACCAACAGAAAACTGACTTTGGCACCCTTTTTGGCAACAACCCCTATCCGATCCAAGCGGCAATGGCCGAACCGGGATTTGGCCGCCTCGTCATCCTCGAGTCCGAAACTGGCAGCGGTAAGACCGAGGCGGCACTTTGGCATTTCATCAAACTCTTTCAACAGGCTGACGTGGACAGCCTCTATTTCGCCCTTCCGACCCGGGTTTCGGCAAGTCAGGTTCATTCCAGGGTTCTACAGGCAGTCAGACGCCTCTGGCCCCAGGATCCGCCTTTGGTGGTACGCGCCCTCCCGGGCTATGCCAGCGCCGACGGCCAGGAACCCCATGTCCTTCCCGGTTTTCAGGTCCTTTGGCCGGACGAACCAGTGGACGAAGTGGCACACCGCCGCTGGGCCGCAGAATCCCCTAAGCGCTTCCTGGCCGCTCCGGTGGCGGTGGGAACTATTGACCAGGCCCTGTTTGGTGCCCTCCAGGTCCGCCACGCCCATCTGCGACATGCCCTTCTGACGCGGAGCCTGCTCGTCGTCGATGAGGTCCATGCCTCAGACTCCTACATGACGGCCCTTCTGGAGCGCCTTCTCCAGGCTCATCTCCACTGTGGGGGCCATGCCTTGTTGCTCTCCGCAACCCTGGGAGCCAGTGCCCGCAACCGCTACCTGGCCCTGGACCCGAATAGCCCACCGCCCGTCTCCACGTTCACGGCTGCCTGTCAGATCCCCTACCCCGCCATCTCCACTGGGATGATTCTGCGGGCACCGCCATCCACAACCCGGCCCAAGATCGTCAATTGGCGGTTGCTGGGATGTATCGACGATCCCTTGGACATTGCCCGACAGGCCCTTCAGGCAGCCAGCACCGGCGCCAAGGTCCTCGTGATACGCAATACGGTTCCCGCGGCCATGGCGGTGCTGCAAGCGCTTGAACTTAGCGATCCGCCCTTGGACTGGCTTTTCAACGTCGCGGGTATCGCCACCCTTCACCACAGCCGCTTCAGCCGTCAGGACCGGCCCCTCCTCGATGCGGCAATCGAGGCCCAGCTCGGCAGAACCCGCCCACCCGGGCCTTGTATCGTCATCGGGACCCAAACCCTTGAGCAAAGTCTTGACCTTGACGCCGACCTACTCATCACCGATCTCTGCCCCATGGATGTGCTCCTGCAGCGCATCGGGCGGCTGCATCGGCACCCCCGTCCCGCCGAGGAGCGCCCTGAGGCCTGTCGTGAGCCAAACGTATGGGTACTGACGCCACTTGGTCAGGACTTGGCCCCCCTGCTCATAAAATCGCGCCACGGGCTGGGATCATTTCACGGGGGCGATGGTATCTATCCCGATCTGCGGGTCATTGCCGCCACCCTGGAGCAGATCAGGGCCCATCCCCAGATCACCATTCCCGCCGACAATCGCCACCTGGTCGAGGCCGCCACCCATCCCGAATGCCTCCAGGCTATCGAGCGTCATGGCCAGGCATGGCACCGGCTTGGACAGGAAATCGAGGGCCGGACCGGGGCTAAGCGTACCTTGGCCCACTTGCACGGCCTGGAATTTAACAAGCCCTTTGCCGAACTGACGGGGTTTCCCACCGAGATCGACATCGCCACCCGTCTCGGCATCCGTGACCGCTTGCTGACCTTCGACCCTGTCCCCATGGGTCCTTTCGGCGTTCCCCTCCATCAGTTGCCCGTGCGGCACTTTCTTCTGCCACCTGGCCTCTCCCCGGATGCCCAGCCCACGGCAGTTACCACCACTGGCAACACCATCCGCTTTCTTCTGGAAGATTTCCCTTTCTGTTACAGCCGTTTTGGCCTCGAACGGCTCACACCCTGAATCCAGCGGAATCGTTATGAAGCTACGTTTCTCCCTCCTCGACGATCCCTTGATCCGCGTCCGCACATTACCGGACGGCCAGCAAACCACCCTCAGCCTGCCGGAACTCTTGGTAGCCATGGCCCATGACGGTATTCGGGATTTTCCGGCCCTGCGGCCCCACCAGCGTCATCCCTGGCATGCCTTTCTGGTGCAAGTGGCCGCCCTGGCGTTACACCAGGCTGACCAGGCGGGGCCTTTCACCGATGTTGCCAGTTGGCGATCTGGGCTGATAGCGCTGACGCCAGACCACCCTGACGGTGCTGCCTGGTGCCTGGTCACGCCCCCTGACCGGCCAGCCCTGCTGCAAGCCCCGGTTCCGGGTGGCGCCTTGGGCGGCTGGAAAAACCAACTCCAGACTCCAGACCAACTGGACATGCTGATCACGTCAAAAAATCATGATCTCAAGGCCGCGCGCATGACGCGCCACGCCCCCGAGGACTGGTTGCTGGCCTTGGTCAGCCTGCAAACCCAGGAAGGCTTCCTGGGTGCAGGAAATTATGGGATTTCGCGCATGAACGGCGGGTTTGCCAGCCGCCCCGCCCTTGGCGCAATGCCGCCGGGCGGCTGGGGGCGCCGCTGGTGGCGGGATGTGCAACGCTTGCTTAGCTCCCGGGAGACCGTTGTCAGGGAGATGGGTCTCCGCGCAGAAGGCGGCATGGGTCTGGTCTGGATGCAACCCTGGTCGGGAAACGACAGTCTCTCCTTCGCCGCTTTGGATCCATTTTATGTCGAGATCTGCCGACGCATCCGGCTCGTCGCGCCCCAGGACGAAATTTTCGCCCTGGCCACTGGGAGCAAAGCAGCCCGCATCGAGGCGAAAAGCCGCAACGGGATTACCGGCGATCCCTGGATGCCAATCGACCAAGGGGCCGGCAAGGCCCTCACCATATCCGCCAAAGGCTTCGACTACCGTCTCACCGCTGAACTCCTCTTTGGTAAGAAGTACCTTGCCCCCTTGGCGCAAACCCTGCAACCCAGCGACGGGACGGAGGGCATCATCATCCTGGCCCAGAGCGTTACCCGGGGTCAGGGCAAGACCGAGGGCTACCATGAAAGGCGGATACCCATCTCCCCCAGGATGCGCCGCTCCCTATTGGAGAGGAAAACGGATGCCTTGGCTAAGCTGGCGGAAGAACGGGTCGACGCCATTGCCAAAGTGCGCGGGGTGCTATGGACGGCGCTTGGCACTCTATTTGATAGCGGGGCTGACAAGGATAAGTTTTCCGATGGCGCCAAAGACAAGGCCAACCTTTTTGCCAAACCCTTCGAGCAGTTCGAGGACGCCCGCTTTTTTGATGGTCCCCTGGGCCTGAACGCGGAAGTCGAGGCCGATCAACCCGATGAGATCCGGTTACGTTGGTATCTGGACATGGTCGATCGCGCCGAGGCCTTGCTTCTCGACGCCTTCAACGCCGGGCCGCGAAGTGGTGAGCGTCG
The DNA here is from genome assembly GCA_937862735.1 of uncultured Gammaproteobacteria bacterium. Classification (GTDB taxonomy): domain Bacteria; phylum Pseudomonadota; class Gammaproteobacteria; order Chromatiales; family Chromatiaceae; genus M0108. Next base: position 5,248 of record CALMDH010000323.1, read on the forward strand.
TTACCGCGCCCAAGCCGCCGCCCTCAGCCGCTTCCATGGGGCGCTGCATAGCCCCAAGACCCTGCCGACCCTAGCCGCCCACTACCAAGCTCAAAAAGAGGCCAAGGAGAACCCCCATGACCACCCCTGAACCAGATACTCCTGTTCAGGAGCCATCCCCGATCGCCAAACTCGCCCAGGTCATCGGCCAAGCGGCACGTTTCACTGGTGACCTCCACGGTCTTGGCGCCGGAGAACGGGCCGCTCTGGCACGGCTGGATCCTGACGGGGACTGGCGCCCCGATCAGATCGCCGCCCTGACGCGGGCCTGCATCCAGGCAGGCCTGGAACCTGAACACTGGTCGCCAACCGCCTGGCGCCGTTGGGCGCTGATCGCCCACGGCATGGCCCTCGCCGGCCATGCCGTGGGTCCCCTGGGCAACCAACTCTGCGCGGCCGGGATTGCCGAGTCCCGCGTTACCAAACTCCTCACCGCCCGCGGCGAGGCCTTCCGGCAACTGCTGCCCCGACTGTTGCGACTGCTCGCCGCCAAGGAGACCGCTCCAAATTGGTACGAGTTGGGTGCCCTGATTCTGGCCGAAGGTCGTGACGAGGCGCAGGCCGAGGTCCTCCGCATGAAGATCGCCGGTCGTTACTTCCCGGCCCTGGCCAAAGCCGACAAGTCCGCTGCCTGAATCCACCCTTAGGAGGAATAAGCCATGACCACCGAACCTCGCTTCGTCCAGATCCACACCCTGCATACCTATCCCGCCGCCCTGCTCAACCGAGATGACGCGGGGCTCGCCAAGCGCTTGCCGCTGGGTAACGCCATGCGCACCCGCATCTCCTCCCAGTGCCTCAAGCGCCACTGGCGAGTCACCGACGACCCCTTCGCCCTGGCCAACCTGCAAGTACCCATGGCCGTGCGTTCCCGTGTGACCCTGGAATTGATCCGCGACCAGATCGCCGCCCAGGGTATCGCCGCGGAATTGGCCCAGACCGCCGTCGAGGCCCTCCGCAACGCCGGGCTGGTGGACAAGGCCGGCAAGGCTATCAAGGGAGAAGATGCACTCAAGACGGGCCAGGCGGTACTCTTGGGCCGTGCCGAGATCGATTTCCTGGTCAGCCACTGCGTGGCATTAGCCAACGCTCATCCGACCGCGGCGGCTTTGACTACTGCCGTGCAAGCCATGCTCAAGGAAGAAAAGGCCAATATCCAGGCGCTCAAACTGGGCTCCGGGCTCGAAGCGGCCCTGTTCGGGCGCATGGTGACCTCCGACATCCTCGCCAGCCGGGATGCCGCCATCTATGTCGCCCATTCCTTTACCGTCCATCCCGCACAGGTGGAGAACGACTACTTCACCGTCGTCGACGACCTGCTACGGGAGACGGGGGAGATCGGCTCGGCCGGTATCTTCGATACCGAACTGGCTTCTGGCCTCTACTACGGCTATGTGGTCGTCGATGTACGGCAGTTGGTCGAAAACTTGGAAGGTATCCCGGCCGGCGCCTGTTTTGCCGCTTCCACCCCGCCCGTACGGCGTGAACTGGCAAGTCAGGTCGTTACAAACCTGCTTCACCTCATTGCTACCGTCAGCCCGGGGGCCAAGCGGGGCTCAACCGCACCCTTTGACTGGGCCAAATTCATGCTGGTGGAAATTGGTGACTGGCAGCCCCGAAGCTTGGCAGGGGCCTTCCACGATGCCCTGCCCCTTGCTGACTCTAGCCAGCGCCCCTTACGCGAACGGGCCGCCACCTGCCTGGGGGCGGAGATCGCCAAGCTGGACCAAGCCTATGGCGCCCCGTTGAGTCGCGGACTGATGACACTGGATGCCATCGATATCCCCATGGCCAAGCGCCTGAGCCTGAGCGAACTGGCCACATGGACCGCCGCCACCCTGGTCAAGGGGGCTTGTTGAGATGCCCCGTCATCTCTTACTGCGATGGGAGGCCCCGCTAATGGCCTTCGGGGGAGAAGCCATCGACAACTATGGGGTCATTCGTGACTTCCCCGCCCGGTCGATGGTGACAGGTCTCCTGGCCAATGCCCTCGGCTGGCGACGCGAAGATACCGCCCGCCATGACCGTCTTCAGGAGCGGTTGGTCATGGGCGCCTGTATCGAACGGGAGGGAACACGGTTACAGGACAATCAGAACGCCCGCCTGGACGCTAATGACAAGGGCTGGACCACCCGGGGGATGCCGGAAGGTCGCGCCGGGGGGGCGGCCACCTACGAAAGTCCTCACCGTCGATTTCGTGACTTTCACGCCAACCGTGTCCTGCTCCTTGCCCTTCGCCTGGAACCTATGGATGAGGCGCCCACCCTCGACGACCTGGCCGTTGCCCTCGACCGCCCCGCCCGCCCCTTGTTTCTTGGTCGTAAACCCTGCCTGCCCAGTGTCCGCCTGGTGGCTGGATGGCAGGAGTCGCCCAATGTGCTGGCGGCGCTATGTTCCGCGGCGGTACCAGGCCAGAGCGCTGGACGGCTGCAATGGCCCCAAGGTGAAGGAAACTTAGCGGGGGATCGCCAGGTGGATTTGTGCGATGAACGCAACTGGGCCACGGGGGTTCATGGCGGTTGGCGACCCCTGCGGGAAGGTCGGCTGCGGCCTGGAGTATCACCTCAATGAACCTGCATCTGGTGCATCTACTACCCGATCCCCAGGTCCTGTCGGCTTGGGCTACCCGCCACAGGCTCTTGTCCCCCGATGGCGATGAGGGCTATGCCTTCCACGCCCTCCTTACCGCCACCTTCGGTACCCTAGCACCGAAACCTTTTCGTTACCTGGGTCATCGTCGGGGTCTGCTGGCCTACACCGATACCCCAGCAGACCAACTTCAAGAACTGGCCACGCTCGCTGCTCCGGATATCGCTCAGGCCCTGGGACTGAGTCACTTCGCCGCCCGCCCCTTCCCTACCGCCTGGCGCACAGGCCACCAACTGGGGTTTGAAGTACGAGCCCGTCCCATCCTGCGGACTACCCTGGGCCGCGAACGCGATGCCTATCTCCAGGCCATCGAGGGTAATGACGTCGGGGACAAACCTCCCAGCCGGGAGACTGTTTACCTGTCCTGGCTGGAACGGCAACTAACCAGGGATCAAGCCGCCGAATTGATCCAGGCCAACCTGGTGTCCTTTAGGCTCAGCCGCGTGGTCCGCCGGGGTACCCAGAACGAGGGGGGGCATCGGCGGCTGAAGACACCCTCTGGACCGGATGTGGTCTTCAAGGGGATCTTGCGTGTCACAAGTGGTGATGCCTTCACCAGTTTATTGGCTCGCGGGGTTGGCCGTCATCGTGCATTTGGGTTTGGCATGCTCCTCCTAACCCCGGCCAGTTCATGCTAAAGGGGCGGCTGGGGCTTGAAACCGCGCGGATGCCGCATGCCGATCGGCACGGCCTGATCTGGCTGGAGCGGGGTGAACTATGCGTCATCGATGGCTGCCTGCACTTTTTAGCGGGTAAGGATTCACTGACCCCCTACGCCTTGCAGGTCCCCCATCAGTCCGTCTCCATGATTCTGCTGGGTCCAGGCAGTTCGGTCACCCATGATGCCCTGCGGCTGCTGGCTCGGCATGGCACCCTGATGGCGGCGGTCGGGGCTGACGGTGTTCGCTGTTACACCGCCCCGCCCCTGATGCCTGATCGTTCGGATGTCGCTCGACGTCAGATCGAACTCTGGAGCCACCCCACCCGCCGTCTCGATGTCGCCCGGCATATGTATGCCCTTCGGCTGGGCGAAATTCTGCCCCACCGGGATCTTGATACCCTCCGCGGCATTGAGGGGGCACGGGTCAAGGAGAACTATCGCTTGCTGGCCCAGCGCTATGGCATTCCCTGGCATGGCCGCCATTATGATCGCGACAAGCCGGAAGAGGCGGATCTGCCCAATCAGGCCATCAACCACGCCGCCACCGCCGTGCAGGCAGCCGCCGTCATTGCCGTGCAAGCCATGGCCGCGATTCCACAACTGGGCTTCATACATGAGGACTCGGGACAATCTTTCGTCCTCGATATTGCTGACTTATTTCGGGATTCCGTTGTCCTGCCCATCGCTTTCACGGTTGCCAAGCAGGCGACTACCGATACCCAGACCATCGATCGCCTGGTCCGGCGTGAGGCGGCCAGAGTGTTTCATCAAAAGGGCGTTATTCCCGCCATGATCGACAAGATCAAATTAATCATGCGGCTGGAGGAGAGCCATGCCTCTGGTGATGATAGCCACCCGTGATGTAGCGGACCGTTACCGCGGTTTCCTTGCCTCGGTCATGTTAGAAGTAGCCCCAACGGTGTATATCTCTCCGCGAATGAATGCGGGGGTCAGGTCCAGGACGTGGAAAGTGCTCTCTGACTGGTATCAAGCGGAGCCGCGTGGCAGTCTGGTGATGGTCTGGCGGGATGCCAATGAAACCGGGGGTATCGGGATTGCCACCTTGGGTAGCCCGCCGCGGGAGTTGGTGGATATAGATGGATTGTGGCTGGTACGTAAGCCAATTTAACCCTGCTCATTACACATTCAATTATTATTTACTCTTGTAGATGAATAGGATATCTACAAGGGTTTCCCCCGCGCCCGCGGGGATAGACCCTCGTCAGTGCGTGCACCGGGTGCTGCGGGGCGGTTTCCCCCGCGCCCGCGGGGATAGACCGCGCTATCTAATGGCGTCATGGTGGCGGCTAGGGTTTCCCCCGCGCCCGCGGGGATAGACCTCATCCATCCGCGCAGGTGACTTCTTTCTTGAGGTTTCCCCCGCGCCCGCGGGGATAGACCCGACGGTGGGCCGAACTAGAAGCCGCGCCGTCGGTTTCCCCCGCGCCCGCGGGGATAGACCCACGGCCCCCTTCACCGTCGCTGCTTGCCAGGGGTTTCCCCCGCGCCCGCGGGGATAGACCCGTTGGCGCCAGCCTGACCAGCTACACCAGCCAGTTTCCCCCGCGCCCGCGGGGATAGACCCCGCCGTGCGTGAATTGACGCGCGTGGTAAAAGGTTTCCCCCGCGCCCGCGGGGATAGACCCGTCACCATCCCCGTGCAGACTGGCGCCAGCACGTTTCCCCCGCGCCCGCGGGGATAGACCCTACAAGGAAGGTCGCTACGCAACCACCACCACGTTTCCCCCGCGCCCGCGGGGATAGACCTTGCAGGTCCTGGAAACGGAACGCGAGGAGCTGGTTTCCCCCGCGCCCGCGGGGATAGACCCAGTGGCAATGGCATGTGGCTTGTCTTCATTGCGTTTCCCCCGCGCCCGCGGGGATAGACCCCGCGCCCGGCTATCCTTGGCCGTGAAGGTCTGGTTTCCCCCGCGCCCGCGGGGATAGACCAGCGTCGTCCGCAAGACCAAGATCATCCACATGGTTTCCCCCGCGCCCGCGGGGATAGACCCCGTCAGAGGACGTTCACGCGTGCCAAGACCTAGTTTCCCCCGCGCCCGCGGGGATAGACCCATCGCCAGCACCGGCGGCGCCCCGTCCGTGGCGTTTCCCCCGCGCCCGCGGGGATAGACCCAGCACCGGCTCCGCCGTGGACAGCGGCGAGCCGTTTCCCCCGCGCCCGCGGGGATAGACCCACGACACCCGACAAGGTTAAGCGAGCCATTCAGTTTCCCCCGCGCCCGCGGGGATAGACCCGAGCCTTCGCCCAGGCAAACGCCCACCCTGCCGTTTCCCCCGCGCCCGCGGGGATAGACCCGATACCGCCAAATCGACCAAAGAGATGGCAGAGTTTCCCCCGCGCCCGCGGGGATAGACCCGTAGAGGATGCATAGAGGGCATCGCTTAAAACGTTTCCCCCGCGCCCGCGGGGATAGACCCTCGACGAGGATCTCGCCCAGGCGGGCGGCGGCGTTTCCCTCGCGCCCGCGGGGATAGACCGATCTCGTATTCGCGCTCAATCCATTCGGAGTGTCGCCGTGCTCAGGATGCGAAACGGGACTTCCCAGTCCCCCTTTC
>CALMDH010000324.1:0-5190 GCA_937862735.1 uncultured Gammaproteobacteria bacterium
AAGGGAAATTTACTTGCTTAGCTGCTTGTTAAGCAAGTACAACCTGAATAGTTACTTACAGTGAATGTCCATGAAGCCAAGACCCATTTCTCCCGCTTGCTGGAGCAAGCCCATGCTGGACAGGAGATCATCCTGGCCAAGGCAGGTAAACCCTATGCCCGGCTGGTCCCGCTAGCGCCGAGCCCGGGGCGCCGTCAACCCGGCCGTATTACGGGTCGTTTGAGCGATGCGTTTTTCGAGCCCCTCCCCGAGGAGGCACTAGCCGATTGGGAGGAGGGCGTATGCGATTGCTGCTCGATACCCACAGCTTCCTTTGGAGAGTGACTGACGATCTCCGCCTGCCCGCTAGCGCCCGTGATGCCATCGGGGATGATGGCAAATGCCATCTATGTCAGTTCCGCAAGCGCCCGGGAGATGGCCACCAATTTTTAGCACCTAACCGCCCACGGCCTCCAGGGTCTGGCGGGCGATCTCCAACTCCTCGTTGGTCGGGATGACCAGCACCGCCACCGGGCTCTCCGGCCGGCTGACCCGGCGCTCGCCCTGAGCGCGGGCCTGATTGGCCTCCGCGTCCAGCCGGAGGCCCATCCCCTCCAGGCCGGCGCAGGTGCGGGCCCGCACCACCGCGTCGTTCTCGCCAATGCCGCCGGTGAAGACCAGGGCGTCCAGACGGCCCAGTTCCACCCAGTAGGCGCCCAGGTACTTGCGCAGGCGGTGGCAGAAGACGTCCAGCGCTAGGGCGGCGGCGGGGTCACCCTGGTCGATGCGGCGATGGATCTCGCGCATGTCGTTGACGCCGCACAGGCCGAGCAGGCCGCTGCGGCGGTTCAGAAGGTCGTCCAGGGCCGGGATGTCCATGCCCAGGTTATTGGCCAGATAGAAGTGGATGGCGGGATCCAGGTCGCCGCAACGCGTGCCCATCACCAGGCCCTCCAGGGGCGTCAGGCCCATGGAGGTGTCGATGCTCTCGCCGCCGCGCACCGCCGTGGCGCTGGCACCATTGCCCAGGTGCAGGGTGATCAGGTTGCAATCCTGGGGGTCCTGGCCCAGCAGGGCGGCGGCGCGGCGGCTGACATAGGCATGGGAGGTGCCGTGAAAGCCATAGCGCCGCACCCGGTGGGCCCGGTACAGGTCCTCTGGCAGGGCATAGCGGTAGGCCGCCGGGGGCATGGTCTGGTGGAAGGCGGTATCGAAGACCGCCACCTGGGGCACCCCGGGGAAGAGATTCAGGGCGACCTCGATGCCCGCCAGATTGGCCGGATTGTGCAGGGGCGCCAGGGGGATCATGTCGCGGATGACGGCCATCACCGCCGCGTCGATCCGGATCGGCCGGTGGAAGGCCTCCCCCCCATGCACCACCCGATGACCCACGGCGGTCAGATCCCCCTCCCCCGCCAGCACCCCGGAGGCGTGCAACTGGGCAACGATGTGCTCCAGACCCGCACCGTGATTGGCGATGGCCTGGTTGAGGGTGAAGCTTTGCGCTTCCCCACCCGGATCACGCCAGCGGCCGGTGAACTCGCCCCGCGGCTCGCCGATACGGTTCACCGCCCCCGCCGCCAGGACCCGCCAGTCGGTGGTGAGAAAGAGCTGATATTTGATGGATGAACTGCCGGAGTTCAGGACCAGGACCTTCATGGCAAATCCTTATTTTCCCAATCAATTAGAAGCAATCAGAAGGGGTGTCAGACGGTGGTCTGGGCCTGAATGGCGGTGATGACCACGGTGTTGACGATGTCGGCCACCAGGCAGCCACGGCTCAGGTCGTTCACCGGCTTGTTGAGGCCTTGCAGGACCGGGCCGATGGCGATGGCATCGGCGCTGCGCTGCACCGCCTTGTAGGTGTTGTTGCCAGTGTTGAGGTCGGGGAAGATGAACACCGTCGCCTGGCCCGCCACCTGGCTGCCGGGCATCTTGGCGCGGGCGACCTCCAGGTCCACGGCGGCGTCGTACTGGATCGGCCCCTCCAGCTTGAGATCGGGGCGGCGGGCATGGGCGATGCGCGTCGCCTCCCGGACCTTTTCCACGTCCGCGCCCTTGCCGGACTCGCCGGTGGAATAGGAGAGCATGGCCACTCGCGGCTCGATGCCGAAGGCCGCGGCGGTGGCGGCGGAAGAGATGGCGATGTCGGCCAGTTCCTCGGCGTCGGGGTTGGGGTTGACGGCGCAGTCGCCATAGACCAGCACCCGATCGGCCAGGCACATGAAGAAGACGCTGGAGACGATCCGCACCCCGTGCTGGGTCTTGATGATCTCGAAGGCGGGGCGGATGGTGTGCTGGGTGGTGTGGACCGCGCCGGAGACCATGCCGTCGGCGTCGCCGTGATAGACCATGGCGGTGCCGAAGTAGCTGACGTCCTGCATCAGGTCGAAGGCCAGCTGCTCCGAGATCCCTTTGTGCCGGCGCAGTTCAAAGTAGGTCCGCCCGTAGCGCTCCCGCTCCGGGGCAGTGACGGGGTCGAGGATGCGAATGCCGTTGAGCTTGAGGCCCAGTTCCCGCACCCGGCGGCCGATCTTGTCCGGGTCGCCGAGCAGGGTGAGATCGACCACGTCGCGCAGGACCAGGATCTCGGCGGCGCGCAGGATGCGCTCCTCCTCCCCTTCCGGCAGGACGATGTGGCGGCGCTGGGTCTTGGCGCGACGGAAGAGCTCATACTCGAACATCAGGGGGGTGCGCCGCTCCAGGTGCCGCTCCGGGGGCCGCTGGGGCATCTCGTTCATGACATTGGTCTCGAAGAGGCCGATGGCGGCGGCAATCTTGCGATGGTCCGTGGGCAGGATACTGGCGTGGACCTTGGTCAGGTCCATCACCGTGCGGTAGGTGTCGGTGTCCACGCTAAGAATGGGCACCTTGGCGCGGCGCAGGCCCCCCATGAGCTTGCGCAGATTCTCCCCCATGTCCAGGCCGCCGGTGAGGAGCAGACCGGCCACCCGGGGGAAGGTGGTGGAGGCGTCCGCCACCAGGCTGGCGAGGATGATGTCGGAACGGTCCCCCGGAGTGATGATGAGCGAGCCATCCTCCAGGTGGTTGAGAAAGTCGGGGACCTGCATGGCGGCGATCTTATAGTGCGACACCACCTGATTAAGGGCATCCGTGTCGCCATAGAGGGGCTGCGCCCCCAGGGTGCGGGCGATCTCGCCGATGGTGGGCTGGCCCAGCAAGGGATGTTCGGGGAGGACGTAGACCGAGGAATCGGGCAAGGCGGCACGCACCCGCGCACGCAAAGAAATCGCCTGTTCCGCCGCCACCCCATTGATCACCGTCGCCCAGACCTCGCTGCCGCGGTCCTGCAGGGACTCCTGGGCGAGACGCACGGCATCGAGGATCTCCTCGGGATCCTGCTTGAAGCCCTTCACCACGACGATCAGCAGACAGCCCAGGTTGTTGGCCAGATCGGCGTTGAAGTCGAACTCCAGGGAGGGGACCAGGCCGTCATAGTCCGTGCCGGCGCACACCACCAGGTCGCACTTTTCCTCCAGGGCCTTGAACTTGGCAAGGATCCGTTTGATCAGTTCCTCGTACTGGCCACTGCCGAGCAGGTGCTTGGCCTCATCGGCGGTGCAGCCATAGAGCATCTCGGGGGCGAAGGGCAGGTTGTAGCGCTGGCGCATGAGGGCGATCTGCGCATCGTCCTGGGACGAACTCTGGACGATGGTGCGGAAGAAACCGATCTTGCGGTTGATGGCGGAGAGCATTTCCATCAGGCCCAAGGCCACGACGGACTTACCCGTGCCGACACCGGCACCGGCGACATAAAGACTGATCTGCATCGAAAATTCCTTGGAGTACCACTTTCGGCCCGCGGGGGACCGGCACGGGAAGGGCACACCGGACCGGTGTCACGGCGATGTCATAACGCAAGGATGCCGTGAAAACATGACGCTTTGCTGACGTCGCCAGCGTCTGCTAACTCCAGGCCTCATCGGTGGCGGTTGTGACGCACTCAGGATTCAACAAGGCGACATCCGCCGGGCGGGGTCACGGTGACAGTACTCCACCATAGCCTGAAATGCTGCGGCGCACAAATCCGTTTTGCGCCGGCTGCCCCTCCCCCGCAGCCAAATGGCCTGACACCGCCGCCCGGCTGGGCGGACCTCATGACCCCGGGACTCTGGACTTGGGTGCGCTATAGTGGGAGGTTAATCAGACTGAGTTACACGCCACCGTGGATAGCTCAGATCCCGGTAAGCACGACTGGAGACGTAGCGCAGGACCTGATCAAGGCGGTAAAAGCGGACCAGGGAGTCCAGTCGCAACACCTCACGCCCCTGCTCATCGAAGAAGATCAGGGTGGGGACATGGAAGAGGCCCAGTTCCGCCGCCCAGTCCCGTGCCCGCATCCGCCGGCCATTCGGGGTCACCACGGGAACCTCACTCTGGAGGTCGAGTTGGACGGCATCCAGTTCCTGTACGAGGGTGCGGATGGATGGGGCCTGGAGTAACTGGCCATGGAGCACGTCACAGGCATGACAATCGCCCTGTTCGAAGAACACCACCAGGGGTCGCTCACCGGGACGCCGGGAACGGTCCAGGTTGTAGGGCGGCGCGATGAAGAAGTCCTCCTCATTCAGGTCTTCGGCATCGAAAACCCGCCGGTTGTCGCCCCGCGCCAGGAAGTCGCGAAAGCTTTCCTCGTCGTAGTGGCCATCGGCCACGTATTCCAGGGCGGCGCGGAACTGATAGGGTGGGTAGTAGCCGCGCAGCCGGAGGGCCTCCTGGCCCAGCCGGTCGTAGAAGATGATCGAGGGCGTGAAGTTGGTCTCCATCGCCAGGGCGAATTCCTGCTCGGTCATGCGAGACCCGTCCAGAAGCTGGACCTCCCGTGGTCCGCGGGTATCAAGGGCGATGACCTCGAAGTTCTGGCGGGTATAGCTGGCGATATCCTCCAGGCCAAAATTGACCTGCAACAGGCGGTGGCAATAGGCGCAATGCTCCTGGCCAAAATAGACCATGATCCCCTGCTTGCCGGCCTTGACCGCCTCCTTGAGGTCCTCGCGCAGGTCGAGGAAGCTCTGCTTGAACCAGTCCGGTAGGTCGGTCGCCGTCTGACGAGGGGTGTCATCGAAGGTGTAATCGTCGGCTGGCGACAGGTGCGGACTGTCTGGAGGGGGTGGATTGGCTGGTCTGGCCGAGCCGGCCACGAGAGCGCCAGACGTCGCCATCAGGATGCAGGTCAGGAACAGCGTGGGA
>CALMDH010000325.1:0-3386 GCA_937862735.1 uncultured Gammaproteobacteria bacterium
ACCCGCAAGTTACCGAGGTACAGTAAACCGATTTTTCAAATAGGACGGGTATACTGTCGAGACCAATGACGTCCCAAGTAACCGCATCAACCGTCAAGACGGTGACTGCCCATACCGATGTTGTCGCCAATGGACTGAAGATCAGAAGGAACAGTAACAGTAACTGCCCAATCAGGGGTGTCCTCAGACAAGACAGCAAACCCTTGGCCGCAGGCTCAGACCTGGACAAAAATCTAAACTTGTCAAGGCTATTGTTATTGTTCTTGATCATGGACGTTCTCAGGGTTTTATTTATGTCAAACATGGTGTCGTTTAGCCTATGATCTTAGTAAAAAAAAGACATAGAGGTTGAGTTTTAACCATCCATATCTCTTTGTTACGCCAATTATCAATTGAATCTGGTCACTTAAATAAGAACACTTAAACACCTACCCAGGTGTCGAAGCACAAAGAAATGCTTACTTGGTTTGCCGTCGCAGCTCCAATTGAATGAAGTCTGATCGAGAGGGGTTGACCGAGGTGAGTTGGTTGGCTTCGAGATGGGGAGCCCGTGCCATCAGATCGTGGGGACCCATCCCAAGACCGGTAAAAACAAAGTTCCCTGATCGATCCGTAGTGGTCGTACGCAGTGATTCATTCACGGTAGCCCCCTGACGGAGCACCCAGGAAAGCGTCATATCAGCGCCGGCCACGGGTTGGCCTGCATCATCGGTCACCCTCCCCCTGATTTGTTCAACACCCAAGTCGAGCAGTACCTCGACGTTAAGTGTTGCCCCTTCCGCCAAGGTAAGACCACTGGTGATGTAGCGCGGAAAAGACTGTGTCTGGATTCGCAGATTTCCCGCGGGGATGTTATCTGCGGCAAAGAATCCCTTTGCATCACTGGTGACCAACAGGGGTTCCTGAGGGGCACTTGAACTCTGGATGACCATGGTGAAATTAGCCACTGGGTGGCCTGAGCTATCCCGCATGAGCCCGGTAACATTGCCTACCCCAAGTCTTTTTAACTGGATGACGTGTCCTTTAACCCCGCCTTCAGGAATATTGAATCGACGATCCTCATAGGCGTCATGCAAGCCATCAGCAGAGACCCACAGGAAGTAGGAACCAGGAGAGCGAATACCATCAATAAGAAAAGCACCGGATGAGTCCGTCGTAGCGTGGTATTTGGAGTTATCCTTTTTCACGTAGATTTGCTTGCCTGCAAGACCCTTGCCACTGTCGTCCCGTACCACACCCTCAACGGTCAGGTCACTTTGGGTAGGCTTCATGGTCGCATCGACAAGGATGACCCCTTGTTCATCCCGCGTTGCGGGATCAATGCTGATAAGTTCCGGTTCGAAGCCTTGTTTCTTCAGAGCGAGGACAATGTTACGGTTGTCAGGTACTTTCAGGGAGAATCCAAAGTTCCCTTCAATCGCACTGAGCACATTAACATCCAAACCTTGTGCTTCAACCATCACATCGGCAAGGGGTTGGCCGGTGACAACGCTGGTTACGTAGCCATCGAGCATGACATCCGTTTCTTTGGCAATGATCAGGCGTACATCGTTTGAACCTGTTCGGACCGTCATACTTGCAAGGGTGGTGACTTTGCCGGATGCCGTAGCCTTTAAAACATATTCACCGGGGCTGAGATGCGAGATATCGAAATGACCATTAGGGCTGGTATAAACCTTAGCTTCTGATCGTTCATCCTGAGTCGGGTCGGTAAAGAGTTGATGCGCGGCCGCCTCCACGCTGGCTCCAGGCACTGAGGTTCCGTCACTGAACAGGACTTGACCTCGGATAAAATTGGCAATTGGTTCCTGATCAGCAGCATCAGGGGGTTGGTCCCCACGCCGTGCAGAATCTCTCCCATAGCCTTGCTTCGACAATTCGGATGCCTGCGCTGTGACGCTGGTATCAGACGACCCAGCCTTGGCGGTCGCTGATTTGAAAGGGGGAACAGCCATGTCAGCCGCGTCCCTGTAAGAGAAATCCCGCTGACTACTGGATTTCCCTTTGTGTTCTTCAGCAAGGCCTTGTTGCCCTACCCCAGCATTGTTGGCACCATCCTGAACCTGACTTCGCGCAAGCGACTCAGACCTTGTATCCAGAGTCAGCCAAGACATCCAGGACCCACTTTCGAAGGGCCAAGCTAGAATGAGCAGGACCAAAATCCCGACTGTGGTAAGGAAAAACCTGTTTTGCATGCCGATATTTTGTAACTCAGGCCTGTGGAGGCTAAGGGTGGGGGTAACTAAATGGCGGTCAGGGAAAGGCTTCAATACAATCAGACTAATGAATTTATTGATTTTTCTGACTTTCCACGCCATGCCCTTTGGAACTGAGTAGCTTAGGGTAGGCCCTATAGCGTGCCCGGCGTCCAGGCGGGGGACAGCGCCTGACAGCCGTCGGGGACGGGGGTATTGGCGATGCGGGCGTCGATACAGGCCTGAGTCGCCTCGTCCAGGTACATGTACGCCATGCGCGTTTGCAGGTTGTGAGCGGAAGCGTCCAGCGACAGCAAACCCATCAGGGGTGCCGCCAGCGCGACCATACTTTTAATCAATCGGTTACCGGGGCTGAACATGCTCTTAACCTGCTCGTAAGGGTTGCTTGGGGCTTCTCTCACCCGATTCCGGGAAATGTCGCCCGCTTGGCTATCCTGAAAAAAACCGACACGCGCGCGAATACGCGAGTTACAAGTCATGCCAGAATACCCTTGTCAAGGCTTAGGGGGTATCATCCCTAGGGGTGATAAAAGCCAGGTGGGGTTCATCTATTCAGATGCTTGGGTTGGCGGCTTTGACCCCGGCAGGCATCTTTTTTGACTGAGATCAACCGATGCCGAGCGACTTAATTCCCCAAACCCGGAGTGATATCCGCGCCCGCTTCGAGCACCTCACCCCCCGCCAGCGTGAGGTCTGCGCGCTGATGGCCACTGGCCTGATGAACAAGCAGATCGCCGACCGGCTGGGCACCAGCGTCAACACCGTCAAGACGCATCGGGCCGAAATCTTCCGCCGCTTGGGCCTGCGCTCCATGGTGGACCTGGTGCGGTTGATGGACCTGCTTCGCGCGCAAGGGGCGGATACCGGGGCGAGCGGCGGGCCGGAGGGCGCCTCTTCCGCCCTTAGCAGAAGCACAGGCCCGTTGCGGGTTCTGGTGGTGGAGGACAACCCGATCCTGCGGGAGGTGATGGTCACCATGCTGACCGAGCGAGGCTACGCGGTGTCCGGGTTGGCCGATGGCGAGGGCCTAGATCAGGCGCTGGCCGCCGGTCCGGTGGATGTCGCCCTGCTCGACATCCTGCTGGGCGAGGGTCACGAGGATGGCTACACCCTGGCCGCGCGCCTGCGCCAGCGCTGCCCCTGCGGCATCATCATGACCACGGCGCTGGG
>CALMDH010000326.1:0-3386 GCA_937862735.1 uncultured Gammaproteobacteria bacterium
TCTACCATGAAATGATCATTATATTCAATCAGTTAGATTCAAGACAGCCTCTTAACATTTTCATTTAAAGCATGATGCTAAGTAAATCAAAGTCGCCCGAACTCATACTAAAAATCGATACCATAAAATGGCAACCACCTCTTTAAGTCATCAAATACTCCCGGATCAGCATTTGTATGGATTACCAGTCCCTGACCAATATTATATTTTTTCCACCCGTTGGCTAATTTTGGTAAAGCCTCCTTCAGTCTGATTTCTTCGTTATCATCATCAATTTTTAATCCTATGCTTTCCTCCCAATATTTGAGGGATGCCGTGATTATATTGCAGTTTATGTCATCTATGCTCAGACTGCATATTCCATCATCATGAGTTGCTAGCACTTCATATTCCGCCTCTTCAGGGTCATCATCTTCAGCCAGATCCGCACCAACGAGCAGCACTTCCCCTTGAAGGTATAGTTTGCCCTCCTGGCACGTGACCCCATCCTTAACCCCTATCGAGCAATCGAAAAAATCAAGCAAGTACATAAATTCAAATGTATTAACGCTAGAAGGGCCGATAGCAAGCGTCAACGTTGGAGGCCATGTCCGAGCACCCTCACCAAGATAAGCATGCCGAATTTTAGGATACAGTGAATTATTCTCATCAAAGACATGAAGGATATTAATCAATTCCTCCGTGGGTGTTAGTTTTGCCATCAAAAATGCGGCCATGACGTTGTCCTTATGCGTCACGATACACTTCATGACATCGGGTTCATCCATATCATCTTCTTCATTTTCATCTTCAAACCGGAAAACATTGTAATCTTCGATATCTCCACCATTATCGATGACATTCTTTACCCAGGCGGGAACGTTATTTTGATTCCCATCCCATTGATTGCCGTGCTCGTCTCGATACAGTTTTTTCATGATTATTTTTCCAGTGATTTTGCCAATCAAGTGAATTTAAGGAATAGGCTGATATGTGATCTGAGCCGGGTTATGCTCTGGCATTGAATAGAACCCTGAATGCCATACAGATCGTGCATACTGCTGAACCGACATCCAGTACCCCGAGGGGAGTAAGCACCGTTACAAAGGCCTCCATGATTATCCCATACGTACCATCGACAAACCAGCGGTTCATTAGCCACTCGCTTTATTTCTAACCATTACGGAAAACAAGTTGCCCCACATGTCAGTGGGATTTTTCTTTAACCAGCAGTCAACTGAGAAAACGCACAATGAACAGAACCTCACTCTTTATAGCCCTCATGGTTTCCTTACCGGGCTTCGCGGCCAACTACCCCGACGCCCTGCGCGGTAACTATGTTGAAAACAGCAACTCCGATAGCCGTGCCTGCGAGAATCCCTATTTAACCGTTGAAAAGGATCTGCGCTATAACTTCGCCTATGCTGAGTGCAGACCGGTGAAAATCTCGGGCACGCCGGAAAAATATGTCATCGATGAAAAATGTGAGCGGGAGGACGCTCACTGGCAGCAGCGCTCAACTTTTGAGCCCAATGGGCCGAAGTTAGCCCTCACGGAAAGCAGCGCCATCCATGACACCAGCACGGACATCCTGAGGAAATGCGGCAGCGCAAGCCAAACCGTCTCCGGCTCCACCTGCAAGACGGGCGCGGTAACCCTGTTTTTCTGTCTCACCGCCAAGGGCAAACGGATTCAGTTATGTGACGAGGGCAAAACCCTCGAATACTCCTTTGGCCCTCCGGATAAGCAACCCGAGATCGTGGTACGCGTCCCCCGGGCCAAAGCGTCCACCACCCAATGGCAGGGCGTTGGACGTTACAAATCCGAGTCGGTGGAAATACCCAACGGCAAGACCACCTACAGCGTATTTTTTGGGGCTGACCTGGTTTCGGATGCACACCCCATCGAGGCCGGTGTCAATGTCCTGGTGAACGGTGAACACAAGGCCACCGTCAAATGCGGCGATGAGAAAACGCTTGTCAATAATCTGGAAGGGGTGGAACTGAAGCCGACGGAGTAGACACGGAACGGCTCAAGTCCTAACTGGGTACCTATCCTAATTTTCGTGCAATGGCCCGAATTCACCAAGGGGGCCTCAGCAAATCTCAGGAATTTTTAGCTGAAGGCCCCTTGGGAAGATCGCGACGCCGAGGCCCGTTAAGTTGCCTCGGCAGCCAAATGAGCTGCTCATAATCAGTGAAAGTATTTACCATTCAGCCCCTGGCGGTTTATGAATTATTGCGTGAAGAAGGCGTCTTTCACTCCCGGCCACTGGATTTCCCTCATTCCACTTTGCTGCACAACAACGATAATTTCAAATTTGCCCTGGCTTATAACTGGCTGATCGGGAAAATGATCGAGCGGGGTCTCGTCCGACCCCATCCCGAGGTATTTCCAATCTGGGCCTATTTAACCAGACCCGATTTAAGACTTGGATGGTTGCGCGGATGGGCCAGGGATGAACGTCTGGTTCTCCTCACCGCGCGGATACCCGATGAGCGTGTGTTCCTCAGCGATTACGACCGGTGGTTCATCTGCATCAATTACTGTCCAGGCGGCACGGTGAAGGCATGGGATGCCTTTGTGCGGCGCTGCAAGCGGATTGCCCCCCATCACCCGTACGACCAACCTTACCCCGAGCCCTTACACCAGGAATTGCTCGACAGTTGGCATGAAGTGGTCGACCCGTTGCGGATCAGAAAGAAAAGGTGGAATCCCTTGGGCAAACATGATCTCCAGGCCACCTTCTGGGAACTGACCGCTGACCAGGTAATTGAGGCGTTGGCCTACGGTGAAGGCAAGCCCCGCGAAGTGCTTCCTCTGCCTGTGGGACCCAAAGCACGCCGGCGAAGACACCCGGTAGTGGATGGCTAATCATGATTTACCTGATACGGCCTTTATATTTCAATCATTCAGCTCCTATCTTGGAGAGATAAATGCCTGCGCCAAACGTAGATATGGTATTCGTGATTGATGCCAGTGAAAGTATGCGCCCTTGTTTTGAAGGGCTAAGAAAAAACATCAAATCTTTGATAAACCCCATGCAGGGGTATATTTCCAGGATGCGATTTGGAGTGGTTACCCATTCCATTGTCACTTACTTAGAGGGTGGATATGGATATCAGATGGCTATATTTGCCGCGCCCAATAATTCGACTAATTGCTTGGGCAGTCATTATTTTCAAGCCATGTCAAATGACGCGCTATTTTCCGACAACATCAACGAGTTGATTCAATTTCTTGACAAGATCAGTCCGAATGGCGATGAGGATAGTTTGCTCGCGTTGGACTGCGCGTTGGATTTCCCCTTTGGACCAGTCAGTAACACCAAACGGATAGTAGCCCTGTTTTCAGAGGCTGTCTCAATATTAGTTTAGACTGCCAATTCACCATTACCTATATCATAT
>CALMDH010000327.1:0-11227 GCA_937862735.1 uncultured Gammaproteobacteria bacterium
CAGCTAGTCTAAAGGGGATGGCATTAACTTAGTTACGCACAAGGTTCACCAGAGTCTGGGCGGGATGTCAAGGCCAAGCCAGCAAAACCAAGCATAAACACCAACTAATTGATAAGTAATTGGTAATTTTTCTGGCCAAAATCTAGACAGGACCGCAGCAGCCCTTGAACGACGCGCCCTGTGGGGCATTCACCACGGGTTTTCTACAGAGTTATCCACAGAAGCTGGGGATAAACGGGCAGCAAGCTGATGCGGAAGCCATAACCACCGGAGACCGGAGCCCTGATCATGTCGTCCCCCACCCTTAGCCCCACCCCCATCCTAACCGTCAGAGATCGCCTGCGTGGCGCCCTCTGGGGCCTGTTCGTCGGCGATGCGCTGGCCATGCCGGCGCACTGGTATTACGACGTTGCCGCCCTGCGACGCGACTACGGCCTCATCCGGGATTACCAGGCGTCTCTTGAACACCACCCCAACTCCATCATGTCCCTGGCCAGCACCGGGCGCGCGGGGCGCGGTTCCCAGGAGGGCGAGGTCGTCGGCGGTCTCATCCTCAAGGGTAAAAAGGGGGCCAGCGGGAGGGGCTCGCGGATCTGGCGGTCATTGGCGGCATGCTCAGCCCGGCCTGTTACATCGACCAGTCCTTTCCCGCCGTCCTGTACCTGGCCGCCCGCTATGGCAGTGACTTCGAGGAGGCCCTGGTGGCCAACACCAACGTCGGTGGCGACAACTGTCATCGTGGCGCTATCCTCGGCGCCATCCTGGGCACCGCCCTGGGCTACGCGGCCATCCCGCCGCGCTGGACACTCTGCCTTCAGGCCCATGCGGACCTGGAGACGGAGATCGAAGGCTTTTTGGACCGGTTTCTGGGATCGAACCAGGCCGGCAACGAGGTCCCCAATTACCCATGATCACCTTGACCACCGCTCATTCCCTCGATGGCTACCGCGTCACCCAGACCCTGGAGGTCATCTCCGCCGAATGCGTTTTCGGCATGAATTTCCTGCGTGACTTCTTTTCGTCCTTCACCGACTTCTTCGGCGGCCGCAGCGGCGCCACCCAAAAGGTGCTGAAGGACGCCCGCAAGACCGCCCTGGAGGAACTGCGCAAAGAGGCGGCGGAATTAGGCGCCAACGCCGTCATCGGGGTGCGCCTGGATTACAGCGAATTCAGCGGCGGCGGCAAGTCGATGCTCTTTCTGGTCGCATCGGGCACCGCCGTGGTGGTCGAGCCGACCAATCGATAATTTGCTTGAATTTACTACAAGTTACCGCCGCACAACGACAAGCCCCCCCGCACCAGGGCTAAGTCAAGCTGATCGCAGCCCGCCTCCAGTTCGAGAAGAAGCCCAAGTCATTTGGCAGCAAGCGCAACCGCGTCACCGAGGCCCAGGCATGGCCCTTTGAAACCTGTAGAGGAAGGTCCCGTCATGACGAATCCAGCATCCGGCTTCACCTCCCCCTTCTCACGCCGCGCCTTCCTCAAGCTAGGCGGCCTGACGTCGCTATCGGTGGCGCTGGGTGGCTGTGGCATGCATTCCGGCGACCCGCCAGGGTGGAACGCTGACGAGGAGATCGATCCGGACAAGATCCGGTCACAAGTGCCCGATCCCAGGGACATCGGATTTATGGTTCAGGCACCGGGCAAGGGACCCCTGCGGCTGATGGGGCACTACTGGTATCCGGCGGCGCGTCTGGCCGCCGGAGAACGGCTGCCCGCAGTGGTGGAACTGAATCCCTACCGGCGGCGGGATGGCACCCTTTCCGGCGACAGCACCTGGTATCCCTATTTCGCGGCCTCGGGCTATCTGGCCTTCCGCGTCGATCTCCAGGGTTCGGGGGACTCGGAAGGCGTCATGACCGACGAGTACACCGAGGACGAGATCACTTATTGCATCCAGGTGATCGAGCAGATTGCCGGCCTGCCCTTCTGTAACGGCCGGGTGGGCATGCTGGGCACCTCCTGGAGCGCCATCAACTCCCTCATGGTCGCCGCGCATGAGCGGTGCCCGGCCGCGCTCAGGGCGGTGTTGGTGATGTGCGGCAGCGACGACCGCTACAACGACGATGTCCACTACAAGGGCGGCGCCATGATGCAGGACAACGCCGGCTGGGCCGCCTCCATGTGGGGCTGGCTGACGCTCCCGCCTGACCCCCTGGTGGTGGGTAAGGACTGGGAGGCGATGTGGCGGGAGCGCATCCGCAACGCCACCTTCTGGTTCGAGCATTGGATCAGCCATCCCACCCGGGACGAGTATTGGACGAAACGCAGCGTCCGCGACCACCTCGACCAGATCAAGGTACCCGTCTTCATCTTGTCGGGCTACCAGGATGGCTATAAGAACCCGGTCCCCCGCCTGGTCAGCGCGCTGGCGGCCCAGGGCAAACCGGTGAGCGGCCTGCTGGGACCCTGGGGGCACAGCTCGCCCGATTTTGGCTATCCGGGCCCTCGCTTGAACTGGCTCCCCTATATGATGCGGCATTGGTGGGATCGGTGGCTGAAGGGGATCACGCCGCTCCCGGCCAAGGAACTCCCGCCCTTGACGGTCTGGCTGGGTGAGTCCAGGGAGCCGACCAACTCCCCCAATTTCGATGAGCCGGGGCGCTGGGTAGCCGAAGATGGCGATTGGGCGGCGCGGGTAGTCGAGCAGCCGCTCTTCCTGTGGTCGGACGGCAGCCTGGATGCCACGGCACCGCCGGCTCAGGGCGCCGTGAGCAAGGCGCCGGGCGTCATCGCCAATTTCGCGCATCTGGAAAACGGCTCCTGGGGCAAACGTGACGACGCCGACCTGCCCGGTGATCAACAAGCGGCGGACGCCCAGTCCCTGGTCTTCGACACACTGCCGCTCACCGCGGATCTTGACTGCTTTGGCTACCCGCGGGTGTTGTTGACGCTGACCTGTGACCAACCGCAGGCGGCGATCGTCATCCGTCTGAGCGAGGTCAGCCCCACCAGCGGCGCCGTGAACCTGGTCAGCTATAGGTTCCGCAATCTCTCCCAACTGGACGATGACCAGATCAATCCGGAGCCCATCGAGCCAGGAATCCCCTTCTCGGTGACCGTACCGCTGGACGTGGTCGGACATACCTTCAAACAGGGCTGGCGCATCAGGCTGGCGATTGCCCCCTCGAATTTCCCCACCTTGTGGGAAAGCGGGGCATTCCCGAAGATCACCGTCCACACGGGCGCACCGTCGCCGGCGGTGGCCAGCCAACTCGTGCTCCCGTCGCGCCCCCGGCGGGCTGCGGACCTGGAACTGCCGGCACGCCTGCCGTCGATGACCCACATCGTCCAGGTCGATGCGGAGGAATACCTGCCGACGACGGAGGTGCGGGCCTCTGGCAACACCCGCACCACGACGCCCATCAACCTGGACGGCAGGCCCGGCTTCCTGGTGCACAAGGTCTTCGACAGCGGCCATTACATCTACGGCGGCCCGCTGGCGGACCTGGCTGTCGACCAGATTGGCGAGGAGAACCATCGGATTCTTGCCGATGACCCCGACTCCCGGGTCACCTTCACCCAGTACCATGCAACATTGGCGCGGCCCAGTACCGACTGGCGCGTTCGCACCGAGACAGCGACGCGCATCAGGAATGAACGATCCCCGACAGGACGGCGCATCTTCAAATATACGGCGGATATTCAGACCTTTATCCTCGACAAGGATGGCTCGGAGCAGCCTTTCGAGCAGAGGGCGGTGGAAGGGGCGATTGAGGTTGATTGCCTGTAGAATCGGTCATCAGTATTGATGGGACTTAAAATCAACAGGGAAATACTGACTGGACAAACCTGGGTGAACAATCCGACGCCAGACGCCGCAACCGCCCTCGACCCCCGCACCAGCCCCAAGCCCGGCCAGACCGTCCGCCTGCGGACCCGCACCTATCTGGTGGAGGCCGTGGAGGAGGATTCC
This sequence comes from uncultured Gammaproteobacteria bacterium, assembly GCA_937862735.1. Lineage (GTDB taxonomy): Bacteria > Pseudomonadota > Gammaproteobacteria > Chromatiales > Chromatiaceae > M0108. Next base: position 3,917 of record CALMDH010000327.1, read on the forward strand.
GCCGACACGCGGCTGGCCATCGTGCGCGGGGCTTGTCTCGATGATGATGCCCAGGGGGAGAAGCTGGAGGTCATCTGGGGCCTGGAGCTCGATGCCGAAATTCTCGACCAGGAAGCCTGGAAGAGCCTGGGGGGGAAAGGCTTCGACCAGCCCCGTTTCTTTGGCGCCTTCCTGCACACCTTGCGCTGGAACTGCGTCACCGCCACCGACCCCAACCTGTTCCAGGCCCCCTTCCGGGCGGGCATCCGCATCGATGCCTACCAGCTTGAACCCCTGCGCAAGGCCTTGCGCCTGCCCCGGGTCAACCTGTTCATCGCGGATGACGTGGGCCTCGGCAAGACCATCGAGGCGGGACTCATCGCCAGCGAGCTGCTCCTGCGCCGCCGTACCCGGGAGATCGTCGTCGCCTGTCCGCCCTCCATGCTCTACCAGTGGAAGGACGAGCTGGAATCCCGCTTCGGCCTCACCTTCGAGATCCTCGATCGCGCCTACATTGAGCGCATCCGCCAGGCCGGCGGCTACGGGGTCAATCCCTGGACCACCTTCCCGCGCTTTCTCATCTCCCACCGGCTGCTGATCGACGAGACCTATGTCGCCCCCCTGCGGGACTGGCTGGATAACCTGCGGCCCGGGACCCTGTTCATCTTCGACGAGGCCCATCATGCCGCGCCGGCCAGCGGCTCCCGTTACGCCATCGACTCCCGCTTCACCCGCGCCATCCGCGACCTCGCCCCGCGCTTCGAGCACCGCCTGTTCCTCTCGGCCACCCCCCACAACGGCCACTCCAACAGCTTCAGCGCCTTGCTGGAGATCCTCGATCCCCACCGCTTCACCCGGGGGGTCAAGGTCCTCAAATCCCGCCTCGACGACGCCATGGTCCGGCGGCTCAAGGAAGACATCCGCGCCATCAGCGGCGGCTTCCCCAAGCGCAACGTCGTCCAGATTGACCTGAACGCCTTGCCCGAGGAGTCCCCGGAGTTGTCGCTCTCCCGGCTGCTGGAGGAGTACCGCGCCGCCCGCGAGGCCCGTTATGCCGGCGCCACCCGCCGCCAGCAGGCCGAGGCTACCCTGCTGGTCTCCGGTCTTCAGCAGCGGCTCTTGTCCTCCATCGAGGCCTTCGCCCGCACCCTCAAGGTCCACCGCAAGACCATGGAGCGCATCTGGGCCGGGGAAAAGGTATCCGCGGCCCCGACCAAGGCCACCAAGGCGGCCCTGGACCTGTTGACCAAGTCTCCTGACGCCGATGACGAGGACAGCCAGCAGGACGAGGAGGAGCAGGCCCGACAGGCCGAGAACGCGGTGGAGACCGCCACCCTGGCCACCGCCGGCGCCAATGCCCAGGCCGGGAGCGCCCAGGAGCGCCAACTGCTGGAGGCGATGAGCCGCGCCGCCGAGGCCGCACGGGGCCAGCCGGATGCCCGGGTGCGTTATCTGATCGACTGGATTCGCCAGCACCTGTGCCCGGGCGCCCGCCTGCCGGGCCAGGCCAGCCCGGTCCCGGATGCCGCCTGGACCGGGCTGCGCCTGCTGATCTTCACCGAGTACGACGACACCAAGCGCTACCTGGTGACCATGCTCAAAGCCGCCATCGCCGGCACCGCCCTGGCCGAGCACCGCATCGAGGTCTTCCATGGCCCGACGCCGCCCGACAAGCGGGAGGCCATCAAACGCGCCTTCAATCAGCCCCCCGCCGAGCATCCCCTGCGTATCCTGGTGGCCACCGACGCCGCCCGTGAGGGCCTCAACCTCCAGGCCCATTGCTGGAATCTCTTCCACTTTGACGTGCCCTGGAACCCCGCACGGCTGGAACAGCGCAACGGCCGCATCGACCGTAAGCTCCAGCCCAACCCCGAGGTCTTCTGCCACTATTTTGTCTATGCCCAACGTCCGGAAGATCGCGTCCTGGGGGCCCTGGTGCGCAAAACCGAGACCATCGCCCGGGAGCTGGGCAGCCTGTCGCCGGTCATCTCCAACCGGCTGGCCACCGTGCTCAAGGGAGGCATCAGCCGCGGCAGGGCCCTGCAACTGGAGCGTCAGATCGACGCCGCCGGCCTGGACCCCGACAAACAGGCGGTGGTCGAGGAAGAACTCGAGGCCACCCGCGAGCGCCAGGAGGCGCTGCGCAAGCAGATCGACACCCTGCGGGGGCGTATCAACGACGCCCGCCGCTGGATTGGGCTGGACCTGGAGGCCTTCCGTGACGCCTTGTCCTGTTCCCTGGAGATATCCGGCATGGCCCCCCTGACCCCGCTCCAGAGCCCGGACGGCGCGCCGCACCGCTGGGCCTTTCCCAACCTGGAGGCGCGGCGTGGCGCCGATCCGACCTGGTCCACCACCCTGGATACCTTGCGCGCCCTGCCCGAGGACGGCGTGCGTGGCTTCATCTGGCGCAAGCAAGCCCCGATCCGCCCGGTGGTCTTCACCGCCCCCGAGGGCATCGACGATGAGGTCGTCCAGCTTCACCTGGAGCATCGCGTCGTCCAGCGCCTGCTGGGGCGCTTCCTGGCCCAGGGCTTCGTGCATCACGACCTGTCCCGGGCCTGCCTGGCCCAGACCGAGGATGCCGTGCCCCGCATCGTCCTGCTGGGGCGGCTTTCCCTCTACGGCCGGGGCGCGGTCCGCCTGCACGAGGAACTGCTGCCCATCGCCGCCCGCTGGATCGAGCCGGAGCGCCGCGTCAAGGGCCTCACCCCCTACGCCCGCGACACCGAGGCGCGCACCCTGGAGTTGCTGGAAAAATCCCTGCTGCCCAACCCGGACGGCGGTGGGACCGTGCCGGCGCTGGTGCGCGACCTGTTGCTTAAGGCCCTGCCCGGCGACATCGCGGAGCTGCTGCCCTATCTGGAGGCCCGCGCCCGCCTCGCCCGGGACGAGGCCGAAAAGCGCCTGCTCAACCGCGGCCGGATCGAGTCGGCGGGACTGGTCGATATTCTGGAGGATCAGCGCCGCCGGGTGGCGGAGGCCCTCGGCAAGCCCCTCCAGATGATGCTCGACCTGGACCTGACCCCCGTGGAAGAAATCCGTCAGGTCGAATCCAACCGCCGCTATTGGGAGCGCTGGCTGGCCAACGTCGATCAGGACCTGGAGCGGGAGCCGGCGCGCATCCGCGACTTCTACACCCCGACCTCTCACCGCGTCGAGCCGGTGGGCATCGCCTACCTGTGGCCGGTGACCGGGTAAACGCCATGGCCGACGATTCCGCCTTCCGCGATCACCAGGCCTGGCTGGGCTACCTGCAACCCGACGGCCTGGTGGTCTCCCCCGCCGCCCTGGTGGACCTGCAAGTCATCCTGCCCCGGGACGTGCGCGCCGAACAGCACGCCTTGCTGGAATTGGTGACCGAGGTCCCCCTGCCCCGACCTGGGGGTGGTAGCGAACCCCAGCCGGTCATCGCCGACCTGCCGGCCTTTCTGGACGCCTTCCTCGGCTGGCCCCCGGATCTCCTCCATGGACTGGATCCCGCCCGGCCCCTGCCGGACCGGCTCAGCGTCCCCCTGCGGGAATTCAACGAGATCCTCACCCCCACCGCGGCCCTGGCGGAGGCCAGGCCCAAGGACCCGGACCAGCCCTGGCTGCTGCTGGTGCAGGAACTGCCCCTCGGCACCGATCTGGATGCCGCCTATTGCCCGGAGGGCCGGGGCTGGACTGCCTCCCCGGCCCGGCGCTTCGAGCGCCTGCTGCGCGAGACCCAAGTCCCCATCGGTCTGCTGGCCAACGGCACCCAGTTGCGGCTGCTCTACGCCCCGCGCGGGGAGAACGCCGGCTGCCTGACCTTCCCGGTCGCCGCCATGACCGAGATTGCCGGCCGGCCCATCCTCGGCGCCCTGCACCTGCTCCTCAAGCGCTCGCGGCTGCTGGCCGGACCCGTGGAGGAGCGGCTGCCTGCCCTGCTGGCCAAGAGCCGGGAGTACCAGAGCCAGGTCTCCACCCGGCTGGCCAGCCAGGTGCTGGACGCCCTGTATGAGTTGTTACGCGGCTTCCAGGCCGCCGACGAACGCGCCCAGGGCGAACTGCTGGGCGCGGTACTTGCCCGGGAGCCCGACAGCGTCTATGCCGGCCTGCTCAACGTCCTGTTGCGCCTGGTGTTCCTGCTCTACGCCGAGGACCGGGGCCTGATGCCCGGCTCCCCGCTCTACGTGCAGCACTACTCGGTGCACGGCCTGTTCGAGAAGCTGCGCGGCGACGCCCAGACCTACCCGGACACCCTGGACCACCGCTATGGGGCCTGGCCGCGCCTGCTGGCCCTGTTCCGCGCCGTCCATGGGGGCTGTCGCCACCCCCAGCTTGCCATGCCCGCCCGCCGCGGCTATCTGTTCGATCCGGCGCGCTTCCCCTTCCTGGAAGGTCGGGCCGGCGTCCTTCCCCTGGTGGCCGATGGCGTCCTCTACCGCGTCCTCGACCGGCTGCTCCTCCTCGGCGGGGAGCGCCTGTCCTACCGCACCCTGGACGTCGAACAGATCGGCAGCGTTTACGAAACCATCATGGGTTTCCGCCTGGAACTGGCCAGCGGCCCCACCATCGCCCTCAAGCCCCCCAAGCGCAACGGCGCCCCGCCGGCGGTGGACCTGGCGGCCCTGCTGGCCGCGAAGCCCGCCGACCGGGCCAAGTGGCTCAACGAGGTCGCGGACCAGAAACTGGATGCCAAGGCCACCCGGGCGCTCAGGGAGGCCCGCAGCCTCGATGACCTGCTGGCCGCCCTGGAGCGGCGCATCCATCGGGGCGCCACCCCCAGCCTGGTGGCCAGGGGCGCCATGGTCCTGCAACCCTCCGACGAGCGGCGCCGCAGCGGCTCCCACTACACCCCGCGCACCCTGACGGAACCCATCGTGGCGCGGACCCTGGCGCCGGTCCTCGCCCAGCTCGGGCCGGAGCCGACGCCGGACCAGATCCTCAACCTCAAGGTCTGTGACCTGGCGGTGGGGTCCGGCGCCTTTCTGGTCGCCGCCTGCCGCCAGTTGGCCGAGGCCCTGGTCCAGGCCTGGCATTATCACGACCTGACGCCATCCCTGCCCCCGGATGAGGACGAGATCCTGCTCGCCCGCCGCCTGGTCGCCCAGCGCTGTCTCTATGGCGTGGACAAGAACCCCATGGCCGCGGACCTGGCCAAGCTGTCCCTCTGGCTGGCGACCCTGGCCCGGGACCACCCCTTCACCTTCCTCGACCATGCCATCCGCGCCGGGGATTCCCTGGTCGGTCTGACCCGCCGCCAGATCGAGGACTTCCACTGGCGACCGGAACGGAACCCCACCTTTGGCCAGGAGATCATCGGCCAGCGCCTGAAGGCGGCGACCGCCGTCCGTCGCGAGATCCTGGCGGCCGGCGACGACCTGAGCCCCCTGCTCAAGGCCCAGAAGCTGGCCCTGGCCGATGAGGCCCTGGAACTGGTGCGCCTGGTGGGGGATCTGGTGATCGCCGCCTTCTTTGGCGCCGACAAGGACAAGGCGCGGGAACTCAAACGGGATGCCTTGCGGCTTGAGCTGACCCACAAGCTCAAGGGCGGCGAACTCATGGACCTGCCGGAGGCGCCGGCGCGGGAACTGCGAGAAGGGGACAAGGCGGTCGTGCCCTTCCATTGGGAAATCGAGTTTCCGGAGGTGTTTCAGCGCGCCAGCCAGGGCTTTGATGCCATCCTCGGCAACCCGCCCTTCGCCGGCAAGAACACCCTCATCGGCGGCAACCGGGCGGCCTACCTGGATTGGCTCAAGACCCTGCACCCGGACTCCCACGGCAACGCCGACCTGGTGGCCCACTTCTTTCGCCGCGCCTTCGACCTGCTCCGCCCGGATGGCTGTTTCGGGCTCATTGCCACCAACACCATCGGCCAGGGCGACACCCGCGCCACGGGCCTGCGCTGGCTCCGTACCCACGGCGGCCGGATCTACTGGGCGCGCAAGCGCTACAAATGGCCGGGCGAGGCCGCGGTGGTCGTCAGCGTCGTCCACGTCATCCGCGGGGCCTGGCAAGGGATCTATGAGCTGAACGGCCAGCGGGTCCCGGACATCACCGCCTACCTCTTCCATGCCGGCAGCGACGAGGACCCCGCCCGGCTCAAGGCCAATGCCGACAAGAGCTTTCAGGGCAGCATCATCCTCGGCATGGGTTTCACCTTCGACGACACCGACACCAAGGGCGTCGCCTCACCCCTCGCCGAGATGCACCGGCTGATCGCCAGGGACCCGCGCAACGCCGAGCGGATCTTCCCCTACATCGGCGGCGAGGAGGTCAACGACTCGCCGACTCAGGCCCATCATCGCTATGTCATCAACTTCGCCGACTTTCCACTGCGGCGGAGTGACCTGGGTGAGACCTGGGCGCTGGCGGACGAGAAACAACGGAAGGCGTGGCTACGGACGGGCATGGTACCGCTCGATTACCCGGAATCGGTGGCGGCGGATTGGCCAGATCTGTTGGAGATTGTCGAGCGGAAGGTGAAACCGGAGCGGCAGAAATTATCAGGTAACGCGGATGCTGTACGCAGATGCCATGCTTGGTGGCTTTGGGGTCGTTATACACCTGCTCTTTTCACAGCCGTTGGCTGGTTGGAACGTGTGTTGGTCATCTCGCGCGTTGGGCAACATGGCCTCTTCACCTTTCTGCCCACAGGCCAGATCTATGCTGAGAGTCTTGTGATCATGGCTTTTCAGGGCAACGGTGCAATTGCCCTCCTGCAATCCCGGGTGCATGAGATGTGGGCGAAATTTTTTGCCTCATCCATGAAGGACGATCTACGTTACGGTCCCTCCGACTGCTTCGAGACCTTCCCCTTCCCCTTGGGCTGGGAAAGAGATTCAGTGCTTGAGGAAGCCGGTCGCCATTACGACGACTTTCGCGTGGACCTGATGCTTCGCCACCACGAGGGCCTGACCAAGACCTACAACCGATTCCACGACCCCGACGAGAACTCCCCTGATATCCTCCGGCTCCGCGAACTCCATGCCGCCATGGATCGCGCCGTCCTCGACACCTACGGCTGGACCGACCTCCCCACGGGTTGTGAATTCCTGCTCGACTGGGAAGATGAGGAGGCCGAAGACGGCGGTGGTCGCCGGAAGAAGCCCTGGCGGTTGCGCTGGCCGGACGAGGTGCGTGACGAGGTGCTCGCCCGCCTGCTGGCCCTGAATGCCGAGCGCGCGGCGGAGGAGGAACGCGAGGGACGGATGGCCCAGGCAGTGGAGAAACCACAGACCAGAAGAGGTCGAAGGACACGCACAACGCAACCAGGCGACCAGGGCCAACTCGACCTAGGCTAAGTTTATTGGTAACTACTCGCTCCCCTCCGCATAAATCTGCCCGGAGAGTGCCATCTGGATG
>CALMDH010000328.1:0-137465 GCA_937862735.1 uncultured Gammaproteobacteria bacterium
TGAGGATGGCGTCCTGGATGCGGCTGTGGGCGGTCCTGGAGTAATCCCGCCATTCAGCGACCGTCACCAGGTTTGGATCGGTTTCGAAATCGCTGGGGCTGTAGAGGGTAGGTTGGCGGATCCCCAGGGCCTGGACAAAGGGGTGTTGCGCCAACTCCCCGAGGGACGAGGCAAAGCGCGGTAGCCGGGTCTGGCCGCCGGAGGATTCCCGGTAGGCGAACTGCACCAGCTCCGAGCAGGAGAGCTCGGCGTCGTCCTCAAAGTCCATGAAGAAGTCATAGGGGGCCGGGTCCGCGCCGGCGGCGGCGCGCCGGTCGATCCAGCGGTGGAGCCAGTCCGCGGCGCGGGCGGCCGTTGCCGCGTCGGGGTGGCGCTTGACCAGGACCCGTACCGGTGGGTGGGCGGTCCACTCGGCCCAGGGCGTGGCCACGGCCCCCCGTTGGATCAAAGACTCCAGGACCCAGACCTGCCCGGCCGCGTCCACCTGGACCAGGGCGGCGTGACTGAATTGCCCCTCCTCATCGCTGATGCGGGCGATGGCCGCGCTGACGAAGGAGTCGTTACGGGCCAGGAGGATATCCCCGGACCTGGGCTGGTAGGCCCCTTCGCCGCGGCTGACCATCAGGACGGGCCCGGGTCCCGCGAGCACCGGATAAGGGCCCCCAGTCGGGGTTCGCCCTAGCCACCATTCCACTAGGAGTTCTTCGATGAACCGGGCATAGCGCAGGGCGCGAATCACCGCGGTGACGCAGGTGGGATCCGGGTCCCGGCGGCGGGCGAACTCGCCCAGGCGATCCGTGAGGGTGACGCGAAAGTCAAACAGGGCCCGGGCCAACCGCGGGGCGGCGTCCGCCAGGGCTTGTTCCTCCCGCTGGTCCTGGGGGAGATAGTGGGTGGTGCCGTGCTCCAGGACCGCCTGGGTACGCTCCAGGAGGTAGGTCGCACAGGACGCGGCGTTGAAGACCGCCGGGTCGCGCACCTCGCGCGTGACGCGGGCGAGGTCCAGTTCGAGGATCGGCGCCGGCGGTGCCATCGGGGTCGGCGATGGCGTGGCGTCCAGGGCCGTGGGCACGATCAGGGCGGCCAGCCACAGGAGCGCCCAGTGGAGCGACCAGGGCCGATGCGGCCGGTCTGTCACGGCAGGCCTTCCCCCCGCGTATGCGGCAAGGCGTGGGTGCCCCCCAAGCGACCCGGGCGCGGGGCGCCAGGGTGGGGGTGGGAAGAAACCGACGGTCATGCTGGGCCACCGATTGGTTTTTACGTCAATCGGAGTATAGGCCAGGGGTGCGGCCAAGGCCGGCCGCCAGGGTGGCGGAGGGTAAACCCGCCAGGCTTGATGCCGCTTGCGTGAAATTCGCAGCTTGGGATTCCCTAACTGTCATGAGGCCCCAGGCCACACCCCTGAGCATGCAAGGCTTTCCCCGTGAATTTTCACGCTAACCCTGCTGTTGATTAGGAGTGGCGGCGGCTGGAGTCCGCGTCCTTTTTGCGCGAACATGGGGCGTACCGTTGTGGTTGGCCTGGCTCTGGTGGATTCCATGGAGGCATTGAAACTCAACACCGTCGCCGATCTGCTTTTGTCGCCAGAGGAGCGGGTGGAACTGATCGCCGGTGAGATCGTGCGCCGACCAATGGCGCGTTTCCCCCACGCCGCCGCGCAGGGCAACCTGCGCGGGGAATTGCACCCCTTCATTCGTGGCGCTGGACCCGGCGGCGGCTGGTGGATCCTGACCGAGGTCAGCGTCGCTTACGATGCGCACGAATGTCCATCCCATGACCTGGCCGGCTGGCGGCGCGCGCGGCTACCGCGACCGCCCGATGGCGTCATCGAGGTCGTCCCGGATTGGGTGTGCGAGATCGTCTCGCCCGGCCACGAGCGTAAGGACACGGTGCAACTGCCGTTACTATTAAAGCGCTACCGGGTACCGCACTACTGGCTGATCTGGCCCGAGGATCGCACCCTGGTGGCCTATGTGCTCGAAGGCGGCGAGTGGCGCGTGATCGCGACCCTGAAGGGCCAGGGGCGCGCGAGCATACCCCCTTTCGAGGCGGTGGAAATGGACCTTGGCAATCTGTTTGGTTAGGTAACCGCGGTGTAGGGGCTCGCTTTTCGTGTAGCGCCTTCTACTGATCGACCCGAAAACACGATCCCAAAGGTTAACCCTAGCGCGCACATTTATGGAGCCTGGCCAATGAAGACAATCGACTTTATCGACCTGAAATCCGATCTGCTGAGCGATCCCCTGGTTCGGGCCGCCTATGACGCCTTGGAGGAGGAATTTGCCATCGCCAGCGAGTTGATCTCCCTCCGTGCCCGTGCCCGTGCCCGTGCCGGGTTGAGTCAGGATGAGGTTGCTGCCCGCATGGGGACGAAGCAATATCGCTCACCTAAGAAAAGTCCTTTGTAATGCCGTTTTCCTGTGTGAATCAATGGTGCCCGGGGCGGGACTCGAACCCGCATGGATCACTCCGAAGGATTTTAAGTCCTAATTTTAGCCCCTTTCGCCTTTCCGGTAGTTTCCGCATTTCTCCGCTTTCGCCCGCAACCCTTCCATAACTTCTTGCCTTCGCTTGTCTTTCTGGCTATCTTTCTTCCGGTAGTTTCCGGCAAGGGACTACAGAAGCCGCCGCCTTGTTGTGTTCATGTTGTGTTCAGGATTCCGGAGGGGAGGGCAAGCCATGCTGACCGTCAAAGAGATTCGCGCTATTGAACCCGGCAAAGCCGCCAGCGATGGCGGTCCCCGTGGGTCCGGCGCCCTATGGTTCAAGCGCACAAGGGCCGGGGCTTTGGTGGCCCTGTTTAGATATTCAGTCAACCGCAAGGTTACGGACATGGCCCTTGGCCCCTTTGACGAATCGGGCAAGGCCGGGCTGAGCCTGGCCCAAGCCCGCGCAAGGGCCGGCGAATTGCAGCGCATGATCCAAGCCGGCATCCCTGACCCAAGGGCCTGGCTGGAAGCGCAAGCCCGCCAGGAAGCGGAGGAGCAAGCCCGGCAAAAGACCGAAGCCGAAGCCGCAGAGGTGGCCGCCAAACGGGCCGCAGAGGACCGGGACCGCTATAGCCTGGCCGCCCTACTGCGGGCCTATACCGATTACCTAGACCGTCAAGGCAAGGCCCAAAGCGCCCGGGATGCCCGTTCCCTGTTCAAGGTGAACATCCTTGACCCCGCCCCAGCCTTGGCCGCCTTGCCCGCTAAGGAAGTCACCAAGGCCGCCTTGGCTACTCGGATTCGTGAGGTCCGCGAATCGGGCCGGGAGCGGTCCGCTGGGAAGACACGGGCCTATCTGTTCGCCGCCTATAACGTGGCCCTGCGGGCTGAAGGGGACACCGAGGCACCCGCCGCTATGATCCCCTTCGAGATCACAAGCAACCCGGTAGCCGGGATCAAGGCGATCCCCGTGCGCCCCTGTTCGCGGGTACTGAGCCGGGAGGAGTTGCGGGCCTTCATTGGCAAGCTGGGGACCGGGCTGGCGGATCAAGCCCTGAAACTGGCCCTTTTCAGTGGTGGCCAGCGTGGGGAGCAACTGCTACGCGCCAAAGTCTCAGACTTTGATCCGGAAACCGGAATCCTGCGATTACTTGACGGCAAGGGCCGCCGCCAGCTACCCAGGGAACATCGTTTGCCGCTTGGCCCCGTCGCCGCCGATCTGTGCAAGGCCCTGGTAGTCCGCGCCAAAGATGAGCGCCCCGAGGAAGCGGACCCGCCCATTTTCGCAACATCCAAGACCGTGCTATCCCTGGATACCCTTAGCCGCCGGGTATCTGATTTGGCCGCCGAAATGGGAGGGCCGTCTTTTCTGTTTCGTGATTTGCGCCGCACCGCTGAAACCGAAATGGCAACAATAGGCTTCAGTGTGGACCTTCGCGCCCAATTACTTTCCCATGGCTTAGGTGGCGTGCAAGCCGTCCATTATGACAAACACTCGTATTTGCCCGAGAAAGCCGCCGCCCTGCTGAAATGGGAGCGCCACCTTGAAAGCAAAGGGACCGCTAAAGTGGTCAACATCACCGCCCGGCGCCGCAAAGCGTAAAAATTTTTCACTCCCCTAGCCCGGCACCACGCCGGGCTTTTTTTGCCTGTGGATATTACAAAAAGCTGATTTGATTGGGTTTAATTCATTGGCTTTTGGTGGCCTGCAATTCCCAATAGCCTAGGTTCGCCCTTTATCCACAATCACAAAGTCTAAACCACAAAATGTAGTGGTTGATGGAATTCCGTTTGGGCTTTTATTCTTCCGACACGGCACGAAAAAAGCCCCCTTCGGATCGCTACACCCGAAGGAGGCCGCGTCCGTATAAGCCCGGACCCGCTTTGCGAAATTGTGTTTCCGGGCTATCTGAAAATCTTTTTAGCCCGGAGCTAAGAAATTATGTCGCCTTCCGCGAATCGTCAATCCGCCCCTCAGACTTTGGTGCAATTCGGCGCCCGGACTGAGGCCGCGCAATTCATCCCCCCTCACGCCCCCGTGATTCTACGCCTGCCCGCTGTCGAGGCTCAAACGGGGCTGAAAAAAACCGCCCTATATGAAAAGGTCAAGGCCGGGGACTTCCCCCGCCCCGTCGCCATTGGCACGCGTGCCCGCGGCTGGCTGGCATCGGAAGTGGCCGCGTGGATTGAAAGCCGCGCCGCGTTGCGGACCTAAGCCGGGAGGTTGCCATGTTGAAAAAAGACGAAGCCGCCCCCGGCTGGCACCGGGAAGCGGCTGAGGTTGCTGTTGCTTGCGACCTGAATTCTAAGCCTTTATCGGCACCCGCGCCAATCCTGAGCCATCCGCCCGTTATCGACTGGACCGCCCCCGGCGCCCATGCCCTATTGCATGGCCTGGCATCCGCCCGGCTGGCTGGTAAGGAACTGACCCCGCGCCGCCCTTCGCTTATCTTCCGCCTTGCCGCTACTGAGGCCCGCAACCTAGTGGTTAAGCCCCGCCTGGTGTCTTCCCCGACCGGCTGGCGGCTGTTGGATTGCTTGCCGCTGCAACTGGTATCCGACCGCCCCGGAGGGGTGTCCATGGTCCTGAGCCCCGATGATCGCCTGAGCGTAAATCGCTGGTGGAAAGACGCGGACCGCACCGCCGCCGATTTGGAAATCTTGCGCCTGACGTTACAGGGATTCGCCGCTGACCCTGGCCAGGCTGTTCGTTTGGGCCTAACCCATTGCGCGATTTGCCAGCATAAATTGAAAGACCCCGAATCAATACAGCGTGGAATCGGGCCGGAATGTTGGGCGCCTTTCGAGGCCGTTATTCGGGCCGTGGAAAAGCAGCGCATGGAGGGGACCCGCAATGTCTGAATTGATCCTGACCCCGGATTTTATCGAGGTTCACCCCGCAAACTTGGCCGTTTTGCCAGAAATGTCCCCGGAGGTTTACGCGAAACTTCGGGAGGATATTTCTGGCTTGGGTTTGCGTCATCCCATCCTGACGTATCAAGGGAAAATCCTTGACGGAAAATATCGGTATCAAGCCTGTTTGGAGCTTGGAATAGAGCCCTGGCTTGAGGATTGGCAAGGTGGATCTGCAATCGCGGAATTCTTGCTGAGCGAGAATGTTTACCGCCGCCACCTTAGCCCCGCCGAAATGGAAGCCACCGCCCGCCGTGCCCAGGAATGGCATAGGGAAAGCGCCCGGACAAGAGCGGAGGGCCGCCGCAATGGCTGAATTGTATTTCACCGCCGCAAGCGTGCCCGCGCCCACACTCCCGCCCGGTTTTGTTCGCCCTTGGGAGCGCCACAAGGCCGTTACAAGCCCGCCGCCAGCGCCCCCAGCGCCTAGCCTGGCCCCGCCTTCGCCAGAGTCACCCGCCGCCGCGTGGGCCGCCTATTGGCACGGATTAGGTTTGGCCCTGGTCCCCATTCCGCCGGGGAGCAAAGGGCCTGAAGGGATTACCGGCTGGCAAACGAGGAGCTTTCCCCCGGACTATTGGGAAGCGAACCCAGAGCATGGCATGGGCGCCCGGCTGGCGGATTCCGAGCTTGCCAGTTTTGACGGGGACGCAATCGAGGAGGCCGGGCTTGCCCTTGCCGCCGTGGGTATCGAGCTTGCCGCCCTAAAGGCCGGCGCCGTGGTTATCCAAGGCCACCCCGACCGCTGGCGGGCCGTTTACCGCCTGCCACCGGGAGCGGAGGGCCTGAGCCGCCGAATCTTGACCTGGCCCGACCAAAGCGGGGAGCTTGACGCCCATGGCCACCCGAAGCGGAAAACGGTTTTCGAGCTTAGGGCCGGGCCGATTCAGGATGCCTTGCCCCCAACCATTCACCCAGGGACCCGCGAACCTTACCGCTTGCTAGTAGCCCCGTGGGAGCTTGAGGAATGGACCGCCCCGCCGCCTGTCCTGTTAGAGCTTTGGGAGAATTGGGACCATTGGCGCCCGATCCTGGAGGGCGCTTGCCCATGGGCGCCACCCGCCCCGGAGCCGGAAATCAGGGAATCCCCGCGGGAGCGGGCTGGCGGGGAGTCGGTAATTTCCGCCTTTAATTGCGCCCATGACCCCGCCGCGATCTTGGAAAGTAACGGCTATCAGCGCAAAGGGCCTAACCTGTGGCTTAGCCCCCATTCAGGGAGCGGCATAGCCGGGACCCGGCGACTTTCTGAAACGGGCCGCGTTTATTGCCACCATGCCAGCGACCCCCTAGCCGGCGCCGCCCATGATGCCTTTTCCCTGTTCACCGTTTTGGAGCATCACGGCAACCAAAGGGAAGCCGTCAAGGCCGCCGCCCGGCTGTTGGGGATGCCGCCGCCTGAACCGCGCAAGGCTGAGCCGCGAACGGAAGCCGGACCCCCGCCAGCGCCCGAAGCCTGGCCCAAGCCGCAACCGATCGCCGCCAGTTATGAGGGCCTGCCCTATCCCCTGGAAGCCCTGCCTGACCCGATACGGGCCGCCGTGGCGGAGGGCCTAGCCTTTACCCAGGCACCCGCCCCCCTGGTTGCCAGCGCCGCCCTAAGCGCCCTGAGCTTGGCCGGTCAAGGGCTGGCGACCGTGCGCCGCGCCCCCATGCTGGCGGGACCGTGCGCCCTGTATTTCCTCTCGATAAATGACAGTGGCGAACGCAAAACCACCGTGGAGGGCTTGTTTCTCGCCCCCATCCGCGAATGGGAAAAGGAGCAAGCCGCCGTATGGGCGCCCATCGTTAAAGGTTATGAGGCTGAGCTTGCCGCGTGGGAAGCGGAGCGCAACGGCATAAGGGACCGAATAAAAAGCCTGACGAAAGCCGGGAAAAGCGCCGCCGAAGCAAGCGCCGCCCTTGTCTCCCATGCTGCGGGGATGCCCTTGCCGCCCCGCGTGCCCCGCCTGCTCTATCAGGATGCCACCGCCGAGGCCTTGGCATGGTCCCTGGCTTCCGGCTGGCCCTGTGGCGGTATCGCGTCATCCGAAGCCGGCACCGTCTTTGGTGGCCATGCCATGAGCAAAGACAGCATCACCCGCGCCCTTTCGCTCTTAAACCAACTTTGGGACGCCGCCGCGCCGCTGAACGTGGACCGGCGAACGTCGGAAAGCTTCACCGTTCGGAGCGCCCGCGTTTCGCTTTCGCTGATGATCCAAGAGGCAACCTTTCTCGATTTTCTCGAAAGGTCCGGCGCCCTGGCCAGAGGGAGCGGTTTTCTCGCCCGTTTCCTGTTGGCGTGGCCTGAATCCACCCAGGGAAGCCGTTTCTACCTTGACCCGCCCCATGGGACGCCCGCCCTGAGCGCCTTTAACGCCAGGCTGGCTGGCCTATTGGCCTATCCCCTGCCCGTGGACGAAAGCGGCATCCTGAGCCCCCCGGAGCTGGCCCTGAGCCCCGAAGCCCGCAAAGCGTGGATAGGCTTTCATGATGCAATCGAGGCCGAACTAGGGGAGGGCGGGGAAATGCGCATGGTCCGGGACGTGGCATCCAAGAGCGCGGACAATGCCGCCCGGCTGGCCTGCCTGTTTCACTTGTTCGAGCATGGGCCAAGTGGCGAAATCTCCCCGGATCATTTTGATCGCGCCGCCCGAATTGCCGCCTGGCACCTGAGCGAAAGCCGCCGTTTTTTTGGGGAGGTGGCATTGCCGCTGGAACTGGCTGACGCCGCCCGCCTTGATCGTTGGTTGTTCGAATATGCCCGAAGGGAGCGAACGGCAAGCCTGACAACGGGGGAAGCCCAGCGCCTAGGCCCCGTGCGAAGCAAGGAACGGCTGGCGGAAGCCTTGACCGCCCTGACCGAACTTGACCGCTTGCGCGTAGTCCGGGAGGGCCGCCGGAAAGTAATCGCCCTGAACCCCGCCCTGGTGGAGGCGGATAGGTGAGCCGCCTGGCTGGCCTAGTGGCCGGGAAGGGGCCAGGCTTGCCGCCTGGTCCCATCCGCGAACTTTCGCATGATTCGCAACATTCGCAAGGGCTACCGCCCGAAATTGCATCCCCTGACCGCCGCGAAGGCCGAACTTTCGCAAGTTTCGCAAGTTTCGCAAAGGGAAAGGGCCAGAAAACGCAAGAAACATCCTTGTTATTCCATAATAATAATAAGGAAATCCTCTCTCTCTCTTGTGCGCGCGGAAATGAATTTGGGGAGGGACCCCCTGCGAAAGTTGCGAAAGTTGCGAAAGTTGACCCTGCCAACGGAAGCCTGGCCCCCGCCCTGGAAAGCGAAAGCGAACCGCGCCGCCGCTGGCTGATTCGCCATGCTGGCGGGGAGGTGGCAAGCCATAGCTTTACCCCGCCGGCAACCCTGCCAGAGGTCCGGGCCTGGTATCCCGCCGCCTTGGCTATCGAGGCCGAGGAAGACGCCCCGAAGGAACCGGCGCCCGCCGCCGATTTTGAACCCCTGCCCGATGATCGGATTACCTGCCGCGCCTGTTGCCACCTGAGCGGCACCCGCTGCCAGGTTGCGCAGCGTGGCGCGTTTTCCCATCGCGCCCGCTGGTATGAGCCGGAACCGGAGCGCCTGCGGGCCTGCTACCTGTTCGCCCCCCTGCCCCATGATCCCGACCAGAGGGCCGGCGCCGCCCGCTGGCCTAGCCTTGAATGGATGAAACGCCGTGAAAATTGACCTACAAAGTGACGGGGCAACGATTCCCCTGCCAACTGGCGGAACCCCGAAGCCGCGCCCCTATGCCGATTTGCCGAAAGCGGTCCGCCGGCAAATTCAAGATGACGCGAAATGGTTTCTCCGGCATCCAAGCCGAACCGTGCGCCTTCGCGACCCGGCGCCCGGAGAAGCCGAAAGCCTGGCCAGCGATGAAACTACCTTGCCCGCCGCAGCGAGCGGTTATCCCCTAAAGATTGTGGTTTTGCAGCATTTCCCCGGCTGGCGAATCCGGCGCCCGGTTTGGACGGTTTTGAATTCCAGCGCCCCGGAGGAGGTTGTTTTGGCTTTCCTTCGCCTGGTAATGGATGGGCTGGAACAGGGTTATTTCGGGGAGATTGGCGCCGATGATATCCGCGCCGCGATGGGCGAACCGCTAACGTCAACGAGGCATTAGGCCATGAAAAAAAGCCATATAAAACAATATGTTACGGGTCCCATTGGCAAGCCCGCTGGGCCGCATTTCGGACCGCCCGACCTGCCCAGCCAGAAATATGCATATATGTCAGACACATACAAAACGCCCGGAGACTTTACCCATGGCTGAGCCCGTTACACCCTTGACCCAGGCACAAGGCGCCGCCCTGGCCGGGCTGAGCTTGAGGCATTTTCAGCGCCTGTTGGCTGAGCCCGGAGCGCCGCCCCGCCTGGAAAATGCGATAGGTCGGCAAAGTGGCCTGCCTGTTGAACCGTTCGCGAAGTGGTTGAGGTCCCGTATCGCCGCGGAGCTTGGCACCGACGAAAACCTTTCCCCCCAAGCCGAGCGCGCCCGATTGGACCGCGCAAGGGCCGAATTGGCGGAACTGGAGCTGAGCCGCCGCCGCCGGGAGCTGATCCCCGTGGACGAAGTAGCCCAAGCCTGGTCCGAACAAGTCACCATCGCAAAAAATCGACTGCTATCCCTGCCAAGCCGGGTATCGAGCGACGTTTTGCGACTGAAGACGCAGCGTGCAATCGAAAACGCCCTAAAAGATGCGGTCATTCAGATTCTGACCGAATTGAGCAACGACCCTGTTAAACCCTGACCATCCTGATGAGGTACTGACCGATGAGACCCACACCATTGGCACCCCTGGCCCCCCTGGCCCGCCGCGCCCTTCATACTTCCACCCATTGCAAGGTTATCGAGGCCCCCGGAGCCCCTGGCTTGTATGCAATTCAGGTATTTAGCAGAGACAGCCGCCCTGGCCTGCTGTTCGGGACTGACGGCTATCTCTGGCTGTTCGAGAGCCGCGAATTTGCCCAAGGCTGTATCTGGCACCATCACGATAACGCGAAGGTTTTGCCCGAGGATCGCGTGTGTTGACCCCCCAAGCCTGGCCTTGATATGAGCCCCCCGGCGCCCTGTGGCCCGCCCTGTGGCCCTGTGGCGCCGCCCCTTCGCTGACCCTTCCCCATATATCCCCCGCCAGCGCCGCGCCGTCATGGTGGCGCCCATGCCCCCCGCCGGGCTTGGCCGTTCTTCACGTGAAGATTATCCCGTGCCTCACATGAGGCACGCCCGGACGTGCCACACGTGTAGCACGTGAGACTTGAATCCCACGTGGGATTCAGCCCATGCCCCACATGGGGCACGCCCGGACGTGACTCACGTGAGTCACACGTGAGACTCGATTTCCGACGTCGGAAACGCCCAAGCACGCACCGAACGGCAACCCAACGGCAACGAAGCGCCAAAAAACCGCGCGAAGCCCGCCAGCTAAAACCCTAAGCGCCTGTATTTGCTGACATAGTAACGGCAATCGAGGCCGATACCTACTGATTAGTAATCAGAGGGGAAGCCGGCGCCCTGGTATCGGCAGAGACGATCTCCGCCGATATTGCGCGTAACATGCTGAATTTATTGGCTACGCCCCGCCTTCGCCTTCGCTGGTCCCCCAACTGGTCCCCCATGTGAATTTAGGTTGCGCAATTTCAATAAACAATGCGCAAGTAAATTGACTTATGCGTATAGATTGCTATTATATGCGCACAATTCGCAACCTGAGGTGATGACATGGCAAGGGTCAACTTATCCGTACCTGATGAACTGAAAGCCACGATGGACGGCTTTCCTTCCGTGAACTGGTCCGCTGTTGCTCAAGAGGCTTTCCGGACCGCTGTAACCATCGCTGAACTGAGGAATAAGGGCATGAACAACGAAGCTGACACCATGGCCGGGCTTGAGCGCCTGCGGGCTGAGCGCCGCGCCGATACGGAAGCGGAACGCTCTTGGGGGAGCGGGCTTGGCCAAGCTTGGGCTCTCAAGGAAGCCAGTTTCACCAAGCTTCAACGGGTAGCCGGGCTTGCGGGGGATCGGTTACCAGAGGACGGCTGGGAGGCCGCTAGGATTTTGCTTGGTTACTGTGAGGAAGATGAGGAGGGGGCAAGCCGCGAGTCTGGTCCGCCGATTGACGATGAGGAGCTTCATGATTGGGTCTGCCGCATGGGCCTTTACGATGGCTCGATAACAGACATAGTTGTTAGCCCTGCCAGAATCGCGGGCTTTATCGCTGGCGCCGCCGCCGTCTATCGTCAGGTATAAGCCACCCGCCACCCGACAAGCCCGCCGCGTGCGGGCTTTTTGTTGACTGCACCCGTGCCAGGATGCCGCCGGCAACTATGCCCGAAGCGGACCCCAAAAAGGGCCTAGCTTCGGTTTTGTTGTGTTCAAGTTGTGTTCATGGCCCCTAAAAACACACAAGGCTAGGGTAATTACCTGGCCTTATGTTATCTAACTTTTTGATTTTGAATGGTGCCCGGGGCGGGACTCGAACCCGCATGGATCACTCCGAAGGATTTTAAGTCCTTTGCGTCTACCGATTTCGCCACCCGGGCGGGTGGAGGGGGGTGTTGAAGCCGGGTCGGAAGGCGTCGCGGGTTTCAGGAGGGGGGTGAACCGGGCGCCAAGGCAGGGAAGGAGGTGGAGGCTGAGCCCGGAATCGAACCGAGGTACACGGCTTTGCAGGCCGCTGCATGACCACTCTGCCACTCAGCCTTAGGCGAAGAAGTATATAACCGGCGGCCGGCTGCTGTCATCCCGTTGCGAGGGATTCGTCGCGACGGGATTTGTGGTCACGGCCATTTCAGCCGGTGGCCAGCAATCCCTTCAGGCCTGCCAGGTGGGCGCTGCCGCGGGCGCGCTTTTCCTCCTCGTTCGCCTTACGGCGGATGTCCCAGTCCAGGTCGGCTTCGGGCACTTCCTCCAGGAAGCGGCTGGGCTGGGTCTGGACCAGTTCGCCGAAGCGCTTGCGGCGCTGGGCGAGGGTGAAGGTCAGGCGCTCGCGGGCGCGGGTGATGCCAACGTAGGCCAGGCGCCGCTCCTCCTCGATGCTGTCATCCTCGATGCTGGTGCGGTGGGGCAGGAGTTCCTCCTCCATGCCGACCAGGAAGACGTGGGGGAATTCCAGGCCCTTGGCGGCGTGAAGGGTCATGAGGGCGATGCGGTCGCCGCCCGCTTCTTCTTCCTGACGCTCCAGTACGTCCATCAGGGATAGATGGCTGACGCGGTCCTGGAGGTTCTTGCCCTGGTGGTCGCCCTTGCCCAGGGCCTCCAGCCAGTCGATGAGGCTGTGGACGTTCTCCAGCCGCCGCTCGGCGACCTGGGGACTGGAGGCGTTCTCCCGCAGCCAGGCGGCGTAGTTCATGCCCTCCACCAGGGCGCGGGCGGCGGCCACCGGGTCGTGGTCGGCATCCCGGGCGTGCTGGTCCAGCCAGGTGGCGAACTGGGCTAGCCGTTCCCGAGGGCGTTTTTCCAGGTGCTGGCCCAAGCCCAGCTCGCCGCAGGCCCTGAGCAGGGGCACGCCGCGGTCGTGGGCGTAGGCCGCCAGCTTCTCCAGGGTGCCGGGGCCGATCTCGCGGCGCGGGGTGTTGACGATGCGCAGAAAGGCGGCGTCGTCCTCCGGGTTGGCGAGCAGGCGCAGATAGGCCATGAGGTCTTTGACCTCGGTGCGGGCGAAGAAGGAGGTGCCCCCGCTAAGGAAATAGGGGATGTCGTGGGCGCGCAGGGCCTGCTCGAAGAGCCGCGCCTGGTGGTTGCCACGGTACAGGATGGCGAAGTCGCCGTAGTTGGCCTGGTCGGCGAAGCGGCGGTGGAGGATCTCGGAGACGACCCGCTCGGCCTCCTGACTCTCGTCGCGGCAGGTGATGACTCGCGGGCGCTCGCCCGCGCCGTGGGCGCACCAGAGGCGCTTCTCGAACAGGTGCGGGTTGTTGGCGATGAGGGCGTTGGCCAGACCGAGGATGCGGCCGCTGGAGCGGTAGTTCTGCTCCAGCATGACCACCTTGAGGGTGGGGAAGTCCTCCCGCAGCCGGGCCAGGTTTTCCGGACGGGCGCCGCGCCAGGCATAGATGGACTGGTCATCGTCACCGACCACGGTCAGGGCGCCGCGGGGACCGACCAGGCGCCGGACCAGTTCGTACTGGGCGCCGTTGGTGTCCTGGTATTCGTCCACCAGGAGGTAGCGGATGCGCCCCTGCCAGGCTTGGAGCAGGTCTGGCTGTTCGGCGAAGAGGAGCGCCGGCAGGCGGATGAGGTCGTCGAAATCGACGGCGTTGTAGGCGTGGAGGCTGCGCTGGTAGTCGGCGTAAAGGCCGGCGAGATCGGCCTCGAAGTCGTCCTCGGCCTGGCTCAGGGCCTGGGGAGGCTCGATGAGGGCATTCTTCCAGGCGGAGATGCGGTTCTGGACCGTGGCGGGGGTCAGGGCGTCGGCCTGGCGTACCGCACGCAGGTGTTCCTTGATGACGGCCTCGGCGTCCTGGGGGTCGAAGAGGGAGAAGCCGGCCCGCAGCCCGGCACAGTCATAATCCCGGCGCAGCAGGTCCAGGCCCAGGGTGTGGAAGGTGGAAATGCGCAGGCCGCGGGCGTCACGGCCCTTTAGCAGGCGGCCGACCCGTTCCTTCATCTCCCGCGCCGCCTTGTTGGTGAAGGTGACGGCGGCGATATGGCGCGGCGCCAGGCCGCATTCCCCCACCAGGTGGGCGATCTTGCGCGCGATGACCCGGGTCTTGCCGGAGCCGGCGCCGGCCAGGACCAGCAGCGGGCCACCCAGGTAGCGCACGGCTTCGAGTTGGCGGGGGTTGAGGTCCTTCACGGGGTTGTGATCAAACGGCGGGGAGGGTGGGGGGTGACGGGTTCGCGCCAGGCTCGGGATGGGAGTGGGCGCGGGTGAGAAAGGCGGCATTATGCCGGAGGGGTGGTCTCACTGGCTAAGGCGGTTCACAAAGGCCAGGCATTCCCTATCCCGACGTACTAACATAGGCGGACTTACGGAATCTTCATGGCTATGTCGACCCCGATGAAAAGGATCCTGACCGCAACCCTCCTTGGCGCCGTTTCACTGGCGGCCGGGGCGCAATCCGATACCCGACCGGCAATCCCGATGGAGACGCCGGACCTGCCCCCGGCTGGCTACGCCGGTGAGACGGTGCAGCCGGACGTTACCATCCTGGAGACGGATCGGGGCACGGTTTACGAATATCGCATCAATGGTCAGCTTTACATGGTGCGCATCCAGCCGCAGATCGGTCCGCCCTACTTTCTGCTGGACTCGGACGGTGACGGTACCCTGGATGTTCAACGGGACCGGGTCTCCGACATCTCCATACCCCAGTGGGTGTTGTTTAGCTGGTAGGGCGGCGAAAGCGGCAACCGGGCAATAAAAAACCCCGCCGTTCAGGGGAGGAGCGGCGGGGTTAAATCGCGTCCCCGGTGGGGAGCCGGGGACCCGATCGCCGGGGGGAGGGAGTGGCGACCGGGTCGTGTCAACGCTTACACCCTAAGAGGGGTGAAGCTGGTAAAAGTTCACCGTGCCGGTAGGAAATTTTTGCGGTCCGTTCGGTCTGGGCTGGCGATGATGCTGTCATTGGGGCGCGATGCTGTTCCTGGGGTGGCATGACCGCTGGCCGCAACAGCCAGCCGGGAACGAAAAGCAGACGGCGGTGGCCGTCAGGGGATGTCCGCCAGGGCTTAGCCCGGGAGACAAAAGCGGCGGATCAGGGCGCGCAACAGGTCCAGGGTCGGCGGAATGCTGGCGACCTCCAGATATTCATCCGGCTGATGGGCCTGGGCCAGGTTGCCGGGGCCAAGGATGACCGTCTCCAGGCCGAGCTGATTGAGGAAGGGCGCCTCGGTGCCAAAGCCGACGGCCTCGGCGGCGTGGCCGGTGAGGGCCTCGCTGGCCTGGACGATGGCGGCAGTGGCGGGGGTCTCCGCCGGGGGGATGGCCTCGAAGAGGGGCGTCACCTGCCAGCCCAGGCCGCGGCGCTCCGCCACCCGGGCCACCCGCGCCGCCAACTGGGTACGTAAGTCATCGACGCTCAGGCCGGGCAGGACGCGCAGGTCCAGCAGCAGTTCGCAGTCCCCGCAGATGCGGTTGGGGTTGTCGCCCCCATGGATGTGGCCCAGGTTGATGGTCGGCACCGGCACGGCGAAGGCGGGGTGGCGGTGGCGCTCCTGCAGATCCCGGCGCCAGGCCAGGATTTCCCCCATGACCTCCTGCATCCCTTCCAGGGCCGAGTTGCCCAGGGAGGGGTCGCTGGCGTGGCCGGGCTGGCCGACCAGACGCACCGCCTCGTTCATCACCCCCTTGTGCAGCCGCACCGGGCGCAGGGACGTGGGCTCGCCGATAACGGCATGGCGTCCCAGGGGGCGGCCGGCCTGGACCAGGGCGCGGGCGCCGCTCATGGAGGATTCCTCGTCCGCCGTTGCCAGTATGGTCAGGGGATGCTGCAGATCCTGCGCCTTCAGCCCCCGCGCCGCCTCCAGGGCCAGGGCGAGAAAGGACTTCATGTCGCTGGTGCCCAGGCCGTAGAGCTTGCCGTTGTCCTCGGTGATGGCGAAGGGGTCGCGGGTCCAGCGGCCGGCGTCGTAGGGGACCGTATCCGTGTGACCGGACAGGACCAGGCCCCCTCGCCCCGTGCCCAGGGTGGCGATGAGGTTGGCCTTGTCCGGCTGGTCGGGCAGTTCCAGGATCTCCACCCGGTAACCGGCGCCCGCCAGCCATTCCGCCAGGCGATCGATGAGGTGGCGATTGCCCATGTTCAGCTCGGGCTTGACGCTGCTCACCGTGGGCAGAGCGATCAGGTCCTCCAGCATGGCGCGGAGTTTGGGGGGGTGGTGGTGCATCGTGGCTCTCCCGCATCACCCAGGGCAGGGCTGTTGGCTTGGAATCAAGGTGGCGGACGGGTTCCGCGCTCCGTCCATGGTCTGCAGCAGCGCTGGCCCGTGGGGGTCAGACGTCAATGCGCCTCTTCCCAGTTATCGCCCACGCCGATCTCGACCAGCAGGGGCACGGCCAGCTCGCCGGCGGACTCCATGGCAGCGCGGATGCGGGGTTTGGCCTCCGCCACCGCGTCCTCCTCCACCTCGAAGACCAGTTCGTCATGGACCTGCATGATCATGCGCACCGGTGGGCGTTCGGTCTGAATCCAGGCGTCGGCGGAGATCATGGCGCGCTTGATGATATCGGCGGCGCTGCCTTGCATGGGGGCGTTGATGGCGGTGCGCTCGGCGCCGGCACGGCGGGCCTGGTTGGGGTGGTCGATGTCCGGCAGGTGCAGACGGCGGCCGAAGAGGGTCTCGACATACTTGTCCCTTCGCGCTTGCTGGCGGGTACGCTCCATGAAGTCCTTCACCCCGGTGTAGCGCTGGAAATAGAGGTCCACGTAGGCCTGGGCATCACCGCGCTCGACGCCTAACTGCCTGGCCAGGCCGAAGGCGGACATGCCGTAGATGAGGCCGAAGTTGATGGCCTTGGCGGAGCGGCGCTGCTCGGGGCTGACCTGGTCCAGCGCAAGGCCCCAGACCTCGGCGGCGGTGGCGGTGTGGATGTCCTGGCCGGCAGCAAAGGCCGCCAGCAGGCGCTCGTCCCCGGAGAGGTGGGCCATGATGCGCAGCTCGATCTGGGAGTAGTCGGCGGCGACCAGCTTGCAGCCCGGGTCGGCGATGAAGGCCAGGCGGATGCGTCGCCCGTCCTCGCTGCGGATGGGGATGTTCTGCAGGTTGGGGTCCGAGGAGGACAGGCGCCCGGTGGCGGCCACCGCCTGATGATAAGAGGTGTGGACCCGCCCAGTGAGGGGGCTGACCATTTGCGGCAGCTTGTCGGTGTAGGTGGACTTGAGTTTGGCCAGGCCGCGGTGTTCGAGGATGAGGCGCGGCAGCTCGTGGCCGGCGTCGGCCAGTTGCTGCAGGACGGACTCGGCGGTGGAGGGCGCCCCCTTGGGGGTCTTCTCCAGCACCGGCAGGCCCTGCTCGGCGAAGAAGATCTCACCGATCTGCTTGGGGGAGCCCAGGTTGAAGGGTCGTCCGGCGACGCGGTAGGCGTCCTCCTCCAGGCGGGCGAGACGCTTGGTCAGGTCGCGGCTCTGGTCCACCAGGCGCTCACGGTCGATGCGCACCCCCTGGCGCTCCAGGCGTGACAGCACCGGCACCAGGGGGATCTCGATCTCGCGGTAGAGGCGGGCTAGGCCGGGGAGCTGCTCCAGTCGGGGGGCGAAGGCCCGGTGCAGGCGCAGGGTGACCTCGGCGTCCTCGGCGGCGTAGGGGCCGGCCTGTTCGATGGGGATCTGGTCGAAGGTCAACTGGCCGGCGCCCTTGCCGGCGATATCCTCGAAGTGGATGGTGCGGTGGCCCAGGTACTTGAGGGCCAGGCTGTCTATGTCGTGGCGGCTGGCGGTGCTGTCGAGGACGTAGGACTCCAGCATGGTGTCCTGGGCGATGCCGCGCAGCTCGATGCCATGGTTGGCCAGCACGCTCATGTCGTACTTGAGGTTGTGACCGGCCTTGGGCCTGGCTGGGTCCTCCAGCAGGGGTTGCAGTCGCGCCAGCACCGCCTCCCGGTCCAATTGGGCCGGGGCGCCGAGGTAGCCATGGGCCAGGGGGACATAGGCCGCCGTGCCAGGTTCGACGGCGAAGGACAGGCCGACGATGCGCGCCTGGATGTAGTCCAGGCTGGTGGTCTCGGTGTCGAGGACGAAGAGTTCGGCCGCCGCCAGGCGGGCCAGCCAGGCGTCCAGGTGGGTCTGGTCGAGGATGATTTCGTAGCCGTCCTGGGCCTGAGGCCCTTGGGTAGCGGCATTGGTTTCCTGGATCGCGGCAGCTCCAGTCGGGGCCTTGTCTGTGTTGGCTGACCCTGATCCTGATTTGGTGTCGGTGCCTTCCAGGCTCTCCAGCAGTCGGCGCGACTCGATGCGCAGATACCAGCCCCGCAGGGTCTCCAGGTCGGGGGCGGCAGGCTTCAGGTCCGACAACTCCAGTCCCAGGTCCAGGTCCAGCCGGATACTGGTCAACTGGCGGGACAGTGGTAGCCGATCCAGGCTCTGGCGCAGGTTCTCGCCCACCTCGCCCTTGATCTGGGCGGCGTGGGCGATTACGCCGGCCAGATCGCCGTATTCCTGAAGCCACTTGACGGCGGTCTTGGGGCCGCAGCCAGACACGCCGGGGATATTGTCGACACTGTCGCCGACCAGGGTCAGGTAATCGACGATACGCTCCGGTGGCACGCCGAATTTGGCGATGACCCCTTCCCGGTCCAGGCGCTCGTCGCTCATGGTGTTGATGAGGGTGACATGCTCGGCCACCAGTTGCGCCAGGTCCTTGTCGCCGGTGGAGATGAGGGTCGCCAGGCCTTGGGCGGCGGCGCGGGTCGCCAGGGTGCCGATGACGTCGTCGGCCTCGACCTCCGGCACCGCCAGCAGGGGTAGGCCCAAGGCGCGGACGACGGCATGGAGGGGCTCGATCTGCTCCCGCAGGTCGTCCGGCAGAGGCGGGCGATGGGATTTGTACTCGGGGTAGAGATCGTCGCGGAAGGTCTTGCCCGGGGCGTCGAAGACCACCGCCATCAGGTCCGGCTGGTAGTCCTCCCGCAGCTTGCGCAGCATGTTGATCACGCCCACCAGGGCGCCGGTGGCCTCCCCTTTGGAATTGGTCAGCTTGGGTAGGGCGTGGTAGGCGCGGAAGAGGTAGGAGGAGGCGTCGACGAGGACCAGGGGAAAGGGCTTGGCCATGGTGGAGGTTCTGGGGTGAATGGCGGCGCCACCCGGTCAGGACCCAAGTGGCGGCATGAAGTGGCGGGATTAGGCAGTCAGGAGATCGATCCGCTAATCCACTTTAGCGTAAGGCGAGTCTAAATAGCTATAAACAATAAGTTACCTTTAAGATGTTCATAAAGGTATTGGTGAAACGAATGATGAGTTCGCACCAGGAGCCCGTTGGCGGAGACGGGATTCGCGCCGGCCATCAGCCTAGCTGGAGTAGCAGCGGGGCGATCTCGCGATAGACCAGGGGCAGGGGTGCCTTGCGTCCCAGGGTGAGGATGCGGGTGCCACTGGGGTAGACGAGGTGGTAGGTCTGGGATAGGTGCAGCTCATCGTCCCCCTCCAGCAAGGCCATCAGGGCCGCGTAGGGTCGGCGGTCGCCGTCGCCGATGGCCAGTTCCACCTCCTGGATACGCAGCCAGCCTTCGCTCAGGGCCAGGGTCGGCGCCTCCGCGTGGCTGTTGCCGAGGAAGAGGGGGTAGAGAAATTCCTTGAGCTCGTTGTTGAGCAGCAAACCAATCTGCCCCTCGCCATAAAGCCAGATCAGACCGCGAGGGTCCTCGGCATCCTTTTCATGCGCCCCGAACGCCGTCGCCCAGCCGGGGAAATAAGCGGTGTAGCGGCGTACGCGGCGTTCAGTCGGCATGGCGGTCCCCCTTGGTCTGTTTATCCGGATACTACCCGAACGGGGGCGGTTGGTCATGCGCTGTTTGGTGGGTGTTTGGAGGGGATGCGGCCTTTTGGCTGCGCGGCCATTTCTGCCGCACCGGCGGCCGTGGGGCCTTGGCCGGTCCTGGTCGGCAAATTGTCCACTGCACCATTATGGCCTATGCTCTCAAGGAGGCTCTCCGGCTTGGCTTCTGCATGTGCTCCTCCGCAAATTGCGGCGCGTTTGCGTACGTCAAAGCGGTCAAATTTCCCGTAGGACGAGCCAACTCGATCAATTCTTGACCAATTTGCCCTACGTTGCCATAAATCGGACAGGCTCCCAGGCGGAGGGATATTCCATCCGTCCCAAACTCAATCCCAATCCCGTACCCAGTCCCAGGCTTAGCACCAGCCCCAGTCAGCATTCGAGTCTTAGCCACAGACCCTCGTTGTTCCACCACCGCCACGCCCTCAACCCTGCCATTTCTCACCATGACCGCCACTCCCGCCATGAACGTGATGACCCGGCTCAAGCAGGCCACGGCTGCCCTGCACGCCGACGTCGAGTCCCTGCCGCGGATGCGCCGCCTGGTCGATCCGGAACTCACCCGGGAGGAATATCAGGATCTGCTGCGGCGCTTCTACCGGGCCAATCAGGTCTGCGAGCGCCACCTGTTGGCCCGAGCCGCCGTCTGGGAGTCGCGGGTTCTGGATTGGTCGAGTCGCTTGGGTAAGACCGCCTGGCTGGAGGAGGACCTGCAACGGCTCGATCCGGACTGGCGGCCATCCGCCCCTGAGGTCCCGTTGGCAGGGGCCAGGTTCCCCTCCCCGGCCAGTCCTGATGATCTAGCCCCTCCGCCCTACGCGGGCGAGGGCTTTGCGCGCGCTGCCGGTTGTCTGTATGTCTTGGAAGGAGCCACCCTCGGGTCCCGGGTGATCCTGGGGCTGCTGGGCCGGGCCCGGGAGCGGCCGGCCGGGGACGCCACCCGGTTCTTTCAGGGTTATGGTCCTCTCACCGGCGAGCGCTGGGCCACCTTGGGCCGCGACTTGCAGGCTCATCTGGGCCAGGACGAGGAGGCTTTCAACCAGGCCCTGGTGGCGGCTAGCGAGACCTATGCCTTCCTTGGGAGTATCTTCGGTGGGCGCTAACCGTCATGAGGATGCTGACCTTCCTGTTGAAAAAGGATTATTTTATCGTGACTTTCACGCTAGCTGGCATGAGGGTGCGCGCCACACCCCCTACAATGAAAGTCTTTGCCAAGACTTTTACGCCAACTCCTTTTTTTACCTCGCGAGGTCAGCGGATGCTTCTGTCCGATGAGCGGCTCAAACAGCAAGCGGAAAAGGCCGGTTGTACCTTGGCGGGTATGAACGCTGCGGCATTCCTTGAGCTTCAGGTGAACCACTGATGAGCGGCAACCCAGGTCAGGCCTCTGAAACGCGGGCGATGAGCGCGCGGACTCACCAACAGGAGATCCGTGACTTGGTGCTGGCGCGCTACGGCAATCTGGCCCGGGCGAGCCTGCCCCATCGTCTGCGCTTTCACCTCAAGCGCGCCGGCTGGGTCGGGGTGGTGCGGGGTGCCTATCTGGTCAAGCGGCTGCTGGACATCCTGGTCTCCGGGACCCTGCTGGTGTTGCTGCTGCCGTTCTTCCTGCTTCTCGCCCTGTTGATCCGGATCGAGTCCCCCGGGCCGGTCCTGTTCAAGCAAACGCGGGTCGGACGCTGGGGGGAATTGTTCACCATCTTCAAGTTTCGCTCCATGTACGCCGATGCCGAGGCCCGTAAGGCCGAACTGCTGGCGCGTAACGAGATGCAGGGTGGCGTCCTCTTCAAGATGCGGGACGACCCGCGCGTTACCCGCATCGGCCGCTTCATCCGCAAGACCTCCATCGACGAACTGCCCCAACTGTGGAACGTCTTCAAGGGCGACATGTCCCTGGTCGGCCCGCGCCCCCCGGTACCCTCGGAAGTCAACGAGTATTCCCTGGCCGACCGTCGCCGGCTCGAGGTCATCCCCGGCATCACCTGCATCTGGCAGGTATCGGGCCGTTCGGAGATCCCCTTCGAGCAACAGGTGGAACTGGATGTGGAATATATCCAATCCCAGTCCGTGTGGATGGATATCAAGCTCCTGCTCAAGACCATCCCCGCCCTGTTGCTCGGCAAGGGGGCTTACTAGCATCACCCCGCCTCCCCCTGGTGGCCTGAAAGAATACTGACCGGGAGCCTGATCCCATGCGCGCGCTCGTCTTCGCCGATCGTCAGGGTACCGAACTGGCCCCCCTGACCGATCAAGTCCCCCTGGCGCTCCTGCCCGTCGCCGGCAAGGAGGTCCTGGTCCATGGCATCGAGGATCTGGTCGGGGCCGGGGTGCGGGAACTGGTCATCGTGGTCTCGACCCTGGCCGATCAGATCGAGGCCGCCATCGGGGATGGCCAGCGGTGGGGGGTGGGTATCCGCTACGTCCTGAGTCGCGGCGAGGAGGACCCCGCCGCGGTCTGGCGGCGCCTGAGCCTGAGCGAGAACCTGCCCCTGCTGGCGCTGCGTGGCGATGTGTTGCGGACCCCGGCGGTAGCGGGCTTTCTCGATCAGGCCCAGGGCTATCCAGGGTCGATCATCGCCGCGCTGCCCGGGGACCCGCGGGCTGGGCTGATCCTGCTGCGCGCCCGTGCCGATACCCCGCTGGGGGATGAGCAGGGCCTGTCCCCGGCGCTTCGGCTCCTGAACTGGTCAGCCCCGGTCAGGGCGGATCTTCGGGCTGAATTGATTCAGGTGCCGCCCATGGCGGCGGTGACCTTCAACCTGCTGACCGATCTCCCCGCTTACCATCGCGCCAACCGCGATCTGGTCGCCGGACGCTTGCCCGGCATGGCCCCGCCTGGCCGCCTGCTGGCCTTGGGCCTGACGGTGGGGCCGCGGGCACGGGTCGTGCCCAGGAGCCTGAAACAGGGCGTCGCCCTCATTGGCGCCAACAGCCGGGTCCATCCCGAGGCGGAATTGCTCGGCGAGGTCGTCATCGGCGACGAGGTGGTGGTGGACCGCGGCGCGACCATCCGCGACAGCGTCATCCTGTCCCGCACCTATGTCGGTGAATTGATCGAGGTGGCCAATGCCATCGTCGCCTCCAATCTGCTGATTCGCGTCGATACCGGTGCGGTGCTGCGCATCAGCGATACCCTCTTGCTCGCGGACCTCGCCGGCGGAGGTGTGGGTGGGGAGGCGGCGCGGTGGCTCGATCGCTTCCTGGGTCTGCTGTTGTTGGTGCTGTCGCTGCCCCTGTGGCCCCTGGCCGCGGCCCTGGCCTACCGCGAATCAGGGGGTAGACCCCTGCTCGGATCAGAGACCTATCTGGGCAATCCCCCCACCTCCCCCAGCCCCGACGCCCGGGGAGTGCGTCCGCTGGAACTGCGCCATTGGCGGACCTCCGTCCCGGTGCTGAGCAAACTGCCTTGGCTGATCGCCGTGATGCGTGGTGATTTACGCCTGGTGGGCGTGAGCCCCCTCACCCCGGAGGAGTCGGCCGCCCGGCGCGAGGACTGGCAATTCGTGCGGGACAAGGCCCCGGTTGGCCTGTTCGGCCCGACCCAGTTTGACTTGCCGGCGAAGGCCCCCATCGAGGAGCGCCTGCTCAGTGACGCCTTCTATGCCCGCCAGCGCACCTGGCCAAGTGACATGGGTTTTCTGTGGCGGGGGCTGAGGCGGCTCTTTAGTGCCGAGGTCTGGCGGGGCCAGGCGTGAGATCCTTCCTTGAGGCCTCGGCAGCCGTCTTGCCCCTTGGTACCGGCTTTGCCAGATGAGTATGTGTATACGAGTTTGTGTATTGACGGGCGATTGGACCCTCGCTAACGTCAGTCTTCAAGCCGCCCTAGCCGCGTTTGGACGGTAAACCTCCCTTCATGCCCCCCAAGCTTCGGACCCACTTTACATGTCCACTGGCATCCCGCCTCCCCTGATCGTCGACCTCGATGGCACCCTGGTTCGCACCGATACCCTGTGGGAGGCCCTATTCACCCTGGCCAAGGAACGTCCTTTGGACCTGTTGGGTGCTTCCCTTGCCCTGGGCGCGGGACGGGCGGCCTTCAAGGCCCGCGTCGCCGACCTGGTCGAGCCAGATGTAGAGGGTATCCCGCTCAATGCCCAACTGATCGACTGGCTTCGCGACCAGGCAAGTGGCGGTCGGCGGTTGGTCCTGGCCACCGCCACCAACGGCAAAATTGCCCAACTCATCGCCGATCGGGTCGGGCTGTTTGACGAAGTCCTCGCCAGCGATGGTCAACGCAATCTCAAGGGCCCCAACAAGGCCGCCGTGCTCGTGGAGCGCTTCGGTCGCGGGGGCTTCGACTATGTCGGCGACAGCCGCGCCGATCTGCCGGTCTGGAGCGCCGCCCGCCGGGCGATCGTCGTCGGCGGCACGGGCCTGGCCAAGGCCGCCGGCCAGGTCGCCGAGGTCGAGCGCGTCTTTGCCCCGCCACCGCGCTTGCCCATGCTGCGGCGCGCCTTGCGTCTGCACCAGTGGGCGAAGAACGTCCTCGTCTTTCTGCCTCTGCTGGCCGCCCACCAGGTGGGCGATGGTTCCAGCCTGGTGGCCGCCGTCCTGGCCTTCCTCGCCTTCGGTCTGACCGCCTCCGCGGTCTACCTGCTCAACGACCTGCTCGACCTGGCCGCTGACCGCCGCCACCCCACCAAGTGCCGGCGACCCTTCGCCGCCGGTGACCTGCCCCTGGCCTGGGGGCTACTCCTGACGCCCCTGCTGCTCCTGGGCGCCACGGCTATCAGCCTCTGGTGGCTGCCGCCGGCCTTCGGCGTGGTCCTGGCCGGTTATTTCCTCCTGACCAGCGCCTACTCACTAGACTTCAAGCGCCGGCCCATCCTCGACGTCATGACCCTGGCCAGCCTTTACACCCTGCGCGTCATCGCCGGTGGGGCGGCGGTGAGCATCTGGCCCTCCTTCTGGCTGCTGGCCCTTTCGCTGTTTGTCTTCCTCAGCCTGGCGCTGGTCAAGCGCTACGCCGAACTCGATGGTCTGCGGCTGCGGGGTGAACTTACCAGCGCCGGCCGGGGCTGGCATGTGGACGACCTGCACCTGGTCGGTGGCCTGGGCGCCGCCTCGGGCATTGCCGCCGTGCTGGTGTTGGCCCTCTATATCGATAGCGAGACCGCCCGCCGCCTCTATCAACTCCCCGAGGCCCTGTGGTTGCTCACGCCCATCGTGCTCTACTGGGTGAGCCACATCTGGTTCAAGACCCATCGCGGTGAGATGCATGAGGACCCGGTGGTCTTCGCCTTTCGGGACCGGGTCAGTCTGGGCCTGGGGTTCATGGCGGGCTGCGTCGTCCTGCTGGCAACCCAGGGAATCAACCTCTGACCTTCCCTCCGGCATCCCGCGCCACCATCTAAGGCGGGCTGGCCCTCAAGACAGAATTCCTCAGTGTTCGGCCGCGCCGGGAAGACTTGAGGTCGGCCGAAGATTGAGTCGCGACGTCCATTCCTCCACAACCTGGCTTTTGATTGGCAAGCGCGGTGCTGCCGGCTTTAGCGGTGGAGGGCGTGGGGTCGTCGAGCGCTTCTCTATTTTGAACACCAGACCACCGCCAGATGGCGGCCTTGGAGCGAGAAATTGAAAAACAATAAGTTTATGCCGATGGTTCTGACGCTTACCGCCCTGGCGATTTTCTTGCTGGGCGCTCATCCGGTCTGGGCCTTCACGGATGCGAACGACGCCTGGGACGGGCTGTGGCTCCTGGGCTTACCGGACTGGCTGCTCCTGGTGATGGTCGCACTGGTGACCATGCTGCTGGCCGGGTTGGGCCTGGTCTTCCACCATTGGCGGTATCCCACCCGACGCAGCCGTGGCAGGACCTTCGCGACCCTGGGCGCTGGTGCTCTCGCCGGCCTCCTCCTCGCCTGGGCGGCAGCGGATACCTGGCAGGCCTACCAGGCGGACAAGATCCTGCAATTGCCCCCGACCGCCGCTGGCCGTCCCGTCCCGGATTTGTTCCTGCCCCCCGCCTCTGGCCAATCAGAAGTTTCGGCGGATGGCCAGGTTCCCCTGCCCGAGAGCGCGCTCCCCTCCCTCCCCGACCGCGACCGTCCCACGCAAGTCAATTTTTCCGCCCTGAAGAGCGATGCCCTCTACCTCAACCTGTTCGACGACGTCGACCTGCTCGCCGTCCGCGATCGTCTGGTCGCGGGGCCGGATGGCCAGGCCTGGGTCGGTCATGTCCAGGATGACCCCGATAGCGAGGTGATCCTCGCCAGCCAGGGTGCCTCCCTGGCGGGAACCGTCACTTACGCCGGCCGCCTGTTCGAGATCATGGCCCGCGGCGACAACGCCCATGCGGTACGCGAGATCGATCTCACTCAACTCCCCCCCGAGGATCCCGCCGCGGTGCCTGCCAGCGAGGACTCCCTCATTAGCGAGGGGGCGACGCCAGGGAACGACGCGGCTGTTACCGGCCAGGTAATCGATGTCATGGTGGTCTTTTCGCCCCAGGCCAAGGCCAATGCTGGCGGTGAAGCCGGCGTCCGTAGTCGTATCCTCCAGGCCGTCACCGCCGCCAACCAGGCCTTTCTCAACAGCGAGATCGACACCGCCCTCAATCTGGTTCATGTGGGCCAGATCGATTATGTCGAAACCCATGCCATGTCCACGACCCTCGCCCGGTTGCGCGCCAACGGCGATGATGCCCTGGACGAGGTCCATGCCCTGCGCGACCAATACGGGGCTGATCTGGTCGTGCTCGTCAGCGCCGATCGCGATTATTGCGGTGCCGGTTACCTCATGGACGGGGTTGCCAGCAACCTGGCGTCCTTCGCCTTCGCCCTGGTCCGCGACGCTTGCCTGAGCACCGGCAGCCTTGCCCATCAGATCGGTCATCTCATGGGTAACGCTCATAATCCGGAACATGCCCACAGCGCCGGTGCCTCGCCCGATGCCCATGGCTATCGCCTCTGCGGTGAATTTCGCGATCTCATGTCCTATCCCTGCGCCGATGAGCCACGGGTCAACCTCTTTTCCAATCCGGACATCCAGTATCAAGGTTGGCCCACCGGCATCCTGGGCGCTAACGATACCGCCCGGTCGATGAATGACACCGCCGTGACGGTGGCGCGCTTCCAGGCCGCCGGCGGCACGACGGACCCGTTGCCCAGGATACCCGCCGCCCCGGACAATCTTCGGGCCCAAGTCACGGCGGCTGATGCCATCACCCTGACCTGGACCGACCGGGCCACGGACGAGGTCGGCTACAAGGTGCAGAGTTCCGTCGACGGGGCCACCTGGTATGAGATTGCCGCCTTGGGTGCCGATGCCACGCGCTTCGTTGATAGCGGCCTCGCCCAAGGACAAACCTACGCCTATCGGGTACTGGCTTACAACGGGATCGGCAACGCGGATTTTTCCGCTACGGTCGCCACCCCCCTGGCAAAGACTGCCTCGTCAACCGCCAGGAGTAACACCCCCGCTGCGGGGATTCTGGCCAGTGCTCAGGCGACGCCAAGCCAGGGCCCCACCGCCAACCCGGGCGCGGCCGGTCTTAAGCCTGATCCCAACCAGAAACAGGATCTGGCCGCGAATAATGCCTCTTCCTCAACGGCCGCCCAAAAGCCTTCAGCCAAGCCTGAAAAGAAACCGTCCTTACCCAAAAACACCTGGAATTCATGGGAGCATCCGCATTCCTTCACGCAACTGCCGATGACGAAGGAGGGGTGGACGGATCTGCTGGCGCTGTATCAACACCCGGATTACTACCTGGATAGTCGCATTGTCTATGTCTCCAGTTCCCTCGGGGATGATGCCACCGCCCTCGTCTATGGAAAGGACAGTCCGGCGGTTGGCCCTGATCCCTTCAAACCGGTGGGGCCGATAGCGGCCTATAAAACGATCCAGCAAGCCTACGCCCAATTGCGTCACGGTTATCCCGATATCCTGCTGTTGCGGCGCGGCGATGTCTTTGACGAGGCCTTGTCCCAAGGTTGGGGGGGGCGCTGGCAGAAGTCGGGCCGTTCCCCGATGGAGCGCATGATGGTGCATTCCTGGGGTGAGGCGGAGAACAGGCCCTTGCTCAGGCCCGCCGATCGGATTCTCAATGTCACGGGTGGTGGCGGGACCCCGGCGGAGATCGGTTACCTGATCTTCTCGGGGTTTGAAGGCTACGCGGCCCATCGTGATCCCGCGTCCGATCGCTACGTCGATGCCAATCAGTTGGATGCGAATGGGCGGCTCTTGCAGCCGCCCGCCGGGGTGACCTGGCTGATGCCTGGCGCCGATGTCCTGTTTGAGGATGTCCGGCTGACCTTCGGTCAGTTCACCGCGCAAAACACCGGGGCCATGCCGTTGCAAAGGGTTGCCGTGCGCCGCTCGATCATCGACAAGAATTATGGCATTTCAGGTAAGTCCCATGCCCAGGGTATCTATGCGAGTGGCATTACCGGGCTGCTCATCGAGGAGTCCCTGTTCGACTACAATGGAAAAAATGATTCCATTCCCAATGCCTATCCAACGATTTTCAATCACAACCTTTATATTCAAGTTGATAATACTGACGTTATCGTCAAAGGCAATATCATCAGCAACCCGTCGAGTCATGGGTTGCAATTGCGCCCTGGCGGAATCATCGAGGAAAATCTCTTCCTGAAAAATCCCATCGCCGCCTTCATCAGTGGCAGTGGCGGGCGGATGGTTGCCAACGTGGTCCTCTCTGGCAACGATATCTCCACCAGCCTCCCCCGGGGTTGGGGCCTGGACGTGCTCACGGCCAATCCAACGGTCGTTAGCCACAACATCGTCGCGAACAAGGACGCGAGAGTGGCGGCGGGCTTCGCGTTCAAATTGACCTGCGCCCCGGACTGGGATAGATGTCCCGTTACCCTGACCGAGAAGTCCCTCACTTTCGCCAACAACATTGCCTATGATTGGAAGGGGCAGGCCTTCGGGATTGAGGGGAACTGGCCTCTGGGTGGCTCGGGAATCATCGAGCGCAATCAGTTCCGCCAATTCGATGCCACTCAGTATCTCGTCAGCATCCAAAATCAACCGGAACCTTTTGCCGGGTTCACGTTTGGGAATAACGCCTATTTCAACGATCCATCAGCGGCGGGCTGGTTCCGCCTGGGCAGTAAAAGTTACGGCTTCGATGCCTGGGCGACCCTGGTCAATGAGGTCGGCTCAACCGCCACTGCGTCCAGTTTCCCTGACCCGGAGCGGACCATCGAGTCCTATCAGCAGTCCCTGGGCCTGCCAGCCAGCCATGATGCCTTCATCGCCGAGGCCCTTAAGCAGTCGCGATTCAACTGGCGCGAACAATTCACGGCCAAGGCGGTGAATTCCTACATCCGTGCGGGATTTGGCCTCACCCTGCCCTGAACGGCGGCGCGAACCGGTGTTGTGGATGACGACATGACCGATACCGTGCTTTCCTGGGGGAGATATCCGCCCTATCCGCAGCAGTGCACCGCGGTGCACTGGCGCGCCGATTTACCTCAGCGTCTGGCGGCTCTGCACGCGGAGGTGGGGCAGACCTTGCCTTATGGCAACGGACGGAGTTATGGCGACAGTTGCCTGGCCGCCAGTGACCGGGTCCTGTCGACCCGCCCGCTGGATCGGATCCTGTCCGCCGACTGGGAACGGGGCATCCTGGTGGTGGAGCCGGGCATTACCCTCGGAGAGATCCTGACCCTGGCGGTGCACCGGGGCTGGTTTCCGCGAGTCACGCCAGGCACCCGTTTCGTGACGGTCGCGGGCGCGATCGCGAACGACGTTCACGGCAAGAACCACCACCGCCAGGGCACCTTTGGTTGCCATGTGCCGCGTTTCGGCTTGTACCGGTCCCAGGATGGCCTGGTAACCTGTTCCGCCACTGAGCACCCGGAACTATACGCGGCGACCATCGGTGGCCTGGGGCTGACCGGGATCCTGGTCTGGGCCGAGGTGCATCTGGTCCCCATCACCTCCAGCCAGATCGATGGCCTGACCCAGCGTTTCGGTTCCCTGCGCGAGTTTCTGGACCTGTCCGCTGAACTGGACCCCGCCCATG
Organism: uncultured Gammaproteobacteria bacterium; assembly: GCA_937862735.1. Taxonomy (GTDB): domain Bacteria; phylum Pseudomonadota; class Gammaproteobacteria; order Chromatiales; family Chromatiaceae; genus M0108. Next base: position 29,742 of record CALMDH010000328.1, read on the forward strand.
AGTTCAGCGTGGCCTGGGTCGATTGCGTGGCGCGGGGCGCCGCCGCCGGGCGCGGGGTGTACATGGCCGGGGATTTCGCCCCCGCCGGCACCCTGGAGCCCCTCAAGGAGGGCGGCCTCAGCGTGCCCTTCACGCCACCCTTTTCCCTGGTGAACCGCTGGTCCCTGCGCCTGTTCAACGAGGCCTACTGGCGGCGACATCCGGCTCGCCGCCAGCGCGCCCGGGTCGGCTTTCAGCCCTTCTTCTATCCGCTGGACGGGGTGCTGCACTGGAATCGCATCTACGGTCGCCAGGGCTTCCAGCAATACCAGTGCGTGATTCCCTGGGCGGCTGCCGATACCGCCCTGCCGGAATTGCTGGCCGTCATCGCCGCCAGCGGTCAGGGGTCCTTTCTGGCGGTGTTGAAACGCTTCGGCGACCGACCCTCCCCGGGCTGGCTGTCCTTCCCCTGCCCCGGGGTGACCCTGGCCCTGGACTTCCCCAACCACAGGGACCGGAACGCGGGGCTGTTCGGCCGTCTGGATGCCGTGGTGCGCGCGGCGGGCGGGCGGCTGTACCCCGCCAAGGACGCACACATGACCCCAGACGACTTTCGCCGTAGCTACCCGCGGTGGGAAGACCTGGAACGGCTGCGGGATCCCCTGCTGCTCTCCCGCTTCTGGCAACGAGTGACCGCATGAAACGCATCCTGGTATTTGGGGCCACCTCGGCCATCGCCCGGGCCTGCTGCCGCCGCTGGCTGGAGGTCGCCGCTCAGGAGGGCGCTGATCCGGTCCATTTCCATCTGGTCGCCCGCGCGCCGGAACCGCTGGAACAGACCGCCAGCGACCTGCGGGCACGGGGTGCCGTTTCCGTGACCACGCAATGCGCGGATCTCGCCGATTCCGCTGGTCATCCGGCGCTGGTGCAAGCGGCGCTCAGGGACCTTGGTGAGATCGACCGGGTCCTGATCGCCCACGGCACCCTGCCAGATCAGGCCGCCTGCGAGCGCGACCCTGAGCTGGCCCTGCGGGAATTCGCAGTCAATGGCACCAGCGTGATCGCCCTGTTGCTGCACCTGGCCAATGTCATGACCGACCAGGGCCGAGGCACGATCGCGGTCATCACCTCGGTGGCCGGCGATCGCGGTCGGCCCTCGAATTATGTCTACGGCAGCGCCAAGGCCGCGGTGTCGACCTGTTGCGAGGGCCTGCGCGCCCGTCTCTTTCGTGCCGGCGTGCACCTGATTGATATTCGCCCCGGCTTTGTGGACACGCCCATGACCGCGGGGCTCAATCTCCCGCGCGCCTTGGTGGCGACTCCAGAGCAAGTCGCCCGGCGGATCGTGCACGGCATCGAGCGTCAACGCGACGTACTCTACGTACCGGCCTTCTGGGCACTGATCCTGGGGGTGATCCGTGCGATTCCCCGGCCGCTGTTCAAACGCCTTTCTCTCTAGTCAACCTGGGATTACCGCCCTTGACCAGCCTCAGCCACGAGCCCTTTCTGGCGGGATGGCGTTATCGCGCCCTGATCTATTCCGTGGTGCTCTCCGCCCTGGGCTATCTGTGCTTCGCCCTCTTCGGGGGCTGGCGCGAGGTGACGGGTGCCCTGGTTCAGGTCGGTGGGACGGGACTGCTCCTGGCCTTGCTGCTATCGCTGGTGAACTACGGCCTGCGTTATCTGCGTTGGCATCTCTATCTGAGCACCCTCGGGCACCGGATACCCTGGCGACCCGGATTCCAGATCTACCTGGCCGGCTTCGCTCTGACCACCACCCCCGGCAAGGCCGGTGAGGCCTTTCGCGGCCTGTTGCTCAAGCGGCGCGGCGTCCCCTATCCGGACAGCTTCGCCGCCTTTTTCAGCGAACGCCTGTCGGACCTGATCGCCATCGTCTTGCTGACCCTGCTCGGGCTGAGCCTCTATCCCCAGGCCTGGCCCCTGATTCTGGTTGGCGGTCTCCTCTGCCTGGGGTTGCTGGCCATGCTGGGCTGGCGGGAGGGGCTGCTGGGCTTGCAGCGCCGCCTCCCCCACCTGGGCCGCTGGCAACGCTGGGTCGGACATGGGTTCGAGATCCTCCTCCAGGCCCAACGCTGTCATCGCCCCGCCCTGCTGCTGCTGGCCACGCTGCTCAGCCTGCTCGGCTGGGCGGCGGAGGCCTTCGCCTTCCATCTGATCCTGGACTGGATGGGGGTCGAAGCCTCCTTTGTCTTTGCCGCCTTCGTCTTCGCCCTGGCCATGCTGGCCGGGGCCCTGAGCTTTACCCCGGGCGGACTGGGCAGTACGGAGGGCGTGATGGCGGCCTTGCTGATCTGGCATGGCGTGGCCGCCCCGGAAGCCATCGCGGCCACCGTCCTGATTCGGAGTACCACCCTCTGGTTCGCGGTGGGGATGGGGGTGGCGGCCCTAGCGACCACGGCCACTGAACCGCCGCGGGAAGCGCGGAGCGAGGGCAATGAAGATGGGTGAACCTAACTGTCGTGAGATGGCGCGCCACTCCGCTGATATTGAAAGACCTTCCCCTAATTTTCACGCTAACAGGCGTCCAATGGAGGGCTGGCTGCCGGTCGCGGTGTTCCTGGTCGCCGCGTTGGTCTATGCGCTGACCCTCTCCAGCCACCATGCCGAGGCGGAGGATGCCCTCCGTTACGTCCATGAGGTCAGTCATGGGGACCTGGAGCAGTGGCTGCATCCCAATCATCTGATTTTCAATCTGGTCCAGCGTGGCTTCTACGAGGTCTGGTTGGGGTTTGGCTACACCGGCACGGCCGAACGCCCGATGCAGGTATTGAATCTGCTTGGCGGTGCCCTGGCCCTGGCCCTGCTGGCCTCGATCCTGTTGCGCTTGCGCCTGGGGCCGGGATTGGCGCTGCTCGCGGCCGGTTTCACCGGGGGCAGCTTCGCTTTCTGGCATTACGCCATGGCCCCGGATACCTATATCTTGCCGCTGGCCCTGGCCCTGTTCAGCCTGGAGCGAGCCCTGGTCCTGCTTCAACGGGAACGCGGTCGTGACTGGCTGCTGCTCGGGCTGGGTTTGGCCCTGATGGTCCTGCTGCATCAGCAGCATGCCCTCTTCGCCATCGTGCTGACCCTGAGCCTGGGGCTGGCGCTGGTAACGCGGGATCGGCCCGGGCCGGAGCGATGGCGGAGCCTGGGGCGCTTTATTCTGGCCATCGGCGGGGCGGTCGTCCTGATCTTCGCCAGTTACGTCCTGGCTGGTGTCGGGGTATTCGGACAGCGTACCCTGCCCGGTCTGGTGCAGTGGATCCTCGGTTACGCCGCGGGTGGTGCCTGGAGCGAGTGGACGGCGACCAGCCCGCTGAAGGCCCTGGTCGGCGCCGGCCGGGCGGTCATCGGTGGCCATGCCCTGTTCGCCAACGAGGCCCTGGCGGCCGGTTTTAGCCGCCTGTTCCCCGGCAAGTTGCTGCTGGAAGAGGGCTTCCTGGTGGCATCCCTGGGGCCGGTCCGGGTGGGAATCTATCTGCTTTTGCTCGCCATCGCCGTCCCCGCCAGCCTGGTGCTGGCCGTTCGCCTGGTCTGGCTGAGGGCGCGACCGGAAACCGGCGCCGGGGTGCCGGAACGGACCTGGGTCCGGGGCACGGCCTGGGCGGTTCTGGTGATCTATGCCCTCTTCAACACCTGGTGGGAACCGGCCAATCCCGAGTTTTGGATCTTTCCCCTGCCCTTTCTGGTCATCCTGGTCGCGCTCCGGTTGCAGGCCCTGGGGGACCCCTGGAGCCGGCACCTAGCCTGGGTGTTGACCCTGGCCATCGTCGCCGCCAATCTCATCGGCAGCATCCAGCCGATGCAGGACCGGGAGCGCGACTACTGGTACGCGGTGAACCGCGATCTGATCGCTCAACTGCGGCCCGGTGACCTGGTGCTGACCAACGGCGGCTATCTTTCCGATTCCATGGTGCGCTTTTATGGTGCGGCGGAAGTCCTGGCCGTGCGCAACCTCCCCGCCAACGAACTTGCCGGCATGGCCCTTCAGCGAGCGTCCTCCGGGACGATTTATGCCTCCGGCTGGGTAGCGGAACCGCCTCAAGCCCTGGTGGCGACCGGGCAGGTTCGCCCTCGACCCGAGGTGATGCGGGCGCTGGAGCCCCAGGGCCACTGGGTGCCGGTGCTGGGGCCGGATGCCGTCCAGGGACTCTGGCGTTTGCAGCGCTGAGGCGGGCGCTCCGACTTGGGCGGGTCCGGTAGCCGCCGGGTGCCGGTTCAGCTTGCCCTGGAACGTAGGGCCTTCCAGGTGTAGCCGATGCCGGCCAGTGGCGGGAGGCTGGCCGCCAGCATGACCATGCCCGCCTGCAGCAGCGGGCTGCCGAAGAGGTGGGGGTCTTTCAGCAGCAGGATCAGTGGCAGGGTATAGAGCAGGAAGCCCAGGGAGAACAGGGTGCTTTGCCAGGTCATGGGGGCACGGCCGCAGGGCAGGGTCAGGATCAGGTAACCCAGCGCGACCAGATTTGCCAGGGTCATCCCCAGGATGAAACCCGGCAGGCCCAGGTACCAGTAGCCGGGTAGGGCGAGGGGCAGGGTGAGGGTGGTCGCCAGGTTGGCGACGAACAGGGCGCGGGGGTGGCCCAGGGACAAGGGGATACGATCCATGCTGACCAGGAGGATGTGGGTCCAGACATAGAGGGACAGCCATTGCGCCAGGGTGCCGGCCTCGGTGTAGCGGTCGTCGTAGAGGGTGTCGAAGAACAGCGGCGCGATTAGGGCGAAGCCGGAACAGAAGGCGCCGCTCAGCCAGAGCACCGGCCGGCGGGCGCGCAGGCAGGCGTTGACCAGGCGTTCTGGATCGTCCTGCAGGCGGCTTAAGAGGGGGAAGAGGACCTTGGCGCTGAGTTGGACGGCGACCTGGATGGCGACCTGGGCAAAGGTCATCGCCAGGCTGTAGATCCCCAACTGGGTCATGGCCACGAATTTGCCGAGCATCAGCCGGTCCAGATTGCGGGCCAGGAAGGTGACCAGGGTGCTCAGGAACACCCAGCGTCCAAAGTGAAAGAGTTCCCGGAAGGCATCTCCATCCCAGCCCAATCGGTCCCGGACCCCGGGGTTCCAGACATGACTGAGGAGGGTCCGAACCAGGCTGTAGGTCAGGCCGCCGGCCACGATCGCCCAGATTTCGGGATTCAGCCAGGCCCAGAGCATGATCACGGCATAGGAGATGAGGGAAGAGATCAGATCCAGGGCGACCAGCCGCGCCATGGCCAGTTGGCGGTTGAGCAGGTGGATGCCGGTGGAGGCAAAGCCGTCGATCAGGGCCGTCAGACCGATGATGGGCAGAATATCCGCCAGCATCCCGGCCATGGGGTCGTTGGCGGCGAAGAAATCCGCCACCGGCTGGGCGAGGAGCCAGGCGATCAGCCAGAGCAAGAGGCCACGCAGGATCTGCAAGGTCCAGGCCGTGCGCAGAAACACGGGGTCGGTTCCCTGCTTGTTCTGGATGATGCTGGGGCCGAGCCCGATGTCCGAGGTCATCTGCAAGCCCTGCAGAAAGACCGTCACCAGGGCCATCAGGCCAAAGGCCTCCGGAAACAGGAGCCAGGCCAGTACCAGGTTGCTGCCCAGGCGCAGGATCTGGGACAGGCCATAGCCGGTCAGGGTCCAGAAGGCGCCGCGCACGGCGAGTTGCTGGGTGGTCGTCATTCAGGCGCCCTCCGCCCGCTTGTCGGCCCGCCTACCGGCATGAGGTCGCTCGCCATACCGCTGGTGATGAAAGGTATTTCCTTGTCTATCTCACCAATTCTCATGAGGCGACGCGTCACCGACCGGAAAATGAAAGACTTTGACGTGACTTTCACCCTGAAGAGGAAACTGTGGAGGGGGGATACCGAGGCGGTGGGACCCGAGGGACGAGGGTGGCGCATGGCGGGTGGCGATGGGGCTCAAGGGGCGGCGCGGATACCCTGGGGTATCCGCGTGGTGGGTGGGGTCAGAACAAACGGGTGGCGGGTCGTTGCGGTGGTGGTTGGGCGAGGGGTGAGGAGGGCCTGGTTTCCTGGCCCCCAAGGAGCCAGAGGCTGGTCAGGGAGCCGGCGAGCAGAACGATGAGCGGGTTGAACATGGCGTTCATCAGGCTATCGATCGCGAACATGATCATCAGCAAGGGCATGGCGGCGATGGCCGCCACCTGGGGGTCACGCCATTGTGTCGCGGGATATTTGAGCAGGAAGAGCAGGGCCGGTAGCAGCAGCAGGGCGAAGAGCGACCCCAGGCCAAAGATGCCGTTATAGCCAAAGATCAGGATCCAGAAGCCGTCGGGGACGGAGATGATCTTGCCCTCCTCGTCACGAACGAAGGAACGGTCCCAACCGCCCCAGCCAAAGATGGGCTGTTCCCGGGCGCGATCGCCGAGAATGTTCTCGTGGTGCAGGCGCGTGGCCAGGGAGGAGACGCGGTCGGGATCGCCCATGCGGGATGCATATTCGAGCAGATCGTGGCCGTCCCAAACGCCGCTGCCGCGGCCCAGGAGGTAAAGGATCGGCACGAGCAGGACCACCCAGATCGGCAGGGACGAACGGGTGAAATGCACGACGTATAACAAGCCGATACCGAGGAGCATCAGAAGCAGGGCCCCCGAGGATTTGGCGAGGACCACGGTAACGCCGAGCAGGCCCAGGAGGGGGAGCCAGATGAATTTCCACTTGGGAAATTGTTCATGCAACCAACCCGAGCGCAGTAACTGGAAGCCGCTGAGGAAGCCGGTGACCAGCCACATCGCCGCCATCAGTCCGTGCTCCATGAAGACCTGGGGGCGCCAACCGCCGCCCCTTTTGGTCTGGCTGAAGTCGGTGTGGGGATGAAAGCCATAGAGCATGTTGTGGAGATTGGGGCTCATCGCCACTTCGAACAGACAGAAGGGGATGTAGATCAGGGCCCCGAGAAAGATGCCGAAGCCCAGTTCCGCCAGATGACTGCGCTCGGTGAAATAGAGTCGGCCGATGATATAAGGCAGACCCCAGGGGGCGGTGCGGTTCAGCACGGACGACAGGCCGTCATAGGCCCCGAGGCCATTGACCACCGAGGAGATGAACGGCGAAAAACAGAACAGGATGACGGGCAGATCGAGGGGATGGAATTTATAGCGCTTGAAAACCTCGCTGTTGAAGATCAAGGTCCCCAACAGGATGCTGTAACTCATCGCCGTGACCTTGGTGTAATTCGGTAGGCCCGTCAAGGCGTATTTGTACTGGGGCAGGAACATCCAGGACAAGGCGAAGCCGGCGATCACCGCATGGCGGTGTTTGAATTTGGAGAACAGCCAGAGGGTGAAGGGGATCCACCCCCACATCATCAGGGGGACCAGGGGGGTCAAGGAGGAGTCTCCCGGTCAGGACCTGAGACGCCGCGGCGCGGCCCGGCGGAATCCCGGCGCGGCATTGCCATGACATGCGCCTGATGGGAGGGGCCAGGAAGGTTCCGGCGATCTGCTTGGCGATATCAGCCTAATCTCGCGGAAAGAGGGAGAAGGGATATAAGTATCCGGCATTGAGTGAATTTAGCTCAGAACCCGCCCCGATACCAGTGGCGGGCCGAATGGTTCCTGGCCCAGCGGTATCCAGCCTAGTATCCCCGGCTATGGCCCCTCGTTGGGAATACCTCAACTCCGATGATGGCTCCAGTGTTGGCTTGACGGGTCCTCCGGCTCTCGTTAACGTCGAGCGATCATTCAACCCCTCGCGCAGAAGCAACTGGATTGCCATCTTCTTCGCGCCCTATCACCCCTTTCAACCTCTGACGTAGGACCCCTGGGATCACTTGTGGCATCAGCAGTTACCAAACAACATCGCATCGCCTTCCTGATGCCCGAGTTTCCCGGGCATACCCATTCGTGGCTTTGGCGCGAGATCCGCGGGTTACGGGAAACCGGCCTGGAGGTGGAATTGGCCTCCACGCGGGTGCCAAGCCCCGAGGACTATGCACGGCATGCCTTCGTTGCCGAGGTCAAGGGTCAGATCTTCTATGTTTGGCCCCCAGCGGTGGCGGATGTCCTGACGGCTCTCCTTGTCCTGCCCTTCCGGTATCCACTGCGCATGCTGCACTGCGGGCGTTATGCCTATCGGATCCAGCGGGACGGCGGGGCCAACATGCTCCGGACCCTGGCCCTGCTGCTGCCCGCCTGGCGCTTCGGTCGCTGGTGCCGGGCCCAGGGGATCCGCCATGTCCACGTGGCGACCCCCGCCAATAGCCTCTTGATCGCGCAACTGGCCGGGATCCTGTTCGACCTCACCACCGATGTCACCATCAACGCCAAACTGGAGTGGTGGGGGGGCGCCATGCACGAGAAACTGTCCCACTGCGCCAGGATCTTCGTGGTGGCGGATTGGATGCTGAGGCAGATCCAGCGTGAGTTCGCGCCCGCGATCGCGGCGCGCACCCGCGTGGCCCGGCATGGCGTGGACCCGCATCTTTGGAACCCTGGTGAGCGGGTAGCTGAATGGGAGATTGAAAAGGCAGGTGAGGGGGGAGGTGATCCCGATACTAAGCATGGGGGCAGCATGGGGGATCAGGCGGGCGTCGATAAGATCAAGCGTGGCGGCAACGAAATCGTGCGTTGCGGCGATGAGATTCAGGGAGAGAAGGGAGAGAGTCCCCTTCGCGTCGTGACGGTGGGACGCCTGCATCCCTCAAAGGGGCACCAGGATCTGCTGCACGCGACCGCGATGCTGGTCGCGCGGGGCTGTTCGCTGCGGGTCGAGATCGCCGGTGGCGGTCCCTACGCAGCCGAGTTGGAGGACCTGATCACCTCCCTGGGCCTGACCGGTATCGCCAGGTTGCTGGGACCCTTGTCGGAAGAGGCCGTTCGGGACCTTCTGCGCACCGGGGACCTTTTCGTCGTTGCCAGCCACGCCGAGGCCTTGGGCGTGGTCTATATGGAGGCGATGGCCCTTGGCCTGCCGGTGGTCGGCACCACCACGGATGGCGCCCTTGAAGTGGTCGAACAAGGCGGAAGTGGCCTCCTGGTGCCGCCCGGGGACGTGGCGGCGCTGGCTGCGGCGATCGAGGCGTTGGCGGGGGATCCCGAACGGCGCCGGGCCTTCGGCCGCCGTGGACGCCAGCGCGCCGAGACGCTCTTTGACAGCCGCATCGGGGCTGGCATTGTCAGCCGGGAAATAGCGGCTATCCTCTCCGCAGAGACCTGAAGCGGTTATCCAACCGACGCCTGGGATTTCGCCGGGTGACCAGGCAATCACGGACATGCCGGGGGCATGGATTTCTTATCCTTGAGAGGAATCTGTATCATCGTGACAGGCATTCTGGTCTCCGAAAACAACCGGCCGGGCCATCATCAACCACCTGGGCCCAAAATCAGGCTCCCCAGCGCGTTGGTTGCAGCCATTCACCTCCAACTGATCAAGTTCACCTGCCCGCCTCTTGCGGCTTGATGGATACTCGCTCCCCTCCTTTCACAAAACGGGTTAGAAGCCAGCCATGAACTACGCCCTGCGCAAACGCATCCTCGTCACCGGCGGTGCCGGCTTCCTCGGCAGTCACCTCTGCGAGCGCCTGCTGGCCGATGGTCACGACGTCATCTGCGTCGACAACTTCTTCACCGGCACCAAGGACAACATCGCCCACCTGCTCGACAATCCCTATTTCGAGCTGCTCCGCCACGATGTCACCTTTCCGCTTTATGTCGAGGTGGACGAAATCCATAACCTGGCCTGCCCCGCCTCCCCCATCCATTACCAGCACGATCCCGTGCAGACCACCAAGACCAGCGTTCATGGCGCCATCAACATGCTTGGCCTGGCCAAGCGCGTGCGGGCCAAGATCCTGCAAGCCTCCACCAGCGAGGTCTATGGCGACCCCGAGGTCCATCCCCAGCCGGAGGGCTACTGGGGCCACGTCAATCCCATCGGCCCGCGCTCCTGCTATGACGAAGGCAAGCGCTGCGCCGAGACCCTGTTCTTCGACTACCGCCGTCAGCACAACCTGGGCATCAAGGTCGCCCGCATCTTCAATACGTACGGCCCCCGCATGCACCCGAATGACGGCCGGGTGGTCTCCAACTTTATCGTCCAAGCCCTGCGCAACCAGCCCATCACCCTCTACGGCGACGGTACCCAGACCCGTTCCTTCTGCTACGTGGACGACCTCATCGAGGGCTTCGTGCGCCTGATGGACAGCCCCGACGACTTCACCGGCCCCCTCAACCTCGGCAACCCGGGCGAATTCACGATGATCGAACTCGCCGAGGCGATCCGGGACCTCACCGGTTCCCGCTCCCCCCTGGTGCACCAGCCCCTGCCCCAGGATGATCCTCGCCAGCGCCAGCCCGACATCGGCTTAGCCAAGTCCGTCCTGGGCTGGGAGCCCAAGATCCCCTTGCGCGATGGCCTCAAGCCGACCATCGCCTATTTCGACGCGTTTCTGGCCAAGCATTGACCCGTCGCGGGCCTCTGGGCACCCAACACCCAGAGGCCGCGGTCCTTGCCCCGCTGAGCCGTGACTTGCCACCCGCTCTAGCGGATTGGCGATCCCGCAAACCCCTAACCGGGACAAGGACTACCGGAGTTACGCGGATACCAGGCCATGATCGAACTGACCATCCACATCCTCAACTACCGCACCCCGGACCTGACGTTGGCCTGCCTGGGCACCCTGGCGGCGGAACGGCGGAACTATCCCCATTTCGACGTGATCCTGATCGACAATGCCTCCGGCGATGACTCTGTCACGGTATTGAACAGCGCCTTGGATCGGGAGGGCTGGCGCGACTGGGTCCGGTTCCTCCCACTGGAGCGGAATCTGGGCTTTGCCGGGGGCAATAATTACGCCATGCGGCTGATCCTGGAGCGGGAGGATGGTCCGCCCTTTCAACTTCTGCTCAACAGCGACACCCTGGTGCACGCGGACTGTCTGCGCACCTCCATCGAGTGGATGAAAGACCACCCGCGAACCGGCGCCTTTTCCTGCATGTTACGCAACGCCGATGGCTCGGTGCAGAACGTCTGCCGGCATTTCCCCCGCCCCGACCGGGAAACCCTGCGCGCATTGGGATTGCCCTACCTGCTGCCCCGGCTCTTTGCCTGGGCCGATCCCGATGATCCCGGCTGGGATCGGGAAACCGCCCGGGGACGGGCCGTCGACTGGATCGGTGGTGCCTTCATGCTGGTGCGATCCGACGCCATCCGCCAAGCCGGGCTCATGGATGAGCGATTCTTCTTTTATGGCGAAGACTGCGAATGGTGTCACCGGCTGTGGCGTCACGACTGGGAGGTTCGCTTTGACGCGGTCCCCTCCATCACCCACCTGGGGGGTGCCTCGTCGGATGCCAGTCGTCTCCTGGACCAACGCCGCCAACGCCTGATCTGGCGGGCCCGCTTTCAGGTGCAGCGGGCCTGCTATGGGCGCTGGGCGGAGTATTGGGTGCGCTTCGTCTATGTCCTGGCCTTCGCCACCCGGCTTGCCTGGCTGCGCCTCTCCGGCCAGCAGCGGACGCCCAAATACCAGGGCGTGCGATCCAACCTTCAGGTCCTCACCCATTCCCTCGCCGCCGAGCCATCATGAAACCGCGTCTTCTCATTGCGTTACCTGGCCTGCACGCCGTCGCGCGCGGCGCTGAAACCGCCTTCGAGCAGCTTGGCGTTGGTTTGAGCGAGGAAGGCTTTGACGTCACCCTGATGGGTACGGGCCCCGCCCGGCCAGGCCAAGCCTATGGCTGGCTGCAAGGGCGCATGGTCCCGCGGGAGCGGTTCCGCAACTGGCCGTCCATTCCGCCCCTGCGCTCCGAATACCGGTGGGAGGAACTGACGTTCGTCCCTTCCCTATGGCAAGCCTTCGACCCAAGCCGGTTCGATCTGACCATGACGTGCAGTTATCCCTTTGTGAACTGGGTGCTGCGAGCCAAGCGCAAGGCGGGTCGCCCCTTGCACGTCTTCGTCACCGAGAACGGGGACTGGCCCGCCTATGCGGGAAATCGGGAATACCGCTGGTTCGGCTGCGATGGTCTGGTCTGTACCAATCCCGTCTACCAGCAGCGCAACCAGGAGCGTTGGCGATGCGCCTTGATTCCCAATGGCGTGGAACTCGACCGCTTCACCCCCGGCCCCGCCGAACGCGCCGCTTTTGGTTTGCCTGACGGGGTACCCCTGGTGTGCATGGTCAGCGCCCTGATCCCGTCCAAGTTTCCCCTCGAAGGCGTCAGGGCGGTTGCCGCCTTGCCCGGCGCCCACCTGCTACTGGCGGGTGACGGCCCCCTGCGTGAGGAATGCGACCGGCTTGGCCAGGAGTTGCTGGGTCCCCGTTATCGGCGCGTCACGGTCCCCTCGGACCGCATGCCGGCGGTCTATCGTTGCGCCGATGTGTTTCTGCATCTGAGCCGCGATGAAGCCTTTGGCAACATCTATATCGAGGCTGCGGCCTGTGGCTTGCCCGTGGTGGCCCACGACACGCCCAGCACCCGCTGGATTCTCAAACATAGCGGTCGGTTGTTGGATACCGCGGATGCGGACGCCCTGGTCCGCGAACTGACCACCGCCCTGGAAAAGCCCCTGGACGCGGCCCAGGTACAAGCCACGCGGGAGGATTTGCGGGCGCGTTTTTCCTGGCCGGTGATCTGCCGTCAATACGCCGACTTTCTGCGCGCCCTGCTGGCGGACCAGGGCTCCGCTGCCTAGGGGATTCCCTGAGATATCCCGATTAGATACCCGGGGATGTCAGACATCCTCCATTTGCAGAGGACAGGAGAAATGCGGTTTCGCGCCTCGCCGGGTCATCCAGTCATAGATCTTCATTACCTGGCCGGCCTTTGCCTCCCAGGTATAGAGTTGCCAGGCGCGACGATAGGCCTGTTCAGCCAGCTCATCCAGCCGATGGGGGCTGGCGACCACCTGGTTGAGGACCTCGCGGAAGCCGCTAATGATGCTGGCGCGGGAACCCATGGGAACCAGAAAACCGGTCTCCGGGGTGACGAGATCCCGGGGGCCGCCGTAGGCGACGACGGCGGGCACCAGCCCCACCGCCATGGCCTCCAGGGCAACGGCGCCGCCAAACTCACGGATGCTGGGGAAGGCGAACAGGTCCATGGTGATGAGTTCTTGCTGCACGCGGGCATGGTCGATCCAGCCCGTCAATTCAGCGCCACTCCCTAACCCCTCCCGCGCGATGATCGCCTCCAGGGCGGGGCGCTGGGGGCCATCCCCGATGATTTTCAGGATGACCTTACCTTCCCGGATGAGATCCGCCGCCGCTTCCAACAGCATATCCGCCCCTTTGTAGGGGACCAGCCGTCCGATAAAGGCTACCCGGAGGGGCAGGGTGGCGGGGTGGGTCCGGCGCAGATTGAAGCGCGCGGGGTCGATGCCGTTCTCCGGGATATAAAAACATTTCGGATGAAATTCGGCGGCCTCCAACTGCAAGGTATCGCGGGAACCGACAATGATTGCCGCGGCATGGCGGCGGGTGGCGCGGGCACCCGGCAGCACCTTGTAGAGGGAGCGGATATAGCTCAGCCATTCCCGTTCCTGGCGTCGCGCGGCATCGAATTCCCGGGGCCAAGGCACGCCCCCATTCAAGGGGCCGAGGATGAAGGGGACGCCGGCCCTGGCGCAGCGTCGGGCCAGAAGGCTGGGTGCCGTGGGGCTCAGGGGGGTGAGGCGATGGACGATGTCGTACTGATGCTGTTTGATGGCCGACGAAAAACGCCGCCAGACGAGCCACTCGAAAAAGGGATAGGTCAAGGCGGAGAGGGCCGTCAGGGTCGTCCACCCTTTACCCTCGCCGCCCCTCAACAACGAGGCCAGCCGGTAGACGGGCTTGGCGACGGCCTCGGAATCGATGGCGGTGAAATCCCGCCCCTCGACCAACCCCGCCCGCTCCAGGGCCGGCTGATTGCGCTGCTGGGTGACGAGATGGCCATTGACCCGGCGCAGCAGGGCCCTGGCATGGGCCCAACCCACCAAGGGAACGCTGACCCATTCCGGATTGCAGGCCTCGGCAATGATAAGGACGCGAAGCGGGGTGACTGACTGCTGCATAGTGGGCCTGAATCGCCCGCATGACCGCTGATAAGGGTCAATCAGGGATAACGCGGAAGGGGCTGATGAATCCTCACCGGCGCGGAGGGGATGATGGCGCTGGCAAAACAATGCTGATCCGGAGGGTACACATAACCCAGCCGTGCGACAAGCCGGCGGGAAAACTGGCGGGAAAGTTGATCGCCGGCCCCCCTCCTCCGCCATCCTGCCCCTGGATCGTTCCTGGTGGGGCGGGCATCCAGCGGCTTATTCCGCCGGGGGCGGCAATCCGTTTTCCGCGTCCGGTCTTTGCGTCTAGAATGATCGGTGATCAGATCTAATCTGAGTACATCCTGGTCGTGGGCCACCACCTTGACCCGCGATCGCAGTGGTGTTTCTCTTCCTGACCGGGATACAGCCCCATCAGCTTTATTGACCTTATTAGCCTTATCAGGCCTTACAGGCTTTTTAGCTTGTCTGGCGCCAAGGGCCAGCAGCAGGACAGTCCGTGAATATGGGTAATCATGACAGGGTGTATCCAGGCCCCCCTGGCGCCCCCGTGGTGCTGGTTGCTGCCGGCAGCGCGGCGGAATGCGCCGAACTGGCGGCCGCCTTGCCGGACTATACCCGCATTGCCGTGGCCTCGGCCCATGAGGCGGAACTAGTCCTGGCCGGCGGGGGGGTCGCGGTGGTGGTGGTGGCCACCGATCTGGCGGACATGGCGGGGCTGGAATGGCTTGGCCAATTGCGTCGCCGCAATCAGACGGTCATGCGCCTCTTCGCCCCGACCGCATCCAGCGAGGATCTGGCCATCGCCGCCGTCAATCTGGCGGGGGTTTTTCGCTATGTCCGTCAGGCCACCGAGAAGGGGACCCTGGCCCAGGCGGTGGCGGAGGCCATCGAGGTGTCAGGGCACCGGAGTGGGCCCCCCTGCATGCGCGAGGCGGTGGCCAAGACCATCAAGGCCCATGCCCAGTGCCGAACCTCCAAGGAAGGGTGTCTGGTGCAGGAACAGCTGGATCGGGCACCCCTCCCGGAGAGTCTGCTCCGTCGTCTCAGCAGCCAAGTGGGTTGGACCAGCATGGGTATCCTGAGCATGTCGATCTTTTTGTTCAGCGCCCTGGTCATGGGCATTGGGGTTTTCAGCATCCTCTACATGATCAAGACCAGCCTGGGAATCGACCTGATTCCAGATTGGCACTTGCATGATTGGCTGACCCGGTGAGGGAGCTCTCATGAAAGTGGCATCTCCCTCCGCCCAGTCCCCCGAACCCCCTGTTGGTCTGGTGGTGATCGGTCGAAACGAGGGCGAGCGGTTACGCGACTGTCTGGTTTCCTTGGCCGGTCAAGGCGAGTACCTCGTCTACGTGGATTCCGGTTCCAGCGATGGCAGCCAGGCAGTGGCGGCGGGACTGGGGGCCGAGGTGGTTGAGCTGGATCTCAGCCAGCCCTTTTCCATGGCCCGGGCCCGCAACACGGGTCTTGCCCGCTTGCGGGAACTGGCGCCGCGACTGGAATTCGCGCATTTCTTTGATGGCGATTGCCAGGTCGTACCCGGTTGGGTGGAGCAGGCCTGGCGCTATCTGGCCCCCCGTGCCGGGGTGGCCGCGGTCTGCGGCCGCCGCCGCGAGCGCTACCCGGATCGCTCCCTCTACAACGCCATCGCCGACCTGGAGTGGGATGGCCCCACCGGACCCGTCGCCGCCGTGGGGGGGGACGCCCTGTACCGGATCGACGCCTTTGCCGCGGCCGGCGGCTTTAACGAGGCCCTGATCGCGGGCGAGGAGCCGGAGCTGTGCTGGCGCCTGCGCCGCGCCGGTCACGAGATCCATCGACTGGGTCAGGACATGACCCTGCACGACGCCCAATTACTGCGGTTTCGTCACTGGTGGCGGCGGATGGTGCGCGGGGGGTACGGCTCCCTGGACGTGCTGCGCCGTTGCCAGGCCCTGGCGGGCCAGGGCGGGGACCTGCCCTTCGCCACCATGGTGACCAGTGCCCGGCGCTGGACCCTGGGCTGGGGCGGCGCCACCCTGGGCCTGGCCCTGGGGCTGGCCTTGCCGTGGGGGTGGGCGGGGGCCTTATTCGGCCTGGGGGCCGGGGTGGGACTCTGGCTCGTTCAGGCTCTGCGCATCGCCCGCCCCGCCCGGCGGCTTCTGCCGGGGTGGCGGGCCCTGGCCTATGGCGGGCTGACCCTGCTGGGCAAGTGGGCCCAGCTCGTGGGCCAGCGGCGCTATCTGCGCGACCAACGACAGGGGCGGGCCGCTCAGCTCATCGAATATAAGGGTGCCGGTGCCAGTGCCAGTGCCAGTGCCAGGCCGGCATCCGACTGGCGGGCCGATCGGGCCCGCTATCCGGAGAGTGCTCTGGTCCGGGAACAATCCCTCTGGGCCATCGCGGTCTATCGATTCGGCCGCTGGAATGATCGCCGCCCACCAGGGGCCTCGCGCTGGCTGCTGGACCGGCTCTACTGGCTGCTGTTCCGGCTGGTGGAGACCCTGACCGGGGTCAGTTTCACCAAGGCCACCGAGATCGGTCCCGGCCTGCGCATCTTTCATTTCGGCAATATCTTCATCCACTCCAGGGTGCGGATGGGGGCCAACTGCACCCTGCGCCAGGGCGTCACCATCGGCAACCGGGAGGAGGGTGGACCGGTGCCGGTGGTGGAGGACGAGGTCGACTTCGGCGCCTATGCCCAGGTCCTGGGGGGGATCCGTATCGGCCGGGGGGCCCGCATCGGTGCCATGAGCCTGGTTCTTCAGGATGTGCCACCAGGTTATACGGCGGTGGGTATCCCCGCCCGGCTGATCCCACCCAGGGAGGAACGCGACCTGGTCTCTCCGGCCCCAACCGCCAGGGGCGAGGTCTGAACAATGGCCTCTCCACGCCTGCTCGTCATCGCCCCCTGGCTACCCAAGCTGTCCGAGACCTTTGTCTATCGCGAGGTGTTGGGCCTGCGCGCCCTGGGGGTCGAGGTGATCAGCGCTTCGGTGCATGACCCCGGTGATCAATGGCGGGAGCCGGCCTTGCGCCAGTTGGCGGAGCAGGCCATCCCGGTCTATGGGGCTGGCCCCATGGCCATGCTGGTGGAGGCCCTCAAAGAGCTGCCCCGGCGCCCCCGGCAGACCCTGTCCACCCTGGCCCTGGCCCTGGGCGATGCCCTGGGGGCTCGGGAATTGCGTCCGCTGGCCCGGCTGAAGATCCTCTGGCAGTGCCTGGGTGGCCTGGCCCTGGCGAGCCGCTTGCGGGGGCGGGAGCCGGACCACCTCCATGCCCAGATGGCCCATGTCTCCACCAGCATCGCCATGTACGCCGCCCGCCAGATGGGCCTGGGCTTTAGCTTCTCCGGCCATGCCGCCGACCTGTTCCGGGATGCCTCCCTGCTCAAGCAAAAACTCCAGCGCGCGGATTTCGTGCGCTGCATCAGCCATTGGCACCGGGCCTTCTATCAGTCCCTGGTGCCGCGCCCGGACCAGGACTATCCGGTGGTGCGTTGCGGGGTGCCCCTGGACGGCCCCCAGCGCCAGCCCGACCGAGCCCTGAAGTCACCCCCGCTGCTGCTGGGGGTGGGGCGGCTGGTGCCCAAAAAAGGCTTCGACCTGCTGATCCGGGCCGTCGCCCTGGTCAGGGCCGCGGGTCAGGCGTGCCAGTGTCGCATCCTGGGCGATGGCCCCGAGGCCGCCGCCCTCCAGGCCCTGGTGACAGAACTGGGACTGACCGGGGTCGTCGAGCTGGCCGGGGCCAGGGACAACCCTGAGATCCTCGCCACCCTGCCGGAGGCGGACCTCTTCGTCCTGCCATGCCGGACCGATGCCACGGGCGACAAGGATGGGATCCCGGTGGTGCTGATGGAGGCCATGGCCAGCGGCCTCTGCTGCGTCAGTGGTGACCTGGACACCATCCGCGAACTCATTCAGGATGGCGAAAGCGGCTTTCTGGTGCCGGGGGAGGATGTCGAGGCCCTGGCGGGGCGGATCTTGCGGTTGCTCCAGGACCCCGACTTGCGGGAAGGAACGGCCCGGCGCGGACAGGCCTGGGTCCGCCAGGAATTTGGCCTGGAGCCCAACCTGCGGCGCTTCCAGCAGGCCTTGCGGCATGCCTCGCCCCGCCGCCATCCAGGCCGGGATCCGCGTGCTGGATCATGACGGGGGTCCTGGTTCCCACCGTCTTTGCCCTGCTTGCCTGGGGTAACGCCTTGTCGCCGTTAATCTTCCCTTAACCCTCACCGTAATCTGTTTCGCATCCCTCCCCTTAACCCTGCCCCTAACCCTGGTGAGATCACCCATGACGGCCCCGCGCTACCTGCTCATCACCCCCTGCCGTGACGAGGCGGCCTACGCCCGTCAATGCCTCGATGCGGTGCTGGCACAGACGGTGCCGCCGGCGCTCTGGGTCATTGTCGATGACGGCTCGAGCGATGAGACCCCGGGGATCCTGGCCGAGTACGCGGGCCGGGTGGACTGGATCCGGGTGGTGCGCCGGGAGGACCGGGGACGCCGGGCGGTGGGTCCCGGGGTGATCGACGCCTTCTATGCCGGGCTGGAGACCGTCGATCTCAACCAGTTCGATTTTCTGTGCAAATTCGACCTGGATCTGGATATTCCCCCGGGCTATTTCGCCACCCTCCTCTCCTGGATGGCGGCGGAGCCCGCCCTGGGTACCTGCAGCGGCAAGCCCTATTTCTGGAGCCCCGACCACAGTCGGCTCATCAGCGAAAAGTGTGGCGACGAGATGTCCGTGGGCATGACCAAATTCTACCGCCGCGAGTGCTTTCAGGAGATTGGCGGCTTCGTCCGGGAAGTCATGTGGGATGGCATCGACTGCCACCGCTGCCGCATGCTGGGTTGGATGGCCTACAGTCGGGACGACCCCGAGACCCGCTTCGTCCACCTGCGGCCCATGGGCTCCAGCCAGCAAAGCCTCTGGACCGGGCGCATGCGCCACGGCTTCGGCCAGTATTTCATGGGCACCGGCCTGGCCTACATGACCGCCAGCGCCCTCTATCGCATGACCCGGCCGCCCCTGGTGGTGGGGGGGCTGGGGATGTGGTGGGGTTACGTGCGCAGCCTCTGGTCCGGCGCCCCCCGCTACGATGACCTGGAATTTCGCCGTTTTCTGCGTCGCTACCAGTGGTCCAGCCTGTTCCTGGGCAAGCGGCGCAGTACCGAACGCCTGCACCGGCTCGCCCGGGCCAGGCGGTCATGAAGGCCCGGTTGATCCGTCCCCGGCTCCGCGTGATCAAGCCCCCCCTGGGGTTCCCTCTGGCGACCAGGGGGCTGGAACCTTGCCCGCTGGACTGATCTCCAGGCGCCTCGCGGCTACTTCGTGGCTGCTGATGGCCTGGGGCCTGCTGTGGCTGACCGGCTGCGCCTCGGTAGCCACCGAGCCTGGCCGTTATGGCGTCGCGGAAGGCGCCGGTGACCCGGCCACCACCCCTTATGAGAAGTTGGACCAGGAAGTGGTCGGTCAATTGCTTGAGCTGAGACGGCGCATGGATCAGCCTCTCGCCAGCGAGGAGCAGATCAGAAACTTTACCGGCGCGGACGCCGACGTTTATCGCCTGGGCCCCGGTGATGAGTTTTCCTTGCTGGTGCGTGGCCGGGAGGATGTTAGCGTCCCCCTGGTGACGGTCTCACCGGATGGCCTCGTCTCCCTCCCCCGGATCGGTCTGGTCAAGATCCAGGGCATGAGCATCCCGGAGGCCACCGATTACGTGCGCAAAGCCCTCGAGCCCTACTATGAGGCGCCCGAGGTGACGCTGCTGATGCGCAGCTTCAAGAACAACAAGATCCTGATGCTAGGGCAGGTCTCTAACCCGGGTATCATCCATATTCCCACGTCCGCGACGCTCCTGGAGGCCATCGCCATGGCCGGTGGGGTGGTCAAGGATACCCAGGGCAACAGCCCGCCGATCAATCGCTGCATTATCGGGCGCGGCAAGGACCGGGTGATCTGGATCGACCTGCGGGATCTGATCGAGAACGGCAACCTGGCCTTGAACGCGCGCTTGCAGAACGGTGACGTGGTCCTGATTCCCCAGGGCCAGGCCTCGGTGGCCTATGTCCTGGGTGAGGTGCGCAATCAGGGGACCCTGTTGCTTCGTGCGCCCATGACGGTGCTGGATGCGGTGACCCAGTCCGGGGGCCTGACCAAGGACGCGGACGTCACCCGGATCTACCTGGTGCGCGCCGAGGGGGAGGCGGGCCTGGTGGAGCGGATCGACCTCGCCAACCTGGTGGAACGGGCCGATCTGCGTAAGAACTATACCCTGCGGGAAGGGGACCTGGTTTTCGTGGCGGAACGGGGGATCAGCAACTTTAATTATTACCTGAGCCGGTTGCTCCCCACCATCAGCGTCATGAACTTGGCCAATCCCTAGAGCGGCAATGAAGCACCCAAAATTGATTCGCGCCGGTGAAACCGTTCAGACCCCCTCTCCCCAACCCTCCCCCGCCAGGGGGGAGGGAGTAAGAGAATTAGCGGGTTGCGCTACCTCTGCCACCTTAGGGACTAGGGAGAGTGAGCGCTTACGCGCCGGTTATCACAGAAGGCGGTAATGGCTGATCTTCCTCACCAGACCTCTCCCCTGCGCGGGAATCTCAGCGAGGGCAAAAAGGGCAAGCCCTTCCTGGTGATGGCCTTCGTCTTTCGCCGCGCCCCCCTGATTCTACTTATAGGGGGGGTGCTGGCGGCCTTCCTGCTCTTCGTGCTGCTGCCCCGGGTCAAGACCCTGTACAGCACGGATGGTCTGTTGCTGATCGATCCCAGCAAGGAAATGACGGTGAGCGGGCGGGAGCGCGACCCTTTTCCCGGCGCCTTCCGCGATTTCACCCGCACCATGGTCCAGCGACTCACCTCCATCGATCTGCTGTCCGTCGCGGTGCAGCGCCTCAAGCCCGAGGAGTATCCCAGCTTTCTGGTCACGACCGATCCGCCCCAGGTCAATGCCTTTCGCCTGAAGGCCCACATCGACGTTCGGGAGGTCCCGCAGACCTACCTGGTCATGGTTGTCATCACCGCGCCTCAGCCCCATGGCCTGGCCGAGGTCCTGAATCAAGTGATGCAGGCCTTCGTGGATAAGGTTCAGGACGAACAGCAAGGCAAGCAGTTGCGGCGCATCACCTATCTGACCCGGGAACGGGACAAGATTCTGGGCCGGCTCGAGGAATCTCAGGCATTGTTGCTCAAGCCCAACCCGGACCTGGTCGAGGGGGTGGTCTTGCACCAAGGCTATACCGCTCACGTCAGCAAGCTGGACAAGATCCAGCAGCTCTATCTGGACGCGGAGATCCGGCGTTCCGAGGCGCACATCCTGTACGACCAGGCCGTGGGCAATCTGACCGAATTGTCCCAACTGGACCTTCAGCCCCTGGCCAATCAGCGGGTGGCGGATAACTTCGGCATCACCCGCATGGAACTCTGGACCTACGAGCAAACGGCGGAGCTCCGCAAGAGCATCGACGGCCTCACCGTGGACAACCAGGACCGTAAGAATGTCGAGGCGCGCATCCAGGCCATGGAGGACTACCTCCAAAACTACAAGATCCGGGTCGCCGAACAGACCATTAACCAATTGCAGTCCACCCGTTTATTCGGGTTCACCGAGGAGTTGATTCGCGCCACCAACGCCGATGAGGCCGCCGCCAAGCAATTGGATTACATACGAGGGCTGTTGAGCGAGGCCGCGCAAGAACATCATCGCGTGGCCCAGGGGATCTACGAGGCGTCCGGCCTTCAGTACACCATCGATCAATTACGGGAGCGGCTACAAGCCCTCAACAGTCGGATCGACGATGCCGAGATGGAGGCCATGGCACCGGTCCAGATCTACATCGAAAAGATGGCCCTGAAACCCGGTGGACCCGGCAGTACCAATGCCAAGGCCCTGGCGGTGATGAGCATCCTCCTCGGCTTTGGCGGCGCCTTCAGCTTCATCCTGGTGTTCGACTTCGTGGATAACCGGTTGCGGGATCCCAAGGAGGTGAACAGCGCCCTGGGCGGCCCGGGGGCCGGCCCCATCCCCATTCTGGAGGGACCGGAGCATCCTCCCGGCAGCTTTGCCGAGGTCACCCTCGAGTGGCCCCGCCACCCGACGGCCCTCGCCATCCGCGCCCTGGCGGTGCGGTTCGAACTGGAGTGGGAGCGGCACGGCTCCCGGGTCTTCGCCCTGTCGGGCCTCGGGACCGGTTGCGGGGTCAGCTCCCTGGCGCTGGGATTGGGGCACACCCTGGGTGCCCGGGGTCGCCGCCTGTTGCTGGTGGAGTGCAATCTCGGCCGGCCGGGTCTGGCCAGGGCCCAGGGCGCCCTCCGGCCGAGTCCCGGACTGTGGGAGGCCCTTCAGGATGAAGACCTTGACCTGAAGGGCCTGGTGCAGTGGGACCCGCGTCGCCAGATCGACATCCTCCCGGCGGGCGAGGCCGGGGAGGGACTGGCCGACCGGCCGGCCTTTCTGCGGCTGCTGGCGCGGTTCCGGGACAACTATGACCTGATCCTGCTGGATGTGGCTGCCCTGGCGGACGATGACTTTGCCTACCACGTCGCCGCCCATGCCGACGCGGTCCTGCTGGTCGGCCGGGAGGACGACAGCCTCTACCGGGATCTGCGCCAATCCATCGACCGCCTGGTCCTGGCCGAGGTGCCCGCGGTCAGCGCCGTGCTGAATTTCACCCAGACCAAGCGTTCCGAGCGCATCCTTTCCACCATCTACGCGCAAATGCGCTGGCTTTCGCGCCTGCACTGGATGTTGCATCGCTCGTTCCGGCGCGTCCTAAGGCGTCTGACCCGTCGGGGGGGCTGAGGTGGTCAACGCCCTCCCTTGCCCCCTTCAAGTGCAGGGCGTCGACTTTTCGGCAGCGGGCTTCATGGCGCCTGTCCTCAGGGTGGCGTTGACCTCAAGCGCTGGTGGGGCACCATGAGTGGCTTGTGCGGCATCGTCGACTTCCGGGGCGCGTCCGTGGACCCCCGGTCCCTGGAGGCCATGATCAGCCCTGCCGCCGCCCGGGCGCGGGATGGCATTGGCCGTTGGCGGGAAGGTGCCGTCGGGCTTGCCCATCTGCACCTGAATCTGACGCCCGAGTCCCAGGGGGAATGTCAACCTTTGGCGCGGGAGGGCTTAGTGATCACCGCATCGGCCCGCATCGACAACCGTGCTGACTTGCTGTCCAGGTTGGCGGCCGCGGGCTGGCCTCTGGCGGCGAATGTCAGTGACGCGGAGTTGATCCTGGCCGCCTATCGCCTGTGGGGCCAGGACTGCGCCGCCCGCTTGCTGGGGGATTTCGCCTTTGCCATTTGGGATGGACCGCGCCAGGGGCTCTTCGCGGCCCGGGACCCCATGGGCTTGCGCCCCTTCTATTACCGTTACCAGGCGACGACCTGCCACTTCGCCAGCGAGGCGTGCCAGATCCGCGCCATCCCCGGCTGTTCGGCGCCCCTGCGTGAAGCGGCCTTGGCCCTGCATCTGGCCTCCATCATCGCCCCCGAGGACTGGACCTTCTTCGAGGGGATCGCCGTGCTCCCGGCGGCCCATTCGCTCTGGTGCGATTCTCGGGGCCCGCGGGTATGGCGGCATTGGCAGGCTCCGGTGGAACCGCTACTACTTTATTCCCGGGATCAGGACTACAGCGACCATTTCGTTGAGGTCTTTCGACAGGCGGTCCGGGATCGGCTGAACGCGGTGCGCCCCGTGGCCATCTGGCTGAGCGGTGGCCTGGATTCCGGCAGCGTGGGCGCCATGGCGGGTTGGCTGCGGGTCCAGGAGCCGGATCAGCCCTGGCCGCCGTTGCGCAGTCACTCCTGGCGCTTCGACACCTTGGTTCAGTGTGATGAGCGCCACATCAGCGACCTGATCGTCCGGCAGTTTGGCCTGATCGCGTCGGAGATCCCGGCGGAGACCTATGCCCCCTTTGCCCCCGAGGCGGCCAGGGTTACCCATCCCGACGAGCCCTTGATCCAGGTCTACACTCCCTTGTTGGAGACCTCTTTACGACTGGCCCGTGAGCAGGGGGTGGGGCTGATTCTGAGCGGTTTTCGTGGTGACCCCATGACGGAATCGGGTGATTTCGATTATCTGGAATTACTGCTGCTCGGCCATTGGTTAACCATCGCCCGGGATCTGATCCGCTTGCATCGCCACGCGCCTCACTGGTCCATGCGCCGAGTGCTCAAGAACCGCTTTCTTCGGCCCTTGAGGCTGGCGATGAAAGATGCCCCGGCCTTGCATAGGGCCGCCGCGGTCCTGGGAGGGCTACCGGGTGGCGGCTGGGCGCGGAGGCTCAACGCCCGGCCATCCTGGCTACGGCCAGACCTGATGCCTCGTCTGGGCCTGGACGGTCAAAGATCTGCCCAGGCCCCGGGGGTGGGATTGCCGGCCCTGACGCGACCGGCGCGCCATCGGGCCATCTTTTACCCTGGTTACTTTCGCGCCGCGGTGGAACAGGAGCGCCATAATGCCGCCTTTGGCATCGGTTACGCCGATCCCTGGAGTGACCGACGTCTGGTGGAGCTGATCCTGCGCTTTCCGTCGCGCATGATTTCCCGCATCGGCGAGGAAAAGCGCATCAGCCGCCGCGCCATGCGGGGCATCATGCCGGAGGAGGCCCGTATGCAGGCCCGTAAGATCGTGCCCACGCCCCTGTTCGAGCGGATGCTGCGCCAGGACGCCCGGGCGGCGATTCTGGAACTGTTCACCGGGTCGCGTCTGGCCGCGCGGGGCTTCGTCACCGAGCCCGCACTGATCGCGGCCTACGAGCGCTACCTCCAGGGGGATCACCGGGAAGAGGGCGGTTTCTGGAACACCATCACCGCGGAACTGTGGTTGCGGGAACAGGAGGCTTGACCATGTCCCAGCATGCACCCGAAGCAAGGGCAGCCGAGTTCGAGACCTTTCCCCCCCTGGAGCGCTACACCGACTTCCAACGCCCGGTGTACCTGCTGCTGGGGTTGCCCTTCGATGCCATCGACATGGCCACGGCGGTGGACCAGATCGCCACCGCGGCGCGGTCAGGCCGACGCTTTTTCCTCTCGACCCCCAACCTCAACTGGCTGATCACCTGCCAGCGGGATGAAGCCTTCCGCAATTCCGTCCTGCAAAGTGAACTGTCCCTGCCGGACGGCATGCCAGTGGTCTGGCTGGCCAAATTGCTGGGCCTGCCGCTGCGGCAGCGGGTTCCCGGCTCGGATCTGTTCCAGCGCCTGCGCGCCAAGCCGATCTCGGTGCACTTTTTTGGCGGCCCGCCGGGCTTTGCCGGCCAGGCCTGCGAGAACCTCAACCGGTCCGGCGACCCGATGCGCTGTAAGGATCATCTGTCCCCCGGCTTCGGCGGCGTCGAGGAGATGAGCGACCCGGCCACCCTGAACGCCATCAACGCCAGCGGAGCGGATTTCCTGGTCGTGGCCCTGGGGGCGCGCAAGGGGCAGGCCTGGATCCTGCGCAATCTAGATCGCCTGCGGATACCGGTGGTCAGCCATCTGGGGGCGGTGGTGAACTTCGTGGCCGGCTCCGTGGCCCGGGCCCCGGGCCTGGTCGGTAAACTCGGCCTGGAATGGCTGTGGCGGATTAAGGAGGAGCCCGGGCTCTGGCGGCGTTACTGGGGGGATGGCCTCGGCTTTTTGGCCTATCTGTTCCGTCACGGGCTGCCGGCCCTGATCCTGAGCCGTCGGGCCCCATCCAGGGCCGGGGAACTGGAAGTCATCACCGATACCCAAGGCCTGTTGGATCTGCGCCTGAGCGGGTTCTGGGGCGAAGCGGGGCTGAAGCCCCTGCGGGAGGCCCTGACTAACCTCAACAGCCGACCCCGGGCCGTGAGGCTTGACCTGGGAGGGGTCAGCCACCTGGATAGTGCCGCCCTGGGGCTTCTGGCCCTGCTGCGGGGCCATCAACTCAGGCACCAGCAGCCCCTGTCCTGTGTCGGCCCCAGTTCCGCCTTGCGCCGCCGTCTGGCCCATTTCGGCGCCAGCTACCTGCTGGAGCCCCTCACCCCGGCCGAACGGCTCTGAGTGCCTGGAAAAAAGATCCATTTTCCAGTGCCCCAGTGGCGCCCCAGGGGGGCTCTATCAGCTCGGGAAGTCATTGATGGACGGATTATCGAGCGCCCCGCCGAGAATCCGGTTTTGTGCCCATACCAGTGCCTGCCGATGAGGTTCTTGTATTTTCCATCAGCATGTTAAAAGCCTAAGCGCGCACTGATATACCTGGTTTACGACTGTTCGGCGAGGATCCATTCTTCGGGGTAGGAACGCGGAATCAGGACGGCGGGGAAGGCTGGATGCGCTTCAGCATCTCACCCCAACGCTCCAGGGTCACGAAGTGCAGCCATTGGGAGCCGCCCTTGGCCAGGCTGATCACCAACCCCCGTTGGGGGTACAGCCAGTATTTTTGCTCCTGGCCGGGCTGCCAGATCTGGTCCGGTTCACCGAAGAGTTGGCGCCAGAGGCCGGGCCGCAGACGGGTCCTGGGCACGAAGGCCAGCTCGACCACTGGTGACGGGGCCAGCTTTGGTCGCGCCGCCTCGGCCAGTCCATGGCGGCGGTACCCGTTTGCCAGGGTATGCCCCTCAAGGCGGTCCTCCTCCAGAGCGGCCAGAACCACGGTTTCGGGCTCCAGTACCAGCACCAGGGTCCCCAGATAGGGTGGGCGGTTCAGGACGAGGATGGCCTCGACCCCGGCGCTACCGTCCGGTCCCTCAAAGAGTCCCAACTCCGCGGGCGGTCCCCACTCCGAGAGGGCCCCCAGTGGGGTTGACCCCAGGGTCAGATCGGGCAGTTGACTCCTGTCCGGTCCCAGGATTTGGAACTGGCTGACCAGGGGCCGTAGGGCTTGCAGCCGGGCCGCTTCCTGCGCTTCCCAGATCAGAAAGAGCCCCAACCCCAGCAGGAGGCCCAGCAACCAGAGACGGCCCACGGATTTCATCAGCCCCCTTGAATGTCCGGGAGCCTCGGAGGCCCCAGGGCTAGACCCGAAACATTTCAAATTTTCGCTCGGACATGGGTGGCTTGGATGGCGTCTGGCGGGGTTTGCGCGACCAAGCGGACATCAAGCCGAAAAGGACGTCTGTCAGGTTGCCCCCCGCCAAAGGCCACCCGACCAGGAAAACCAACATGGATTCGCGATGGCCATGTTTACCGCCCATGACGGCGCCGCGACAGATTCACAGTCCCCCCAGCAGCTTGCGCAGGCTGGCCAGGGTATAGCGCCAGGGGTTCACCAACCCCTGACGGAGGCGGAAATTGTAGAGGATCCTGTTGCCCGGGCCAGGCTCATCCCCGCCGCCTCGTATCAGTCGCCGCATCACCGACTGGGCCAGTGCCGTGAGCACCGGGTCCCGCGCCATCTCCGCGGCGATGAGGGCTGGGGGAGTGGCGCCCAGGCAATCCCGGGCCAGGGCGAAGGCCAGGAGCAGGGCACGCCGGCGACCCAGGACCCGGGCCTGCTCCAGCATCAAGCCCCAATCCAGTCCGGCCTGGCGCTGCCAGAGGGCGACGATGTCCGCCACCATGCGTAGATAGCGCCAGTGATCCTTGGAATAATTGACGCAAAGCAACAAAAAGAGGTCCTGAGGGGCAAAGCTGGCTACCTGGCCTCCGGCCAGGGGCAGGATGATACGCCGGGCCCAAAGCCCCTCGGGCTCCATGGGGTGAATGGCGTGTTCGGGGGAAGTGGCCCAATGCAGCTCCACCCGGGCCCCGAAGAGGTCCCGCTCATCCAGGGTCTTCCAGTACCACTCGTCATAGTGGTAACTGGACCTCAGCAACCGAGGGGAGTGACGGCCAAAATCCCGCTGGGGTCGCTGATTGATGTAGCCCTCCGCCAGCAGGAGCTGGTGGGCGGCCAGCATCTGGTGCCGGGGCACGAAGATGTCCAGGTCCGCGAAGGGGCGTCGCCCCAGGTCGCCGTAGGCCAGCCAGGCCAGGACGGGCCCCTTGAAGGGAATGGCGGCGATGCCCTTGCCTTCCAGTACTCCCAGCAGGCGCAGCAGTTCCCCCACCAGGCGCTGGTTGCGGATGGCAATGAACTGCGCCAGTTGTTGCAGGCGACGACGGGCGAATTCGGGCACCTCCTCCTCGCCGCGGGTACGCAGGGCCTGATGCAATTGCACCGGGATCTGGTGCCGCAGGGCCAGTTCCAGCAATCGGGGCCAATCCAGTGTGGAACTTAGACGGGCGCCGAGGGCCTCGGGGTCTGGCTCGGGGCGGGTGACCTCGCACAGCAGGGCGAATTCCGGTGACATGGTTATCGCCGTAGGGTTTCAGTACCCCACCGGCGTCCAGGCGCATCGGTGGGGGATGAGGGAGCGTCTGGCCCGGGTCCGCGTGGACTCATGCAGCCGGGCCCTCCAACGGATCTCTGTAGCCCTGGGCCTGCTGGTGGAAGAGGTGGGCATAGAGCCCGCCCCTGGCCAGCAGGGCACGATGATCCCCTTCCTCGATGATGCGGCCGTCCTCCAGGACATAGATGCGGTCGGCCAACTGGACGGTGGAAAAACGGTGACTGATGATCAGGGCGGCGCGTCCCCGGGCCAGATTGCGGAAGCGCTCGAAGAACTCGTATTCCGCCGCCGCATCCAATGAGCTGGTAGGTTCGTCCAACAGGATCAGGGCCGCTTCCCTGACGAAGGCACGGGCCAGGGCCAGTTTTTGCCACTGACCCAGGCTGAGATCGGTGCCATCCTCGAAGATGCGGCCCAAGGGGGTGTCATAGCCCTGGGGCAGCTTCACCAGATCCTCATGGATGCCGGCCCAACGGGCCGCGGCCTCGATGGCGGGGTCCCGGGGGTCCAGGCCAGGCTGGCCGAGGTGGATGTTCTCCCGGGCACTGAGGGGATAACGGCCGAAATCCTGGTAGATGACGCTGATCTGGGCCCGGAGGTCGGCAGTGGCGAAGTCCCGCGCATCGGTGCCGTCCAGGAGGATCTGGCCCCTGTCCGGGTCATAAAGCCGGGAAAGCAGCTTGGTTAGGGTGGTCTTGCCGGAGCCGTTGCGCCCGACCAGGGCCACGACCTCGCCGGGACCGATGCGCAGATTGACCCCGCGCAATACCTCGCGCTCGGTGCCTGGATAGCGGAAATGCACCTCCCGTACCGAGATGCCCTGCCGCCAGGGAAGGGGGATGGGCTGGGCCACCGCCGGCTCTTTCACCTGGCGCTCCACCTCGAGAAATTCGTCCAGGGCGGAGAGAAACAGGTTGTTCTCATAGAGCTGGGACAGGGCGCTCATGGTGGGTCTGAGCGAGCTCAGCATGATATGGAAGGCGCCGAAGTACATCACCAGTTCGCCGACGCTGATCCGTTGGCGCAAGGCGGACTGGGCGACGAAGGCTAGGGCGGCGAAGCCGGCCAGGGTCGCCATCCCCTCACTGACGAACTGACGGCGGTAGCCATGGGCCGATAGCTGTTGCAAGCCGGTACGGATGCGCTCGCGCAGGTCGGCGAAACGTGTCATCAGCAGGGGACCGAAGCCGAAGCTGCGCACCTCCCGGGCATGGTCGGCCCCGGTCAGGACCTGGTTGAGGTAGGCGCTCAAGCGCTCGCTGACGGTCTTGTCCCGATGCCACTGATAGACCAGCCCGGCCTGGCGCAGGCGGAAGTAGAGCAGGGGCAGGGAGGCCAGCAGGACGCCGAGCACCAGGCCCCAGTGGTAGCTCAGCAGCAGGAGCGTCGCCCCTAGCAGGGTGAGACCGTTCCGGGTCAACTCGGTGAGGCTGTGGACGATGCGCAGGGGCCGGGTGGGTGCCTCCCGTTGGGCCCGGTGGAGTTTGTCGTAGAACTGGGCGTTCTCGTAATAGGCCAGGTCCATGTCGATGGACTTGGCCTGCACCAGCCGCTGCATCCGGTCCGCCACCAGATGGCTCTGGACCCCATTACCGTAGCCAACCAGGGCGGTGCAGAGAATATTAAGGAGGGATAGGGCGAAGGCCCCGGCGATCAGCCACCAGAGCGTTTCCGGTTCGGTCCCCGACTCCAGGTTGGTCAGGGTTTCGACGATGAGTTTGAAGAGATAGAGGGTCCCCAGCAGCAACAGGCTCTGCAGCGCGAGCAGGAGGCTGGTGAACAGGGTCCAGGGGCCCGCCGCCTGCCAGACCAGCGCCAGGGCACGATCGATGCGCAACCCGGGCCAACGGCGGGCGGCCTTGTGCAGGAGCGCCGCTGGAGCCATCAAGGTAGCCTGGAGAGGGCCTGGTGCAGATCGGGGAAGGGCTGGAAGCGCCCGAGTTCGCCGTTCTCACCCAGAATCACCTGGCCGTCACACTCGACCCAGGCATGGGCCTGCCAGGTCCCGGCCGCATCGCGGCCCATGCCCAGGTGCAGTCGCGAGGACCAGCCACGGCGGGCGAGCAGCAGTTGCAGGGCCAGGGCCTGGGTCAGGCAACTGGCATGAGGCACGTGGCGGCTGACCCGGGCCACCGCCCAGGCCAGGTGCTTGGGCAAGGTGCCAACCCTTCCGCCCGATCTCTCCGCCCTCCGGGCTACCACCCGCAGCAGCGTCGGCGTCGGCAGCAGCCAGAGGGCCAGTCGCAGGACCCAGACGGCCATCCATGCCTCCAGGGCCAACCGGTGCTGCCACCAGGGCCTGGTCCAGAGGCGACGCAGGGATCGTACCAGCATGGCTTCACGCCCCCCTTGCGTCAGGCCGCCGCAGTTCGACCAGACCCCGGGACCGTAACTGTTCCAGCCAGACCGTGAGATCCCGGGCGCAGGTCGTCTCCTCCACCTCATATTCGGCCTGAATCCGCTCCAGCAGGGCTCCGAAACGGGTTGGGGTCTGCATCCACTGCCAGAGGCGGGTACCCAGGGGATTGAAGGCATAGTAGCGGCCGCTGGCGACATCCAGTAAGGCCAGCTCGTCGCCGAGGGACGCCGCCACCGGACCCGAGACAACGGAGATGAGGGTGTCCTTGCTCAACATGGCGTTAACGGTGATAGACGGGGGGCGGAATGGTGAGGGGCTTGCGTAGGGGGGCTTTGGGGGTCATCAGGGTGCTTGCCGCAAATCTTCCAGCAGGGCCTCGCGCACCCTGGGCAACTGTTCGATGCCACTGCCATATTCTAGTCGGTGTACCGGAACCTGGTGGAGGAGTCGGGCCAGGGTCTGAAAGCGTCGCGCCTGGTGTCCCGCCGCCTCGGCCAGGGTGGGGGTGAAGCTTTTGCCTTGCAGTTCACGCAGGGCCTCCGCCGGGCTCAGGGGCAGGATCCGGATGCGATCCGCGGATGCTGACCGAGTGGGCAGATAGATCCGCCCCAGGGGGGTGGGTCCTTGGGCCAGGCGCCCCAGACCCGCGGTCAGGGGGATGACCCACTTGCCGGTATCGGGTTCGTTGGCCTGGCCTGGCGGCAACCCGGGCAGCAATTGGCGCCCGTGCTCCGGCCAGAGACGCATCTGAGGCAGGCCGGCATGGCACAGGGGCCGCTCCCCCCCTGGCTCGATAGCCAGGAGGTTGTCGGTAATCAGGGCATAACCGGCCTGCAGCAGGCTGATGGCCAGGGTGGTCTTACCGCTCTGATTGTCGGCCAGGAAGGCGAGGCCCTGACCCTCCACCTCGACCGCGGCGGCGTGCAGGGCCAGCCAGCCTCGGCGCTCCAGCCAATAGGCCAGAACGGTGCCAAGCAGGGCCCGTTCGATCCGGGACCGTTCCTCGGGAGGGCGCCAGCGGCACTCAATCCGTCCCGGGGTCAGCAAAAAATCGAACAGGCGGGGATAGTACAGCCATTCTCGCTCCCCTTCCCCCACCAGATAGACGCCGGGCTCCAGGCCCTCCGCTCCCGGCTCTTCCCGCTCCGCCCGATCAAAGGGCAAGGACGTGAAAATCAGATCAGCCGGCCCCTGGCTGGCGACCAGGTGGGAGCGAAAAGGGAAGTCGCTGCGCAGACGGAGTCCGTACAGGGCATAGCACCGCCCCGCGGGCGGGGTGTCACGCGCAGAGGTTTCCGAATCAACAGGTTTCATGGCGTTAGGCCCCTGCCAGCACAAGTCCGCGGGCCTCGAGATTCTCGATAAAGCCGGCCAGGTCCTGGCGCAGCACCTCCGGTTCCGCGGCGTAGCTCTGGCTCAAGGCGACCAGGGCCTGGTCCAGGTCGCGCGAGGTCCGCAGGGTGCGCCAGAAATCCGCGGCGCTACCCCTAAGGGCAAGGCAGCCACCCTCAGCCGGGCTCAGCAAGACCATCTCCCCCAGATCCCCGGCCAGGACGCCAGTGGCCAGTCGCAAGACCCCCTCGGCCGCCCCTTGGCGTTGAATCGGGATACCGGAATCCCCTTGGCCCCGGCGGTTGCGCAGGCAGTAGCGCCCGGGAATCAGGCGCCAGACCCGCTCGAACTGATGGTTCTGGGGGTTCCAGAAGCCTCGTTCGGGTTCGGACCAGGGAAAGGCGATGGGGTCGGTCTGACCAACCCAGTAACAGCCGGGACCGGGCGCTTGCAGCCGCTGTCGCCGCCAGGCCGGGTAGTCCTTCCCGAGGCGGTCAGGTGCCCGGTCCACTAGATCCCTGGCGGCGAGGCAAGCCACGACCCGGGGTTCCTGGGCCTCAATGGTCTGGCGCAGGTCGGGATGGGAAAGCAGTTGGCCGAAGATCAGAGGCGGCTGATGCCGGGTGCCCAACCAGAGCCGAAAGCGGGAGCCCGTCAGGGCGATATCGTCGATGACGACCAGGGGGCGATCCGGCGCGAAGGGGGGGTCCAGTTGGGTTGGCCTGAGCCCCAGACGATAGGCCAGCATGCCCAGCACGATGAGGCCGCCCCGGGGCAGGGCCGTGAAAGCGAACCCCCCCAGGGAGTCCCGGTCAAAGCGCTGCCGAAAACCTGCGGCGAGGGCCTCCACCAGGTCCTCAACCTCGGCGTAGCTCAGCCATTGGGGCAAGGGTTCCGCCAGTTGCTGGCGCAGCATCCGCAGGCGCGCCATCATGGCGGGGTCGAAGCGACCCAGTACGCCCAGCACGCCATCGCCGTCTTCCCGCAGCAAGAGTCGTGCCTCGGGGCACTGCTGCCACCAGGGATCCAGGGCCAGGGCCTCGGCCAGATCACCCAGAGCAACCGCGGGACCCTCAGATGGCCCCAAGCGCTTACTGGCCAGGGGCACCAGCACCCAAGGATGTTGCAAGCCCGCTGCCTCAGCCAAGGGTTGGTACCTCTGGCCCGATGGGCGCTCACTAACACCCGCCGTGGTCATGACTTAGTCCACCGGCCCTGAACGGTCCTATCCTCTACCCCCGGCAACGTGGCATCCCTGCGTAACAGGATGATCGGGGCCACCTCCAGGGGCTGGGAACGCCTGGGCATGGTCGCCCCGGCCTTCGTCACTGGTATTTGTCCAGTCCGGCTGGATAGACGCTGCCACCATCGTTGCCCTTCGCGCGCCAGGGCAAGGTATCACCGCCGGAGGTGGAATCACCGACCTGGGTCAAGCTGGCGACCGTCCATTCCTCGATCGTTGGCGGTTCATAGGTTTTTTTCTCTGTGTTCATGCTAATCGTCTCGTTGGAAGGCGAAGGAAAGATCGTGTATGCGGGATGTCCAGGCTGGTTCTCGCCACGCGCGGCGCTGGATGCTAGTTTAATGCCGCATCGCAAGTCATTTTCTGACCGCTGACCTTAAATTAAGCATCATTCGGACCAATAGAACAACATCTCATAATTCGATCTTAGTAGATTGATAGTAAAAGAAATAATTATGGACCCCGAATCGGATGCTGTGGTTAGGAACGGCTGGCTGCCAGTTTGGCGGCTTTGCCCCATCTGGGCCTGCCATTCTGGCCGATCACCTGGGTCGCTGATAGATCTTGACCGGGACCTCGGGTGATGAAGATTTTGCGTATGTCCGGTTTCATTGTAGCCCCTCCCTGGCGGGCGGCTGCCATCCCATCATGAGCGATACCCTTCTACTGATCGGGGCGGATTCGGGCTCCCTGGGGCCTCTCGCGCGCGACCTGCTGGCCCAGGGCTTCGCGATCTTCCGGACCACGAGCGGCCAGGGTGCACAGCGGGAACTGAGCACCCAGACCCCGGACCTGATCGTGCTCGATCACCCCTGGCCCCGGGACCTGTGGCCGGAGCTACTCACGACATGGATGGCGGAGTATCCCTGCCTGATCCTGTGCGATGAGGCCCATCTGGAGGACGCCATGGCGGCGTTGCGGCTCGGCGCGGCGGAAATTCTGGTCCGGCCAATCGACCAGGGGGAACTGGTCGCGGCGGTGCGGCGCATCATCGACCATGCCCTACTCTACCGCCAGGGAGAGTTCTATACCCACCTCATCCGCGTTGAGGCCCCAAGCTTGCTTATCGGTGACAGCGAACCGATGCGGCAGCTCCGGGACCTGATCCAGGCCGTGGCCCCCAGCGAGGCGACGGTGTTGATCCTGGGGGAAAGCGGGGTCGGCAAGGAGAAGGTCGCCCAGGAGATTCATCGCCTCAGTCCCCGGGCCGCGGGACCTTTGGTGGCGGTGGATACCTGTTCCTTGCCGGCCACCCTGTTCGAGGCCGAGCTGTTCGGCTTCGAGCGGGGTGCCTTTACCGGGGCCAGTCACCGCAAGGCTGGGCTCATCGAGGAGGCCCGGGGGGGTACCCTCTTCCTGGACGAGATCGGGGAGATCCCGGCAACGCTTCAGGCCAAACTGCTGCGGGTGCTCGAAACCAGGCGTTATCGCCGGCTGGGCGGGACGCGGGATCTCGCGGCGGACGTCAGGATCCTGGCCGCCACCAACCGTGACCTGGAAGCGATGATCCGGACCGGGGAATTTCGTCAGGACCTGTTTTTTCGGCTCAGCACCTTTCCGATCCGGGTGCCGCCCCTCCGGGACCGGCGGGGGGATATTCCCGCCCTGGTGCGGTACTTTCTCGCCCAAGCGGGTGCGTCGCGGGGGATTACCAAGCGGGTGAGCCCGGTCGCCATGGGCCAGCTCCTTGACCATGACTGGCCTGGCAATATCCGGGAATTGCGTAACGCCGTCGAGCGGGCCAGCATCCTGTCGGGGAGCAGGTTGAGAATTGACGTGGCGGATTTCCCCCTGGGCCGGCCCCCGCTGCCTCAGGAACTTTCACCATCAGCGACGACGGGCGAAGCCCCGATTACGGGCGGTGCGGACGTGACCCTGTCCTTCGATCACGAACCGACCCTGGCGGAGGTCGAACAGCGCTATCTGCGGTTGCTGCTGCGCAGGCGGCGGCGGAGCAGGGCGGAGCTGGCGCGGATCTTGGGGATCGGTGAACGGACCCTCTATCGCTTGCTTGCCGATCTCAGGGAGGAGGTGGACCCCTGAGTGAACCCTCAAGCCCTTACGTTACCATCATCTTTTTGCGCGAGCGTGAAAGGTAGGGTAAAGCCGTTTTAGTACAGATGCTTGGTGCGCTCACTGCTGATGGCTGGCGGTGGCTTCAGTGAAGGCGCGCCGGGCGACCGTCTCGTCGTCGAAGATCTGAAAAACGGTCTGCAACCGGGTCAATTCGAAGAGGGCGCGCACGGTGTTGCTCATGCCGCAGAGGTAGACATCCCCCTCGCGCTTGCGTGCCGCCTGCAGGGCGCTGACGATCACCGCCAGACCACTGGAGTCCATGAAACTGGTGGCGGATAGGTCGAGGATCAGTTTACCGCCGCCCTGGTCGATGATGTCCTTGAGGGTGGCGCGGGCGCCCGCCGCGTCGGCCATCATCAGGCGTTCCGGCAGTTTGACGATGTCGACGCCCTCCTGGGTGCGGTGTTCAAGGTTCATGCTAGGGGTACTCCAAAGGTGTCAGGTCACGGCGGGGTGGCGGGTGCTTAAGGTTTGGCGGCTAATTCCGGAACCCAGTTGGGCCAGGACAGGTCGGGGTCAGGAAAGGAAATAGGTGAGGGTCAGCACGTTTCGGTTGTTCGTTCGCTGGTAGCTCACCGCATGAGTCCATTCGTGAATGATCTGCCAGCCACGCCCGGACTCGGCATCGGCTGACGCCGGCGCCGCCGGGTCCAGCGCCCGGGCCGGCAGGGGTTGCCCCTCGTCATGGATCGCCACCGCGACCGCCTCGGCGCCGCGGGTCCACTCCAGGTCGATGGGCTGCCCGGGCTCCCCGCCATAGGCATGTTCGATGCAGTTGTTGAGGGCCTCGACGATAGCGGTGGTCAGCTTGAAGGCCGCCATGGCGTCGAGCCCGGCCTGGGCGCAGAGGTCCAGCAGGCGCGGCTGAAGCTCGGCGACCTCGGCCGGATCGCTATGCAATCGCAGGTGCAGGCGGTCGCCACTCAAGGTCAGCGGCCGTTCCAGCACCAGCAGGGAGATGTCGTCCTCGAAGTCTCGCGGCCCGCGCCAGTCCCGCAGGCGCTCGTCGAGGACGGCGGTTAGGCTGAGACCGGTCTGAGCGGCAAAGCTCAGGCTGGCCCGCAATTGGGCCTCGCCGAAGGCCTCCCCCTGGCGGTTGCGACACTCGGTCACGCCGTCGGAATAGAGCACCAGCCTATCCCCGGGGGCCAGTTGCACCTCCTGGGCCTGATAATCCACCACGGGGAACATGCCGACGGGTAGCCCGCCCTGCTGGAGGGTGTCGATGCGGCCCGACTGGCGCAGGACCAGGGGATAGGGATGTGCCGCCAGGGCCAGCCGTATCCGCCCGGTGTGCTTTTCCAGGGTGCCGTAGGCGATGGTGGCGTAATTCTCCACCTCCCCGTCCCGACTGGTGAGCTGCCGGTTGAGGTCGGCGAGGAAGGTCGCCGGGTCGAAAAAGTCCGCCACGGCGGTCCCCGGTCCGCCGCCCGGTACCAGGGAGCGGCTCAGGCTCACGGAGAGCAGGGCCGCGGGGACGCCGTGGCCGGAGATATCCAGATGGTAGAAGCCCACCAGGCCGGGGGTCAGTTCGAAAAAGTTGAAGCTGTCACCGGAGACCTGGGCGGCGGGGAGGAAGAGCCAGTGGGCGCGAAAGGGGGAGGTCGCCTGGTCGCTGGTCGGCAGGAGCTGGCGCTGAATGCGGGCGGCGGTAGCCAGGTCGGCCTGGATCTGGTCGTAGGCCTGGGCGAGCCGGTTGCGGGATTCCAGCAGGTCGCGGTTCTGTTCCCCCAAGCGCTGTTCCAGGGCCAGGATGCGCTCGCCCACCCGCAGGCGTGCCCGCAGCACCTGGGCCTCGAAGGGTTTGGTGACGAAGTCATCGGCCCCGGCGTTGAGCCCCTCCACCAGGTCGGCGCTGTCGGAGCGACCGGTGAGCAGGATGATATAGGCATAGTGGCCCAGGTCCGTGGTGCGCACGGCCCGGCAGAGTTCAGGGCCCGACATGCCGGGCATCATCCAGTCACAGATCACCAACCGGACGTCCTGGGCCAGCAGCAGGTCCAGACCGGCATGACCGTCCTCGGCCTCCAGCACCTCGTAACCCCAACGGCGCAGCAGGAGGCTGACGTAGAGGCGAGCGTCGGCGGCGTCATCGATGACCAGGATTTTCACGTGACTCCGGAAGTGGCGGGTAGAAGGCGAAACGGGGACCGGTAAGGGCCATTAAATGGCTTCATTCTGAAACCCCGGGGCGCAATGTCAAGCGATTACCGTGCCTTCGCCTTCGCCGCGACTTTATGGGATCATCCCTCCCACAACGGAGGGTGCATGAATCAAAAAATCAATGACCTGATCATCAGGATTCGGGAACTGGAGGAGGAGGTCGAGCGGGAGATCGCCAGCCGGCGGGACCAGTTCCACTTCACCCTGGAGGATCGCCGGGTGCGCTTCGAGCGGGAGGTGCTGATCCAGCACCGGCGGCTCAAGACCGGGATCCTGCGTTATCTGGCCCAGGCGCGCTTGCGCAACCTGGTCTCCGCGCCCATCATCTATGCCGTCTCCCTGCCGTTGTTGCTGGTCGACCTGGCGGTGACCGCCTACCAGTGGCTGTGCTTTCCCCTCTACGGCATTCCCCGGGTACGGCGGCGCGACTACTTCATTTTCGATCGCAGCAGCTTGGCCTATCTGAATATCATCGAAAAGTTCAACTGCGCCTATTGCGCCTATGCCACCGGTCTGACGAGCTATGTCATGGAAATCGTCGGGCGGACGGAACAATATTGGTGTCCCATCAAACATGCCCGGCGGGTCCTGGAGGCTCACTCCCGCTACGAGCGGTTCGTGGATTTTGGCGATGCCGAGGCCTATCGGGCGGAGTTGGAGGCCCTGCGCCGGGACTTTTCGCTGCCCGCCGCCGCGGCGCCGGTGGGTCCTGACCCGGCCGGAAACCCTGAACACTGATCCCCCGCTGGGTGATGAGGACTAGATCATGATCGAGGAATTGCGTGGGACCCTGCTGTTGTCCCGCCTCTCTTCTGAGCAACTGGAGCGGGTGGCGCGGCGGGCGGTGCGCTCTCGTCTGGCGGACGGGCAACTGCTCTTCAGTCAGGCGGATCCCTTCGAGCGCTTCTATCTGGTCCTGTCCGGGCAGATGCGGCTCTTCCGCCTGTCGCCGGAGGGGGCGGAAAAGGTGATCGAGATCATCGGGCCCGGGGAGACCTTCGCCGAGGCCCTGATGTTCATGAATGCCGCTCGCTATCCGGTGTGCGCGGCGGCGCTGGGTCCCACCGAACTCATCGGCGTCGACAGCCGGGATTTCGCCCGCATGCTGCGGGAGTCCGTCGATACCTGCCTGCTGTTGTTGGGCGACCTCAGCCAGCGGCTCAAGGGCTTGGTGCGGGAGATCGACAACATCAGCCTCCATTCCGCCAGCAGTCGCTTCGCCAGCTATCTCCTGTCCCTGAGCCCCGCCCAGGGTGAGGAGCTGGCCCTCGACATGCGCAAGGGGATTATCGCCTCGCGGCTCTCCATCAAACCGGAGACCTTCTCGCGGATCGAAAAGGACCTGAGCGACCAGGGGATCATTGCCGTCCAGGGCATGCGGGTCAAGATCCTCAACCTGGCGGCCCTGGAACGGCTGGCGGGACTGGGCGAATTCCGGGAGCTGGCCGCCCTGCCCTGCCAGGGCGGTCACCAAGGCTGAGCGCCACAACCTCAGGCACTCCTGGCAATGGGGTCAGCGCCGCCCGTCCGCGCCCCGGGTGCGCTTGATCCAGCTCACCAGGTTCTTGTGCAGTTCCTTGAGTCCCAGGGGCTTGCTCAGGTAGTCGTCCATCCCGGCGTCCAGGCAGCGTTCCCGATCCCCTGGCATGGCCAGGGCGGTGAGGGCGATGATGGGGGTGAGGCGCAGGGTGGGATCGCCGCGCAGGCGGCGGGTGGCCTCCAGGCCATCCATTTCCGGCATCTGCACGTCCATGAGGATGATGTCCGGTAGCCAGGCGCGGGCGGCGGCGATGGCCTCCAGGCCGTTGCGCGCGGCCTGGACTTCGAAGCCCCGTAGGCGCAGATAGGTGGAGACCATTTCCAGGTTGTCCGCGTTGTCTTCCGCCAGGAGCACCCGGGCCGGCTCCAGCGGTGACGCTGTGGCCGCGCCGGCCTCCTCCCGGGCGCCCTCCTCCCCCTGGACGGCACCGGCACCCTGGGCGGCGGGGTTCCAGGGCAGGATGAGGTCGAAGTGGCTGCCCGCCCCGACGGTGCTGGCCACCTCGATGGTGCCACCGTGGAGTTGGGCCATGCCGTAGGCCAGGGCCAGGCCCAGGCCCGTGCCGCCGTACTGCCGGGACAGGCGGCTGTCGATCTGGACAAAGGGTTTGAACAGCCGGTCGAGCTGATCCGGCGGGATGCCGACCCCGGTGTCCCAGACACGGATGCGCACCCGGCCCCGGAGGGCGTCCCCCGTCACGTCCAGGCCAATGACCCCGCCCTCGGGGGTGAACTTGACGGCGTTGCCCAGCAGGTTGATGAGCATCTGCTTGAGGCGGCGGCCATCGCCATGCACCAGTTGCACCGCCGGGTCCAGGCGGGTCTCCAGGCGCAGACCCTTGGCGGTGGCGGCCGGGCGGATCAGGCGCATGCAGGCGTCCCACAACTGGTTGGCGGGTACCTGGTCCCAATGCAGGGTCATGCGCCCGGAGGCCACCCGCGACATGTCGAGGATGTCGTTGATCAGTTCCAGCAGGTGGGTGCCGTTGTCATGGATGGTCTGGGCGGCCTTGGCCTGCTGGGGGCTGAGGGCCCCGAGGAGGCCGTCCCCCATGGTCTCGGAGAGGCCGAGGATGCTGGTCAGGGGGGTGCGCAGCTCGTGGCTCATGGCCGCCAGGAATTCATCCTTGGCCCGGGCGGAACGGGTCAGTTCGGCATTGGCGCGGTCCAGTTCGGCGGTGCGTTCCCGGACCCGCTCGGCGAGCAGGGCCCGCTCCCGGACCAGGGCGTCATGAGCCTGGCGCAGGGCCTGCTCCGCCTGGCGGCGCTGGGAAATGTCGGAAAAATTGACCACCGCGCCGGCCAGTTCCCCATCGCGCAGGATGGGGTTGGCGTGGTACTCCACCGGGAAGGCAGTCCCGTCGACCCGCCAGAAGACCTCGTCATCCACGGAGACGGCGATGCCATCGTGAAAGACGCGGGTGCCGCGGCAGTCCGCCGCCGGGTAGGGGCTGCCGTCCGGGTGGCTGTGGTGCATGACCTCGTGCATCACCAGTCCTTCTAGATCCGCCGGGCTGGCGTAACCCAGGAAGCGTGCCGCCGCCGGGTTACAGAAGATGCACCGGCCACTGGTGTCGACGCCAAAGATGCCCTCGCTGGTCGACTCGAGCAGCAGCCGGGCATGGGCCTCGCTACGCCGCAGGCTTTCCTGGGAATGGGCCAGGTTCTCCTGCATGGTCTTGAGCGCGGCCAGCATCTCCGCGTTTTCGTCGCTGCCGGTGACGCGGATGGGGGTCGAGAAGTCCCCGGCGCTTACCCGCTGGGCAATGGCGGTGGCCATGGCGATGGGGCGGCCGATGGTCCGGTCCACCAACAGGATCAGCAGCACCACGGCCCCGGTCATGACCCCGGCCATGAGCAGGAAGATGTGGCGCTCCACGCCGGCGATGTCCCGGGCGATACCGTCCAGGGTGAGGTCCTTGTGCTTGAGGGCGGCCTTGACCACCTCGTCCATCAGGTCCGTCGGGCGTCGGTCGATCCCCCGGACCCGCTGGTCCACGTCCAGGGGCGGACCCAGCGTCGCCATCCGGTATTCGGCCAGGGCGGCGCGGTAGGCCGCCCCCAGTTGGACATGGGCCTCAAGGAACTGGTGGGCGATCTGCCGCGCCTCCTGATCAGCCTCCAGCAGCTCGATCAGTTGCACCAGGGAGTGACGGGTGTTGTCCTCTTCCCGGGCGAACTGGGCCTGGTAGAGCACGTAGAGCCCGGGTTCCTGTCCGCGGAGCAGGATGTTTTTCCACTCCTGCACCTGTTTCTTGAAGTTGACCTGGGTGGTGAGGGCGCTGGCGACGATCCGGGAACTGGTCTCCCGGACCTCGGTGGTCCGACTGTTGGCCTGCTGGTAGAGCGAAAAGGCGTAGAGGCCGGCCCCCAGGTTGACCACGAGGATGACGACCAGGCCGGCGGCGAATTTGGCCCGAATCGTCATAGCCTTACCCCCCGCGCCGCGCTCGGGCGCCGGGGAGCCCCGGACGGCTTGGTGGCTGGTGACACGGGTATGCCGGCGAGTGGCTCGATCGCGGATGGTGGCTTGGGTGCTGGCCTGACTATTCCACCGTGACCGACTTGGCCAGATTGCGCGGCTGATCCACGTCCGTGCCCTTGAGGACGGCGACGTGGTAGGCGAGGAGTTGCAGCGGGATGGTGTACAGGATGGGGGCGGTCAGTTCGTCCACGTGGGGTACCGGGATGATGGTCACCCCGGGCTGGGAGGTCAGCTCCAGGCGCTCGTCGGCGAAGACGAAGAGTTGCCCGCCGCGGGCGCGCACCTCCTCCAGGTTGGAGCGCAACTTTTCCAGCAGCTTGTTGTTGGGGGCGACCGCGACCACCGGCATGGTGTCGTCGATCAGGGCCAGGGGACCATGCTTGAGTTCGCCCGCGGGGTAGGCCTCGGCGTGGATGTAGGAGATTTCCTTCAGCTTGAGGGCGCCCTCCAGGGCGATGGGGAATTGGTCCCCGCGCCCCAGGAAGAGGGCGTGCTCCTTGTCGACAAAGTCCTCGGCAACTCGGGCGACCGGGCCATCCAGGGCGAGAAAATCCCGGGCCCGGCCGGGCAGGGCCCGCAAGGCGGCGGCCAGTTCCGCCTCCGGCTGGTCGATGAGCCCGGCGTAGCGGCCGATGGCGACCGTCAGTAGCAGGAGGGCGGTGAGCTGGGTGGTGAAGGCCTTGGTGGAGGCGACCCCGATCTCGGGGCCGGCATGGGTGAGTAGGACCAGGTCCGATTCCCGCACCAGGGAACTCTCCGGGGCGTTGCAGATGCAGAGGGTGCTGGTATAGCCCAGTTGTTTGGCCAGTCGCAGGGCGGCCAGGGTGTCGGCGGTCTCCCCCGACTGGGAGATGGCGACGAACAGGCTGCCCGCGGGGACCACGTGGCGCCGGTAGCGGTATTCGCTGGCCACTTCCACCTGGCAGCCGATGGGGGTGAGGCTCTCCAGCCAATGCCGCGCTACCAGGCCGGCGTGGTAACTGGTGCCACAGGCGACGATCTGCACCGCGCGAACCTGCCGGAGGAGCCCGGGGGCCGCCTGGCCGAAGGCCTCCGTCAGCACGTGGGCGCCGGCCAGCCGCCCTTCCAGGGTGTCGGCGAGGGCGCGCGGCTGTTCGAAGATCTCCTTCTGCATGTAATGCCGGTATTCGCCCCGTTCGACGGCATCGGCGTTGAGCGCGGATTTCCGCGCCGGGCGGCTCACCGGTTGACCCTGCCGGTCGAAGATACTGACCTGTTTGCGGCGAATGACCGCGATGTCGCCCTCCTCCAGGAAGATAAAGCGCTGGGTGACGGGCAGGAGGGCAAAGACGTCGGAGGCGATGAAGTTCTCGCCGAACCCCAGGCCGATGACCAG
This sequence comes from uncultured Gammaproteobacteria bacterium, assembly GCA_937862735.1. Classification (GTDB taxonomy): domain Bacteria; phylum Pseudomonadota; class Gammaproteobacteria; order Chromatiales; family Chromatiaceae; genus M0108. The sequence goes on from CALMDH010000328.1 coordinate 72,506, forward strand.
GGGGCTGCCCTGCCGCGCGGCCACCAGCAGGTCGGGGTCCCGGCTGTCGATCACCCCCAGGGCGTAGGCGCCCTCCAGGGTCGCGACCGTCGCCCGGACCGCCTCCAGGAGCGGCAGTCCAGCCTCCAGGTGATCATGCACGGCGTGGACGATGACCTCGGTGTCGGTCTCCGACGAGAAGTGATGTCCCCGCGCCTCTTGGGCCAGGCGGAGGACCCCATGGTTCTCGATGATGCCGTTGTGGACCAGGGCGCAGCGCTCCCGGCAGACGTGGGGATGGGCGTTGCGCTCCGCCGGCTCGCCGTGGGTGGCCCAGCGGGTATGGGCGATGCCGAGATTGCCGGGGAGGGGATGGCGGTCGAGTTCCTCCGCTAGGCGCTGAACCTTGCCCAGGGTGCGGATGCGGCCCAGTTGGTTGGGGGCGGCGAGGACGGCAATCCCGGCGGAGTCGTAGCCGCGATATTCCAGCCGTCGCAGCCCTTCGAGCAGGATGGCCGAGACGTCCCGTTGCGCAATACCGCCGACGATGCCGCACATAGTCAGATTCCTAGAGGGTCAGGGTGATCAGTAGGGTCCTAGGGGAAGGTGTACTGCCAGATACCATCGGGTTACGCGTCTGGACCCCCTCTCCCCCGCCGGGGGGGAGGGAGCGAGAGGATCGGCGGCTTGCGTTGCCCGTCCCAGAAACGGCGGGAGGGGAGAGTGATCGCACACCTCTCCTGATCCCTTCAACGAGAGCTGGAGGATGCATTAGGCCCGTGGTTATGGGCGCTTCTTGACCGGCTTTTGCCACTGGTCGATGGTCCGTTGGGAGGCACGGGTCAGGGTCAGTTTATGGGGGGGCGTGTCCCGGCCGATCACCGAGCCGGCGCCGATGGTGGCACCCTCCCCCACCGTCACCGGGGCCACGAGGGCCGTGTTGGAGCCGATGAAGGCGCCATCGCCGATTTGGGTCAGGTGTTTGTTGACGCCGTCGTAATTGCAGGTGATGGTCCCGGCGCCAATGTTCACCCCACTGCCGACCTGGGCGTCACCAATGTAGGTCAGGTGGCTGATCTTGGTTCCCGACCCAATCCGGGCCTTCTTGATCTCGACGAAGTTGCCGACATGGACCTGGTCCGCCAGTTCGGCCTGGGGACGTAAACGGGAGAAGGGTCCAATCCGGGCCTGGGAGCCCACCCGGGCCTCTTCGATGACCGAATTGGCCAGGACCTGGCTCTGGTCACCGATAACGCAGTCCCGCAGGTAGCAATTCGGCCCGATGGTGACGCCGTCGCCCAGGATCACCACCCCCTCGAAGAGGCAGTTGATGTCGATGCTGACGTCTCGCCCGACCTGGAGCTGGCCGCGCACGTCAAAGCGCGCCGGGTCGCGCAGGCTCACCCCGGCCTGCATCAGGTCACGGGCGAGGCGGGCCTGAAAGCGCCGCTCCAGATCGGCGAGCTGGATACGGTCATTGACGCCGAGGATCTCCTCGATTTGCTCCGCCTGGGTCGTGGCAATGGCCTGGCCCTCCGCCGCGGCCATGGCGATGATATCCGTCAGATAGTATTCCCCCTGGGCATTGTTGTTGCCCAGCCGGTCCAGCCAGCCTGCCAGGTGATTCCGGTCCGCGATCATAAAGCCGGTATTGATCTCGTCGATGGCCAGTTCCGCCTCGCTGGCGTCCTTTTCCTCGACGATCCGCCGTACCTGGCCATCGTGATCCCGCACGATGCGCCCGTATCCTCCGGGATCGGGGAGGATGGCGGTCAGGACGCCGAGACTGGTGTCCCGCGCCTCCGCCATCAGGCGGCGCAGGGTGGTGGCGCTAATCAGGGGAATGTCACCATACAGGACCAGGATGCGATCGACGTCCCCGAGTTGAGGCAGGGCCTGCAGCAGGGCATGCCCGGTACCCTTGCGCTCCGCCTGGAGGGCCCAGACGCAGTCCAGTTCCCCCAGGGCCAGGCGTACCTGATCCCCGCCATGGCCTTGGACGATGCAGAGCTTTGCCGGCTCTAACGCCAGGGCCGTATCCACGACATGCCGCAGCAGGGGACGGTCGGCCAAGGGGTGCAGCACCTTGGGCAGGTCGGATTTCATCCGCGTGCCCTGGCCAGCGGCGAGGATGGCGACACCGAGTTTCATGGGGGTGGCTCCGGGGCGGGGTGAACTTCAGGGTAGGCGTGACGCTGGTCCGGCTCAATGCAGGGCCGGGGGAATGGCGCAGGCCTGGCCGTCCTGAGCCAGGTCCTCCCGGGTGGCCTCCCGCACCTCGTGGATCCGGACGTGGACCCGGAGCCGCTTACCCGCCAGGGGGTGATTGCCATCGATGGTCAAGCGACCATTTTCGATCCGGGAGACAAAGAAGGTCTTGACCTCACCGGCTTCATTCTGCATCTGCACCTCGGCCCCTATGTGGCGAAATTGGGGGGGGACGTTGGCGAGGTCGTCGGTGAAGGTCAAATCCGGGTCGTGCCGGCCAAATCCCTGCTCGGGCGCGAGTTCGAAATCCACCTCATCCCCGGCGCGCTTATCTCGAATGGCCTCGTCCATGCCGCCGATCAGTTCCTGGTTGCCGCCCAGGATGAAGCTCACGGGCAGATCGCTGTGCTCAAGGACAGCACCGGTTTCATCGGCGATGCGGTAGGTCAGGCTGACATATTTGCCATCCTGGATGCGTTCTTCGCTCATGCGCAGGTTACCTGAGGGTTGAGCCCGACCCTGAAGGGGCCGGTGACTAGCCGTCAGCATACCCTAAATAACCTAGCCCCCGCAGGGCGGGGGCTAGGTTGTGCTGGGGCTCTGGGACCGGTTGGGTGGATTAACTGACCTTGGTCTTACGCAACCGCTCGATGGCCCGCAACTGGGCCACGGCCTCCGCCAGTTCCGCCTGGGCCTGGGCATACTGGAAGTCCGCGGCCTTGCCCGCCAGGGCATCCTCGGCGCGGCGCTTGGCCTCGGCGGCGGCGGCCTCGTCCAGGTCATGGGCGCGGACCGCGGTGTCGGCCAGGACGGTGACGATATCGGGCTGGACCTCAAGCATGCCCCCGGAGACGTAAAAGTGCTCCATCTCACCGTTGTCCTTCTCCACCCTGACCTCGCCTGGCTTCAGGCGGGTGATGAGGGCGGTGTGACGGGGCGCGATGCCCAGTTCACCCATCTCGCCCGGCGCGAACACCATGGTCGCCAGACCGGAGTGGATGGCCCGCTCGGCACTCACGATGTCGACGTGGATAGTCATTGCCATGGGAAATTACCCCGCTGATCAGACGTTGCCGCCTTTGGCCGCCGCCTCTTCGATACCGCCCACCATGTAGAAGGCCTGCTCCGGCAGATGGTCATATTCACCGTTGACGATGGCCTTGAAGCCGGCGATGGTGTCCTTGAGGGCGACATACTTGCCGGGGGAGCCGGTGAAGACCTCGGCGACGAAGAAGGGCTGGGACAGGAAGCGCTGCATCTTGCGGGCCCGGGCCACCGTCAGCTTATCCTCCTCGGAGAGTTCGTCCATGCCAAGGATGGCGATGATGTCCTTGAGTTCCTTGTAGCGCTGCAAGGTGCCCTGCACCTGGCGGGCCACCGTGTAGTGCTCGACGCCGACCACGTGCGGGTCGAGGATGCGGCTGGTGGAGTCCAGGGGGTCCACGGCCGGGTAGATGCCCAGTTCGGCGATCTGCCGGGACAGCACCAGGGTGGCGTCCAGGTGGGCGAAGGTGGTGGCCGGTGAGGGGTCGGTCAGGTCGTCCGCCGGGACATATACCGCCTGGAAGGAGGTGATGGAGCCGGTGCGGGTGGAGGTGATGCGCTCCTGCAGGGCGCCCATTTCCGAGGCCAGGGTCGGCTGATAGCCCACAGCGGAGGGCATGCGGCCCAGCAGGGCGGAGACCTCGGTACCGGCCAGGGTGTAACGATAGATGTTGTCGACGAAGAGCAGCACGTCGCGCCCCTCGTCACGGAAGTATTCGGCCATGGTCAGGCCGGTGAGGGCGACGCGCAGACGGTTGCCCGGCGGCTCGTTCATCTGCCCGTAGACCAGGGCGACCTTGTCGAGCACGCCACCGTCGGTCATCTCGTGGTAGAAGTCGTTGCCCTCACGGGTACGCTCGCCCACGCCAGCGAAGACCGAGAAGCCGGAGTGTTCGACGGCGATGTTGCGGATCAGTTCCATCAGGGTCACGGTCTTACCGACGCCGGCGCCGCCAAAGAGGCCTACCTTGCCGCCCTTGGCGATAGGCATGATCAGGTCGATGACCTTGATGCCGGTCTCCAGGATCTCGGTGGTGGAGGCCTGATCCTCGAAGGACGGGGCGGAGCGGTGGATGGACCACTTGTGCTCGGCGTCCACCGGGCCCTTGTCGTCGATGGGCCGGCCCAGGACATCCATGATGCGGCCCAGGGTCGCCTTGCCCACGGGTACCTGAATGGGGGTGTGGGTGTTACTGACGCCCACGCCACGCTGGAGGCCGTCGGTGGTGCCCATGGCGATGGTGCGCACCACGCCGTCGCCCAGTTGCTGCTGGACTTCCAGGGTCAGGCCCACCTGATCGACCAGAAGGGCGTCGTAGACCTTGGGCATCTCGCCGCGCGGGAACTGCACGTCAACCACCGCGCCGATGATTTCCACCACGTTACCGGAACTCATATCACTTTCCTCGTTCTCGCCTGTCGGCGGTTGGATGCAATTCTGTTGGGTTGGGCATCCGGGATGCCCGGGGTCGTCGCGGGGGCTCAGACCGCCGCCGCGCCGCCCACGATTTCCGAGATTTCCTGGGTGATCGCCGCCTGGCGCGCCTTGTTGTAAATCAACTGGAGTTCGCTGATGAGGTTGCCGGCGTTGTCCGTGGCGGCCCGCATGGCCACCATGCGGGCGGATTGCTCGCAGGCCCCGTTCTCCACGACCGCCTGGTAGACCAGGGACTCGATGTAGCGCACCAACAGGGCATCGAGCACGGCCTTGGGCTCCGGCTCGTAGATGTAATCCCAGTGGGTCCTGAGGGTTTTGGCCTCCTCTTCCGCCTGGATCGGCACCAGTTGGCGGATCGTCGGCTTTTGCGTCATGGTATTGACGAACTCGTTGTAGGCCACATGGATGGCGTCGATCTCGCCGGCCTCGTAGGCGTCCAGGATGACCCGCACCGCGCCGATGAGGTCTTCGATGTGGGGCTTGTCACCCAGGTGGGTGACCTGCGCCATGACCTTGCCGCCAAAGCGGCGGAAGAAGGCCAGGGCCTTGGCGCCGACCACGGCGAAGGAGGTTTCGACCCCCACCTTGCGCTGGTCGCGGATCTCCACGGCCAGTTTGCGGAACAGATTGGTATTGAGACCCCCGCAAAGACCCCGGTCGGACGAGATCACGATGTAGCCGACGCGCTTGCGTTCCCGTTCCGCCGACATGTAGCTGTGACGGTATTCAGGTGAGGCGTGGCTCAGGTGGGAGATGACCTGGAGCATCTTCTCGGCATAGGGCCGGGATGAGCTCATGCGATCCTGGGCCTTGCGCATCTTGGCCGCCGCGACCATCTGCATGGCCTTGGTGATCTTCTGCGTGCTCTTGATGCTGGCGATCTTGGTGCGGATTTCTTTGGCGCCGGCCATATCTTAGGCTCCCAGCGTCCGGCCCGACCAACTGGCAGCCCCGAAGGGCCGCCGGGCGGCTTGGCCGGCGTAAGGTTGGTGGGTCAGGACACCCGCCGTCCGACGCGGTTTTTTCACCGCCCTGCCGGCCGCCGGGTAACCGCGGCTTGCTACCATGTGTTGTTGGCCTTGAAGTCCTTGATGGCGGCGTGCAAGCCTTGCTCGATGTCCTCGTTGTAGTCGCCCTTGGCGTCGATCTTTTCGAGCAGGGCACCCTGGGAGACCTTCATGTAGGATTGCAGGGCCAGCTCGAAGTCGACGACCTTGTTCACCTCGACGTCGTCCAGATAGCCCATGTTGGCGGCGAACAGGGAGACCGCCATCTGGCCCACGCTCAGGGGCGAGTACTGGGTCTGCTTCATCAGTTCGGTGACCCGCGCCCCGCGGTCCAGTTGCTTGCGGGTGGCCTCGTCCAGATCGGAAGCGAACTGGGAGAAGGCCGCCAGTTCGCGGAACTGGGCCAAGGCGAGACGGATGCCGCCGCCCAGCTTCTTGATGATCTTGGTCTGGGCCGCGCCACCGACGCGGGACACGGACAGGCCGGCATTGATGGCCGGACGGATACCGGCGTTGAAGAGGTCGGTCTCAAGGAAGATCTGGCCGTCGGTGATGGAGATGACGTTGGTCGGCACGAAGGCGGAGACGTCGCCGGCCTGGGTCTCGATGATCGGCAGGGCCGTGAGCGAGCCGGTCTTGCCCGTGACCCCGCCGTTGGTGAGTTTGGCGACCTCGTCGGCATTGATCCGGGAGGCGCGCTCCAACAGGCGGGAATGGAGGTAGAAGACGTCACCAGGATAGGCCTCACGCCCCGGGGGACGGCGCAGCAGCAGGGAGACCTGGCGATAGGCCCAGGCCTGCTTGGTGAGGTCATCGAAGACGATGAGGGCATCCTCGCCACGGTCGCGGAAGTATTCGCCCATTGAGCAACCGGCATAGGGCGCGATGAACTGCATGGCGGCGGAGTCGGAGGCCCCGGCATGAACCACGATGGTGTGATCCATGGCGCCGAATTCCTCCAGCTTGCGCACGACGCCGGCCACGGAGGAGTTCTTCTGGCCCACGGCGACGTAGATGCACTTAACGCCGGTTCCTTTCTGATTGATGATGGCATCGATCGCGACGGCGGTTTTGCCGGTCTGGCGGTCGCCGATGATCAACTCGCGCTGGCCGCGACCGATGGGCACCATGGCGTCGATGGCCTTGATGCCGGTCTGGACGGGCTGGTCGACCGATTTACGGGCGATAACGCCGGGGGCGACCTTTTCCAGGGGGGAGGTGAGGGTGGCGCCCACGGGTCCCTTGCCGTCCAGCGGGTTGCCCAGGGAATCGACGACCCGACCCAGCAACTGAGGCCCGACGGGGACCTCCAGGACGCGCCCGGTGCAGCGCACCCAGTCACCCTCGGAGAGGCCCGTGTAATCGCCAAGGACCACGGCGCCGACGGAATCGCGCTCCAGGTTCAGGGCCAGGCCGTAGACACTGCCGGGAAACTCCAGCATTTCATAATACTGGGCGTCGGAGAGACCATGGATGCGGACGACGCCATCGGACAGGCTGACGATTGTGCCTTCCGTGCGGGCCTCGGTCCGGAGGTCGAATTGCTCGATCTTCTGTTTGATGAGATCGCTGATTTCTGATGGGTTCAGTTGCATGTCGGTTTCCCGTTAAATGTGCAATTCGCTGGCCAGCCTTTGGAGCTTCCCCAGGACGGAGCCGTCGATGACCAGGTCATCGGCCCGGATCTCCACCCCACCAATCAGGGAGGGGTCGTTCTCGACCGTGATCTCCACCTCCGCCTTCAATTTTGCCTTGAGCGCCGCCGCCAGGACCTCGATCTGTTGTTCATCCAGGTCGTAGGCGCTCCGAATCTGAACCTGACGCACCCCCTTGTGGGCCGTCTCCAGTTCCGCGAAGACCTTGGCAATCTCCGGCAGTACCGCCAGGCGCTTGTTCTCCGCCAGGACCCGGACCAGGTTGCGTGCCTCCGCGGGGAGCGCGTCTCCCCCCAGGTCAAGCAGCATGTCTCGTGGCAGGTCGCGAGGGATCCCCGGATTGGTGATCTGGGCCGCCATGGCCGGGTCGCTGGTCAGGGCGCCCAACAGGTCAAGGGCCCCGGACCAGGCATCGACCTGGCCAGTCTCCGTGGCGCGGGCGAAGGCGGCCTCCGCGTAGGGGCGGGCGATGGTGGTGAGTTCTCCGGCCATGGTCGCGTCCTAGATCTGCTTGGCGAAGGAATCAACCAGGGCCTTGTGGGCGCTGGCGTCGATTTCCTTGTTGAGGATTTTGGTCGCGGCGGCCAGGGCGAGCTCGGCCACCTTCTCCCGCAGTGCCTCCCGGGCGCGATTGGCCTCCTGATCGATCTCCGCCTTGGCGGCGGTGACCAGTCGTTCGCCTTCGACGCGCGCCGATTCCTTGGCCTCTTCCACGATCTCGGCGGCCCGTTTCTGCGCCTGGCTGACGATCTCGGCGGCGTGCTTTTTGGCCTCCACCATGAGTTCCTTGGCGCGCTGCTGTCCGAGCTGCTGCTCCTGGTGACCACGTTCCGCGGCGGCCAGGCCCTCGGCGATCTTGGTCTTGCGCTCCGCCAGGGCGGTGACGATCGGCGGCCAGACAAACTTCATACAGAACCAGACGAACACCGCGAAGGAGATCATCTGGAGGAACAGGGTCAAATTGATATTCATGCCTTTGCCTCGTGATGGACGAGAAATGCAGGACCGGCGTGGGGCCGGACCCTCATTTAGACGGCAAACATCAAATAGAGGCCCATGGCGACCGAGATGACCGGCAGGGCGTCCGTCAGACCCATGACGATGAAGAACTGGGTGCGCAGCACGGGGATGAGTTCAGGCTGGCGGGCGGAGCCTTCTAGGAAGCGGCCGCCGAGGATACCAATACCGATTGCCGCGCCAATGGCGCCCAGGCTGAGCATGAGAGCGGCGGCGACGTAGACCAGGGCTTGCGAGAGTTCCATTGTTTTCCCTCTTGAGGTTGGGTGGGTCTGGGGTGAAAGGGGGCGGCTTGCGGTGCCAGGCGATCAGTGATGTTCCTGGTGGGCCATGTCGAGGTAGACGATGGTCAGCACCATGAAGATGAAGGCCTGCAGCAGGATGATGATGATATGGAAGATGGCCCAGGCCAGTTGCATGGCGCCACCGCTGATGCTCAGGATGATGTTGTGGCCATACATGAGCGCGATGAGGATGAAGATCATCTCACCCGCGTAGAGGTTACCGAAGAGACGCAGGGCGAGTGAGATCGGCTTGGAGATGAGGTTGATGCCCTCCAGCACCAGATTGGCGGGAATGCCCCATTTGCCAAAGGGCTGTAGGGCCAGTTCTCCGATGAATCCCCCGATGCCCTTGATCTTGATGCTGTAGTAAACGATGAGGATGAAGACCGTGATGGACATGCCGAAGGTTGCGTTCGGATCCGTGGTCGGCACGATCTTAAGGAAATGAATGCCCATCAGGCTCGCCAGCCAGGGGATCAGGTCCACCGGGAACAGGTCCATCAGATTCATCAGGAAGACCCAGACGAAGATGGTCAGGGCCAGGGGGGCGATGAGGGGGTTGACGCCGCTGAAGGAGCCGCGGACGTTCTCCTCGACGAAGTCGATGACCCACTCGGCGAAATTCTGCATGGGGCCCGGAACGCCCGCCGTGACTTGGTCGGCGACCTTCTTGAAGAACCACATCATCAGGACGCCCAGGCCGATGGCGAAGAACATGGTGTCCACGTGGACGGCCCAGAAGCCCATCGCCGCTGCCTCCTCGGCGTTATGGGCGAAGGTCAGACCCCGGTCCGGCAGGACGCCAAGGGTGAGATTGGTCAGATGGTGGTTGATATATCCTTGCGCGGTCAGAGCTTCGGCAGCCATCGACGGTCTCTCTTCAAGGTTTCGAACCAGCGCCCCAATAAGGCGCGATTATCGCCGGCAGCACCTGTACGGCGAAGTAGGCGGCCAGCATGGCCGGCACATTGAGGTCATCCACCCGGGCGAAGGCGAAAACAAAAATGCCGATCACGAGGATCAGCTTGCCGATCTCCGCCCCGATAATCCGGCCTACCAGGGCTTGGGGACGCCGTGCCTCGTAGGGACCGAAGACGGATGCCGCGAACAGGGACGTTGCCAGGGTACAGGCCCCACCGCCGATGAGGATCGAAAGGGCGGTCGTTTGGGCGAAGGCCAAGGCGCCAGCGGCAAATGCCAGGGTCAGGATGAACTGAGCCAGCACTATCCGCCCCGCTACCTGGGCCTGGAGCTCGTCCCTTCGACTCATGTCCGAGATGTCCCGGTACCAGGTAGGTGAACGTTTGCCTTCAAAGCGGCCGCATTATAAGGGCGCTTTATCGGTGGATCAATCTATAAGTGGATCATCGCTGACCCGGATGGGATCATGGCGACGGGCAGCCCGCGACCAGTTCCGCGATGATGGGGCGGAAGATTACTTGATGTGGGCCAGGATGCCGTCCAGCTCATCCAGGCTGTGGTAGGCGATCACCAGCCGACCGCCGCCGCGGGTTCCCGGGTGAATCTGAACCTGGGCACCCAGGCGCTCGGCCAGGTCATCCTGGAGGCGCCGGACGTCCGGGTCCATCACGCTGGACGGACGCGGGGCTGGATTGGCCCGTTCCTCGTCCTCCTGCTGAAGCTGGCGTACCAGGCGCTCCGTCTCCCGCACCGAAAGGCCGCGGCTGGTGACCTGGTCGGCGGCGGCGCTCTGCCTGGGGCCCTTGAGGCCCAGGAGGGCGCGGGCATGTCCCATCTCCAACTGGCCACGTTCCAGGGCGCGTTTCACGTCGTCATTGAGTTCGAGCAGGCGCAGAAGATTGGTGACGGTGGCCCGGGATTTGCCGATGGCCTCGGCGATCTGGGCATGGGTCAGACCAAACTCCCCCAGCAACCGTTGCAGAGCGGTGGCCTCCTCCAAGGGGTTGAGATCGGCGCGCTGGATGTTCTCGATGAGGGCGATGGCCATGGCCCCCTGTTCGTCAACCTCCCTGATCACCGCCGGGATCTCGCTCAGCCCCGCCTGCTGGGCGGCGCGCCAGCGACGTTCCCCCGCGAGGAGCTCGTAGCGCCCGGCGGCCAGGGCCCGCACCACCACGGGCTGGATGATGCCCTGGACGGCGATGGAGTCCGCCAGTTCGCGCAGGGCGTCGGGGTCGAAGTCCCGGCGGGGTTGGTAGCGCCCACGTTCGATCAGGTCCAGGGGCAGGCTGGACAGGCGGCCCTCCGTCTCGCTGGGCGTCGCGCCGGGACCGACGCCGGAATGGTCTGGTTCCAGGGAGGCCATGCCTGGGTCACCCAAGCCACCGAGCAGGGCATCCAGGCCGCGGCCGAGACCTTTTTTCCTGACGTTCATGCTGGGGCGATCCTCAAGTGGCAGTGCGGGGCGCGGCGAGGTTGAAGGGAAGTCTTACCGCGGCGTCCTTCATCCCCAGGGTTAAGGCGGGATACCGCATGAGGATTTGAGTTGGCGGCGCCATGGCGATGGAGGCGGAGGCGCGGGCTCAGGCCGTCGCCGCCTGGCGTTTCTGCTGACGACGGATCACCTCACTGGCCAGGGCCAGGTAGGCGATCGAACCGCGGGAGGTCTTGTCGTAGAGCAGGACCGGCTGACCATGACTGGGGGCTTCCGCCAGGCGCACGTTGCGCGGGATGATGGTGCGATAGACCTCGGCATTGAAATGGGTGACGAGCTGGGTCGAGACCTGATTGGCCAGGTTGTTGCGCGGATCGTGCATGGTGCGCAGGATGCCCTCGATGGCCAGGCCGGGGTTGCGGCTGGCGCGGATTTGGGCAATGGTGTCCAGCAGGGCCGAGAGTCCCTCCAGGGCGTAATACTCGCACTGGATGGGGATCAGGACCCCCTGGGCCGCCACCAGGGCGTTGACCGTCAGCATGTTGAGGGACGGCGGGCAGTCGATGATGATGAACTCATAGGTCGGGCCCAGGCCAGCCAGGACCTCCCGCAGGCGCCGCTCCCGCTGGGCGGACTGCATCAGGCCGACCTCGGCGGCGGTCAAGTCACCATTGGCCGGCAGGAGGTCGAAGCCGGGCGCGGGCTCGTCCACCCGGACCCGACAGTCGGCCAGCCCCAGATCGCCGAGCATCAGGTCACAGGCGGAGTGGATCAGGTTGCGTTTGTCCACGCCGCAGCCCATGGTGGCGTTGCCCTGGGGGTCCAGGTCCAGCAGCAGGACCTGGCGCTTCATCGAGGCCAGCGACGCGGCCAGGTTGACGGCGGTGGTGGTCTTGCCGACCCCGCCCTTCTGATTGGCGATAGCGATGATGCGGGCCATGTCGGGGATGTCAGTCGCGGCGGATCTCGATGAGGTGACGTTCGGCCTCGAGGCCGGGCACGCTCAGGCGGTGGCACTGGGGATTGGGGGCCGAGAGGGCGGCCAATTCGGCCTCGGGGCGCCGTCCTTTCATCAGCAGGACGCGGCCCGGGGTGGCGAGCAAGGGCACAGCCGCCCGCCAGAGGGTCTCCAGTTCGGCGACGGCCCGGCTGATAATGGTAGCGAATTTTTGTTGGGGCCGATACGACTCCATCCGCGCCTGGACGGCCTCGACTCCGCTTAGACCCAGTTCCAGTGCCGCCTGGCGGACGAAACGAATCTTTTTGCCGTTGCCGTCGAGGAGGACGAAGCGGTGTGATGGCACGGCGATGGCCAGGGGGATGCCCGGCAGGCCGGCCCCCGTGCCCAGGTCCAGGACCGGGGACCCCGTCAGATAAGGCAGCACCGCCAGGCTGTCGAGGAGGTGGCGCGTGACCGCTGCCTCGGGATCGCGCACCGCGGTCAGGTTGTAGGTCCGGTTCCAGCGCAACAGCAGGGTGAGGAATCCGATCAGGCGTTGGCGCTGCTCTTCTGGCAGATCCAGCCCCATGGCCTCGAGGCCCTCGTCCAGGCGGGCGCGGGGTGCCAGCCTGATGGTACTCACGGGCACTCACCATGGGCCGCGGCCGGCTGATCGCTGTGCGGACCCGCGAAGCTGATATGGTGCTGCAGATGATGAGGATGGAGAGTGGCGGTCGCGGCTCTTGCCCCGCCACCGCCAGACCAGCAAGGTCCTCGGGATTGGTGAATCACCCTGTTCGCCGCCGGAGATGGATCAGTAAGAGGGAAATGGCCGCCGGGGTGACACCGGGGATGCGCGCCGCCTGTCCCAGGGTCGCGGGACGGACGCGCAGCAACTTTTCCCGCACCTCCGCCGAGAGGCCGCGCACCTCGGCGAAGGGGAAATCCGCTGGCAGGGCCGTTTCCTCCTGGGCGCGGTGGCGCTCGATCTCCAGGAGCTGGCGATCGATGTAACCGGCGTACTTGGCCTGGATGGCCAATTGCTCCGCCGCCTGGGGATCGCTGACGCCCGGGCCGAGGCCGGGGAGGGACATGAGTTCGTCATAGCCGACCCGGGGCCGTGCCAGCAGATCCAGGGCGCGGGCCTCGCGGCGCAACTCATCCCCGAGAATTTCCCGGGCCTGGGCGGGGTCCAGCGTCCCGGGCCTCAGCCAGGTATCCCGCAGCCGCTGCCGCTCCCGTTCGATGGCCTCGCGCTTGGCGACGAAACGCCGCCAATGATCCTCCCCGACCAGACCCAGGCGGTAGCCGGTCTCCGTCAGCCGCAGATCGGCGTTGTCCTCGCGCAGCAGCAGCCGGTACTCGGCACGGCTGGTGAACATGCGGTAGGGTTCCAGGGTCCCCCGGGTGGTCAGGTCGTCCACCAGCACGCCGAGGTAGGCCTGGTCCCGCCGGGGTCGCCAGGGTTCCTGGTCCCGGACCCGCCGCGCGGCGTTGGCGCCGGCCAGCAGGCCCTGGGCGGCTGCCTCCTCGTAGCCGGTGGTGCCATTGATCTGGCCGGCGAGGAAGAGGTTGCCGATGTGCAGGGATTCCAGGGAGGGGTCCAGGTCGCGCGGGTCGAAGAAGTCGTACTCGATGGCGTACCCCGGGCGGGTGATGCGCGCCCGCTCCAGGCCGCGAATGCTGCGGACCAGGCTTTCCTGGACATCGAAGGGCAGGCTGGTGGAGATGCCGTTGGGATAGACCTCGTGGGTGGTCAGGCCTTCCGGTTCGAGGAAGATCTGGTGGCTGGTCTTGTCGGCGAAGCGCACCACCTTGTCCTCGATGGAGGGACAGTAGCGCGGCCCTATGCCCTCGATGAGGCCGGTGAAGAGCGGGGAACGGGACAAGCCCCCGCGGATGATGTCGTGGGTCTCCTCGCTGGTGTGGGCGATATGGCAGTTGACCTGGGTGGGGTGGTCCTCGGGACGGCCAACGAAGGAGAACACCGGCACCGGCTCGTCACCGGGCTGGGCCTCCAGGATCCGGTAATCGATGGTGCGGCCGTCCAGGCGCGGCGGGGTGCCCGTCTTGAGCCGCGCGACCCGGAATGGCAGGTCGCGCAGCCGCCGCGCCAGGGTGTTGGCGGGCGGGTCGCCAAAGCGACCGCCCTCGTGGCTTGCCAGGCCGACGTGAATCCGTCCGGCGAGGAAGGTTCCCACCGTGAGCACGACACAGGGCGCCGACAGGCGCTGACCGAGCTGGGTGATGACCCCGGTGACCCGACCGCCCGCGATCATCAGGTCGTCCACCGCCTCCTGGAAGATATCCAGCCCGGCGGTGTTTTCCACCGCCCAGCGCACCGCCGTCTTGTAGAGTTGCCGGTCCGCCTGGGCGCGCGTCGCCCGCACCGCCGCCCCCTTGCTGGCGTTGAGGATGCGGAACTGGATACCCGCCCGATCCACCGCACGGGCCATGAGGCCCCCGAGGGCGTCGATCTCCTTGACCAGATGACCCTTGCCGATCCCGCCGATGGCGGGATTGCAACTCATCTGGCCGATGGTCTCGATGTTATGCGTCAGCAAAAGGGTCCGCACGCCCATGCGGGCCGCGGCCAGGGCGGCTTCTGTCCCGGCGTGGCCACCACCGACGACGATGACGTCGTAACCGGATTCAGTGGCCATGGCAGGGGATTGACCGGTAATTATTCATGGGCGCGATCAGGGTTGGCGGATGCGGGTGGCTGGTCAGGGTTAGGGCGCGGCGCGGGGTCTCGGAAGTCCGATGACTTGGGGGCGATCCGCTCGTGAAAGGTTATAGTAGCCGTTCCGTGGCGGCGGTGGCGGCGATTTGCCCCCTCAGCGCCGTCGCCCCAACCATCTCGGGTCCGTCATGACCTCTCTTCCGCCGGGAGCGAGCAAGCTGAAATTTTCATCTCACGTGGCCGGGCGCGGCCAGGGACGGGTTGGCCATGGATAAGGCCCTGACGGGACAACTGGACTCGGCCTTACGAGCGGCCGGAGAGATTATCCTCGGCAAGGAGCGGGAATTACGCCTGGCCGTCGCCTGCCTGCTGGCGCGGGGACATCTGTTGATCGAGGACCTCCCCGGGGTCGGCAAGACGACCCTTGCCCACCTTCTGGCCCGGCTGCTGGGCCTGGAGTACGCGCGCATCCAGTTCACCAGTGATCTGTTGCCGGCGGACATCATCGGTACGTCCATCTATGAGCGGGCCACGGAACGGTTTCGCTTTCACCCCGGCCCGATCTTCGCCGAGCTGGTCCTGGCGGATGAGATCAACCGCGCGACGCCCAAGGCCCAGAGCGCCCTTCTTGAGGCCATGGAGGAGCGCCAGGTCACCGTGGAGGGGGAGACCCATCCCCTGCCCGAACCCTTCTTCGTCATCGCCACCCAAAACCCCAGCTTTCAGATCGGCACCTTCCCCTTGCCGGAGTCCCAGCTCGACCGCTTTTTGATGCGCCTGAGGATCGGCTATCCCGCGGAGGCCGCCGAGAAGGCCTTGCTGGCGGGTGAGGACCGGCGGGAGATGCTGGCCCGCATGACACCAGCCCTGGCCAAGGCGGAGATCCGGGCCTTGCAACGGGCTGTCAGCCAGATTCATGCCTCTCCGCCCATCATCGACTATTGCTATGACATCATCGCCTTTACCCGGCGCTCACCGCACTTTCTCCAGGGCCTGTCACCCCGTGCTGGTCTGGCGCTGTTGCGGGCGGCGCGGGCCTGGTCCCTGCTGGCCGGGCGGGATGTCGTGTATCCCGAGGATGTCCAGGCAGTCATGGGGCCCTGCATCAGCCACCGGCTGGAGAGCGGTGGCGCGGCGGAGGCGGAGGGCCTTGCCCCGCGCGATGCCGTCGCCCTGATCCTTGACCAGGTGCCGGTGCGCTGAGAGGCTGTGAAAAACACGCACATGGAATTAGAAGATAGGTATAAACAATTAGATAGTAAGTCGTGGGTAGTGAAGAACAGCCTATTTTTTCCATCAGCGCTGAGTTCAGCGCCGGCCATCAGCTACTGATCCGCGCCCATACCATCACATGGGATTCAGCTATCTATCACCCGCCTTCCTCAGACCAAAGTTCAGCCGGCTGATTGGTCGTTTCGTTCGTGTCTGCCCCCTGACCCCGGGTGGTCAGGCGTCTGTCCGGCCCCGGGCCATCTACATCCTGCCGACTGGGGCCGGGCTGGTATTTGCCGGTATTCTGCTGTTGATGCTGCTGGGTTCCCTAAATTATCAGAATAATCTCGGGCTGCTGTTCACCTTCCTCACCGTCGCGGTGGTCGTGGTCTCCATGCATCATGCCTGGTTCAATCTGCTGGGCCTGACCCTTTCAGCGCATGCGGGGAGACCGGTCTTTGCCGGTGACTGGGCCCTCTTCGACCTCCAGGTGGTCGCCGAAACCCGCCCAAGGAGGTCGGATCTGCGCCTGCGCGTGGGGGACCAGTTGGCCTTGCTGGACCTGATGCCCGGTCAGGAGGCCAGGACCAGCCTGGGTGTGCCGACGCGACGGCGGGGCCTCCATCCCCTGGGACAGGTGACGCTGGAGACCCACTACCCCCTGGGTCTTTTTCGCTGCTGGTGCTACCTGGAGACGGCGGCCTCGGTCCTGGTCTATCCCCGGCCCGCTGATCGGGCACCGGACCCCGTGCTGGTGGCCAGGGGGGCGGGGGATAATCGGGGTGTCCAGGATCCAGGGGCCGATGATTTCGTCGGCCTGCGCCGCTATCGCCAAGGTGATTCCCCGCGGCAACTGGACTGGAAGGCCTATGGGCGTGGTCGGGGCCTCCAGGTCAAGCAGTTTGGACGAGGCCTGCCCGACCGCCTGTGGCTGGACTGGGACCGGCTGCCGCCAGCGGATGCCGAGACACGCCTGACCTGGCTGGCGCGCCAGGTGGTGGATGCGGCGCTGACGGTGCAGGATTTTGGTCTGCGCCTCCCGGGACGTGAGATCGCCCCGGGCCGCGGCGAGATGCAGATGCACCGCTGTCTTGCCGTCCTGGCGCGTTTTGGCGAGGCAGATCCCACCATCCGGGAGGAACCGGGGCGGTGACTGGCGCTTGGATCCGGTTTTGCCCTGTCCCTGCCCCTGTTCCGGACCTCAAGGGGCCTGCATCCGCATTTACATCTCTCCCCTTGAAGACGGTTCTGCCATTGTTTTCCGCATTGCGCCAGTCCCTGGGGGAACACAGCGTAAACGGGAAAAGGGCCTCTAGCCTGGCGCTTGGGTTGCGGAGAGGGTCGTGAGGGCATTTCTCCGCTCGGTTCCGCAACCCACTCAGTTTCGACCTGGGCAAGTCCTGGCCAGTAGCCTGCTTTATGCCGTGGCTGGATTGAATCTGGCCCCCGACCTGCCGCTCCCGCTGGGGGTCTTTTTTTACCTCCTGCTCCTGTACCGTGTCCTCACGGTCTACCAGCCCCGATTCGCGCCGGGTCGCTCGCTCCTCGTGCCGCTGGCCCTGGCCGCCCCGGCCCTGGTCTTTCACGCTTACGGCACCCTGGTCGGCCAGGAAGGCGGCACGGCGCTGCTCACGCTCCTCCTGGCGCTCAAGTTACTCGAAGGTCGTAACCGCCGGGACTTGCGACTGGCGGTCATGCTCTTTCCCTTCTGGCTGGTCAGCCATTTTTTCTTCGATCAGTCACCTGGCACCGCGCTGTCTCTTGGCCTCCTGCTGCTGCTGGATCTGGCGTTGTTGGCTGATCTGGCCAGCGCGGGGGTGTCGTCGGTCCCCTTCGCACCGATGTCGGCCCCCGGGAGCGGTGGCTTGACTGTCTCCGGAGCAGGGATGAGGACCTTCCTTAGGTCTGTCAGGCAACCCGTTGTGGTGGTCCTGCGGCTTACCCTCCAGTCCTTGCCATTGGCCCTGCTGCTGTTCGTGCTCTTTCCCCGCCTGGATGCCCCGCTCTGGTCCTTTCTGCCCGTCGCGGAGGTAGCACGGACGGGCATCAACGATTGGCTGGAACCTGGTTCGGTGACGGATCTGGTGTTGGATGGATCGCTCGCCTTTCGCGTTCGCTTCGAGGGGCCCATCCCGCCGGCGGAGGGGCTTTATTGGCGTGGACCGGTAGCCTGGAATACCGACGGAAGGCGCTGGTCCGTCGGGTGCCCGGACCAGTTTGGCGGTTTGAAGCCGCCACCTTTGCCGGCCCCTCCCGCTGGTCAGACCATCGCCTACCAGGTCACTCTGGAGCCTAGCCGGCAGCGGTGGCTTTTTGCCCTCGACTGGCCCATCGCTACCCCGGAACGGGATGCCGCCCTGACCCATGACCTTCAACTCCTGGCCGCGAAGCCCATCGAGGAGACGCGCGGTTACCGTGTCATCTCCGTCCCTGCCCCCCTTGGCGGTGATCTACCCGAGGAGCAACGGGCCGCGGGGCTGGCGCTACCGGACAATATCACCGCGCGCATGCGGGCATTGGTCGGCACCTGGCAGGCCCGGGCCAAGGGGCCGGAGGATCTGGTCCAGGCGGGACTTAACTACTTCAATGCCGAACCTTTCTATTACACCCTGAAGCCCCCGCGTCTGGGCGGCAACCCCGCGGACGAGTTTCTCTTCGAGACCCGCCGGGGGTTCTGTGAGCACTATGCCAGCAGCTTTGCCCTGCTCATGCGTCTTGCGGGCCTGCCGGCGCGGATCGTGATGGGTTACCTGGGGGGGGAGCGCAACCCCCTAGGAGATCACCTGATCGTCCGTCAGTCCGACGCCCACGCCTGGGTCGAGGTCTGGCTGCCAGGGCGGGGCTGGACGCGGGTGGATCCCACCGCCGCCGTGGCCCCGGAGCGTGTTGAGCCCAGCCCCGACCTGGCCAGCTTGGCCAGCGGCCGCCCCCTGCGCTTGCGCATCGGTGGGGTTGGCACCTGGGGACAATTTATGCACGGCCTGCGACTTTTTGGTGATGCCCTGGACGAAAATTGGTATCGCTGGGTCCTGGGCCTTGACCGCTCCCGCCAGCAAGCCTTGCTTGAGCGTCTGGGCTTGGGCTGGTTGCGGGAATATGGCCTGGCGGGCCTCATGGTCCTGGCCGCGGGAGCGGCGTTGGGTCTGCTGATGGTCCTGCTGCGCCGGGAACCGGGGAGCAGGGCCATCCCTCCCCTAGATCGGCTTTATCAGCGCTTTTGCACCCTGATGGCCCGGGCGGGATGGCCTCGACATACCCGCGAGGGGCCCAATGACTACGGTCAGCGTTTGGTGACCGAGATGCCGGATCTGGCTGGGTCGCCGGGCCTGGCGGGGCGGATTACCGCTTTTACTGAGCGTTTTGCCCGGGCGCATTACGGCAAGGGCATGCCTGACCGTGAGGTTCTAGTCGCTTTGCGCGCCGATCTGCGCATGATAAAGGCTGGCCTGAGAGGGCAAAAGGCTGGTCGGCAACGCCCCGCGATTGATTAATGACTGATCAATAGTCCTATTGCCCTCGCGACTCCGCCATGATGGACCGAATGCCCTATTGTTCTGGGAATAAACTGCTGCATGTTGGAAGGAGTTGATGGAATTCCTGTTCATTGGCCTGGTCTTGGGCTTGTCCGCCGGTATTTCACCTGGTCCCCTGCTGACCCTGGTGATAGCCGAGACCCTGCGCTACGGTGTCGGGGCCGGCATCCGGGTAGCCATTACCCCGATAATCACCGACCTGCCGATTATCCTTTTGACCCTGCTCCTCCTGACGCGTCTGGCGGATTATGCGTGGCTTCTGGGGTTGATCTCGCTTTCCGGCGGGGTCGTCCTGCTGATCATGGGCCTAGATTGCCTGAAGGCCAATGGTGTCATGCCGGAAGGAGGGGCGGTGCCGGCTAACTCCTTGATCAAGGGTATCCTGGCAAACCTGCTCAATCCCCATCCCTATCTCTTCTGGTTCAGCATCGGCGCGCCTTTGATGACGCAGGCCCTGAGGCAGAGTACCGCCGCCTTGCTTGGCTTTATTGTTGGTTTTTACCTGCTGTTGGTGGGATCCAAGGTCATCCTGGCGGTCATGGTCGCCAGATCTGCCGCCTTCATGAGCGGCAAGGTTTATTCCTACGTGATGCGGTCCCTGGGGGCGATGTTGGGTCTATTGGCGATCGTCCTTTTTTATGACGGGTTCAGATTGTTGGGGGTGATGAGCTAAACCCTGGCTGAGGCGGCGCAGGTGAGGCGGTAGTCGCGAGAGTGGCCAGTCCCAAGACGCAACTCGATCTTTCTGGAAATGCTACTTGCCAATGCAAAAGCTGGTAAATATCCGCTCCAGCAGGTCCTCGCTGCTAAATTCGCCGGTGATCTCGCCAATGGCCTCTTGGGTGACGCGCAGGTCTTCGGCGGTAAATTCCCATGCATGTCGCTGTTGCAGGTTGTTGCTGGCCTCGCGCATGGCGGTCAGGGCACGATTGAGGGCTTCGAGATGGCGGCGCCGGGCCATGAAGATGCCCTCGGAGGTTCCCTGGTAACCGGCCATTTCCTTGAGGTGGTCGCGGAGGACTTGCATTCCCAACCCCTCCCGGGCGGAGAGGGCGATCTCGGTGCCATTTGGCGTGCGGATAAGGCCGGGTTTTCTGCCACTAAGATCTATCTTGTTCCTGACCAGTACGACCGGGACCTGGGGCGGCAGGTCCAGGGTAGTAGGGTTGAATGCCTGGCCCCCGGGATCGATAGCGTCATCGGTTAACCAGAGAATCGCGTCGGCGACCCCGATCTGTTCCCTGGCGCGTCGGATGCCTTCCCGCTCCACCAGGTCTTCAGAGGCGTGCAGGCCCGCCGTATCGGTGAGGTGCAGGGGGAGACCGTCGATCTGAATTTCCCGGTGCAGCAGGTCGCGGGTGGTACCGGGAATCGCGGTGACGATTGCTGCCTCGCTGTCGGTGAGGGCGTTGAGTAGGCTGGATTTACCGACATTGGGCGGGCCGGCGATGACGACCCGCATGCCCTCGCGTACCAGACAACCTTGCTGCGCGCTGGCTAGAAGGGCCTCCAGCCGCGCCACGAGGTCACTGACCTCGGCGCTGATGGCGTGATCGGCGCGAGCATCGATCTCCTCTTCCGGGAAATCGAGGCAGGCTTCAAGGTAGGTGCGCACCCGGATCAGTCCATTCACCAGGCCCTGAAGCCGGAGAGAAAATTCACCACTCATCGTGCGTCTGGCGAGACGGGCCGCCGTCTCGGTGCCGCTTGCGATCAGATCGGCGATGGCCTCCGCCTGGGTCAGGTCGATCTTGCCATTGAGGAAGGCGCGCTCGCTGAATTCTCCGGGGCGGGCGAGCCGCGCGCCCAACTGGATCAGTCGGCGTAGCACCAGGTCCAGGACCACCGGTCCGCCATGGCCTTGTAACTCCAGGACATCCTCGCCGGTGAAGGAATGGGGGGCGGGAAAAAAGATGGCCAGGCCCTGGTCGATGGCCTCCCCCTTGAGGTCTCGAAACCAGGCCAGACGCGCCTGGCGAGGCGGTGGCAGTACCCCCAGCACCTCCCCGGCGATAGGGCGCACGTCCGGCCCTGACAGCCTGATAACGCCCACACCCCCAAATCCCTTTGGGGTGGCGATGGCGGCGATGGTGTCAGCGGGAATCAAGGTCCAAATTGAGGTTGGGTCGGCCCTGGTGGGCCGTGACGAGGGGGTACCCTCAATGTTTCGCGGCGGCCTTTTCGATTTTGTCGGTTATGTACCACTGCTGGGCGATGGACAGGAGGTTGTTGACGACCCAGTAAAGTACCAGGCCCGCGGGAAAGAAGGCGAAGAAGACGGTAAAGACGAAGGGCAGGCTCATCATGACCTTTGCCTGAATGGGATCAGGCGGCGCCGGATTGAGCTTTTGTTGTACGTACATCGACACGCCCATGATCAAGGGCAGGACGAAGTAGGGATCCGGCGCTGACAGGTTGTTAATCCACAGCATAAAGGGTGCCTGCCGCATCTCAACGCTCTCCAGCAATACCCAGTAGAGCGCGATGAAGACCGGGATTTGAATCAGGATGGGCAGGCATCCCCCCAAGGGGTTGATCTTTTCCTTCTTGTACATCTCCATCATGGCCTGGTTAAGGCGCTCCTTATCATCGCCATAGCGGTCCTTGAGGGCCTGGATGCGCGGGGTGATTTTGCGCATGTTCGCCATGGACTTGTAACTGGTCTCCGACAGCTTGTAAAAAGCCGCTTTGATGAGGATGGTCAGAATGATGATGGCCCAACCCCAATTGCCTACCAGGGCATGAATTTTGCTGAGAAGCCAGTAAATAGGCTGAGCGATGATGGTCAGTAACCCATAGTCCACCGCCAGGTCGAGGCCCGGTGCGACGGAGGCCAGGGTATCCTGGAGTTTGGGTCCGACAAAGATGCGCTCTTGAAAGTCATGTGGGGATCCGGCGGGGATCGTCACGGGCTCCGTGTAGGTACCGATCAGATATTTGCCATCCTCGCGGGCGCTGGTGAAAAAGGTCTGAGCTTGGTTCGGGGAGGGTAGGATGGCGGCGAGAAAGTAGTGCTGAATGATCGCCACCCAGCCGTCATTGGTCTGCAAGGAGAGGCGCTCTTCCCGCATCTTGTCGAAGGGTGCCCGTTGATATTTGGCCTCTGGCGTGTAGTAGACGGCCCCCGTGTAGGTATAGATGAAGCTGGATGCATCCGGATCATACAGTTCGGTGCGTATGACCTGACTGAAGGCACGTGTGACCAGGGGAGCGGGGGTATTGTTGACCACCTGTTGGGTCAGTTCGATGACGTAACTATCCCGGGTGAATCGGTAGAGACGATGAATTTCGACCCCGGCTGGATCACTCCAGGTGAGTCGAACTTCCAGCATGTCCTGTCCCGCCGGCAAGGTATAGGATGACTGCCCGGACTGGAATTGGAGTGAGCGGGTATCTGATGGTAACGGCCCGCTTTCCGCGCCGCGCAGACCTGATTCAATGATGAAGAGGTTTGGTGGCTCCGGCTTAAGTAGGCGGAATTTGTTTTCAGGGTCCGCGGGGCTCTGCGGGTAATCAAACAATCGAGCGCTGACGATCGCCCCGCCCGTACGGGCAATTTCCAGCGTGAGCAGATCAGTCTCGACCCGGATCGTGTCCGACACCGAACTAACGCTGGTGGGAACGGTCGTGGGTGTCCCCGGGGGAGGAACCGCGTCGATGGGAAGGTTGCTGGGCGCCGGGTTAGTGGAGGTGCCAGCCATGTCAGGGACGCTGACTACTTCATTACCCGCAGGTGCCGGGACGGCCCCTGTACCTTGGGTCGTGTGGGCTACTGGTGGGGGCGCGCCAATGTGGCCGTAGTCCTGTACCCAAGCCTGGTACAGCAGGAGCATGATCGCTGCGAGGGTGAAGAAGAGGACAAGACGCAGATTATCCATAGCCGGTCACGTTGCTGTTGGTTGGGATTAGCGGCGGCCTTTGTCCTCGGCGGAAGACAATGAGCCAGCGAAGGGTGTGGGTGATGTGTTCGGAGATGGAACCGGATCATACCCCCCCGCGTGCCAGGGATGACAGCGCCCCAGACGACGCACAGCCAGCCATGATCCACCCAGGGGGCCATGAACCTTGATGGCTTCCATGGCGTAATTGGAGCAACTCGGGTGAAAGCGACAGTGCTGTCCGAGCCAGGGACTAAATAGATACTGGTAAACCTTGATCAAACCAATCAACAGCATACGCATCGTTGGTCACGCTTGATGGTTATCCAGTGGGTGATGAGTGAAGCGTACAGGACGGCGCTGGTCACCTCTTTTGCCCGCGAACGACACATGACCACCATGTCCATACCTGACAGGTCGGCGCGATGAGTCCGGAATGACTCCCGGATAATTCGCCTCAGGCGATTACGGTGAACGGCTTTCTTCGCAACCTTTTTCGAGATGGCCAAACCCAGTCGCGCCGTTCCACTGCCGCGATCTCGTACTAGAACGGTAAAGTGGCTGTCGGTGTACCGCCGCGAGTCAGCGAATACACCGCGGAAATCCACTGGATTCCGCAGTCGCGCCGACTTGGGTAATGTCGCCCTCTCAATCCTGGTGTAGACGGGCGACTCACCAACGAAGGTCAGGGTCGTAGCTTACGGGATCAGGAGGGCTCGTCCCTTGGCGCGTCTTGCCTGCAGGACTTTGCGGCCGTTACGGGTAGCCGTGCGGGCTCGGAAGCCATGAGTCCGCACGCGCTTGATTCGGCTGGGCTGGAAGGTTCTTTTCATTGCGGAAACTCCTAAGGATACCAGCGTCTCTTCTCGTCCTATTATCTTGGCGAGAATGATTAAGGCGCACCAAAAAAAGACGTAGAAGTTTACTGTTACGGCCGTCAGCGGTCAATCGGTAAATCACCCCGGAGCTTTTCACCACTACACCACGGCTCAGCTTGCTGCTGCTGTGGATAAGTTAGATCAAGCTGGGTAGACTCTAAAGATCCCTGGCGTTTGCTTCGCAGTATTCGTTCAGGGCCATCGCACCCTAGGAGGGCTTCGGCGGCACACAAGGCGCTGACTCTCTTGCCTCCCTGGAAGGGGTGGGGAGAGGAAGTCTGAATGGGTATGCTTCGCCACTCAATTTTTCCGGGGAGGAAGGCAGTTCGTGGGAATTTGGGACCAATGCGTCGCTTTTCTGAAAGGGGAACTCGCGGCCGCGGAATACAACACCTGGATTTTGCCCTTGCAGGCATCCGAAGAGGACAGTCGCCTGCGCTTGTTCGCGCCTAACCGCTTTGTAAAGGAGTGGGTCGAGAGCTCCTATCGGGCGCGGATTCTTGAAGTCAGCGGGCGGCTCAGTAAAGGGCAGGTGGCGGAAGTTACCCTTGAAATTGGTACGCTGCGTCGCTCAGACCCAGGTAGTGTGCTGTCCTCTTCAACCGCCCAAACCGCGGATTCTGGTTCGCCGTCTCAAGTCCCTGACCATCGGGCCGATTCCAATCTCAATCCCGAATTCACCTTCGACACATTCGTCGAGGGTAAGTCAAATCAGATCGCTCGGGCGGTGGCCATCCAGATCGGGCAAAACCCAGGCACCGCATACAATCCCTTGTTTATTTATGGTGGCGTGGGTTTGGGTAAGACCCACTTAATGCATGCCGTAGGCAATCAAATCCTCCACTCCAACCCCAACGCAAGGGTGATCTATGTTCATTCTGACCGTTTCGTCGGCGAGATGGTCAAAGCGCTCCAGCACAACCGTATCGATGATTTTAAGAAACGCTACCGTGGCGTAAATGCCTTGCTTATTGATGACGTGCAGTTCTTTGCTGGCAAGGAACGCTCTCAGGAGGAGTTTTTCCATACCTTTAACGCTCTTTTCGACTCTCGCCAGCAAATTGTTCTGACGAGTGACTGTTTTCCCAAGGAGGTCCCTGGTCTCGATGATCGGTTGAGATCCCGCTTTGGCTGGGGGCTGACCGTCCAGATTGATCCACCCGATACGGAAACCCGGGTTGCCATCCTCTACAGTAAAGCCCGACACATGGGTGTGGACCTACCCGATGATGTCGCTTTTTTTGTCGGTAAGGCGATTCGCTCCAACGTGCGTGAGCTGGAAGGGGCCTTGAGGCGCCTGGTTGCCAATTCACAATTCACGGGTGTGCCGATCAATCTTGGCTTTGCCAAGGAAGCGTTGCGCGACATGCTTGCCGCTCAGGATCGGCAGGTCAGTATTGCCAATATTCAGAAGACGGTCGCTGAATACTACAAGATACGAGTGGCTGATCTGTTATCACCCAAGCGTACCCGTACCATCACGCGACCTCGGCAAATGGCCATGGCGTTGGCGCGAGAATTGACGAAACACAGCCTGCCTGAGATTGGTGGCGCCTTCGGAGGTCGCGATCACACCACCGTTCTTCATGCTACCGCTAAGGTCAAGGCACTTCGCGAGGTGGATTCCTCCATGGAGGAGGACTACAAAAATCTGATGCGAATCTTGTCTTCCTAGTCTTCATAAAGCATCTTGTTCCGACAAGTAAAAATAGAAGATTTAGACAGTGGCGCACGTCCTTGTGATCTTCATCTGACGTTAGGCAATGTGCCACCTAACATCCTCAACCAATGATGTTGAGGGTTTGTTTATGCCACTGGAACCATCCCGCTTAATCCCCGTAACTCGCCAATGACTCGTAAGGCCCCATTTTTATTGCTAACCAGAGATGAATGTCATGCATATCCGCGCCCAACGTGAGCAATTGATTCATGCCTTGAACAAGGTGGGGGGCGTTATCGAGAGGCGCCAAACGCTACCTATCCTTGGTAATATTCACATTCATGCCGATCTCGACCGTCTCACCTTGACGGGCACTGATAGGGAAGTGGAGATTCGCACTCACCTTGAGTGCAGCGTTTTGGAACCGGGTGATATCACCGTTCCCGCCCGTAAATTCATCGATATCGCCCGATCCCTGCCCGAGGATGTTGAGGTCGTGTTTAAGGTTTCAAATCTGCGAGCAACGATCACGGCTGGCCGAAGTCGATTTAATCTTAGTACCCTTCCCGCCGAAGACTACCCGATGATGGATCTTGAGAGCGGTGATCTGAGAGTTGAGATCGAACAGGGTGTCTTTAAGGAGCTGTTGGATAAGACAGCCTTTGCCATGGCGAACCAGGACGTCCGCTATTATCTCAACGGCCTGCTTTTTAAGGTTTACGGTCGGGGATTTACGGCCGTCGCTACGGACGGCCACCGCTTAGCCCGCATTGAATGGTCTGCTGAGTTGCAAATCGACGAGCCGATCCAAGTCATCATTCCGCGGAAGACGGTTTTGGAAATCGCGCGCTTGCTGGATGTTGCGGGCGTAGGGGTGGAATTGACTTTCTCTTCGCGTACACTGCGCGCCGTCATCGGCGATACCGTCCTTTTGTCAAAACTCGTGGATGGTCGTTATCCTGAGTATGAGCGCGTCATTCCTTTGATGGCCGACAAGGTGGCCATCATTGACCGAGACGGCTTACGTCAGTCCTTGTTGCGTACTTCGATCTTGTCGAATGAAAAATTCAAAGGGATCCGCTTGAGCTTTGCCGAGAACGAACTGACGGTTCAGGCCCACAATCCGGAACAGGAGGAGGCGGAGGAAACCCTGACCATTGAGTATGCGGATGAACCCCTGACTATTGGTTTCAATGTTGCCTATTTACTGGATGTTCTGTCCGTGGTCGATGACTCTCGGGTGGAATTACGGCTCGCCGACGCCAACAGTAGTGCTTTGTTGCGCGGTGCGGGTCGCGAAGAGCAGACCTATGTCGTAATGCCTATGCTGTTATAGCACCAGAGGCATCTGGGCTTGATACTAGATCGTATTGCTGTCACCGGGTTGCGCAATCTTGATCACATTGAGATCAGGCCAGCACCGACGATCAACTGGATTTCCGGCCTTAACGGGGCGGGAAAATCCAGTATCTTGGAAGCTATCATGCTCTTGTCGCGTGGTCGCGCACTCAACAATCGTAGGCGCGGGACGTTACTTGGTGTTGGGCGTGAATTGTTGGAGGTCTCTGCCTTACTTCGCGCAAGAGATCCCCGTTATGTTCAGGACAGTTCCCTAAAGTTCTCCTATTCCCGTTCTGGGGCAAATTTCGTTGAAAACGGCAAACCTGTCGCTTCTGTTCACTTGCTCCGCAACAGGTTTCATGTTCGGATGCTGGCTGGGAATGCTCAACAGCTCCTGGAAGGGCCACCCCAATTGCGACGATTGTTTCTGGATTGGAACTTGTTCCACGTGGAACCGCGCTATGGGAGGCAGTTGGCAGATCTGAAGAAGATTACCCTTCAACGGAATGCGTGGCTAAGATCCGGAGCCAAGGGTCCGCCAGTCTGGGATCGAGAATACTGCCATCTCTCGCAGGTGATAAATCTCCAGCGCAGGAATCTGGTTGCTGGGCTGAACGAATCCCTTATTGATCTGACGCCCAACTTCGCTCTGAACGACAAGATCGGTTTAGAGTTCCATGAGGGCTGGCCAGTAGAAAGGGGGCCGCTTGATGATCTGGTGATGCATTCCGTACGGGAGGATGCCTTGCGCGGTTACACCTATTATGGTGCTTCCCGTGCAGACCTGTCCTTGAGGCTTCCCAGCCGGAACTGTATACCGTCCCGCGGAGAAACAAAGCTCCTCGTCTTCTTGTTGCAGTTGGCTGCACAGCATTATTGGTACAAGCACGGGGGACCCGAAGCCGTCTGGCTTCTGGACGATCTGGGGGCCGAGCTGGATTCGAGCGCCAACCAGAAGATTCTTGCCGCCCTGAGTCACTTGAGTGCGCAAGTGATTGTTACGGTGATCGCTGGCAAGGGATCGCGACCACTGGTATGTGCGGAGGGGCCAGTGTTCCACGTGGAACAGGGCAAGCTGGTGGGACAGTATTGACCCGGAAAATACCGGAGGCTGTACCTACCCCAACATAAGCAAGCAGGCGATCAGGTAGAATAGCCATTCCGCCGCCGAAGGCTGAAACTACCAGGACAAAACCAGATGAGTTATGACTCCACGAACATCAAAGTGTTGCGCGGCCTTGATGCGGTGCGCAAGCGTCCCGGGATGTACATCGGCGATACGGATGATGGGACTGGTCTTCATCACATGGTTTTTGAGGTGGTGGATAATTCCATCGATGAAGCCCTCGCGGGACACTGCACGAACATAAAGGTCATACTCCATTCAGATCAGTCAATCACGGTCACTGACGATGGGCGAGGTATACCGGTTGACATTCACCCAGAAGAGGGAAGGTCGGCGGCAGAAGTGATCATGACCATCCTGCACGCTGGTGGTAAGTTTGACGCTAATTCCTACAAGGTGTCGGGTGGTCTGCATGGGGTGGGGGTGTCCGTGGTTAATGCCCTCTCCGAATTCTTGGTCCTGCGGATCCATCGTGATGGCAAGGAGTTCCGGCAGGAGTATGCCATGGGGGACCCTGAATATCCGCTCAAGGAAGTGGGTTCCAGTACTCTGACGGGAACTGAGGTTCACTTTAAGCCATCGCCACGGATTTTTTCCGATACCTGTTTTCACTATGACATCCTGGCGAAACGCCTGCGGGAGCTATCCTTCCTGAATTCGGGCGTTAGGATCGTGCTCTGCGAGGAATCCACGGGCCGGGAAGATGTATTTGAGTACAAAGGTGGAATCAATGCCTTCGTGAACCATCTAAACCGCAACAAGGTTCCCGTTCATCCGACGGTATGTTACTTCAGCGCCGAACGCCAGGGTGTACAGGTGGAGGTGGCGCTACAATGGAATGAGTCCTTTCAGGAAAGTATCTACTGCTATACCAATAATATTCCGCAGCGGGATGGTGGTACCCACCTGGCTGGGTTTCGCGCTGGCATGACCCGAACCCTGAATCAGTATATCGAACGTGAAGAACTGGCCAAGAAACACAAAATCAAAACGGTAGGTGATGACGCGCGGGAAGGACTCACAGCCGTGGTCTCGGTCAAGGTCCAGGATCCAAAATTTTCCTCGCAAACCAAGGATAAATTAGTCTCCTCAGAGGTGAAGGCGGTGGTGGAGGCATTGCTTGTCGAACACCTGGACACCTTCCTGGAAGAACACCCCGCGGAAGCTAAGACCATTGCCAATAAAATGCTGGAAGCGGCCCGTGCTCGGGAGGCGGCGCGCAAGGCCCGGGAGATGACCCGGCGAAAAGGGGTGCTCGATGTAGCGGGATTGCCAGGAAAGCTGGCCGATTGCCAGGAGCGCGATCCGAGCAAGTGCGAACTCTACCTGGTGGAGGGTGACTCCGCCGGGGGATCCGCGAAACAGGGCCGAGACCGCGCCTTTCAGGCGATCTTGCCACTCAAGGGCAAGATTCTGAACGTGGAAAAGGCGCGTTTCGACAAGATGTTGTCCTCAGCGGAAGTGGGGACGCTGATCACGGCCTTGGGCTGCGGGATCGGCCCTGAAGAATTTGACCCGGAGAAGCTTCGCTACCACCGGGTGATCATCATGACGGATGCTGATGTCGACGGCGCCCATATCCGCACCCTGTTGCTCACCTTTTTTTACCGCCAGATGCCGCAGTTGGTGGAGCGGGGACACATCTACATCGCTCAGCCCCCTCTCTATAAAATCAAGCGCGGCAAACAAGAACAGTACCTGCTGGATGATGTGGAACTGAACGCTGCCTTACTCCAGACGGCGCTGGATGGCGCCCAACTCTTCGTCTCCGCCGAGGCCCCGCCCCTGGCAGCTACGGCCTTGGAGGATCTGGCGCGTGATTATCAAATCTATCGCGGAATTGTGCGCCGCTTGTCCAGCCGCTATGACGTGGCGTTTCTGGAAACCTTGTTGGTGCTGTCTCCCTACGGCAAAGAAGGAGGGGATGGCAAGTTTGATCTGGAGACGTGGCTTGTGGAACTGCGGGATCTACTCAACCTGCGGCGGTCTCCAGGAGAGCGCTTTATGGTCGAGGCAACGCAGGAAGGGGATGCGAGCTACCCGGGGCTGGTTGTGACCAAGCTCCGTCATGGAATCCCGGAGACGAGCTATGTGCCCATTGAGTTCTTCCGCGGGGGAGATTATGGCCGAATCCTGGCGCTTGCTGACAAGCTGCAGGGCTTGTTGGGCCAAGGGGCCTATGTTCAGCGCGGAGAACGGCGAATGCCTGTAGCCAGTTTTGGCGAAGCCATGGATTGGATGATGGACGATGTACGCCGCTTTTACCACATCCAGCGATACAAAGGTCTCGGCGAAATGAACCCGGATCAACTCTGGGACACGACCATGAACACCGAGGCGAGGCGCCTTCTGCGGGTGACGATTGAGGATGCGGTAGCCGCGGATCAGATCTTTACCACGCTAATGGGGGATCAGGTGGAACCGCGCCGGGAATTTATCGAACGTAACGCCTTACAGGCGGAGAATATCGATATTTGATGAGATTAGAGGAGAGAGGTCAGCCCGGATGCGAGGAAGGGGATGGGGATAGGAAGGCGACTAAGCTTCGCGACCGCGCGGCAAGCGATCAACAGTCGCTTCAATCCAATCCTCGACGCGCTGATTTATTTCAGAGGCTCTTAAGCCCTTGGTCGGGATCGGGTCCCCGACAACCAGATCGATAACGCCTGGGTATTTCAGCAAACCCCGGCGACTCCAAAAGACACCGGCATTGTGCGCGATGGGGAGAACGGGGTAGCCGGTTTTTTCCGCAAGCATGGCGCCACCCAGGTTGTATTTGATTCGCTCTCCGGGGGCAACGCGCGTCCCCTCAGGAAATATCACCACCCACCGACCTGAATCCAACCACTTGCGGCCTTCATGCAGAAGTTTTTTGATGGATTGACGCCCTGCCTTGCGGTCGAGAGCGATGGGATCGAACGCCGCCATTCCCCAGCCAAAAAAAGGGATCCAGAGCAGTTCACGTTTAATGACCCACGTCGTTTGCGGCGGCAAAAGGCCACGCAGGGCGATGGTTTCCCAAGCCGAAGAATGCTTGCTCAGGACAATACAATTATCGCTGGGGATCTTGTCGAAACCGTGCAGGCGATATCTAAGACGGCAGATAAGCCCAAGGGCCTCCAGATTGAGGCGGCCCCAGAGATTGCCCAACCTGGCCAAGGTTCCGAACGGGATTAGCCACTTGAGCAGGTAAAAGAGCGGCGCCATGACCATCGTGGTCAGGCTGAGAAAAAGAAGGTATAACAGGGATCTGACGAGAACCATTTGCGTGGGGAGGAATTATGTGGCCAGAAGGTGATCCGCCACCTCGGCCAGATCGGCGTAGACCGGTATACCCAGGCTGATAAGTTCGTCCGCATGGTCAGCCAGGGTACGAAGGCCCTTGCCGCTACGCACTAAAATGGGTGAGGCACTGACCGCCAAAGCTGACTCTAGGTCACGCCAAGCATCTCCAATGCAAGGCACGCCGTGGAGGCTGATCTGTAGGCGGCTGGCGATTTCATGCAGAAGTCCGGGAAGAGGCTTCCGGCAAAAACAGTGTGCGTCAGGGGTATGGGGACAGAAAAAAATGGCCTCAATCTGACAGCCCAGGCTGGCAAGTTCGCGAACCATCTTGCGGTGGATGGCGTTCAGGTCATCAATGGTCAACAAATGCCGTCCCAGGCCGGACTGATTACTGGCAATAGCCAGACGAAAACCGCCCTGGTAGAGGCGGGCCATGGCCTCCAGACTCCCTGGAATCGGGCTCCACTCCGCGACTGACTTGATATAGGCGTCAGAATCCTGATTGATCACGCCGTCACGATCAAGAATAAGGAGCTTCATGGATGCTCAAAGGGCTGAAGGGGCAGATTCCCAGTGACGATGATCAACTAATAGGCTGTAGCCGAGAAATATCCGCGATACCGAGGAAGAGGCCTTCGAGACGGGCAAGCAGCGCCAGACGGTTGGCGCGAATCTTCTCATCATCAGCCAAGACCATCACCTGGTCGAAGAAGGCGTCAACCTCGGGGCGCAGTCCAGCAAGCAGTTTTAGCGCGGCGCCGTATTCTTTGGTGACAAGGTGGTGGGTAGCAAGCGGGGCCAACTCATCGAGCCGCGCTGCCAAAGCTCCCTCGGCGGGATCGACAAGGAGGTCGCCGCGCACCTCGCCATGCGTGATTTCGCCAGACTTTTTGAGAATGTTGCGCGTGCGCTTGTTGGCAACCGCAAGGGCATCTGCCTCTGGAAGGCGCTTGAAATCCTGAACCGCCAACATCCGCCGGTAGAGGTCAGTGGGGTAATGACCGCCAACCGCGAGAACCGCTTCAACGACGTCACCAGACAGGTCCTGGTCCTGGCAGTAACTTTTGAACCGCTCGAGAATGTAATCGAAAACCTCGCTCGCGGCGGAAGTCGCATCGATCTTGCCGCGCAGCTCCTGGGCGGTGAACTCCAAGAGGTCACGGAGGTTGAGTTCCAAGGGCGTCTCGATAAGCAGGCGCAGTACGCCGATGGCGGCGCGACGCAAGGCGTAGGGATCCTTGACGCCCGTGGGTCGCAGACCAATCGCAAAAATACCCACCAGGCTGTCCAGACGCTCGGCAAGGGCAAGGATGCGGCCGCATTCGCTAGCGGGCAAGCGATCACCGGCATGACGGGGCAGGTACTGTTCTTCCATGGCGGCGCATACCGCCGGATCTTCGCCCGAATTCTGGGCGTAATAGCGACCCATGATGCCCTGCAGCCCAGCGAATTCGAAGATCATGGCGGTCATCAGGTCGCACTTGGCTAAGTGCGCGGCGCGAGCCACCAGTTCTTCATCATAATCGAGCAGGCCAGCCAAATAGCGCCCGATTTGCCCCACACGCAGGGACTTTTCCGCCAGGGTACCCAACTGATCCTGAAAGACGACGGATGTCAGACGCTCGGCGAAGGCGGACAAAGGCTGCTTTAGGTCTTGAGACCAAAAGAAGGCGGCGTCCGCAAAGCGGGGCCGAATGACCCGTTCGTTGCCAGCCCTGACCTGTGAGGGGTCAAGACTCTCGATATTGGCGATGGTGATAAAGCTGGGCAGGAGCGCCCCGTCTGGTGAGTGGAGGGGAAAATACTTTTGGTTTTTCCGCATGGTTTCGATCAGTACCTCGGGAGGGACCTCGAGATACCGTGCATCGAACCCTCCCAGGAGGGCGCGTGGCCATTCGCACAAGGCGGTGACCTCATCCAGCAAATCGGCGTCTATCATCGCCTCCCCGCCGGCCTCTGCCGCCAAAGTAACCACCTGATTTCGGATCAGCTCGCGCCGCCGGGCGAAGTCGGGCTCGACGCGACCGGTCTCCCGCAGTAACTCATCATAGTCACCGGGATCGGTGAGACGGATGGGACCTGGGCGATGAAAGCGATGGCCAAAGGTATCGCGGCCGGTAGGCACCCCAAGCACGTTACCAGGGACTAGGTCGCTCCCAAACAGCAAGACCACCCAGTGCACGGGTCGGACAAACTCCTCCTCGCGCTCACCCCAGCGCATGCGCTTGGGTAT
The DNA here is from genome assembly GCA_937862735.1 of uncultured Gammaproteobacteria bacterium. Classification (GTDB taxonomy): domain Bacteria; phylum Pseudomonadota; class Gammaproteobacteria; order Chromatiales; family Chromatiaceae; genus M0108. The sequence continues at coordinate 106,263 of CALMDH010000328.1, forward strand.
GGGCAGGCCGACAAGCGTCCGTTCGATCAGGGGGATCAGCAGCTCTGAGGTCGGCCGACCAGGCTGGAATTGGCGCACCATCAGCCATGCACCCTTGGGGGAGTCCTCTCGCGCCACGGAGGTAATGTCGACCCCACAGGCGCGGGCAAAACCCAAGGCGGCGGGGGTTGGCTGTCCTTGAGCATCGAAGGCGGACTGTACGGTGGGGCCTTTGCGCACGATCTCCTGATCAGGCTGGCTCGTCGTAAGTGACCTAACGCGCAGCGCAAGCCGGCGGGGGCTGGCAAAACGCTCGATGGTGTCGTAACTCAGTTGATGCTGAAAAAGTTGAGTGGCGAAGCCCTCCGCCAAGGCGATGGATAGACGATCCAGGGCGGTTGGCGGCAGTTCCTCGGTGCCGATCTCAAACAGCAGATCATTTCTGTCGGCCATTGTCTGTACCTCAGTCAGCGGTCGGCATGGCCGATGGCAACATGGGGAAGCCCAGGGCCTCCCGACGATCATGGTAGGCCTGAGCGACGGCCCGGGCGAGGGCGCGTACCCGCAGGATGAAGCGCTGTCGTTCAGTGACCGAGATGGCGCTGCGGGCATCCAACAAATTGAAGGTGTGGGAGGCCTTGAGAACCTGCTCATAGGCCGGCAGGGGGAGGTCTTGGCTGATCAGGTGCTGGCTCTGCTGTTCGCAGTGGTCGAATTGGCGGAACAGGGCCTCAACGGCGGCATGCTCGAAGTTGTAAGCCGACTGTTCCACCTCATTCTGGTGAAAGACATCCCCATAGGTCACCTCCCGGCCAGCACTACGGGTCCAGGTCAGGTCGAATACTGACTCCACCCCTTGGAGGTACATGGCGATTCTTTCGAGTCCGTAGGTAATCTCGCCGGTAACGGGCCGGCAATCCAGACCGCCGACCTGCTGAAAATAGGTGAACTGGGTGACCTCCATGCCGTTGAGCCAGACTTCCCAGCCCAGGCCCCAGGCGCCCAGGGTGGGGGATTCCCAGTTGTCCTCCACGAAGCGTATGTCATGCACCAAGGGATCGATTCCCAAGGCGCGCAAGGATTGCAGATATAGGTCTTGAATATCTATGGGTGATGGCTTGAGGACCACCTGATACTGGTAATAATGCTGAAGACGGTTGGGGTTCTCGCCGTAGCGGCCGTCGGTTGGTCGCCGCGAAGGCTGGACATAGGCGCTGCGCCAGGGTTCAGGGCCAATGGCGCGGAGGAAGGTGGCGGGATGAAAAGTCCCCGCCCCAACTTCCATGTCATAGGGCTGCAGGATGACGCAGCCCTGTTCCGCCCAAAACCGCTCCAGGGCGAAGATCAGGCCCTGAAAGGTCGTTACGTCGTCATTCGCACCGGCCAAGGACCGTCTCCTCTGCATTGCCGTAGCTGAAAAGGGGGTAAAGTATAGCCCTTGCGCTGGGTTGTTCGCCATCGCCAGCCAATCGACTTGGCCATGGTTGCAAGGATTCTCTACGCGACAAGGAGGTCCCTTGGAAGGAAGGGCTACTTGGGTGCCTATCGTCCCCTTGGGATCCCTTGCGGCCCCTTGGGTGTGGTAGTAGGACTGCTTTTGGCTGGGTGGGGTCGCTGACCGGCGGCGCTTCATGATCGCGCGGTTTGCGAATGTGAGATGGCCTGTATTTGCTAACGCGCACTATTTTAGTGCGCTAAACTCTCGGCATGCCCTAGTAGGTGGCACGCAACCCTAGGGTATCTCGCGACTAGGACGGGCCTGGTCCTCAAAAGCCACGGCCAACCCGGCAGATGCCTGAGTCTGCTTTTCTCCTTTGCAGGTAGACAGTGAAACAAGTGCGCTATCGTGCCGCAACCTAAGGATTCAGCCTAATCCTTGGCATGCGATCTGCATTTGTTATTCCAGGTCCGCCAACGCGGCACGCTCAGGATAGGCATCGCTCCCGCGAGCCGACTCTCGTGGCACCCGTTAACCCCTTACCTCATTCCCTTCCCCTCGACCGGAGACCCCACATGCCTTCCAACGTTATGAACATGATCAAGGACCACGAGGTCAAGTTCGTTGACCTGCGCTTCACCGATACCCGCGGCAAGGAGCAGCATGTCTCCATGCCCGTCAACCTGGTGGATGACGACTTCTTCACCGAGGGCAAAATGTTCGACGGTTCCTCCATCGCCGGTTGGAAGGGCATCCAGGAATCCGACATGGTGCTCATGCCCGAGGCGGCCACGGCCGTCATGGATCCCTTCGCCGATGAAAAAACCCTGATTCTTCGCTGCGATATTCTCGAGCCCAACACCATGCAGGGCTACGAGCGCGATCCCCGCTCCCTGGGTAAGCGCGCCGAGGCCTACCTCAAGTCCACGGGGATCGCGGATTCGGCCTACTTCGGGCCGGAGCCGGAGTTCTTCATTCTCGACGATGTTCGGTGGGGCGCCAGCATGGCGGGGTGTTTCTACAAAGTGGATTCCCAAGAGGCGGAATGGAACTCGGAGCGGGCCTACGAGGATGGTAACTTTGGCCATCGCCCGGGCATCAAGGGCGGTTACTTCCCGGTTCCCCCGGTTGATTCCCTGAACGACCTGCGGGCGGCCATGTGTCTGGCCTTGGAAGAGATGGGGGTGCCAGTCGAGGTCCATCACCATGAGGTGGCGACCGCCGGACAGTGCGAGATCGGCACCAAGTTCAGCACGCTGGTGCAACGCGCCGACTGGGTCCAGATCCAAAAGTACGCGATCTGGAATGTTGCCCACGCTTATGGCAAGACCGTTACCTTCATGCCCAAGCCGCTGGTCGGTGACAATGGCAGCGGGATGCATTGCCATATGTCCCTGGCGAAGGAGGGTCAGAACCTTTTCACCGGCGACAAATACGGCGGTCTGTCAGATATCGCCCTCTACTACATTGGCGGTATCATCAAGCATGCCCGGGCACTGAATGCCTTTACCAACGCCTCCACCAACTCCTACAAGCGCCTGGTGCCGGGCTTCGAGGCGCCGGTCATGCTCGCCTATTCGGCCCGCAACCGCTCCGCCTCCATCCGCATCCCTCATGTTAGTAACCCCAAGGGTCGCCGCATCGAGGTGCGGTTCCCGGATGCCACCGGCAACCCCTATCTGGCCTTCGCCGCCATGATGATGGCCGGTCTGGATGGTATCCAGAACAAGATCCACCCGGGTGATCCCATGGACAAGGATCTCTACGATCTGCCGCCGGAGGAAGAGAAGACGATCCCCACCGTCTGCCATGCCCTGGATCAGGCCTTGGATTGCCTGGATCAGGACCGGGAGTTCCTGACCGCTGGCGGGGTCTTCAGCAACGATCTGATCGATGCCTATATTGCCCTGAAAATGCAGGAGGTGACCCAGTTGCGCATGACGACCCATCCCATCGAGTTTGATCTTTACTACAGCCTCTGATCCGCCGCGAGGGGACGGCAGCAGTTTCTGACGCTTTCCCGTCTTGGCGGCGCCGCAAACGCCCCGTAAGGGGCGTTTCCAACCCCATGCCCCTTGGTGAATCATTCACACCAAGGCCCTGTCTTTACACGGCTGATGCAGCGAATAGGGCTTTTGGGGGGAAGGGGGCAATGGTGGTAAGGGAACGGCTTTACGGCTTAACCCGCCCCGTTGCTGGCAGTCCAGTTATGCCCACGACCCCGCTTGGGCGAGAACCACGGAACACGGGACTGCGCTTTTCCAACTCATGCGGATTTTCCTGGCACACCATGACCGGGCCCAGTTCATGAAGACGCTCAACATCCGCAAGGCCAGTCACGAGAAAAAGATTCTAGACAATCTAAACACCGCCGTTCTCCTGTTTGACAAGGATCTACGTCTCATTCATATCAATCCGGCGGGCGAGATGCTCTTCGATGTCAGTGCCCGCTACGTCACGGGCGCCCAAGCCGCCGACCTTCTGGTCTGTCCCGATGACAGCGTCGACAGCCGCCTGCGCCAGGCGGCGCGGACCCGTCAGCCCTTTACCGAGCGCGAGATCAACATGGTGCTGGCAGATGGCCGCAATATCCGGGTCAACTGTACGGTGTTGCCCATCCACCAGTTCGGCGCCGAGGTGGAACTCCTGGTCGAGTTACATCAGGTCGACCGGCAGTTGCGCATTAACCGCGAGGAACACCTGCTGTCCCAGCACCAGGCCACCCAGGCCCTGATCCGTGGCCTGGCCCACGAGATCAAGAATCCTCTCGGGGGGTTGCGAGGCGCCGCCCAGTTACTGGAGCAGGAACTGCCCGACCCCGCCCTACGGGAATACACTCGGATCATTATCGAAGAGGCCGACCGTCTCCAGACCCTCATGGACCGGATGCTGGGCCCCAACCGTCTGCCCAATCCCCGTCTGGTCAATATTCATTTCCTCCTGGAGCGGGTGCGCGGGCTGATCCTGGCGGAGCACCCGACGGGGACGGTCATCGAGCGGGACTATGACCCCAGTATCCCCGAGTTTCGCGCCGATCCGGACCGCCTGTTACAGGCCCTCCTCAACCTGGTGCGGAATGCGGCCAATGCCGCCGGCAAGGGCGGACATATCGTCCTGCGGACCCGGGTGTTGCGTCAGTTCACCATGGGCGGGAAACGCCACCGCCTGGTACTGCGGGTCGAGATCCAGGATAACGGTCCCGGGGTGCCACCGGAGCTTCAGGAACGCATCTTTTTTCCGATGGTGACGGGCCAACCCGGCGGGACGGGGCTGGGCCTGCCCATTGCCCAGGAACTGGTCAATCAGCACGGCGGGCTGATCGAGTGCGAGAGCCGCCCGGGGGAGGGCCGCTTTTTTGTCTATCTGCCTTTGGAGATCCCGCATGACTGAGACACCCAAGGTCTGGGTCATCGACGACGATCGTTCAATTCGCTGGGTCCTGGAGAGGGCCTTGCGCAAGGCCGAGATGGATGTCACCTGCTTTGCCGAGGGTGGTGGCGTCATGGCGGCCCTGGAGCGGGACCGGCCCGACGTCATCCTCTCGGATGTCCGCATGCCGGGTATTGATGGCCTGGAACTGCTGGCGCAGATCACGGCCCGCTACCCGCGCCTGCCCGTCATCATCATGACCGCCCACTCGGATCTGGACAGCGCCGTATCCGCCTTTCATGGTGGCGCCTTCGAGTATCTGCCCAAGCCCTTCGATCTCGACGAGGCCGTCGCCCAGGTCCGCCGCGCCTGTCGTCATCAGGCCCGGGAGACCACCGCCCCAGTGGAACCCATGCCCCGCGGCGCCGAGATCATCGGTGAGGCCCCAGCCATGCAGGAGGTCTTCCGGGCCATCGGCCGCCTGGCCCGCTCCCAGATCACGGTGCTGATCAACGGTGAATCCGGTACCGGGAAGGAACTGGTGGCGCGGGCCCTGCACCGCCATAGCCCGCGCAGCACCAAGCCCTTCATCGCCCTGAACATGGCGGCCATCCCCCATGACCTGTTGGAGTCCGAGCTGTTCGGCCACGAACGCGGCGCCTTCACCGGGGCCCAGACGCGGCGCGAGGGGCGCTTCGAGCAGGCCAACGGCGGTACCCTGTTCCTCGATGAAATCGGCGACATGCCGGCGGATCTCCAGACCCGGCTACTGCGCGTCCTGGCCGATGGCGAGTTCTACCGGGTCGGCGGCCTGGCGCCCGTCAAGGTGGATACCCGCATCATTGCCGCCACCCACCAGCATCTGGAGGCCCTGGTCCAGCAAGGGCGCTTTCGCGAGGACCTGTTCCATCGCCTCAACGTCATTCGCATCCACCTCCCGGCCCTGCGGGAGCGGCGGGAGGACATCCCGCTGCTCATGCGCCACTTCCTGGCCGCCGCCGCCACGGAGCTGCGCTGTGAGCCCAAGGTGCTCACCCCGGGCGCCGCCGAACACCTCGCCCGCCTCGATTGGCCGGGCAACGTCCGCCAACTGGAGAATACCGCGCGCTGGCTCACCGTGATGGCAGCGGGCAAGGAGATCCACGTCGAGGACTTGCCGCCCGAATTGGCCACGCCCGGCGAAGACCGGGGCGGCGAGGAGCAATGGCACGCGGCCCTGCGGCGCTGGGCGCGGGATCACCTCAAGGCAGGTCGCGCCGGTGGGTTGCTGGATCTGGCGCTGCCGGCGGTGGAACGTATCCTCATCGAGACCGCGCTGGAACAGACGGTGGGTCGGCGCCAGGACGCAGCCCGGCTCCTGGGCTGGGGCCGGAATACCTTGACGCGCAAAATCAAGGAATTGCGGATGGAAGTGGAGGATGGGCAAGGGGACGATGACGGCTGAAATTCAAACGGATTTGACCCTTCAGCCCCGAGGAAGGGGCCCGAGGCATCTTGAACGTCGCGCCCTGAGCCCAATCTCGGTAAAACCTTTCAATTCTTGTCCCAACAAACACCGATGGACAGTACCAGCATCGAATTACCGGGTTCCGAGATCACTGCCATCCACCGCGGCGAGGATGGCGGCCTGCGAATCCATTTCTCCCGTGCCATCATCATCAAGACGATGACGGGTTCGCGGGAGCGTACCCGCTGGTGGCAGGCTGGGGATCTGGTCCTGGAGGAGGCCGAGGTGGAGGACGGTGATCCGCCCGCCGGTACCCTGATCTGCTCGGGCGGAGACATCGAGGACAATGTCTTCACCTATCGGGACATGATCCCCTTGCCCCTGATGAGCCGCGGCGGCATCGGTTGCGACCTGGGCTTCCAGGGCTCGCCTTACCGGCTGCGGGCCAGGGGTTCCGCCATCCATCTCGAGATGGTGGACGTGGCCAGATATATTGAGCACCTCCGCCCCGACTGACGGTCAGGGACGGATGGCCTCCTTGGCCTCGGATGCCAGGTGGTGAGCCAGACGCGTGGTTTCCGGCAAACGGTAGCGGGTCGTGCAGGCGAGGACGAAGTGGATGGCGGTATCCAGACTGATCTTGTGTCCCAGGGAGACATAGAGGGGCTGGACCGACCGCCGGGTCCGTACCACGGCACCGATGATTTCCCCCTGGTCCCACAGCCAGGCGTAATCCCCCTTGTTTGGCCCGAGGGGGTCAGGGCTGCCGATGAGCCGGGACTTGGCGACGCCGATGCTGGGCAAGCCGGTCAGGACCCCCAGGTGACAGGCCAGACCGCAGCGGCGCGGGTGAGCCAGCCCTTGGCCGTCGCAGAGCAGGAGATCCGGTGGTACGGACAGTGCCGCCAGGGCGGCAAGGAGGGCGGGGACCTCACGAAAGGACAGCAGCCCCGGGATATAGGGAAAGGTAGTCGGCTGGCGGGCTACCGCCTGGTCGAGGGGTTGGAGTTCAGGAAATGACAGCACGACCACCGCCGCCCGCGTCAGCGTCCCACCGGCTTCAAAGCCCACGTCAAGCCCCGCCACGCGCCTTACCGGGCCTAGTTCGTCGTGGCGGATCACCTGGTGACGGAGTTGCTCCTGGAGGGCGCGGGCCGCGGCCGCCTGGTTCCGCCAGGGAGTATCAGCGTTCATCTTCATCCACCTCGCTGATGGTGCCCTCTGGTTGGGTTTTAGGGTTGCGCCGGTCGACCGGGTCGGGGAAGATCCCCCCTTCAACCCACATTCCGTTATGGCGGACGAAGTGAAGATGGCGCTGGAACTTTACAACGATGGCTCTCACCGCTGCCTCCTGTTCCAGAATCTGGTGACGGGCGAGGCGGTACAGGCGAATCAGGTGATCATCCTGGACCAGGGGCACGCCGCACTCCTTGATCCTGGGGGGGAGATGACCTTCGACCCGCTGCGGCGGGCGCTCAACGCTTACCTGGATCCCGTGGGGCTCGATTTTGTCCTGGCCTCCCATCAGGATCCGGACATCATCTCCTCGCTGGACCTCTGGCTGACCGAGACCCGTTGCACGATCGTGATTCCAGCGGTTTGGGAACGCTTCATTCCCCATTTCACCCACCCAGGTCGGCTGGAGGATCGGGTCATATCCGTTCCGGACCAAGGGCTGATCCTGGGCCTGGGCGCGGGAACGCTCAACCTCCTGCCCGCGCACTTCCTGCATGCGGAAGGCAACTTTTCCTTCTACGATCCCACCAGCCGGATCCTCTTTTCCGGGGACATCGGCGCCAATTTTCCCCAACAGGTATTCCCTCAACCCGTGGCGAATCTGGCCGAAATCCTGCCCGCGATGACCCCCTTCCATCGCCGCTACATGGCGTCGGGTAAGGTCTGCCGCTACTGGGTGGAGATGGTGCGGGAGCTGGACGTCGAAACCCTGGTGCCTCAGCATGGCAGGTATTTGCAGGGCCGCGAGGTGGTGGTTGAATTCCTCGACTGGTTCGCGGGGCTGGAGTGCGGTATTGATCTGGCGGGCCCAAGCCTCTATCGGTTGCCACGGCTGGAGGCCTAAATCGGACCAGTTCGAAGGGAGCGACGGCCCCAGCGCGAAAAAAACCCGCGTTAGACGCGGGTTTGGGGAATCGATGCGGGTGGGGCCGGGATTAAGTGCGGCGCCAGGACCCGGCAACCTCAGTTGCGCGACGAACCCACGATTTGGTGGGCCAGATCCACGACACGCGTCGCCATTTCGGCATACTCGTGACGATAGTTGGCGAGGAGACCCTCCTCGGAGGCCCAGTAATCCTTGCCAGTGACGCCATGGGCATGCTCGTGAGCAATGAACTGCTGCTGCATGCCCAACATCTTGTCGATCAGGTCTTGCTTTTCTTTCTTCAACGCCGCGATGTCGCTCATGAATCTCTCTCCCAAGGGCCCGTGCAACTTCAACTCGCGCGAACCTATTTAGTGTATGCCGAAATCTTAATATAGCACGGGGCGCCGAGGCGGGGCCAAACGAAAACACCCTGATATCTCTTCAGTGGTAGCGGTCCTCTCCCTTCAGGTCAGCTCACAGCCACAGGCGGACGGGGAGGGGCCGTGCAGCCGCAGGGAACCTATGACCTGGGCGACGCTGACCAGCTCATGGCGGTCGAGGTAGTCGAGAATGCCTTGGTTAATCTTGTTGAGGATCAGGGGGTCGTAGAAAAGGGCCGTGCCGATGCCAACGGCGCTAGCACCGGCAATGAGGAACTCCAGGGCATCCGCGGCGCTGGTGATTCCCCCTTGGCCGATGATGGGAATCCCATGGTCACGGCAGACCTGATAGATTTGATGCACCTTGAGCAGGGCGATGGGTTTGATGGCGGGACCGGAAAGGCCACCCTGATTGTTGCCGATCACCGGCATCCGCTGCTCGATGTCAATGGCCATGCCCATGAGGGTATTGATAGCAGCAAAGGCATCGGCGCCCGCCTCCAGACAGGCTCGGGCATTGGCGGCGATATTGGTCTGGTTGGGCGAGAGCTTGGGGATGAGGGGCTTGCGGGTGGCCCGGCGGCAGGCGGCAACCACCTGAGCCGACATCCGCGCATCGTTGCCAAAGGCGACCCCGCCCTCCTTGACGTTGGGGCAAGAGATATTGATCTCGATGGCGTCGATGGGGCTGTCATCGAAGCGACGGGTGACTTCGTAATACTCCTCGACGGTCGATCCCGAGACGTTGGCGATGAAGCGGGTCTCACCGAAATCCAGGGTGGGCAGGATGTCCTGGATGACGCGGTCCACGCCGGGATTTTGCAAACCGATGGCGTTGATCATGCCTCCCGGAGTCTCGCAGATCCGGTGGGGGGCATTACCCAGTCGCGGGGCCAGGGTCGTTCCTTTGAGACAGACGGCACCCGCCTGGCGGTTGGTGAAGCCCTGGATGCGGGTATACTCCTCGCCGAAACCCACGCACCCGGACAGAAGCACCAGCGGTGTCGCGAAATCCAGACCGCAGAAGTTAACGCTCAGTCGGGGGTCGAGGTTATTTTCCAGTGACATGGCTGATGATGCTCCCGAGCCGGCAACACCTTGAGTCCGGCCCCCTGATGAAGATGTTCGATGTCGTCCTGTTCCAGCCCGAGATTCCACCCAATACCGGCAACATCATGCGCCTCTGCGCCAACGCCGGCGTCAGGCTGCACCTGATCGAGCCCCTGGGCTTCGTCCTCGATGACCGTCGCCTGCGCCGCGCGGGCCTGGATTACCGCGAGTGGGCCGAGGTTCAGGTCCATACGGACTACGGAGCCTATCTGCGCTCCCGGACTCCGCCCCGGGTGTTGGCCTGCACCACCCGGGGTGCCATCTGCTATGGGGACCTGGCGTTTCAGCCTGGTGACGCCTTGCTGTTCGGCCCCGAAACCCGGGGTCTGCCTCAGGACCTGATCGAGGCCCTGCCAGCGGACCAGCGCCTTTTTATCCCCATGCATCCTGGAAATCGCAGTCTGAATCTGTCGAATGCCGTCGCCGTCATCCTCTACGAGGCCTGGCGGCAACAGGGTTTCACCGGGGCACGGCGGACCTGAGAAAAGGCACTGCGAGGCCGCGAAACCCATCAGCAGTCATCAGTCATCGGTCAGCGGTAAAACCAAGGCTAAGCGGGTTCGGGCGTGGTCAGATGGAACATTGCCCTGTGGACGTTACACGGCGGCCAATTGGGAGGGTTCGTTACATGCGCGCGCATAAACCTTCATATCCCCACTGCTGCCTGGACTGGCACGGTTAGTCAAGCCGTTAATTCTCTAGCTTCCTCCCTCCAGGCGAGGGAGGAATGGGGAGAGGAGGCTGAATGTTTAGGCGCGCGCCCGTCTCAATCCAACTCCGACTTGCCTTCCCGGGCCAGGAGATTGCGCGCCGCCTCCGCTGGCGTGGTCCCGGCGTAGAGAACGCCATAGACCTCGGCGCTGATGGGCATCTCGATGCCAAAGCGCTGGGCCAGGCCATGAACCGCGCGGCTGGTCAGGATCCCCTCCACCTCCTGGCCGATCTCCTGCCGCGCCTGTTCGAGGCTGGCGCCGCGGGCAAGGGCCAGGCCCAGGCGGCGGTTACGAGATTGGTCATCGGTGCAGGTCAGGACCAGATCCCCCAACCCGGCCAAGCCGGTGAAGGTCTCCGATCGTCCGCCGAGGGCCGTACCCAGGCGCGTCAATTCCGCCAGGCCCCGGGTGATGAGAGCGGCGCGGGTATTGGCGCCAAAGCCCAGGCCGTCGGCGATACCGGTGGCGATGGCCAGGACATTCTTGGCCGCTCCGCCCACCTGGACCCCCACGAGGTCCTGGCTGGTGTAGGCGCGAAAGCGCTCGCCATGCAGGTAAGCGGCCACCCGGCGTGCCTGAATGAGTGCGGGGGAGGCCACGGTCACGGCCGTAGGCAGGCCCCTGGCGACCTCGGTGGCGAAACTGGGCCCAGAAACTACGGCGAGATCACGTTCTCCCAGGATGTCACGGGCCACCTCGTGCAGCAGGCGGTTGGTCCCCGGCTCCAGGCCCTTGGTTGCCCATGCCAGGCCAACCTCCGGGCCCAGGGGGGGTAAGGAGCGCAGCAAGCTTGCAAAGCCATGGCTGGGGACGACAATCAGGACTTCCTGGACAGCGGCCAATGCTTGGCTCAGGTCGCGGGTCGGTTCGATAAGGTCAGGGAGGGGAAAGCCGGGCAGATACCGGCGGTTTTCCCGCTCATGGATCAGCGCCTCGACCTGTTCGGCCCACAGGTCCCAGAGCTTGACCCGGCGACCATGGCGGGCGATCACCAGGGCCAGGGCCGTGCCCCAGGAGCCGGCGCCGAGGACTGCGACCGGTGCGTGGATGCTGCTCATGGGCGGTAAGGCGTGAGCCAGGCTTCAGGGACGCCGGATCAGCTTCAGGGACGCGGGATCAATTGATGGTCGGGCTCGGAACATCGCCCGCCTGTTTTTGCATCTCGTCCATCATCTGCCGCTGGCGCTGGGCGTAAAGGACCTCGAAATTGACCGGTTGCAGGACCAATTGTGGAAAACTGCCCTTGGCGACCAGGTCGGAGATGGCTTCGCGGGCATAGGGGAAAAGGAGGTTGGGGCAGTAGGCGCCCAGCAGGGGCCCCAGTTCCGGTTCGGCAAAGCCCTTGACACCCACCAGGCCCGCTTGCTGGACCTCGACGATGAAGGCGGTCTGTTCGCCGATATGGGTGGTGACGGTGACCGTCAGGATCACCTCGAAGGTCAGTTCGTCGATACGGTTGACCTGGGTGTTGAGGCTGAGCTCATGTTTCGGCTGCCACTCGCCGAGGAAGATGTGGGGTGACTTGGGGGATTCGAAGGACAGGTCCTTGATGTAGATACGGTGCAGTTGGAACATCCGCTCGTCCTGAGCTTGAGCCTGGGGCTGGGGCTGGTCCTGGGCAGTGTCGGTCATGGTGGCGATATCCTGGGAAAGCGGAAGGGGAGGGGGAAGGGCGGCGAGGGGCTCAGCGCCGCTTGCGGGTAACGGGGAGGTTGGCGCTCTGCCAGGCCATAATCCCACCCCGCAGGTTATACACCTCTTCAAAGCCCTCCTTGCGGAGCTGTTTGCAGGCCATGGCGGACTGAGAACCCGAGCGGCAGTTGACGATGATGGGCTTGCCCTTGTGTTTGTGCAGGCTAGCGATCTGGTTTTTGAACCCGTTCATGGGAAGGTTGATGGCGTTGAGAATGTGTCCCTGGGCGAAATCCGCTAGGGGACGCACGTCGATGACCACGGCCTCGCGCCGGTTCATGAGATCGGTCGCACCCAAGGGATCCACCGTGCCCTTGTTGCCCTGGATGAGGTTGTGCGCCAACAACCCCAGGGTCGTGACCAGAGCCAGGAACAGGAACCAGTGGTTGAAGATGAATTCGGGAATGTTCTGCAGGGCCATGGTGATCGGAACGCTGTCAGGCGTGAGCCTGGGAAAAAGCTGGCCAGAGGTCGGATAGGGCGGACCTGGCTTGAGCGGGCAAGTATAGCCCCCAAGGGTCGAAAGCGTCATCCTCGCCCGCGAGGGCGCGAGGGCGCGAGGGCGCGAGGGTTGAAAAGGGGGTGAGGAAGGATCGAACGCGCGTGGGAGCAGGATAAGGTCAAAGGGGAGGGGGTTAATGGCCTTGTTGACAAAAAACCTGTCGCATCATGCTGATAAGCTGGAGGGTACGGATGTCCCCTACCCGGTAATAGACGCGATTGGCGTCCTTGCGGGTGGCCAGAATGCCCTTGTCGCGGAGGATGGCGAGGTGTTGGGAGATGTTGCTCTGAGAGGTCCCAACGTCGTCCACGATATCCTGGACGCTGACTTCGCGGTCCCCCAGGGTGCAGAGGATCTTGAGTCGCAAGGGGTGAGACATCGCCTTTAGCGAACGCGAAGCACGATCGATGTCACCATCGTCACCAAAGAGTTCAAGGGCGGGATCGGTGTCGGGGCTGACGGTGTAAGGGAGGGTGTCGATGCGGCCTACCATGCAGATAACTCGGTTCAGGCTATAACAATTTAATAATAAGCTTTTTTGCCAGATATTGCGAAGGTCTGATTGAGGCTGGTCTGATTGTGGCTTCCAGGCCAGCCTGCTCGGGCCAGCCGCCAATCACCGTATAATCCCATTCCTGGAAAGATTGCCTTGTCACCAGACCTACCGCCCATGTGCCATCCCTGTAACGCTGCTGAAAATTGCCCTCCGGCTGCTGGCCGAGTGGAGACCTGCTCTTGAGGGGGGCTCAAATAAGTCGTGCGCGCTGGACGGGTGTCCTGACCGATTCCTCAGGGAACTCCGGCATAACCCTTCCCGCCCTGCTCGCCGGGCTGCTGCTCGCCCAGGCGCCGGGGATATTGGGCGCTGACCCAGAACCGGATCCCCTTGCGCCTCAGCGGCGGGCCCTGACGCAGATGGAGTCCGAACTCACCGACCTGGAACGGGGTCTGGAGGCGCGGCGCCGTGGCCGGGAGGCCCTTTTGGGGGAATTGGAGACCTACGAACGCGATATCGCCCAGTTGGCCAATGGCAGCCGGCAACTTGAGACCATGATCAAGGAACAGGTCAAGGTCCAGGCAGGCCTGCAGCAGGACCTGGAGGCGGAACGGGCCGCCCTGGAGCGGGAACGCCGATCCCTGGCCGCCCTGATTCGCTCCGCCCATACCTTGGGCAATCACGAAAATCTCCGCCTGCTCCTCGATCAACAGGATATCGCCCGGCAGGGTCGGCTGATGTCCTATTACGGTTACCTGAACCGTTACCGGCTGGGGCGTCTCGACAGTTTCACCGCTCGGGCGGAGAATTTTGAGCGCCTTCGCGCCGAGACCGCCGAGGAGACCCAGCGCCTGGCCATGTTGGCGGGGCGGCAAAAGGAAATGCGGGAGCGGTTGGCGCAAACCCAGTCCCAGCGTTCCGCGCTGTTGACCGAACTGGAACAGCAGATTGCCGGGGGCGCGGAACAGGCGGAGATCTTGCGGGAGGACACGGAGCATCTGCGCGCCCTGGTCACCCAACTCGAGCGCCAGGGGATGATCATGCCGGAGGTCAATCTCGACCCCCAGCCCATCGCCAGCCGCCGTGGTCAGCTGCCCTGGCCCGTGGCGAACGGCGGTTTGTTGCTGAGCCGGTTCGGGGAACGGGCCGAGGGGAGCAAGGTTCAGGATGGTGTCCTGATCGGCGTCCGGGAGGGTTCCGAGGTGCGGGCCATTCACCACGGGCGGGTGGTCTATGCCGATTGGTTGCGCGGTTTTGGTCAGTTGATCATCATCGACCATGACGAGGGCTACATGAGTCTCTATGGTCACAATCAGAGCCTGCTCAAGGAGGCTGGTGAATGGGTGGGCGTGGGGGAGGTGATCGCCCTCAGCGGGGCGAGTGGCGGTCGCAAGACGGCGGCGCTCTATTTCGCCATCCGCCGTGACAGCCAGCCGGAGAATCCGGAAGCCTGGTGCGGACCCCTGACCACCGCCAGTCGCTCCTGAACCAAGCCACCGGATTGAGCGCATAATTTCGCCAGAGCAACCCATACTCGGAACACAGCATGAATCACGGGCTGGAAAGCGCATCAGCTTCTTTATCGGTTTGGAAAGGAATGGGCCTGGGCCTGACCTTGGCGCTGGCCCTCCCGGGTCTCGGCTGGGCCGGGGACTTCCGAATGAACGGCGAGGTCGACGCGGCCAGCCCGGCACTGCGCCTGTCGGCGGAGCAGGCGCCCATGACGCCGATCCCGATCGAGGGCAGCCAGCCGTCCCCGGCGCCAAGCTCGATTCAGGGGGGGCAGCCATCTGCTAGCCCAAGCTCGATCCAGGGGGACAAGCCATCCGCGGCGCCGGTTCAGATCCCTAGCCCCCCCATGCCAGGGCCTGGCACTGGATCTGGGGCCTCCCCAGCGGCGTCCGAGGCTCAGTCACCCCCCGATTCGCAACCGGCGCAGGATCAGCCCGCTGGCGAGGGCGGCGACTCGGGGCCAGATCGGCAGGGCCCGGCAGCCCCTGCTCCGGGCGCGGAGAGCGCCAGCGAAGGCCTGCCCCTGGATGAACTCTATACCTTCGCCGAGGTCTTTGGCCGCATCAAAAGCGACTACGTGGATGCCGTGGAGGACCGGGCCCTGCTCAAGGGGGCCATCCGGGGCATGCTCTCCTGGCTGGATCCCCACTCCGCCTACCTGGACGGGGAGGAATATCAGGACCTGCAGGTCGGCACCAGTGGCGAGTTTGGTGGGCTGGGGATCGAGGTCGGCCTGGAGGATGGCCTGATCAAAATCATCGCGCCCATCGACGACACCCCCGCCCAACGGGCCGGGCTGCAGGCGGGTGACCTAATCGTGCGGATCGACAACCGCCCGGTGAAGGGCATGGGCCTGGAGGAGGCGGTCAAGCTCATGCGTGGTAAGGTGGGCACCCCGATCGAGTTGAGCATTCTGCGTGCTGGCACGGATCAGCCCTTCAAGGTGGAACTGGTGCGCGACGTCATCCATGTCCAGAGCGTCAAAAGCCGCCTGCTGGCCCCTGGTTTCGGCTACGTGCGCATTTCCAACTTCCAGTCCCGGACCACCGAGGACCTGCTGGATGCACTTGCCAGTCTCAAGGCCGAGAATGACGGCGACCTCAAGGGGTTGGTGCTGGATCTGCGCAACAACCCGGGCGGCGTGCTCAACAGCGCCGTCGCCATCAGCGACGCCTTCCTCGCCGAGGGACTGATCGTCTATACCAAGGGGCGGGTCGCCGATTCGGCCCTGGAATTCAAGGCGGGCCCCGATGACGTGCTCGGCGGCGCCCCCCTGGTGATACTGGTCAATGGCGGCTCCGCCTCGGCGTCCGAGATCGTCGCCGGCGCCTTGCAGGACCACCGGCGGGCCATCATCATGGGTTCCCAGACCTTCGGCAAGGGTTCGGTCCAGACCATCATCCCCATCGACGACGCCAGCGCCCTGAAGCTGACCACGGCGCTCTACTACACCCCGGCGGGTCGCTCCATCCAGGCGGAGGGCATCATCCCGGATATCCCCCTGGAGCGCGGCCGTCTGGAACTGAGCGAGCCGCCCGCCCTGGGAAGCGTCAAGGAGGCCGATCTGGCGCGTCACCTGACCAATGGCGAGGATAAGGAAGAGCCACGGGATGAGGGCCAGGAGTCGCCTGAGACGCCCAAGGGCCCAGGCACGACCACCCCGGACACACCGCCCAAGGACGGCCAGGGTCAGGAAGACCATGCGGCTGACCAGGAAGCCGATGATGCCAGTGGCGCTGCCGCGGGCAAAAAGCCGCCCCTCGCGGTGACGGACTATCAACTCTACGAGGCCCTCAATGTCCTGCGGGCCCTGACCCTTTACTCGGCCCCCCGTGCCAACCCGGTAGCCCCCGGGGTGCCCCCGCAACCCTAGGAAGTGAGGAATGACCATGACCCGCGTACTGATCCCCCTGGCCCCTGGCTTCGAGGAGCTTGAGGCCATCACCCTGATCGACCTCCTGCGCCGTGCCGGTATCGAGGTCATCACCGCCGGGCTTGAGGCTGGCGTCATCCAGGCCAGCCACGGCACGCGTGTGATGCCCGATCAGCCGCTGGACCAGGTCATGGACGACGATTTCGACATGATCATCCTCCCCGGGGGGCTCCCGGGCTCGACCAACCTGGACAGGGATCCACGGATCCATCAACTTCTGTCGCGCCACCAGGCGGAGGATCGCTTCATCGCCGCCATCTGCGCCGCTCCCCGGGTGCTGGCCAATGCGGGCCTGCTCAAGGGTAAATCCGCCACCGCGTACCCGGGTGCCGTGGCGATCGGCGAGTATCCGGAATTGGACCTGCTTACCGCGCCGGTGGTGGTGGATGGCCGGATCATCACCTCCCGTGGGCCAGGTACCGCCATGGACTTCGCCTTGCAGCTTATCGAGTGCCTGGAGGGTAAGGCCAAACGGGACGAGGTCGAGCTGGCCCTGGTGAGGGAACTCTGATCACCCCCAGCCTGCTGATCCCGCCCGTGCTGGCCTTCGCCATCACGGCGCTGGCTAGTCAGTTGCTGGCGCGCTATCCCGGCTGGTTGGGCACCATGCTGGACCGGCCGAATGCCCGGTCCCTGCATGTGGGGGCCATCCCTCGCACCGGTGGCCTGGCCCTGCTTCTCGGGCTCCTGGTCGCGCTGGCCCTCGTCATGGCGCTGGGAACCTGGCCCGCGGCAGCGGTGGAGCCAGGCGCGGGAGCCGTAACCGGGGGCTTGTCCTGGGTCCTGGCCGCCCTGCTGCCGGTAGCGGTGGTTTCCCTGCTCGATGACCAGGGCGAGGTGCGGCCGCGCTATCGGCTGGTGGCGCATATCGCGGCCGGCAGCCTGCTGTTCGCCGGGGGGCTAGGCTGGACGCGTCTGGACCTGCCCGGTCTGACCCTGGCGCTGGAACCGATGCTCGCCCTACCCTTGACGCTGCTGTTGGTGGTCTGGATGACCAATCTCTACAATTTCATGGACGGCATGGACGGCCTGGCCGGTGGCATGGCGGTGTTCGGCTTTGGCGCCTTGGCCGTTCTGGGCTGGCGAGGGGGTGATGCGGACTTTGGCCTGGCCTGCGCCACCATCGCCGCGGCCGCGGCAGGCTTCCTGACCGCCAATTTCCCGCCGGCGCGGCTGTTTCTCGGCGATCTGGGCTCTACCAGCCTGGGTTTGCTGGCGGTGGGGTTCGCACTGCTAGGGGACGCCCGGGGGCTCTTTCCGCTCTGGGTCGCTGGTCTGGCCTTCTCCCCCTTTATCCTGGATGCCACCGCCACCCTGATCCGCCGCGCCTTACGGGGCGAGCGCCTCTGGGAGGCCCATCGGTCCCATCATTATCAGCGCCTGGTCCTGGCGGGCTGGAGCCAGCAGCGCGTCATGATCCGGGCCTGGATTCTGATGGTTGCCTGCGCCGTCTGCGCCGTCCTTGCCCCCAGTTTGCCCACCGCTGATCAGTGGCTGCTAATTGCCGCCTGGGGGGCCATTTACGCGGCGACCGCTTATCGTGTCCGACTGGCGGAACGGCTGGCCCAATCGCAGAAGGAGCGGCGCGATTCATGAACCACGGGCATATGCGGGAAGGCGGGCATCTTGGCCTTGACGCAACGGTTGTCGCTGGCGGTGCGGGGAGCTTAGGCTCTATCCTGTGGCAACTGGCCTCATCCACTTCTCAGGCCATCAGGGCTTAGCGCCGTCGGAGATTTTCGATCATGTCTGGGCTTTCCCTTCTCACCACGCTCCGCAAGCTTACCCCCTGGCGGCCAACCGGTAGCGCAGGTAGGACCTACGTCAGGGACGCGGTGCAAAAGGGTGAGCCCCAAGGCCCCCCGCAAGGACAAGATGCGCTACCACCTGAGCGGGATGAGCGAGAACCCGTCCTGAACTTGGAATCTACAGTGCGTGGCTCCCCCGCTTTGATGGGCGAAGAGCTGATCAGGGATGAGGTCCCACGCGGCGGCAATCATGGGTCGTCTGAGGGCATTGGTATTGGCATGGGCAGCCCTCCCCTCCAGGTGGCTACGCGGGCTGGCTCGGTAGCGGTCGAGGAGGCTGTCGCGCCCGATGGTCAGTCAGTGGATGAAGTGGATGGGGCGGCGCTGTCAACCACGGGCCCAGTCCCTCCTCCCCTGCCGACGGCCGCCGACCGGGTGATCGCTCACCTTCAGGAGAGCGGCCGCTTGAACCACAACGATCTCCAGCGTGCCCGGCGCCTGGCGGAGGAGGGGAGCGATTCCCTGATCCGCATGCTGGTTCGGCTTGGTCTGGTCTCGGAGCGCGACATGGCCGAGGCCATGGCTGAGGTGCTGGAACTGGAGGTGGTGGAACCGGAAGCCTTTCCCAGCGAGTTCGTGGCCAGCGAGACCTTGAGTCCGCGCTTCCTCAAGGACAGCAAGGTCCTCCCGCTGCGGGAAGACGAGGGGCAACTGGAGGTGGCCTTCGCCGATCCCACCGACCGGTTCGTCGTCGAGGTGGTCGCCTTGGCTGCTGGCAAGCCGTTGCTTCAGCGGGTGGGTCTGCCGACCGAGATCGAGACGGCCCTGGAGCGGTTGAGCGCGCCGAAGGCGGGGGATCAGGGCGATGATCTCACCGCCGATCTGGGCGAGGTCTCCGAGGACGATATCGAACATCTCAAGGACCTGGCCAGCGAGGCGCCGGTCATCCGCCTGGTCAATCAACTGATTCAAAAGGCCGTGGAGTCGCGCGCCTCCGACATCCACATCGAGCCCTTTGCCGACGAGCTCAAGGTCCGTTACCGGGTGGACGGCATCCTCCACGAGGTGCCCTCCCCCCCGGTTCGCTCCACCGCGGCCATCATCTCGCGCGTCAAGATCATGGCCAAGCTCAATATCGCCGAGCGCCGTCTGCCTCAGGACGGTCGCATCCCCCTGCGGGTGCAGGGTAAGGAGCTGGACCTGCGCGTCTCCACCGTGCCGACCATGTTTGGCGAGAGCGTGGTCATGCGCCTGCTGGACAAGGAGAGCGTGCGTTTCGACCTGGATGCCCTGGGCTTCGACGGCGGACCTAGGGCGCGCCTCGACGTCATCATGGAGATTCCCTACGGCATCCTCCTGGTCACCGGCCCGACGGGTAGCGGTAAAAGTACCACCCTGTACACCATCCTCAGCCGGCTCAATACCCAGGAGCGCAAGATCATCACTGTCGAGGATCCGGTGGAGTACCAGATCCCCGGCATCAACCAGATCCAGGTCAAGCCGGCGATTGGCATGACCTTCTCTGGGGCACTGAGATCCATCGTGCGTCAGGACCCGGATATCATCATGGTGGGTGAGATGCGCGATCTGGAGACGGCCAGCATCGCCGTTCAGTCCGCCCTTACCGGTCACCTGGTCCTCTCGACCCTCCACACCAATGACGCCGCCAGTGGCGTCACCCGCCTGCTCGACATGGGCGTGGAAGATTACCTGCTGACCTCCACCATCAACGGCATCCTCGCCCAGCGCCTGGTGCGGCGCCTCTGCCCCGCATGCCGGGAGCCGTATCAACCCCTGCCCGAAGTGAGCGCCAAGATTCGCAAAGCCCTGGGGGGGGACGTGGATGCCACCCAACTCTATCGGGCACCCGGCTGCGAGCGCTGCAACGCGACCGGCTATCATGGTCGTCTGGTCATCACCGAGGTGTTGCGCATGACGGATGCCATTCGCCGGGCGGTACTGGACCATGCCACTGCCACCGAAATTCTCCGCATCGCCATCGAGGAAGGCATGGACACCATGTATCAGGACGGCCTGCGGAAATGCCTGGATGGGCGTACAACGCTGGAAGAGGTCCTGCGCGTGGCCGAGGAACATTAGCGTGAAAGTCCCGGGGACGTGGTTCAGTATCAGGGGGGTGGCCTGCCGCCTCATGCCAGTTAGCGTGAACCTGCCAAGTTCGCCTGAGATTTTCCTCACCTGCCTGACCGGAGGAACCCAAGTCAGGCATCCCGTTCCGGGCCTTACCCGTCTGCCCTGTACCCGTTTGTTTTGCCAGGATACCTAACTCTCATGGCCAGTTTCTTCTACAAGGCCGTGCGCATGGACGGCGAAGCGCTGGAAGGGCAAATGGAGGCTGCGGATGAGGCGGCGGTCATCCGCCAGCTCCAACAGGAGGGTCTGATCCCCCTCTCGACCCGCCGCGCTGGCGGGGTACGCGACCAACTGTTTTCTCAACGCCGGCGCCAGAATCTGACCGCCAAGGAGATCGGTGGCCTTACCCGGGAACTCTCGACGCTGCTGGAGGCCGGCTTGACCCTGGATCGTTCCCTGCAAATTTTGATCGAATTGGGCGACCAGGAACGTATCATCCGGGTCTTGGGGGACCTGCAGAACCGGGTCCGAGGCGGCGCGACCTTTTCCGCCGCCCTCGAGCAACAGGGCGGGCAATTTCCGCGTCTTTATATCAACATGGTGCGGGCGGGGGAATCCAGTGGCGCTCTGGATGCGGTGCTGGGACGCTTGGCGGAGTATTTGGAGAAGACCGCCGATCTCCGGGATACGGTTATCTCCGCGCTGGTCTATCCCTTGATCCTGTTGGTCGTTGCCGGTTTGTCGGTAATCCTGTTGCTGGTGTTCGTGGTGCCGCAGTTTGCCGTTCTCTTCCAGGACATGGGCGCCGCCCTCCCCTTGCCGACCCGGATCGTAATGGGGGTGGGTGATTTTTTCCGCGATTTTTGGTGGGCGCTGCTGGTCCTGATCGCAATCATCGCCGTTCTGATCGAGAAGGCTTTGGCCAAGCCCGAGGTGCGTGACCGTTTCGACAGCCGCGTGCTGCGTTTGCCCCTCTTCGGCGATCTGATCTGGAAGTTGGAAACGGCCCGCTTCTGTCATACCCTCGCCACCCTGCTAAAGAATGGCCTGACCCTGCTCAGTGCCCTGAACCTGGCCAAGGAGGTGGTAAACAACCGCAAACTCGTGGAGCTGATGACTGAGGCCGGTGAAGATCTCAAGCATGGTCGCGGTTTGGCCCAGCCCTTCACGCAGCGTGAGATCCTGCCGCAAATGGCACTGCAGATGATACGGGTTGGTGAGGAGTCCGGCGCCTTGGATACCATGCTAGCCAAGGTGGCCAGTATTTATGACAAGGAAACCCAGTCTAGCGTCAAGCGCTTACTGACCCTTCTCGAACCAGCCCTGATTATTGGCTTGGGCGTCGTCGTCGCCGGCATTATCATTTCTATCATCGTCCCAATTCTGGGGGCCAACGAGTTGGTGATGTAAAAATTGCGTAACTTGTTCGGTATCGCCGGGATACACGTCTAGCCTGAGGTAAAATAAACTTCAGGCGTTTTTCTAAGGTAATAATTGGTAAGGCTTCCCAATGAATCTAATCGCATCCATCACGCCCGGGACTGCCCAGCGCAAGGGAGAGAACAACCGGACCAGCCTCCGGCGGCGAGGCTTTACCCTTGTAGAGCTCTTGGTCGTCCTGGCCATTCTTGGCCTACTTGTTGGGTTAGTGGGCCCACAGGTGATGAAGACCCTCGGCAGTTCCAAGACCAAGACAGCCCGGATCCAGATCGAGGACCTATCGGCCGCCCTGGATATATATCGCCTGGAAGTGGGCCGCTATCCAACAACCAGTGATGGGCTTCAGGCATTGGTTGACAATACGGCGGGCATTGCGAATTGGAATGGTCCTTACCTAAAGAAAAGTCAGGTCCCAAAGGATCCCTGGGGCTTCGATTACCAGTACCGTTCTCCAGGACAAAATGGCAGCTTTGACCTTTGGTCGCTGGGCGCTGACAACCGTGAGGGTGGTGATGGAGAGAACCAGGATGTGCTTGGCTGGGAGTAACCCTGTCTAGGCGCGAATCCCAGGTAACCAGGGCCATGGCAGGGTTGAGTAATCTCCGCCATCGGAGTTTGAGGCGGGGATTCACCTTGCTCGAATTACTCGTGGTTCTCGCCTTGGCCACCCTGCTGATTGCCCTGGTACCGCCCCTCATTTCCGCGGCCTTGCCCGGGGTGGAACTCAAGTCATCGGCGCGTAAGGTTGCCTCTGGACTGCGGTTGGCCCGAGAAGAGGCGATACGCCATGGACGGGATGTAGCAATGATCATTGATCTGGAAGACCGCAGTTACCAGGTCGAGGGGCCCTTTCGCCGGGTCGCGCTGCCAAAGGGGGTGGAACTCAGCCTGGTGGTGGCCGAAAACGAAATGGGTAATGACCAGCGGGGAGCAATCCGCTTCTTCCCCGACGGCGGATCTACCGGTGGACGTGTTACTTTGGCCCGAAATGGTTCTGGCTGGCAGATCGGTGCCCAATGGCTCACTGGCCGGGTCGAGATCGTTCCCTGGAAGGGACCGTGAGCAGGGTGCGGTATCACGGTACGCGCGGGAAAATGGGTGCTGGCCGGTGCCCGGATCCGCGTATGGTTCAGCGCGGTTTCTCCCTGCTGGAGGTTCTGGTGGCCTTCACCATCCTGGCATTGAGTCTAGGGGTGTTGATGCAGGTTTTTTCTCAGGCACTTAATGCCGCTACCCTCAGCGGCAGCTATGGTCGTGCCACCGCTCTGGCCGAGGCGGGCATGGATCTGGTGGGAATCGACATCCCTTTGGAACCTGGCCAGCGGAGTGGTGAAACCGAGGATGGGCTCCACTGGCGCGTGCAGGTGACGGAGGTTCCCATGGCTAACCTTCTCCCGGGGGAAGCGCCGCTGCCAATTTATCTGGTCAGTTCCGAGGTATCCTGGGATTCTGTGCGTGGGGCCCGTACCGTATCCCTTGCAACGCTGCGTTTGGGAGAGGCCGTCCCTGAAGGCTAAGCTCCTGAAAACCAAATCACACCAGCGGGCAGGCGACCGCGGTTTCACTCTGGTGGAACTGCTCATCGCCTTTGTCCTGGTTGCCCTGATCAGTCTGCTGTTGTTTTCCGGCCTGAGGGTAGGGGTGCGAGCCTGGGAGGGAGTGGAGGCGTCGGCGGAACTCAACACGGAGTTGCGCCATGTGCGTGACTTCCTGCGCCGAACCCTAAGTCAGGCGCGTGCAGTGACCTTGCTGTTAGAAGGTGAACCTTATCTTGTTTTCTCGGGGGACGCTCAGCAACTCGAATTTGTTGCCCCACTCTCCGCGCAGGTCGGGATTCCGGGCTTGTACCTGTTGCGTCTTGGGCTGGAAAATACGCGTTACGGACCTGCTTTGGTCATGAGGCGGTGGCTTCTCAACCCGGAGGTGCTGGCAGGGGGGCGCGAGGTGCCGGCCTGGCAACCCCTCGGGAACGGACCAGGCTTCGCTAGTGTCATGGAAGATCAAGACGTTGCCGCCGGAGCCTACGGCGTCACTTTGCTGCTGGAGGGCGTCGAGGAATTCGAGATCAGCTACTATGGCTTCCCCGAAGGCGAGGATCCCACCCTGAACATCGACGCCCAGCCTGAGTGGCAATCGATTTGGCAAAACCCCACCCTTCTGCCCCAGGCCGTGCGTATCCACTTGAGCAAGGCCCAGCGCGTGTGGCCCGATCTGATCGTTGAGTTGGGTCGGAGTATGCCTAGCGTTGGGATGGGCATGGCGATTCCTCAATGAGATTCTGGGCCAACCATAAGCCACTGTGCGTGCCGCTAAACGGTCGAAAAAAAGACATGGAACAGGGTATCGCACTGATGCTGGTTCTGTGGGTCATCACCCTGCTGACCATCATCGCCGTGGGATTAACAACGACCCAGCGAACGGAGACCGCCCTGGCCGCCAATCAGGTTTTTGGTGCCACCTTTCGCGCCCAGGCTGACGCGGCCATCAACTTCATGGCCTTGAATCT
The DNA here is from genome assembly GCA_937862735.1 of uncultured Gammaproteobacteria bacterium. Lineage (GTDB taxonomy): Bacteria > Pseudomonadota > Gammaproteobacteria > Chromatiales > Chromatiaceae > M0108. The sequence goes on from CALMDH010000328.1 coordinate 130,726, forward strand.
ACTCACCCAGCCACCCGTCGAGGCGCTGGCGGATAAAGACTCCATGGAAAGTCAGGGGTTCTGGTTGCCGGATGGTCAACCCCGGTTATGGCGATGGGGTGAACAGGCACTCGAAATCCGCGTCATTAACGAGGCCTCCCTGATAGATCTCAATATGGCGGATCCTGGCCTGTTGATGGCGCTGATGAAGGCGGCTGGGGTGCAGGAACCGGAGAATCTGGTGGATGCGATCCTTGATTGGCGAGATCCCGATGATCTCCATCTTGTCAACGGTGCCGAGGATGAGCAGTACGCCGCGGCCGGTCTCCCTTATGGCGCCAAGGATGGACCTTTTGATAGCGTTGAGGAACTGGGCCAGGTGATGGGATTTGACCGTGAGCTTTATCAGGCCTTGGCGCCCGCTTTAACGGTGACCTCAGGACAAGCGAGTCCGGCCGTGGAATTTGCCCCCCCCTTGGTTCAAGCTGCCTTACAGGGTATCGGGCTGGAGGAGCTAGAGGAAAGATTGGCTCAAGAGACTGAGATACTCGGCGAGTCCTCAACCGTGGCAGGCCGCGGCGGACCGCTCTACCGGATTCAGGTGCGCTGGCAAGCCCCTGGGGAGGGCTACAGGTCAATGGAGGCACTGACAAAAATTGAACTGGGGTCGCAGCCGCCGGTGCAGGTTCTGTGGCGGCGCTACGCGGTAGACAGGGCTCTCGACTAGGATCATGCAGCCTAACCGGGTATGAGGGATAATGCATCCTCAATGACCGGTAACAAGGATGGGGAAGGCGTAACCAGCTATCAGAATGAAGACGTTACCTGCTTCGCCTTCCACTTGGAAGAAAAAGATGTTCCGCCGTCGATAGTTCCCAGGCTCTAAAACCGTTTTGTTTCTGAATTGCAACTGATGCCTTCGTCCTTGTCCCTCTCCATTCCCACCCTGCAAACCTTGAACCAGAGGCTTTTCCCGGCTGCTGGGGAGTTTCGCTGGCGCGCGATATTCAGTAATTGTCTGCCTGCACGGCTGGCTAAAGCGGTGGTGGCGCGGGACAGGTACATGACCCTGGTTCTCACGAATGACAATGCACTGCTCTATCAAAATGAAGGGCTGGAGCGACATCCCCTGGCCGAATTGCAGAAGCCACATGCCTCGGGCCTGGAGCCCTTCCTATCAGGCAAGCGCGAGGAGGCACTGCGTTCCCGCATCGAATTGCCCGCGGAATGGATTGTTTCGCGCTATCTCTCTCTTCCCAGTCAGGCGCGCGCGAATCTACGCCAGGTGATCCGGTATGAGATGGACCGTCTCACTCCCTTCAATCCCGATCAGGTCTACTATGACTATCGCCTGCTAGAGGGGCGGGGTAAGGGAGATCGCCTTCATCTGGAATTGGCCCTGTGTCGCCGCGAGCGCATTCAGCCCTGGCTGGAGTGGTTGAAGCCAGCGGGCATCCCAATTGAGCGGATCACTTGGCCTCATGCCTGGCCAGCGGCTAATCTCCTTCCGGAGGATCTGCGCCCCCGGCGAGGGCGGCGCCTACTGTCTACAGGCTCCCTTCTGTCCCTGTTGGCACTGATACTGATGGCCGCCGCGCTAGCGGGGCCAATCTGGCAAAAAACACAGCTTCTCGCCGAGTTTGAGGGGGACCTTGGTCGGCTCAAGGGGCAAGCGACGGAAGTCACTAAATTGCGCGAGGCAATTGAGGCGGCGCACAAGGGTAGTATCGCTGTCCTGGAACGAAAGTCCAGTCAAGCGGCAATGATCGATCTGCTTCGTGATCTCACCGATCGTCTACCCGATGGTACTTGGGTGGAAAACCTGGAATTCCAGGCTAATGAAGTACAGATTCGCGGTGAATCCACCCAATCGGCCGCCCTCATTGGCCTCCTGGAAAACGCCCCTGCCTTTTCCGGTGTCAGTTTCAGGTCTCCCGTGACACAGGGAAGAAATAATGAGGGAGAACGATTTCATATCGGGTTCACCTTCAGTCGGGTGCCAGAGGGCTCATGACCACCGACGCCAAGAAGCCCCGCTACCTCGCCAATTGGGTCAGGTGCATGCTGCTCTGGCTAGTCGTTCTCCTCGTTCCCCTGGGGTTGATGGCAGGTATCGGCCTCCCCTGGTATCAGCGCGTAACGGATCTGGTTGCCCGGATCGACGGGGCCACGGAGCAGATTCAGCGTTATCAGCGCTTGCTGGCGGGCATCCCCCGCTTGCGGGCTGAATTAGAGCGGGAACGTAATAACGAAGAGGTCAAGGCCTACTATTTTGACGCACCGACCGAGGCCCTGGCTGGCGCGCAACTCCAAAGCACGGTTCAGGGAATGGTCCAGACAGCCGGTGCCAAGTTAGTGAATTCCCAGTTTTTGCCCGCTGAAGCAAAAGAGCAGCCCCCCCGGGTAGGTTTGCGGGCCCAGATTCAGGGCGATACCAACGCCCTTCTGGAGATCCTCTACGATATTGAGCAGGCTAGGCCATTCCTCTTTGTCGATCAACTCTCGATACGATCGACCACCCGTCGCGACCGGCGGCGGAGTAGCAAGGAACCTCAACCCCAGGTCCAACAAGAATTGACGATCCGGATCGATGTCTTTGGCTATGCCCTGGGGGGTACCCAGTGAAGCGTCTGCTGGGGCTCATCTGTCTGGTATTGGCTGGCGTAATCGCCTGGCAATGGCGGACTTGGCCACCACCGCGCGGAGGGTTAACCACTAATAGTGCCGAGGAGGCCGAAGAACTGCGGGCTTCTCCTCAAACGGAAACGCGATTGTCTCTGAACCCATCTATTAACAAGGATGATTATGCCTCGGTGATCGATCGCCCCTTGTTTTTGTCAAGCCGGCGCCCACCCGAGGATGAGCTCCCTGCAGAAATTGTTAGCACAGAAGTGCCAGGACTGGAGACACCCTTGGAAAATTTTGACCTCAACGCGGTAATCATCACCCCGGCGGGGGCTATTGCCTGGGTCACTACGCCTACCGGACCGAAGCCACAAAAGGTGCAGGTTGGCGATGAACTGGAAGGGTGGAAGGTCAAAAATATCTTTAATGATGAAATAGAGATGGAAGGACAAAGTGGTTCAGACAGGCTGGTGTTGCGCAACTTCAGCCAGAGCGGTCAGCCAGTCCCCAAGTTGCCTCTACGAGCAGACAGCAAAAAACGCTCTACTCCTCCCGCTAGTCGGGTGCCCGTTACCGGCAAGCAGCGTGATCAGATATCTTCACGAACTCCTAGTAATTCAAAACCCCCGTCAACTCACGGGCCTAACCCAACTCGGAATGGCCAGTGATGGCTGCTTTCTCCTTTCACCGGCTCTAGGGGCCCTCACTGATCGGTATTACACTTATGGCTAGCCAAGTACGGGATAATCTTTATTCGGGTAATGGATTATGTCTAAGGTTGGCATTGGCTGCCGTGGTGTTGATTACTTTGGCCGGGTGTGAGCGATCCTTCTGGGACCCGACCGTCAAGGTGAACGCTACTGGGAGTGACATTCTGACTCCGGTGCTGGGTCGAGAGGCTAGGGAGGACGCGGGAACGGTTGAGACCACTGGGATCCGCTTGGGCGAAGACGATAAGGCCCCCCCCGCAATCAAAAATAAAGTAGTCGCGGGTACGGGAACATTCATTAACAAGGTAGAGAGGCCAACCGTCGATACCACACCGGGTGACATTACCCTGAATTTCGATGGCACGGACATCCGTGAGGTGGTAAAGGTTATTCTGGGTGACATCCTGGGGGTCAACTATGTTCTTGATCCCGCGGTTTCTGGCACCGCGTCCCTGGAGACGGGGCGTCCACTGTCCCGGACCGCCCTGATCCCTACATTGGAAACCCTGTTGCGCATGAACAATGCCGCGCTGGTGCAAAATTCCGGCACCTATGAAGTGGTCCCCTTGACCAATGCGATTCGCGGGCGTGTGGTGCCCCAACTGGGTGAGACCACCAAGGCCTTGCCGACGGGATACAACGTTCAGGTGATACCCCTCCGTTATATTGGCGCGGAGGAAATGAGTAAGATCCTCGAACCGCTCGCCCCGGAAGGCAGCATCATTCGTGCCGACAATACACGTAACCTTCTGATTCTTGCTGGCACTGGGCCGGAAATCAGAAACCTGCTTGATACCATTCAGGTCTTCGACGTTGACTGGATGGCTGGCCTTTCCGTGGGGTTCTTCAGCCTGGAATATGCCAATCCCAAGGATCTGGTCGGCCAGTTGGAGGCATTGCTGTCCGATGAAGCGGGAAATCCCATGAAGGGTATCTTTCGCTTCGTGCCCGTGGACAGCGCCAGAAGCGTCCTGGTCGTATCACCTCAAGAGAAATACCTTGCGCAGGCCAGGGTCTGGATCGAGCGTCTGGATGCCGCCGCTGCAGCCGGTGATGATGATGAGCGGCTTTACGTCTATCGCGTCAAGCATGGCGATGCCGAACTCATGGCCAGCAGTCTGATCGGGCTTTTTTCTGGTGATGGTAATCAGGGGATGAAAAAGACCGTTGGCTCTGTGGCCCCGGGCTTGGGTATGGCCAGCGGTAAATCATCGTCCGCTACTCCAGGAGCCTTTCAGTTGACCAGCGCGACTGGGAATACATCTGGCGGTAGTCTGGGTACCGGCAAACAGAGTTCCAGTAAATTCGGGAGCAAGCAGACCGGCCTAGGTTCAGGCCAGGGATCTGGTCAGGGGGTATCGGGTACCATTGAGATGACCTCTACCGTGAGCGTTGTTGCCGATGTGACCAACAATTCCCTCTTGATCAAGTCTAGTCCTCGGGATTACAAGAAGATTCTAGATGCGCTCAAGCAACTGGATATTGTGCCCTTGCAAGTCTTGATTGAGGCAACCTTTGTAGAAATAACCTTATCTGGTGATCTGCAATATGGTGTGCAATGGCATCTCACCGGAAAGATAGGTGATGATTTCTCGAATGCATCACTGACTACAGCCAAATCACTTCAAACAATAAAAATCGGCGAAAATGAGACAACCATACCAATAACTCCTATCAGCCCAAAAGTACCTGGCTTTAACTGGACGGTCATCACATCAGAGTCACTGGTGAGGGCTAACCTGAATCTCTATGCGGCTCAAGGGCTGCTGAATATCCTGTCATCGCCCTCAGTAATGGTCAGAGATAATCAGGTTGCCCATATTCAGGTTGGCCAACAAGTGCCAATCTTGACGCAACAGCAACAGAGCACGCAGACCAATAGCAACATCCTGAACTCGATTTCCTACAAAGACACAGGCGTGATGCTAGATGTCAAACCCCGTGTCACCCCGGGAGGCATGGTCCAGATGGATGTGGATCAGCAAGTCAGTACCAATACAAAAACCAGTTCCTCTGATATCAACTCGCCGACCTTTACCGTTCGTCAGATCACCAGCAATGTGGCAGTCAGATCCGGTCAGGCCGTTGTCTTGGGTGGTTTGATCGAAAACACTGATGAATCTAACAAGGGGGGCGTCCCTGGCCTGTCCAACGTACCGGTACTCGGCGCATTGTTCAGCGATAACAATAAGTCCGCTACCAGAAGAGAACTCTTGGTAATACTAACCCCCAAAATCATTGCCAGCGACCAGGATGCGGAAACGGTCACTAACGAGTTCCGTTCCCGCATGAAGGGCTTGGGTGGAAGGTTCTAGGCTACTGCTGCACCGATCATCATCGCCCAATTTATCCGCAGACAACCTGCGTAATTTAAAGAAAATTTGATTCGGTAGTATGATTTCAATTCCGATACTCGGAAATTAGTTTCCCAGCTTCTCTGCTTAATTTAGGGATTTGAACTGGTAAATGCCTGAATTGCCCGAAGTCGAAACGACCCTCCGCGGACTGACCCCTCATTTGCTAGGACGTCAAATTAAGGCACTCCAGGTCAGGAACCGACGATTGCGTTTGCCGGTGACGGAGGGCTTGGAAGTAAAGGTGACCGGAGAAGTGATTGGAGGCCTGCGGCGACGTGGCAAATACTTGTTGCTGGAACTCCAGGATGGCGTGATCCTCCTGCATTTGGGTATGTCCGGGAGTCTAAGGATACTGCCTGTGTCAACGCCACCCGGGGTACACGATCATCTGGACCTGATCCTGGAAGATGGTCAATGTCTGCGCATGCGGGACCCGCGTCGCTTTGGGCTCTTCCTCTGGACGGAGTATCCGCCGGACCAACATCCCTTGTTGCGAAGCTTGGGGCCTGAACCGCTCGATGAGGGGTTTGATGGAGACTATCTCTTTGGCCGCTCTCGTGGACGCAGACTGGCGATAAAACCTTTCATCATGGATGCCAAGGTGGTTGTTGGGGTCGGCAACATCTATGCGAGTGAGTCGCTGTTCCTCGCGGGCATACGGCCTGATTGCCCGGCGGGATCAGTGAGTAAACAGGACTATGATCAACTGGCGTCAGCCATCCGCACGGTTCTTTCGGATTCCATTTCCGCCGGCGGTACCAGTCTGCGGGATTTCGTGGGAGAGGATGGCCATCCGGGCTATTTTGCCCGTCAACTTCGTGTTTATGGTCGGATTGGACAGTCCTGCCTAGTATGCGAAACACTAATCCAGCAGGTGAGGATTGGTCAAAGGTCAAGCTTTTTCTGTCCCAAATGCCAGAAAAGGCATGACTGAAGTATACCCGTCCTATTTGAAAAATCGGTTTACTTTACCTCGGTAACTTTCGGGTAGGTTTGGTAAACTGTTCCACATGAAAGATTACCAACTGACCCCCTTGGAACTCGGCGAACTGCGTGCGGCCCACCAGCG
>CALMDH010000329.1:0-143946 GCA_937862735.1 uncultured Gammaproteobacteria bacterium
TTCCCTGGTCAACCCAGCTCTTTCAAGCTCCGGCCTTCAGGCCGGGGTAGTTGACCTGTCGTTTGCGCGAGACCCCGTCCTGGGGACGGGGCGGGCGGGCGCCACGCGCGCCGCCTGACTCGCTTCCTCCGTTTTAGGTGGCTGGGATGCGTCGTGCCCGTGGCGCGGTGCCGCGCCGGGCCAGGGTCGGGCGCCAGCCCCCCCTAGGGGGCCGGGCCCGCGCCGGGTTCCGGGGTCGGCGCCGCCCCGCTCCAGGGGGGCGGCAGCGCCAGCGTGCCCGCCTGATAGTCGCGCAACAGGGCCACGATCACCTTGGACACCGACCGCTGTTCCGACGTGCGCAGCGGCTCCAGGGCCTCGGCGAGATGGCGGGGCAGATAGATCTCGGAGCGGGTGTAGCCCAGACGTCTTTTGGTACCCACAGGTCGCGTATACCTCGCGCAAATTCAGGTTTAAGCTATTAAAAACAACTGGATAGCAGGTCTGTCCGGCCGGGTCGCCCCGGGCGCAGCCCTCACGGGTGCGCCCGATAACCGCCGATCCATCCGGCATGTGCCGCTGCATTGCGTATCCATTACCTACCTAGTATAACCACCGTCGATTAGAACACCAAATCAGCCCGCTACCTGGCCGGCGGACCCCACCAGGGGCGACACGCCCCCCGCCCCGCCGTGCCGGCTCCCCATCGCACCCGTCCCCCGCCGCACCCACCCCCCGCCGCAGTCGCGGGCAAGCCGCCGGCACGTTCCGCCCGATGCACACCCCGCCTGGGGCCGTGAAACCGCCGGTCAGAATTGGTCAGAAATGTCAGTACCGGTCAGAACGTCGGCGCTGGCATCCGGGTAATATGGCGCCCGCATTCCCGCCGAGTATCGGCGTCATTCCCGGGGTCTAAACGAGGCTAAATCCGCTGCCGTGATCGATCTGCACTGTCATTTACTCCCGGCTCTTGACGACGGGCCCGCGACGTTGGAAGACGCCCTGGCCATGGCGCGGATTGCCGTCGCGGACGGCATCACGCACAGCGTCTGCACGCCGCATATCTATCCGGGGCTCTACCCCCATACCGCTGCCGTGATTGCCGCCGCCCTGACCGGTTTTCGCCAGGAACTGCAGGCGCACGACATCCCCCTGGCCGTCAGTGCCGGCGCGGATATCTACCTCACGCCCGAATGCCTTTCCGCCCTGAGCGACGGGCGCTATCCCACCCTGGCCGCCAGCCGGTACTTTCTCCTGGAGCCACCCCATCATGCCGTTCCGGCGCGCTTCCTGGCTCAGATCCAGGACGCGCTGCAGGCGGATTTCATCCCCCTGATTACCCACCCCGAACGGCTGGACTGGCTGGATGAAACCCACTACCCGTGGTTTCTCCAGGCGGCCCAGGCCGGCGCCTGGCTGCAGGTCACCGCCGGGGCGCTGCTCGGGGGCTTTGGTCGCCACGCCCAGCGCTGGAGTGAGCGGTTTGCTGCCGAGGGTCTGATTCACGTCCTGGCCAGCGACGCCCACGATCCCCACCGGCGCCGCCCGGAACTGAGCGCCGCGCGAGCGCGGGCTGCCCAACTCCTGGGCGCCGACGAAGCCACGCGCCTGGTGGTGGACCGGCCGGCGGCCATCCTCGCCCAGCGCCCGCCCCAGGCCGTGCCCGCCCCCCCGGGGTTGACCCGCTCGCTCCCGGTACGGCGCCCGCCGGGCGGGCTGCGGCGCTGGCTGCCCCGCTGGGACCGCCCGCGCGGGGGAAGGCGGGCGGGAGCTGCCGATGACGCCTGACGCCCGGACCCCGGCGGCGCGGGCCGCCACGCGCCTCACCTGGGCCGTCACCGCCCTGCTGGCCGCCGCCCTGGCGGTCGCCGTCTGGCCCGGCCCCCTGACCAGCACCGGGTTGCAGGCGGGGGCGGTCCTGACCCTGGGCGCGGCCCTGGGGGGGGCGCCGGCGGTCCGGCCGGCCCCGCGCCTGACCGCCGGGCTGGCGGCGCTCGCCCTCCTCCCCTGGCTCTACCTCCTGCCGTTGCCCGCCGCCGGGCTCGCCGACCTAGGCGGGCACGCGCGGTACCACGCGCCGGGCACGTGGCTGGGGGCCGGCGAACCGGCCTGGGCGCCCCTGAGCCTCGCCCCCTTCGCCACCTGGGCGGTGGCCCTGGACCTGCTGGCGCCGCTGGCGGTGTTTCTCGCCGTGCGCCAGCTCGGCCCCGCGCACCACGTCCGGCTGCTGGGGCTGCTCCTCGCCCTGGCCGTCGCCCAGGGCCTGTATGGCCTGCTGCAATTCGCCAGCGCCAGCAGCGGCTCCGCCTGGCTGCTGGCGCAGGGGGCGCACGCCGGTTCCGCCACCGGCAGCTTCACCAACCGCAACCACCTGGCGCTGCTGTTGGAAATGCTGGTGCCGCTGGCGGTGCTGCTCACCCTGCGCCCGCCCGCGGGCCAGCGCCCGGACGCGGCCGCCGCCCGTCAGCGCGCCCTGGGCTATGGCGCGGTGGCCGCCTTCCTCCTGCTCTGCCTCCTCTTCACCCGCTCCCGCACCGGCATCACCCTGGCCCTGCTGGGGCTGGTCCTGGCGCTCACCCTGGGCGCCCCCCGGTGGCGCGCGGGCCGCGCCCTCGGCGTCGCCGGCGGCCTCCTGCTGTTCGCCCTGGGCGTGGCCAGCGTCATGGGTCTGGCGCCGGTGATCGCCCGCTTCAGCGTCGACGCCCTGCTGGCGGATGCCCGCCCGCGCATCCTCACCGTCACCCTGGAGGTGCTGCGCGCCTGGTGGCCGCTGGGCAGCGGTCCCGGCACCTACGCCTTGGTCATGCCCCCCGCCCAGCCGGTGACCCTGCCCGACGTGGTGCTCAACCACGCGCACAACGACTACCTGGAATGGCTGGTGGAAACCGGCGCCCCTGGCGCGCTGCTGCTGAGTGCCGCCCTCGGCGCCTTTTGGCTCCAGGGCTACCGGGTGGTGCGCGCGGCGCGCCGGGCGGCGGCGAACCCCCTCCCGCTGGGGGCCGGCCTGGGGCTGCTGCTCGTCGCCGGCCATGAGCTGGTCGACTATGGCTTGCGGATCCCGCTCAACCAGCTGGTCTTTGCCGTCCTGGCCGGGGTGTTTTTTGCCCCCCCGCCGGCGCGCCCGCCCCGCCGCGCCGCCCGTGGCGGCACCTGCTCCGCCGCCGCCCGCGCCACCCGGTGGCCGGTGACGACCGCCCCACCCCTCAACTGACCCTCCCGCCGGCCCGCGCCGGCGCCTGATCACGTCCCGAGACCGCGTTCCCCATGTCCAGTCATGCCGACACCCTCTCCCTGCCCGCGCATACCGCCGGCACGCCCCACGTCGCCGCCGCCTTTCTGGTCAAGGTCGTCGACCTCACGGTCATCGCCGGACTGCTCGCGCTCTTCGTCTGGGGGCGCCAGATTCCGCTGACCACCGACTACGTCGTCCTCGCCGCCCTGGCTGCGGGGCTGTTTGTCCTCCTCGGCGACGCGCGCCACCTCTACCGACCCTGGCTGGCCGAGGCCCCCGGCCGCCAGTGGCTGGTCATCGGCGGCGTGTGGCTGCAGGTGGTCCTCATCCTGCTGGCCCTCGCCTACGCCCTAAAAACCACCGCCTCCTTTTCCCGCACCGCCACCGGCCTGTGGCTGCTCGCCGTGCCCCTGGCCCTGTGCGGATGGCGCCTGCTCTACCGCCCGCTCTACGCCCGGCTCGCGGTACCGCTGGCCACCCGCCGCCCGACCCTGGTGTGGGGGAGCGGCGCCGCCGCCCGCCACCTGACCCACGCCCTCGCCCGGCAGCCGTGGCTGGGGCTGGAACTGCACACGGCGCTGGCATACACCGCGGGCGACGCCGACCGCCACGCCGCGCAGTTGCAGCAGATTGAGCGCCTCGCCCGCCGCGGCGAGGTGGCGATCATCTATATCGCCCTGCCCCCGGCGGCCTGGCGCCTGGCGCAGCGGCTGATCGACCAGCTCGCCGACACCACCGTCTCGGTGTTTCTCGTCCCGCCGCTGGTCACCGGGCCGCTCACCGGAGGGCGCTGGTCCAGTCTGCACGGCGTGCCGCTGGTGTCGGTCTATGACACGCCGTTCTGGGGGGTCGCCGGCTGGCTGAAACGCCTGGAAGACGTGCTCGGCGCCGCGCTGATCCTGCCGCTGATCGCCCTGCCGCTGGCGCTGATCGCCGTGGCGGTCAAGCGCTCCTCACCGGGACCGGTGCTGTTCAAACAGCGGCGCTATGGCATCAATGGTTGCGAGATCCAGGTGTGGAAATTCCGCACCATGACGGTGTGTGAAGACGGCCCGGTGGTGACCCAGGCGCAGCGCCAGGACCCGCGGGTGACGCGGGTGGGCGCCCTGCTGCGCCGCACCTCCCTGGATGAACTGCCGCAATTCCTCAACGTCCTGCGCGGCGAGATGTCCATCGTCGGTCCCCGCCCGCATGCCATCGCCCATAACGAGCTGTACCGCGGCAAGATCCACGGCTACATGCTGCGCCATTTGGTGCGCCCCGGCATCACCGGCTGGGCGCAGGTGAACGGCTGGCGCGGCGAAACGGACACCGAGGACAAGATGGTCAAACGCGTCGAGCATGACCTCTGGTATATCCGCCATTGGTCGCTGTGGCTGGATCTCAAGATCATTCTGCGCACCGTGTTGCGGGGCTTTGGCGGCCACGCCGCCTATTGAGCGCCCCGCCGGCCGCCCGTTCCTTCTCGCCTGGAGTAACCCCCCGGATGACCACCCGTCCCCCACCGGCGGAACGCCTGACCTTTGCCCGCGCGTTCACCCTGGATTTTGCCCCCGGCACGTCGATCTCCTTTGTGAATCTGGCGTCCTTATACCCGGTGCTGGCCGTCCCAGCCGCGCAGCGCCGCGACTTCGTCTGGTATGGCGACGGCTTCCTGCTGCTCGGGCTGCTACGCCTGCTGACGGGCGGCCGTCTGCCGCGTTTGCCGCGGGTCAGTTTCGACTATACCTCCATCGCCCCGGCGGTCTTCGCTAACTGCCAGGACGCCGGTCTCCCCCTCTACCTGGTCGGCGCCCGGGCGGAGGAACTGGCGGCGTTCGTCGCCAAGCTGAGCGCGCACTATCCCGGCTTACGGGTGGTGGGCGCTCACCCCGGGTATTTCCCCGCCCAGGACTGGACCACCACCTGTCAGGCGCTTGCCGCCTCCCCGGCCCGCGTGCTGCTGGTGGGCCTGGGCGGCGGCTTGCAGGAGCGCTTCATCGCCGCCGCCCGCGCCCACGGCTTTACCGGCACGGCGCTGACCTGCGGCGGCTTCATCCGCCAGACGGCCGGCAGCGCGGCCCTGCGCTACTACCCGGACTGGATCAATCGCCTGCAGCTGCGTTTTCTGTATCGCATGGTCCAGGAACCGCACACGGTGCGCCGCTACCTGCTCGACTATCCCCGTCATGCCCTGCGCCTGGCCCGCGATCTCCTCGCCGGGCGCCTGGTCATCGACGTGGTCGGGGCGCCCGCCGCGCCGCCGCGGCCGGCTCCCTGGACGCCGGCGCCCGACCCCGGCGGGCGCTGACGCCCGCGCCCCGACGGTCACCCCCGCGCGCGGGGGCGGCCCCCCTCACCCCCACCACGGAGACCCCCGCGACCGCCCATGCTGAAAATCGTCTTCATTCCCGGACTGCCCCGCTGCGCCACCACCACCCTGGCCTCGCTCCTGGGGCAACACCCCGCCGTCGCCGCGCCGCGGCACAAGGAACCGCATTTCTTTTTACCCGCCGGGGACGCCGCGCGGTTGTACGCTTACGAGGGTCGCGCCCGCCGGCCGTACCCCACGCTGGGATTTTGTCAGGACCGCGCGGCCTATCTGCATAATCTGCGCGCGGGGGCGCCCGCCACGCTGCACATCGACGCCAGCACCCTGTATTGCGTCCATCCCGAGGCCTTCGCCGCCATCGCCGCGGACCGGGACATCGACCCCTATTTCGTTTTCCTGCATCGCGCGCCGTTGCCGCGCGCCCGCTCCCATTTCCGCTTCTCCGTCTCCCGTGGCGAGGAAACGCGCAGCTTCGAACAGGCCCTGGACGAGGAGGCGCGGGGCGAGCGCGCGCACTGGCTGTTGGGCGGCTACCACAAGGCCTCGGCGCTGACCCCCGCCGTCACCCGGGCCCGCGCGCTGTTCGGGTTGGAACGGGTGCGCCTGGCGAATATCGACACCCAGCAGATCGCCTCCCCCGCCTTCATGGGCGCGGTGCTGGACTTTCTCGGGCTGCCCACCCATGACTTCGACTTTGCCGTCTACCCCAACGCGGTCCCGGACCTCACCCAGCCGCTCGCCCGCCGCGCGCGCATCCTGGCGCGCCAGGCGCGCCAACTCCATCCCGGCCTGATGGACAACCCGGTGACGCGCTGGGTGTTCGAGCACGCCATGCTGCGCCTGCACGCCCTGACCCGCGGCGCCACCCCGGTCCACCCCCCGCCCCGCGAGACCCTGCGCGACGACTGGCAGCGCCGCTTCGCCGAACTGGCGCAGCAAAATGCCGCCTGCTGTCCGGCACTGACCCTGGCCGCCGGCGGTGCCTGACGCCCATGGCCACCCCACCCCGCGCACCTGCGCAGCGCGAACGGCGGGGGCCGCCCGCCCCCGCCGCGGTCGCCGTGTCGGTCATCCTCCCGGCCTACCGGGCCGCGGCCACCCTCCCCGCCACCCTCGCCAGCCTGTTCGCCCAGACCTTCGCCGATTTCGAGGTCATCGTCGTCGACGACGCCTCCCCGGATCACACCTGGGAGGTCCTGTTGGCCACACCGGCGCCCCGCCCGCTGCTGGCCCTGCGCAGCGCCCACAACCAGGGGCCGGCCGCCGCGCGCAACCTGGCGCTGGCCCATGCCCGCGGCCAGGTGCTGGCCTTTGCCGATGCCGATGACGTGTTTTATCCCGATAAACTCGCCCGCCAGTATGCCGCGCTGTGCGCCCGGCGCCCGGCGGCGGTGGCGAATTTCTGCGCGGCGCACGATGAACAGGGCCGCCTGCAGACCCGTCAGGTCGGGACGCGGTTTGCGGACGATCTGCTGCTGTTCCGCCAGGACATCATCAGCACCAGCGGGCTGCTGTGCTGGCGCGACACCGTGCAGGCGCTCGGCGGGTTTCCGCACGGGCTGCGCGCCAAGGAGGATGTCGCCCTGGTGGTGCGACTGCTGCAACACGGCGCCGTGGATTACCTGCCGCAGTCGCTCTATCGGAAAAACTTCAGCGGCCGGCGCCGGGCGCAGGTGATTCTCGCCGGCGTGGAAGCCTTCTGGCGGACGTTCGCCGCGGAACTGCAGGCGTTACCGGACCGACACCGCGCCCGCGCTCAGGGCGCGCTGTATGGCCGCCTGGCGGGCCTGGCCCTCACCGAGGGCGAGGCGGCGGCCTGCTGGACCTATCTCACGCGCGGCTGCCGCGCCAGTCCCGGCGCCTGCGCGGGCGCCCTGCTGGGCGGTCTCGGGCGGAGCGTGCGCCGTCACCGGCCCGGGTGGACAGCCGGCCCCGCGCGTGTGCCGGAGTCGTGAAGGCGGTCAGGCCAGCAAATCAACCGGGTACGACGGGCATTTTGTAATCATTACCGTCTTTTTTTATATAACGATGGAATACCGCAAAGCCGCTGCTCACCATGACCCACCAGGCAGGTGTTCGTCAGGCGCGGATTTCGCTGTCTTCTTCTCCATCAATAGGGGCTTCTTGTGCGCATCTATCTCACTGGCCAGCGTAATTTCGCCAACCGCGGCTGCGAAGCGCTGGTGCGCTCCACCTGTCAATTGCTCAACGAGATCGCCCCGGGCGCCGAGATCCTGGTCCCCAGTGATCTGCCGGCGTTCGACCGCCAGCAATGGCCGGAACATGAGGCGGCCGGCGTGCGCTTTGTCCCCACCTATCCCCGCCCCCTGTGGCACCACGCCTGGCGCTTCCTGATGGCGCGCCGCTGGCCGGCGCGCCACGACGGGGTCACCCGGCTGCCGCTTAATCCCCGCCAGCGCGCCGCGCTCGCCGCCGCGGACCGGGTGTTGTCCCTGGGCGGCGACATGTACTCCCTCGATTACGGTCCGCCGGTGCGCATTGCCAGCCTGGACGCGGCCGCGCTGGACGCCGGCATCCCCACCCTGCTGTGGGGGGCCTCCGTCGGCCCGTTTCATGCCCATCCCGCGCTGGAGCGGGCCCTGCTGGCCCATCTGCGCCGCTTCACCGGCGTGGTCGTCCGCGAGCCCCTCTCCCGCGACTATCTGGCGGCCGCGGGCGTGAAGAATCTGACCCTGGCGACCGATCCCGCCTTCCATCTGCCCGCCGAGATGGCGGCGGCGCCGCGGCTCGACCACGCCCAGGCGGCCGGCAAGCAGCTGCTCGGGCTCAATCTGAGCCCGATCGCCTACCAGCTGGCCACCCGCCACGGGCTGGATTTCTATCGGGAAATGGCCCAATTCGTCCGCGCGCGGGTGCGGCGCGACGACCTGTTCGTGGTCCTCATCCCCCACGTCATGGCCCGCCCCGGCCGCCGCGGCGCGGATGATTATCAGGTGCTGCGCACCCTGGAAGCGCGCCTGGAGCCGGCGGTGCGCGGCGCCGTCTGGCTCGCGCCCCCGACGTGGAACGCCGCCCAGTACAAGGGGCTCATCGGTCGCTGCCAGACCTTTATCGGCGCCCGCACCCACACCACCCTCGCCGCGCTGTCGCAGGGCATCCCCACCCTGTCGCTCAGTTACAGCGTCAAGGCCACCGGCATCAACCAACAGCTGCTCGGCACCCGGGAGTATGTGCTGCCGCTGCCGCAGGCCACCGCCGCCGCCCTGGAAGCGCGTTTCCGGGTCCTGCGCGCCCAGGCGCCGGCCCTCACCACCCAGCTGCGCGCGGCCCTGGAACCGGCGCGGCAGGCCAGCCGGGAGGCGCTGCGGCAGTGGTGGGGGCGCTGACGGTCCCCCGCCGCTGATGCGCCTCTCCCGGCACACCCTCGCCGCCCTGGCCGCCCTGTGGCTGGGGGCGCTTTCCGGCGCGGCGGCCACCTTCCTGACCCAGGTGGTGCAGGCCCGCATCCTGGGGCCCGCCGACTATGGCCTGTTCGCCGCGGCCTGGAGCGGCGTCTCCCTGGCGGCGCCGCTCGCCGGGCTGGGACTGGCGCCGCTGTGGCTGCGCCGCTACGGGGAAGAGGGCTATCAGGCCCACCGCTGGCTGCCGGGGAGCTATCGGTTCGCCGCGCTCAGCACCGCGCTGGTCACCGCCGGCCTGCTGGCCTGGGCCGCCGGGGGCGCCCCCCCGGGGGTGGGCCTGGTCATCGCCCTGCTCGCCGGCCAGGTGGCGGCGCAGCTGGGCCTGGAACTGGCCGCGGCGCGCCTGCAGCTGGAGGAACGGTATCGTACCCTGGCGCTCCTGCAGGCGGCGCCGCCCTGGTTGCGCCTGGGGCTGCTCGGCGGCCTGCTGGGCGTGGCCGGCCCGGCAGTGAGCGTGCCCCAGGTGGCCGGCGTCTGGCTGGTGGTGGCGTTCCTCACCCTGGGCCTGACCCTGGTCTGGGCGCGTCCCGGCGCCCTGCGCCGCCTGCGGTTGCGCGGCCATCAGCCCGTGGCGGCCCCCGCCGCGCCCGTGCCGTCCGGGCGCGCCGTGGCCCGCGCGGCCTGGCCCTATGGCCTCGGCAGCCTGTTTTACCTGATCTACTTCCAGAGCGACATCCTCCTGCTCAGCCTGCTGGTGGGCACCGCCGCCGCCGGCGTCTACCAGGTAGCGTTTGTCGCCCTGGTCGGCGTCTATCTGCTGCCCACCGCCCTGGTGCAGAAATACCTGCAGCCCAAGCTGCACCGCTGGGCGCATCACGACCGCGCGCGCTTCCACCAGGCCTATCGCGCCAGCGTCCGCGTCCTGGCCGGGCTGGGCGTGCTGGCCGGGCTGGCGCTGTGGGGGCTGGCGCCGCCGCTGATCCGCCTGCTGTTCGGCGACGCCTATGCCGCCGCCAGCGACCTGCTGATGGTGCTGGCCTGCGCCGTCCCCTTCCGCTTTGTCGCCACCGGCATGGGCGCGGTGTTGAGCACCCGGGAGCATATCCACCGCAAGGTCCGCTACATGGGGCTGACCGCGGCGCTGAACGTGGCCCTCAATCTGGCCCTGATTCCCGCCTTCGCCGCGACCGGCGCGGCGGTGGCCACGGTGATCAGCGACCTCGTGCTGACGTGGCTCTACTGGCGCGGTCTGCGCCGTCAGGTCTTTCCCACCCCCACCCCGCGAGGCGCGCGATGACCACCGTCCCCCCGCCCTTCCCTCCCCCGGACGACCCCGCGGCGGTGCTGGCCGCGGTGGTGACCCACGGCTACTGCATCGGCTGCGGCGCCTGCGCGGTGGCGGATCCGCGCATCACCCTCGCCGAAACCCCCCACGGCCTCTACACCGCCGTCCTGCCGCCCCGGCCCCGGCCGGCGGCTGGCCAGGTCTGCCCCTTCGCCGCCACCGCCAACGAGGACCACCTGGCGCCCGAACTCTTCCCCGACGCCCCCCATCACCATCCGCTCCTGGGGCGCTACGCCGGCCTGTACGCCGGCGCGGTGACCGAAGGCGACTATCGCGCCGCCGGAAGTTCCGGCGGCCTGGTCACCTGGCTGGTCAGCGAATTGTTACGCCGGGGAGACATCGACGGCGTGATCCACGTGGCGCCCGCCGCCGACCAGCCCGGCCAGTTTGCGTACCGCCTCTCGACCTCGGTCGCGGCGGTGCGCCAGGGGGCCAAATCCCGCTACTATCCGGTGCAGTTCGCCCAGGTGCTCCAGGGCCTCGCCGGGCGCGGCCAGCGCTTTGCCTTCGTCGGCGTGCCCTGCTTCGTCAAGGCGGTCCGCCTCCTCGCCCGCCAGGACCCGGCCCTGCGCGCGGCGCTCCCCTATTGCCTGGCCATTTTCTGCGGCCACCTCAAAAGCAAGGCCTTTGCCGAAATGATTGCCTGGCAGTGCGGCGTCCCGCCCGGCGAACCCTTTGCCATCGACTTTCGCCATAAACGCCCGGGGGCGCCCGCCAACCGCTACGCCGTGAGCGTCACGCCCCTGGCCGCCGCGGCCGCGCCCCCGCGGGTGGTGCCGATCGCCAAGCTCTACGGACTGGATTGGGGCCTTGGCCTGTTCAAGCCCCAGGCCTGCGACGGGTGTGACGACGTCGCCGGGGAACTGGCGGATCTGGCGGCCGGGGATGCCTGGCTGCCCGGCTATGTCGCCGATCCCCGCGGCGCCAATGTGCTGATCGTGCGCCATCCCGCGCTGCTGACGCTGCTGAGCGCCGCGGCCGCCGCCGGGCGCCTGACGCTCACCGCCCTGGCCGCCCCGGAGATCGTGCGCTCGCAAGCGGCCAGTTTCCGCCACCGCCGGGAAGGCCTGGCCCTGCGGCTGCACGACGCCGACCAGCGCGGCGCCTGGCGCCCCGCCAAGCGTATCGCCCCCGGCACCGCCGGCGTGTCGCGCCGCCGCGCTCAGCTGTACCGGCTGCGGGCGCGCCTGGCCGCGCGCTCGCATCAGCGCTATCTCCTCGCCCGCCGCCATCGCCACTTCCTGCTGTTCCCGGTGCTGATGGCCGGCGATGAACTGCGGTACTACCTCTGGCGGGGCCGCTGGTGGCGGGCGCTGCCCAAGCTGCTGCTGACCCTGGCCCGGGCCTGGCGCCGGGGGCGCGCCGGCCGATGATTACCTGGCGCTACCGCCTGCTCCTGCCGGCACTGGTGGCGGTGCTCCTTACCCTGCCGCGCAGCGCGGCCACCTATCCCCTGTACCTGCTCGCCAGCCTGCTGCTGGTGGATCTAGGACGCCTGCGCCGCGCCACCCTGGTGGTGCTGGTGGGAGGGCTGGTGTGGTTCGCCCTCGCCTTCTATCTGCAGGGGCCGGGGGTCTCGGTCACCGCCCTGGGGCTGGAGGTAGCCCTGGTCCTGCCCACCCTGCTGTTCCTGGCCGGCGCGCCGGTGCGCCTCACCGCCGCCCAGGCGACCCAGGTGGTGCGGCTGCTCAACGTCCTGGTGGCCGGGTTCAGCTTTTACCATCTCCTCACCCTGGGGTTTCCCCTGCGCCTCCCCTACCGCGACTATCTCCCGGATGAATACTTTGGCGCCTACGGCGTGGGCGGGGCGCAACTGGTCACCCTCATCGGCTTTTTTGGCCTGGTGGCGGAACAGCTCAGCGACCGGCCCGGGCGCGGGGCGCGCCTGCTGGCGCTGATCAACTTTCTCCTGCCGAGTTACATCGTCGGCATTGTCGCCGGCGTGGCGGGCCTGAGCCTGCTGGTCCGGCGCCGGCCCCTGCTGCTGGCGGCCGGGGTGCTGGTGATCGCCCTGCCGCTGGCCTACGCCCTGCTGCGCCTGGACCTGGTGAACACCACCCTCGCCAGCGAATTTGGCGCCCATCCGAAACGCCTGGCCTTCGACACCGTCCTCGCCCTGTATCGCGAACAACCGGCCACCCTGCTGCGCGGCGCCGGCCTGGGGCAGTTCTCCAGCGTCCCCGCCCTGTGGGGCAGCGCCCTGCTGCCGTCGGGGCACGGCGTGCCCACCCTGCCGGGGCTGTTTGCCAGCGACTATCACTATGACTATCTCGGCGCGCTGCTCGCGGTGAACGAGCAGGATGCCTTCGCCCTCAGTTCAAGCCTCAACAAGCCCTACAACAGCTACAGCACCTTGCTGGCCGAATGGGGACTGGTCGCCACCCTGGGGTTCCTCGTCCTGCTGGGGCGGCGCTTTTACCAGCTGCGGGCGCGGCTGGGCCCCTACAGCGCGGTGCTGTTCGTTACGGTAATGATTCTCTATGGCGGGGAATTATGGCATGACGATCTGTGGCTCGGCTTCCTGTTGTTAGGCGCCACGGGCTTCCGCCGGGCCGGCCATTCGCCGCCCGCGGCCACCGCGCGGTTCGCGCCGGTCGCGCCGGGCCTGGCCGGGGGTAGCGCTGACAGAATTGGTCAGAAACCGCCCGGCGGTTCCACCCTATAATCACTCGCGCCCTGTCCCCGCCCGACCGTCGGATGGGCCGGCGGCGGGGCGCCGTCCGCCGCTCCACCCTTCGCGTCGTTCCCCGGGAGAACCCCCTGATTCAGCCCCGCGCTACCGCTGCCCTTGGCCTGCCCGACCCCCGCCGGGCGGGGTGCCACGCCGCCCCGCCCCGCCGCGACGGGCGCACCGGACCCCCCGCGGCCACGCCGCCGCTCGCGCGCGCCCCGGCCCCGCATGCCCAACCCTGAGTCCGCCGCGCCACCTGCAGCCGCCGCGACCCTGCGCACGCGCCTGAGCGCCCTGGGCGCACGGCTGGCCACGTGGTCCCCGGCGCGCAAAATCACCGCGGCCGTCGGTGGCGCCCTGGTGTTCGCCCTGCTCGCGGCCCTGCTGCTGTGGCGCGGCGAGGCCGAGTATGGCGTCCTGTTTTCCAACCTGGACGCCCGCGACGGCGCCGCGATCATCACCGCGCTGCAACAGCAGAATGTCCCCTATCGCCTGTCGGGGGACGGCGCGGTCATTCTCGTGCCGCGGACGACCGTCCACGAAACCCGGCTGCGCCTCGCCGCCAGCGGCCTGCCCAGCGGCGGGCACGTCGGCTTCGAATTGCTGGATGAGCAGAAAATCGGCCTGTCGCAATTCGGCGAGCAGGTGAACTACCAGCGCAGCCTGCAGGGCGAGCTGGCGCGCACCATCAGCGCCATGGGCGCGGTCGCCGCGGTGCGCGTGCATCTGGCCATCCCGCGGCCCACCGCCTTTCTGCGTGACAGCCAAAAGCCCAGCGCCTCGGTCTTTATCACCCTGCGTCCGGGGCGCTCGCTCGATGCCGGCCAGATTGCCGGGATCGTCCATCTCGTCTCCGCCAGCGTGCCGCAACTCAGTCCGGCCGCGGTCAGTCTGGTCAACGAACGCGGCGAGCTGCTGACCGCCCCGGACGGGCCCGGCGGCCGCCTGGGCCTGAATGCCGGGCAAATCGCCTACGTGCGGCAACTGGAGGCCGATTACGTTGCGCGCATCAACCACCTGCTCGAACCGCTGTTCGGCGCCCACCATTTCCGTGCTCAGGTGACGGCGGACGTGGATTTCAGCGAGGTCGAACAGACGGCCGAAACCTTTAAGCCGAATCCGGACAAGGACCAGGCGATACGCAGTCAGACCCTCGCCAACGAGCAGCAGCGCGGGCCGACCATCCAGGGCGTGCCGGGGGCCTTGACCAACCAGCCGCCGGTTCCGGCCACCGCGCCCATCACCACCCCGCCGGTGGTCCCCGGCGCCCCCACCGGCGAGCAGAGCACCCGCACCAGTTCCACCACCAATTTCGAGGTCGACCGCACCATCGCGCACACCAAGCGCCCGGTGGGCCAGATCAAACGGCTGTCCGTCGCGGTGGTGGTCAATGACGACGCCCTCACCCCCCCACCGGACCCGGCGGCCGGCGTTGACCCGCTGAAACTCATCGCCAACCTGGTCACGGAAGCGGTCGGTATCCAGGAGGCGCGCGGCGACACCCTGGCCGTCTCCAGCACCCGGTTCCTCAATGCAGACGGCCCGGCGATCCCCCTCTGGCAGGACCAGGAGATGCTGCAACTCATCAATACCCTGCTCATCTGGGTCATGGTGCTCGTGACGGGGGTGGTGGCCTATTTCACCCTGCTGCGCCCCCTGCTGCGCGCCATCCGCGGACCGGACAGCGGCCGGCGGGACCCGGCAGCCGCCGACGACGTGCGCGTCAGCCTCAGCGGCCGCCGGGAGGGTCCGGGCGCCCCGGGCGAGGGCAGCGCGCCGGGTGACTACGCGGCGCACCTCGACCGCGCCCGGGAACTCGCCCGCACCGACCCGCGGCTGGTCGCCCATGTAATTCGCGAATGGATGAAGTGACCAATGGCAGCGTCCAGTAACCCGACGGCCACCCCGGAATCCCCCGCGGCGCCGGGCGGCGCGCCCGCCGCCGCCGCGCCCCCCGCGCCGGCCGGCCTGACCGGCGTCGAAAAGGCGGCGATGCTGCTGCTGGCGCTGGGGCCGGAGCCCGCCGGCGCGGTGTTGCGCTACCTCGATACCGCTCTCCAGGTGCGGCTGGGCCAGGCCATGGCGGCCATGCCGACCGTGCCGCGCCCGGTGGCGATCGACCTGCTGGTGGAGCTGCAGGCGCAGGTGCAGGGGGGGCCGCCGGTGTACGCCGATCCGACCCAGATTCGCGACCTGTTCGCCACCGCCCTGGGCAGCGAGCAGGCCTCGCACCTGATCGAGCATTTCCTGCCGAACGTGGGGGTGGCGAGTATTCGCCAGCTGCGTTGGATCGCGCCGGAGGATGCGGCGGAACTGATCCGCAACGAGCACCCGCAGATCATTGCCACCATCTTTGCCCATCTGGACCCTGCCCAGGCCGCGCGCATCGTCCATCACCTGCCGGGCACCCTGCGCGGCGATGTCATCCTGCGCCTGGCGACCCTGGACCGGGTGCGCCCGGCCGCCCTGCAGGAGCTCGACACGGCCCTGGCCCGCCTCCTGGCGGACAGCCGGGCGGCGCCCAAGCTCACCGGCCCCGGGGGCATTCGCGCCGCCGCCGACATTGTCAGCCTGGTCGATTACCAGGACGAGGCCGAGATCCTGGCCCGGGTGCGGGCCTACGATCCGGCCATGGCCGACCGCCTGGTGCTGCTGTTTGACCACCTGGCGCGCATCGACGACCGCGGCCTGCAATTGCTGATCCGCCAGGTCGATGCCGACACCCTCATCATTGCCCTCAAGGCGGCGACGGCCGACGTCCAGCTGCGGTTCTTCAGCAACATGTCCGCCGATGCCGCGGACATCCTCAAGGAAGAGATCGAACTGCGCGGCGCGGTGCGCCTGACGGATGTGGAAACCGCGCAGCGCAAGATCGTCGCCATCGCCCGCAAACTCGCCGAAGACGGCCGGCTGACCCTGCCCAGCGCCGGCGCGGGCGAGTATGTCTAGGCGCCCGCGCTAGGAGCCGCCCCATGCCCCCCCTGACCCGGCCGCGCCCCCGCGATCCCCACCCGGTGCGCGCGTGGGTGCCCGAGGACTTTGGCCCCCCGGCGCCCCGCCCCGCCGCGCCCGCCCGGTCCCCGGCCCCGCCCGCGCCCCCGGCGCCGGACGCCCGCCCGCCCCGCGCCGCCGCGCCCAGCGCCGCGCCCGCCGCCCCGGCCGGCCCCGCGACGCCGCCGGAGCGGACGCAGGGCTACCAGGCCGGCTATGCCGAAGGCTTCGCCACCGGCCAGCGGGAGGCCTACGCCAAGGGCTATGGGGAGGGTCACCAGGAGGGTTACCGCGATGGGCGCGCCGCCGGCTATCAGGACGGCCGCCCGGCCGGGTATGAAGCCGGCAGTCAGGAGGCCGGCGCCCTGGTCGCCACCCTGCGCACGCTGCTCGATGCCCTGGCGGCGACGACCGGCGCCCTGCACCAGGCCCTCGCCGAGGACCTGCTGGCCCTCAGCGTGGAAATCGCGCGCAAGATGGTGGGCCACGCCCTGCAGACCCGGCCGGAACAGATTTTCGACGTGCTCCAGTCCGCCCTGGCCGCGTTGCCCCAGGCGCGGGCGCGGATTCATCTGCATCCCGCGGATCTCGCCCTGGTGCGCGCGCACCTGCCGGAACACCCGGCGCTCACCGGCCACCGGCTGATCGAGGATCCGGCGCTCAGCCGCGGCGGCTGCACCCTCGACACCGACACCACCCAGCTCGATGCCAGCGTACCCACCCGCTGGGCGCGGCTTCTCGGGGGCTTCCCCGACCACCTGCTGACCGCGCCGCCGGCGGCGGGGGGGGACGCATGAGCCCGGCCCCCGCCCCCGGGGCGCCCGGCGCGGCGGCCCGCGGCGACGACCCCGTGCCGGACGCGCTGGCCGTCGTGCGCCGCCATCTGCGCGACCACGCGCGCCGCGTCCACGAGGCGGAGCCGTTCGCCGTCGCCGGGCGCCTGATCCGCATCAACGGGCTGGTGCTGGAGGCGGCGGGCCTGCAGGCGCCGATCGGCGCGACCTGCCACATCGCCGCGCCGCATGGCGAGCGGGTGGAGGCCGATGTCATCGGCTTCAACGGGGATCGGATCTACATGATGCCGACCACCCCGACCACCGGGCTGGCGCCCGGCGCCGTCGTCCGCCCGGCCGATGACCTCCCGCCCCCGCCGCGCTTGGGCGCGACCGCCTCGCACTATCAACCGCGCGCGCGCGCCAAACGGCTGCCGGTCGGGCCGGCGTTGCTGGGCCGGGTGCTGGGGGGCGACGGTCACCCCCTGGATGACCTGGGCCCCCTGGTCACCGCTGAGCGCCGCGCCCTGCAGGCCTCCCCGCTCAATCCCCTGCAGCGGGCGCCGATCGCCAAACCCCTCGGGGTCGGGGTGCGCGCCATTGACGCCCTGCTGACCGTCGGCCGCGGCCAGCGCATCGGCCTGTTCGCCGGCTCCGGCGTCGGCAAGTCGGTGTTGATCGGCATGATGGCGCGCCACACCAGCGCCGAGATCATTGTCGTCGGCCTGATCGGGGAACGCGGCCGCGAGGTGAAGGAATTCATTCAGGCCAACCTGGGCGAGGCCGGGCTGCGCCGCGCGGTGGTGATTGCCGCCCCGGCCGATAACAGCCCGCTGCTGCGCCTGCAGGCGGCGGCGTACGCGACGACCATCGCGGAATATTTCCGTGACCAGGGCCAGCACGTGCTGCTGATCATGGACTCGCTGACCCGCTATGCCATGGCGCAACGGGAAATCGCCCTGGCCATCGGCGAACCGCCGGTCACCCGCGGCTATCCGCCCAGTGCCTTTGCCCGCCTGCCGGAACTGGTCGAGCGCGCGGGCAACGGGCCGCCGGACGGCGGTTCGATCACGGCCTTCTACACGGTGCTGGTCGAGGGCGACGATCAACAGGAGCCCATCGCCGATGCCGCGCGCGCGATCCTGGATGGCCATGTCGTCCTGACGCGGTCGCTGGCCGATCAGGGCCATTACCCCGCCATCGACATCGAGCAATCGATCTCACGCGCCATGACCACCCTGGTCAGCGCGGCGCAGCAGGAACAGATCCGCACCTTCAAGCAGCTGTTTTCCCGCTACCAGCGGGCGCGGGATCTGATCGCGGTCGGCGCGTACCAGCGCGGCCATGATCAGTTGCTCGACACCGCGGTGCAGTATTACCCGCGCCTGGAGGCGTTTTTGCGCCAGGGGGTGGAGGAGGCCGACAGCGTCGCCGGCGCGCAGGCCAAACTCGCCGCCCTGTTGGCGCCCGGGCCCGGTACCCCCTGATGCCCCCGCTCCAGCCTGGCCTGATCATTGCATTAATCCGGCAGCGCGCGGCGGGTGCCGGGCGCGGACACCCCCCTGGAGAGCTGGGTAAATGCTGAACCTCGCCCGCCTGCCGCTGACAGCCCCCGTTGACCGCCGGAGCGACGGCCCCGTCCCGGCCGCCGACGCCCACCCCGCGCCGCCCGCGGCGGCGCGGACGGTGTTCGCCGGCCTCCTGCGCCAGCTCGCGGACCCGCCGGAACGGCCGGCGGCCCGCCCGGCGCCCGCCGACGAGCCGCCGCCCGACCTGGCGGCAAGCGGTGCCGCCGCGGCCGGGCTGATCTCCGCGGCGCCGGGCGGCGTGGGCCTGCCCGCCCCCGCCCCGGCAGCCGCGCCCGGGGTCGCCGCGCACCCGACCGCCGGGGCGGGGCGGCCCGCGATCCGCGCCCTGCCGGGGGTCGCCGACCCGGCGCTGACCGCCGCGCGACCGGCGCTGACCGGGTCACCCCGTGCGGCGCCTTCCTCCCGCCCCGGTCCCCATGCGCCGGAGGCGACCGTCGCGAGGGGCGCGGGGACGCCGGAGGCCCCGGCGCTGACCGCCGCGCGACCGGCGCTGACCGGGTCCCCCCGCGCGGCGCCCTCCTCCCGCCCCGGTCCCCATGCGCCGGGGGCGGCCGCCACGAGGGGCGCGGGGACGCCGGACGCCCCGGCGCTGACCGCCGCGGACCCGGGCCCGCCGGCGCCTCGCCCGCCCGGGGTTGGCGCCGTCCCGACCGCCGCCGCCCGGGACGGGTGGCCCGCGCCCGCTGCCCCGCGCGTCGCCCGTCTGCCCGCGGCGAGCCGCCTGGCCGCCGCCCCGCCCCCGGCCCCCGGCGCCGTGGCCCCCGCCCGCGGGGCGCCGCCCGCCCCCTCCGCCGGGCTCGCCGACGGGCAGATGATCCCTTTCCCGCCGGGGCCGCTCCCCGCCGCCGACCCCGGGGCTGCCAGCGTGACCCCGGCGGAAGCGCCGCCGCTGCCGGCCACGCCGGCCGCCCCCGCCGAGTGGACCCCGCCCGTGCCGGCCGCCGCCGGCGCGGGCCGGCCGCTGCTCGCCGTGCCGCTGCCGGTGACCCATCCCGCCTGGGCCGACGCCGTCGCCGGCCAGGTCCACGGGCTGCTGGGCCGTGGGGTCGCGCGCGCCGACCTGGTGTTGACCCCCGCCCATCTCGGCCGTCTGGAAATCACCCTGGAGGTGACCGGCGACCAGACGACGGCCCACTTCCTCACCGCCACGCCCGCCGCGCGCGATCTCCTGGAACAGGCCCTGCCGCGCCTGCGCGAGGTGCTCCAGCAGGCGGGCCTGCAGCTTGGCCAGGCGGAGGTCAACACCTCCGCGCACCAGCAGCGGCATGACCGGGAGGCGCCGCCGGGCTGGGCGCCGCCCCGCGCCCCCACGCCCCCGCCCGTCGCCGCGGGCCACGCCCCGCCGCCGGCCCGCGCGCGGGGGGGCGTCGACACCTTTGCCTGACCGGCCGCCCCGTCGCGCGGGGTGGCCCGCGCCCCTCCCCTCCCGCCTTTGTTAGGAGATGACCATGCCGTCCGATGCCCTCGACCCTGTCCCTGAGGTAACCGCGCCCCCGCCCGCCCCGCCGCCCCGCCGGGGCGGGCTGGTCGTCGGCGTCCTGCTCCTGGCCGTGCTGGCCGGGGCCGGCGGGCTGCTGCTGGGGCCCTACCGCGCGGTCCTCGACCGCCTGCTGGGGGTCGCGCCGCCGGTCGACGGTGGGCCGGCGCCCGTGGGCATCGATCTTGCGGCGCCGCCCGCCTTCGTCAATCTGGAGTCCTTTACCGTCAACCTGCGGGAAGACGAGGGCCGGCGCTACGTGCAGCTGGTGCTGTCGCTGCGCTTTGAGCGCGCGGAGGACACCAAGGCGGTGGCGGTGGTGATGCCGGAGATCCGCCACCGCATCAACCTGCTGATCGCCGGCAAGCTGCCCTCGCAGATCAGCGCGCCCGCGGACCGCGAGCGGCTGGCCCTGGAAATCGCCCGCGAGGCTAATCTGGCGCTGAATTACCCCGCCGAACTGGACGCGCAGGGGGACCTCCAGACCCCCGGTCCGGTCCGCGCGGTGCGCTTCAATTCGTTCCTGATCCAGTGAGCGCCCCCCATGTCCGCCGCGCCCACGCCGCCGACCCTGGAGACCCCGGACGTATCCGTCGACCCCGCGCCCGCCGCCCCGCGCGGCGGCACCCTGCACGTCACGCAGGCGGCGCAAACCGCCCAGGTCACCGCCTGCCTGCCGCGTCTGGAGGGACTGCTGGCGCCGCTGACGCGGGGTCTGGCGGCGCACCTCACCGATCTGCTCAATCAGCCCTGCACGGTGCAGGCGCAGCCGGCGGTGGCCGAACGCTACGGCGCGTTCATCCAGCGCCAGCCCCCCGCGGCCTACATCGAAGTCCTGGGTTGTCCGGGCGCGGCCGGCGCGGCCGCGGTGATCTGTGAATCCAAACTGCTGGGCCTGGTGATCGAGCTGTTGTTTGGCGGCAATGGCCGCTTCACCGCCGACGGGCATCGTGACGAGTGGACGCCCACCGAGCAGCGGGTGATCGACCGCTTCACCGCCCTGCTGCGCGACGAATTTATCGCCGCCTGGTCCACGCTGGAGCCGTTCCCCGCGACGCGCCTGCGCGTCATGCACCAGCCGGCGCTGTTGGCCCTGGCCACCCCGGACGAATGCGTGGCCACCACCCAGGTGACGGTCACCCTCGGCGACAGCGCCGCCGCCTTCGCGCTCTGCCTGCCCGCGCCCTTTCTCCGGCCCTTACGCCACCCGGGCACCGCCCGGGGCGCCGGTGACGCCCCCCCGCATCCCTGGCAGGCCCTGCTGCGGCGCCATGTCGCGGCGCTTGAGGTCGAGCTGAGCTATACCCTGGGCAGCACCACCTTGTCCCTGCGCGACGTCCTCGACCTGCGCATTGGCGATATCCTCCCCCTCACGCCGCCCCACCCGCCGCTGGCCTGTGTCGAGGGCGTCCCGTTATTCCCCTGCCGCCACGGCGTGCGCCACGGCCGTTATGCCGTGCGGCTTGAGCCCCCCCCGGGCGCCCGCCCGCCGCCGGCGCTCGCCCCGACCCCGACGCCAACGCCCCTGCCGGCGACGCCCGCCACGCCCGCGCCGCCGCCCCCGGCGGCGCCCCGCACCCCCCGCTGATGCCTGAGGAACCCGCGATGACTGACCACCACGATGAACTGGATGCCGACTGGGCGGCGGCGATGCATGAGATCGCCGCCCGCGAGGGGGCGCCCGACGCCGCCCCGGCCAGCGCGCCCCCGGCGCGAGCTCCCGCCGGCCCCCTCCCGGCGTCCGCCCCGCCG
Organism: uncultured Gammaproteobacteria bacterium; assembly: GCA_937862735.1. GTDB lineage: Bacteria > Pseudomonadota > Gammaproteobacteria > Chromatiales > Chromatiaceae > M0108. The sequence continues at coordinate 21,483 of CALMDH010000329.1, forward strand.
CCCCCCGCCGCCCAGGAGCTGGATTTCCTGCTGCATGTCGCGGTGACGCTGACCGCGGAACTGGGGCGCCGCAAACTGCCGATTCGCGACCTGCTCACCCTGACCCCGGGCACGGTGATCGACCTCGACACCCACAGCGGGGATCCGATCCAGGTGCTGATCAATGGCACCCCGGTCGCCACCGGGGACGTGGTGATGATCAACGAGCAGCTCGGCATTCGCTTGACCGACATCATCACCCCCGCCGAGCGCCTGCTGCAGGCGCGGCCATGAGCGCCCCCGCCGCGGGGGCGCTCGATCTCCCCCAGCTCGTCCCCGGCGCCACCCCCCCGCCGGCGCTCCCGGCCGCCCCCGGGCTGAGCGCCCTCCCCGTGGGCGTTGCCGAGGTGGCGGGGGCGCTCCTCGTGGTCATCGCCCTGTTGCTGGTCACGCTCGGGCTGCTGCGCCGGCTCGCCCCCCCCCGCCTGGGGCCCTATCCCCTGAAGGTGTTGGGCAGCGTCGCCGTGGGCCCGCGCGAACGCCTGGTGACCGTGGCCGTGGCGGATACGATCCTCCTGCTGGGGGTGGGCGGGGGCGGGGGCGTGCGCATCTTGCACACGCTGCCCGCGCCCCCCGGCGCCGCGCGGGCGGCGGACCCGGCGCCGGCCGCGGAGACGCCCGATGCCTAAGCGCCGCTACCCCGGCTGGGCGCGGGGCGCCGGGCTGCTGCTGGGGGGGCTGCTCCTGCCCGCCGTGTGCGCCGCGCAGGCGCTGCCCGCCGTGACCGCCACCCCGGACGCGGCCGGCGGGGCGACCTACAGCCTGACCATCCAGACCCTGTTGCTGCTGACCCTGCTCAGCTTCCTCCCGGCGCTGGTCCTGCTGATGACCAGCTTCACCCGGATCATCATCGTCCTGTCGCTGTTACGTCAGGCGCTGGGCACCCAGACCGCCCCGCCCAATCAGGTCCTGCTGGGCCTGGCGCTGTTTCTGACCCTGTTTATCATGCAACCGGTGGCGAACACGATCTACACCGAGGCCTACCTGCCCCTGGCGCGCGCGGAGATCAGTTTCGAGGAGGCGGCAGGACGCGCCGCCGTCCCCCTCAAGCGCTTCATGCTCAATCAGGCCCGCGAGCCGGATCTCGACCTGTTCGTCAGTCTCGCCGGCCTGGCCCCGGTGGCGACGCCGGACGAGCTGCCACTGCGGGTGGTGGTGCCGGCCTTCGTCACCTCGGAGTTGAAAACCGCGTTCCAGATCGGTTTTATTATTTTCATCCCCTTCCTGGTCATCGACCTGGTGGTGGCGTCCGTGCTCATGTCCATGGGCATGATGATGATGTCGCCGATCCTGATCGCCCTGCCGTTCAAGATCATCCTGTTTGTCCTGGTCGACGGCTGGACCTTGCTGGTCGGCTCCCTGGTGCAGAGTTTCGTCCCCTGAGCGCCGGCGTCAGCGGCCGCGCGCGGGCGCGACCTGGATTTCGCCACTGGCCACCCGCCGGGTGGTGAGCAGCCCGGTGGTCAGCCCCTCCTCGTAGTTCAGGATGAGGAAGTCCTCCCCGCCCTGCGCCCGCGCCAGGTGCTGACCACAGCGGGCGAAGGCCAGGCGCGCCTCGCCCACGCCGCCCGCGGCCAGCACCGACTGCGCCAACTGCAGGTGATAGCGGTCCGCCGCCAGCTGGGTGACCGCGATGTCCCAACCAGGCGCGCGCTGATCCGTGACCGGCCACGTCCGCGCCGGTCCGGCGCCCGGCGCGGGCGCGGGCTCGCCAGGCGCCGGGCGGGTCCCCAGCACCCCGGTGTCCGTCAGCCGTGGCGCCGGCCGCCCCACCACGCCGGTATCGGTCACCACCCCCGGCGCGCCGCCGGCCTGGACCGGGGCCAGCAGCACCCCGAGCAGCAGCGCGCCGCTCAGCGCCCCCCGGGCGCCCCGCACCCGGATCATTGCAGGTAGGAGAACAGCGTCAGGCCGCTGATTTTCATGAAGGTCTGTTGCGCCGCCTGCAGCATGGTCTGTTGCCGGGCAAAGCGCGAGATGGCCTCGGCGTAATCAATTTCCTGATAATTGGCCAGCATGGTGCGCAATTGCAGGTCGGTTTCCTCACTGATCAGCCCCAGCTGTTCCAGTTCCACCGCATGGGCGCCGATGCGCGCGCGCACGTTCAGCACGTTGTCGAGCGCCCGGTCGAGCCCGCTGATCCCGCGGTCCAGGGCCACGCTCAGCCCCCCCTCCTCCGGCACCGGCCCCTCCAGCGCGGTGATGAAGTCGGCCACCGTGGCGAACAGGTCGCCAAACACCGCCTGCCCCGGCAGGGTGACGCCAATGTCGCGCGACAGGGAGACGCGCATCTCGCGCACCCCGTCATCGCCGACGTAGGTCACGCCGGTGGCGAGGTCGCCCTGAAACGGCGGCGCATTCGATTCGTGGCCGCCGAACATGTAGTTGCCATGGATGTCGCGGGCGTTGCCCAGCGCCAGCAGGGTGCCGAACTGCTCGCGCAATTCCCGGGCGATGATCTGCCGGTCGGCCGCGGACAGGGTGCCGTTCGCCCCGTAAATGAACCGTTCGCGCAGATGCTGGAGGTTTTCCGTGACCCCGGCGAGCGTGCCTTCCAGGAGCTGCATCGTTTCCTGGGCGTACGCCTGGTTACGGATCATCTGGTCGTTAATGGCAATCGACTGGGACAGCGCCAGGGCGCACGCCGCGCCGGAGGGATCGTCCGACGGCGTGAGGATGCGCTTGCCGGAGGACAGCTGCTGGGAGGTTTTGAGCAGCTCACTCGATTGCCGCAGCATCGAGGTGGTGCTGCGATCAAACATCAGGTTGGTCGAGATGCGAAACACGGGGGGCTCCTCGGGTGGATTAGCGCATGGCCGCCAGCAGGTCATCAAACAGCCGTTGCGCCACGGTCATCAGGCGGGCGGAGGCCTGGTAGGCGGTCTGAAACCGCACCAGGTTGGCCGCCTCCTCGTCCAGATTGACGCCGGACAGGCCCTCGCGCGTCGCCATGGCCTGTTTCAGCAGGGATTCCTGCGTCTGCTCGCCGATTTGCGCCGAGCGCGAGCGGCTGCCGATGATGCTGACCATGGAGGCATAGGCATCGCCCAGGGTGCTTTCCGGCGTCGCGCTCCCCGTGGCGTGCCCCAACAGCAGCCGGGTGGTCTGCAGCGCGCCCAGGCGGTTGGCATTGCGGTTGTCGGCGAAATCACTGAACGGCGCGTCGTCCGCCGCGGGCTCGTCGGACGCCAGCGCCGCGGCAAAGCCGCGCGGATCGCGCAGGGCGACGCCAATTTCCAGGCCCGCGTGGCGCGTCGGCCGGATGATGGCCGTCTGCCCCGCCGCCAGCCCGCCGGCGCGCGGGGTGATCAGCAGCCCTTCAAAGTCCACCGTGCTCTCCGCCGCCAGCCCGCTGCGACGCGCCCCGGTCGCGAGGTTGGTGACGGTATAGGCGGCGCCATCGAATTCGAGTTCGTAATCGGCGTCGGTCAGCGCCCCCAATGCCGTGTGGTCGACCGTCACCGTCGCCGCCCCGCCGGGGGCGGTGTACACGGCGGGCACGGTAAAGAGCGGCTGGCCCGCGCCGCCGTAGAGGTCGATGCCCTGGGCATGTTGTTCGTTAAAGGCGATCGCCAGCGTCGTCGCGAGCAAGCCGATGCGGTTTTGGGCGAAATCCAGGGTTTCCCGGCGGAATTGCATCAGCGCGCCCAGGGACCCGCCGCCGCCGAGCAGGTCTTCCGGCAAGGCGATGCGCGAGCCATCCGCCGCCTGCAGGGCGATCTGCGTGCGCGTCGGGTCCTCGCCCGCGGTAAAGGCGGTCAGGACGCTGGCGGTGGAGCCGACCACCAGGGGCTGGCCGGAGCCCATGTACACCGTCATCTGCCCGTCGGCCTGCAGCACGGCCGACGCCTTGACCAGCCGGTTCAGCTCCAGCAGCTGCTGATCGCGCTGATCGCGCAGGTCGTTGGCCGGCTGGCCGCCCCCGGCGCTTTCGCTGATGACGATTTGCTGGTTGATCGTGGCGATGGCGTCGGAGTAGCGGTTCACGTCGGCAAGATTTTCCGCGATCCGTCCCTCCACCCCCAGCCGGACGTCCTCCAGTTGCCCGGTGAAGGAGTGGAAGCGCGCCACCAGGTTTTCCGCGCTGGACAGAAAGGCGATGCGCGCCGGCACCGACGAGGGTTCATTGGCGATGTCGTGCACCGCGGCAAACAGCCGGTCGATGCTGGCGGACAGGGCGGTCTCGGGATCGGCGAAAATGTTGTCGAGCATGCCGACCTGCCCGCGGTAGGCGCTGTGCGCGGCGAGACTGGTCTCGCTGTTGCGGATCTGGTTCTCCAGGAACTGGTTATAGGAGCGCATCACCGCCTCGACCTGCGCCCCCTGGCTGGCATAGCCGTAGCCGGTGCGGATCGGCGGCGGCGTCGTCTGCAGCGCCGTTTGCCGGTGATACCCCGGCGTCGCCACGTTGGCGATATTGTGGCTGGTCGTGGCCAGTTGATGCTGCGCGGCCAGCAGGCCGGCGACCCCGATATTGAGCAAACTCTGCATCCCGTTACCTGCGTGGCTGATCTGGATTCCCCCACCCCGGCGGCGCGCCCGGGCGGGACGGCGTTAACTGGTGACCGGCGCCCGCTGGCGCAGGGTGGGCCCGGTGATGATGCGCTCCAGCTTGGCGGCATAGCCGGGGTCCGTGGCGAAGCCGGCCTGGTGCAGGGTGCGGGCAAACGCCGCTGCCTCCCGCTGGCCCAGCACCGCGGCATACCGCGGGGCCTGGGTCAGCAGGCGGGCGTAGTCCGCAAACGCGTCCGCATAGGACTCGTACATCCGGAACGTGGCGTGCTCGGTCACCGGGGCCCCCGCGGCATACTCCCGGACCGGCAGGGACAGCGTCGGCCCGTCCCAGCGGCTTCCCGCCTTCAGATTGAATACGTTATATGACGACATTCCCTGGGCATTCTTGAGCACTTTTTCGCCCCAGCCGGTTTCCAGCGCCGCCTGCGCGACCAGGAAGCGCGCGGGTATGCCGGTGGCGGCGCTCGCCGCCTCGGCATGCGGCCACAGGTCGGCGACAAACTGCGCCCGGTCCGGCGCCGGGTCCGCGGCCGCCGGCCGGGCGGCCAGGGCCCACGGCGCCGCCGCGCCGGTCCGCGGCCACCCCGGCGCGGCGTCCCCCGCCACCCGGGGCGCCGCCCCCGCCCAGCGGCGCACCCCGGCCAGGCTGAAGCCCGCCGGCCCGCGGTCGGGCAGGGCGAGGGGGGGCGGCGTGCCGGCGCCCAGCGGCACGCCGGGGGTGGGCGTCCCCGTCGCCGGCGCGCCGGGGGCGGCGGTCAGCAGCGGCGCCAGGCCCAGCCCGCGCCCCCGGGCGAGGGTCAGCGCCCGCTGCTGGTCGAGCAGTTCGGTAAAGAGCGGGCTCGCGCTGCCCGCCGGGCTCAAGCCACTGGCGGGCAGCCCGGCGCGCAGGGATTTGAGCAGGGTTTGCAGCAGCACGGCCTCGAATTCCCCGGCCACGGGCGCCGCGACGCCGCCCCCGGGGGCCGCCCGCGCCCGCCCGCGCAGGCGCGCCAGGGCCTGGTGATCGAAGACATTGGTCGCGGCCGGGGAGACGGATGCGGCGCCGGGGGTCATCACAGCACCTCGATCTCGGCGCGCAGGGCGCCGCTGGCCTTCATCGCCTGCAGGATACTGATCAGATCCATCGGCGTGGCGCGCAGGGTATTGAGCGCCTTGACCACGTCGGCGAGCTTGGCCCCGCGCGGGAGATGCACCAGGCCGCCGCCCTCCTGGCTGATCCCGACCTGCCCGCCCTGCGGCACCACGGCCGTCTGGCCGGCGCTGAAGGGCGCCGGCTGGCTGACGCCCACGTCGGCCGAGACCGTCACCGACAGGTTGCCATGGGCGATCGCCACCTCGTCGAGGCGGACCTCGCGGTTCATGGCCACCGAGCCGGTGCGGGAATTCACCACGATCTTGGCCGGCGCGGCGGCGGAGGTGACCTGGAGGTCTTCCAGCCGGCCGAGAAAGGCGACGCGGGCGGTGGGGTCGCTGGGCGCCCGCACCTGGATGGTCCGCCCATCCAGCGCCTGGGCGACGCCGGGCGTGTCGGCGTTGATCGCCGCGCTGACGCGGGCGGCGGTGGAGAAATCGCTCGCCTGCAATTCAAAATGCACATAGGGCCCCTCGCCGAGGGTGGCCGGGACCGCGCGCTCCACGGTGGCGCCGGCCGGAATCCGCCCCGCCGCCTGGTGATTCACCGCCTGCGAGGCGGTTTGTCCGGGGGCGCTGGCCGCGACGCCCCCCACCACGACATTGCCCTGCGCCAGGGCATAGACCTGGCCGTCGGCGCCCTTGAGCGGGGTCATGACCAGGGTGCCGCCGCGCAGGCTTTTGGCATTGCCCATCGCCGACACCGTGACGTCGATGGCCTGCCCCGGACGGGCGAACGGCGGCAGATTGGCCGTGACGATCACCGCCGCGACATTGCGCAACTGCAAGCGCGTGCCCTCGGGCACCGCCAGGCCCATGTTGCCCAGCATGTTGAGCACGCTTTGCACGGTAAAGGCCGCCTGCGAGGTCTGGTCACCGGAGCCGTCGAGGCCCACCACCAGGCCCTGGCCCACCAGCTGGTTGTCGCGCACCCCTGCCAGGCTGGCCAGATCCTTGAGCCGTTCGGCGGCGGCGGGGTGGGGTAAAGCGCCGGCCAGCACCAGCACCAGCAGGACGACGAGGTTCAGACGGGGCAAGCGGGGCATGGGCACGGTCCACGGATCACGGGTTACAGGGGCAGCACGGTGTTGAAGAACCGCTGCAGCCAGGGCACGGCGCCACTCTCGCTGAGCGCGCCGCTGCCCAGGTATTCGATGCGGGCATCGGCGACCTGGGTCGACTGCACCGCGTTGGCGTAGGTGATGTGCTGCGGGTTGATGACCCCGGAGAAGCGGATATATTCGTGCCCCTGGTTGATGGCCACGATCTTTTCCCCCGAGACCAGCAGGTTGCCGTTGGGATAGACGTCGATCACCGTCACGGTGATGGTGCCGGTAAAGGCGTTATTGGCCGCGGCGGCGCCGCTGCCGGTGAACGAGGACGCCGTGCCCCCGGCGGCGGTGAGGCCGAGCGGCTTGAACAGGCTGGAACTGGATTCGGCGCTGATCCCGGTGGTCAGGTCGCTGGTGCGACGGGTTTGCGCGTTGGTGTTCTTTTCCGCGACATTCCGTTCCACGAGATGGATGGTGATGATGTCGCCAATATGGCGCGCGCGGCGATCCTCGAACAGCGGGCGCATGGTCTGCGCCTGATAGATGGCGCCATTGGCCGGGGGCGGCGCCTGCACCGGTCGCGGGCGACTGCTCATGGGTTGATGGATCGACGCCGCCGGCGGCAGGGTGGGCGCCGCGGCACAGCCCACCAAACCCACCGCCAGCAGCGCCAGCCCCGCCCCGGCCCCGCGGGGGAGCAGACCATGCCTCACAGTTGCGTCAGCCGCGCCAGCATCTGATCGGCGGTGGAGATCGCGCGGGAATTCAATTCATAGGCGCGCTGGGTGACGATCATGCTCACCAGTTCCTCGGCCACATTGACGTTCGAGCTTTCGACATAGCCCTGATTGAGCACCCCGGCGCCGTTCTCCCCGGGTTGCGTGACCGTCGCCGTGCCACTCGAGGCGGTTTCGTAGTAGAGGTTCTCGCCGCCGCTTTGCAGGCCCCCTTCGTTGATGAAGGTCGCCAGCTGCAGGGTGCCCACCTGCACCGGTTGCGTCAGGTCGGTGGCGAGAATCACGCTCACCGTGCCATCCTTGCCGATCGTCACCGAGGTGGCGTTCTCGGGGATGGTGAGGGCGTCCGCCAGCGGGTAGCCGTTCGCGGTGACGATTTGGCCGTTTTTATCGAGCTGCAGGGAGCCGTCGCGGGTAAAGGCGGTGGTGCCATCGGGCATGGCGACCTGCAAAAAGCCCTTGCCCTGGATGGCCACGTCCAGCGCGCCCCCGGTCTGCTGCATGCTGCCCTGGGCGAAAATGCGCGCGGTGGCGGCCGTGCGCACCCCCGTGCCCACCTGCAGGCCGCTGGAGAGTTCCGACTGTTCGGTCGATTGCGCCCCGGGCTGGCGCAGGGTCTGGTAGAGGAGGTCCTCGAACACCGCCCGCTGGCGCTTGAAGCCGGTGGTGCCGACGTTGGCCAGGTTGTTGGCGATCACATCCATCTGCGTTTGTTGCGCATCCATCCCGGTGCGCGCGATCCAAAGGGAACGAATCATGTAAATCTCCGGTGGGCCAGCGCCTTAAGAAACCGTCAACAGATCACCGGCCGCGCGCGCGTTCTGCTCGGCGGTGGTGAGCAGGCGCATCTGCAGCTCGAACTGGCGGCCCAGCGCGATCATCTGCACCAGGGTGTCGGCGGGATTGACATTGCTGTCTTCCAGATAGCCGGCGGCGACCTGTACTGTCGGGTCGGCCGCCGGCGCCGCGCCATCCCGCAGGCGAAACAGACCGTCGGCGCCGCGCGTCAGTTGCGCGGTGGGCGGCGCCACCAGGCGCAGTCCCCCCAGATTGACGAGCTGTTTCGGCTCGCCGGGCCGCGTGGCGGACACGCTGCCGTCGCGGCCGATCGTGAGCGCCGTCTCCGGGGGGATGGTCAGCGTGCCGCCCTGGCCCAGCACCGGATAGCCCTGACTGGTTTGCAGGACGCCGTTGGCGCTCACCTCCAGGCGGCCATGGCGGGTCAGGGCTTCGCTGCCATCGGGGGCCTGCACCACCAGCCAGCCCGCCCCCAGCACCGCCACGTCCAGCGGCCGCTCGGTGCGTTGCACCGCCCCGGGGGTGAAATCGCTGCCGACCGTGGCGTCGACGGCAAAGGCGCGGGTGGGCAGGCCCGGCGCCTGCACCGCCACCGCGCGCAGGTTCTGCACCTGGGCGCGAAAGCCGGGGGTGGTGGCGTGCGCCAGGTTGTGGGCGACGGTGGCCTGCTGGCTCAGCGTGGCCTTGGCGCCGCTCATGGCGGTATAGATCATTCGGTCCATGGGTTAGTCCGCGCTCACGCGCTCCGGCCGGCTTAGCGCAGGCTCACCAGGGTCTGCAACACCTGGTCCTGCGCGCGGATCGACTGGGCATTGGCCTGGTAGTTGCGCTGGAAGGTGATCATGTCCACCAGTTCGTTGGTCAGGTTGACGTTCGATTCCTCGACCATGCCCGACATGATGCCGCCGTTCAGGCCGGTGTTCGGCGTGCCGATCACCCGCTCGCCGGAGGCGAAGGTCTCGGTCCACAGGTTGCCGCCGATCGGCGTCAGGCCGTTGGGGTTGCGGAAGGTCGCCAGTTGGATCTGGCCCAGGGCGCGGTTGCTGATGCCGTTGGAGTAGATGCCGAGAATCCGCCCCTCGGCGTCCACCGACAGGCCGGTCAGCTCGCCGCTGGCATAGCCGTCCTGGACGGCGCCGGTCACCGCGAACGGCGAGCCCCACTGGCTCATGCGCGTGCCGCCCAGATCGAGCACCAGATCGTTCACCCCGGCGAGGGCGGAGCCGGGCGCCGCCGGGATGGTCAGCGGCGCGGCGAAGGGATCCGGGTCCGTCACCAGGCTGCCGTCGGTGGCGAAGGTCAGGGCGCGCGTATCGGGCAGCGCCGTGCCATCGAGGGTGAAGTGCATGGTCCAGGCATTGGCGTCGTTCTTGACGAAAAACATCGACAGGGTGTGGGGGTTGCCCTGGCTGTCAAAGACCTGGCTCGAGGTGACGGCGTTATAGCTCTCGACGTCGGTGGGATCGAAGGGCGTCACGGTCGGCGTGGCGTGGCGGGCATCCAGGTTCGCCGAGATCATCAGCTCGGTGGTGGCGCGGGGATTCATGCCCACGGTGGGGACCTGCAGCGGCACCGGCAGGGCGCCCTGCTGGATCACCCCGGGATTGAGCGGATCGATGCCGTAGCCCATCAGGCGATCGCCGCCGGCATTGACGATGAAGCCGTCGCGGTCGAGATCGAACTGGCCGTTGCGGCTGTAGGCCACCGACCCGTCCGGGCGCGTCATCAGGAAAAAGCCATTGCCGCCGATCGCCAGATCGAGGGGGTTGGCGGTGGCCTTGATATTGCCCTGGTCAAAGTTGTAGTGCACCTTCCCGACCAGCGTGCCGCCGCCCACCTGATTGGCGTTCCGCGAGGCGTTGAACAGGTCCTGAAAGCGCAGCGAACCCGCCTTGTACCCGACCGTGGCGGTGTTGGCGATATTGTTGGCGATCGAATCCAGCGCCTTGGAGGTGCTGTTGAGACCGCTGATCCCATGCTGAAACGACATCGATAAGCTCCCGGGGAATCCCGAAGATCAGAGAATCATTTTGATATCTTCCAGGCGGAAGATACCGAGGTTGCCGACCTGCAGATCGGTACCGACCGGCCCCTGCACCACCTGGGAGACGACCCCGGCCTGCAGGGGGGTGGCGGTCACCGTCTGCTCCCCGGCCACCGCCGCGACCGACAGCGTATAGCCGCCGGTCGCGGCCGCCGTGCCGCCGGTGGTGGTGCCATCCCAGAGGAAGCTGTGCGCGCCCGCCGGGACGTCGCCCAGGTCCAGGGTCTGCACCACCTGCCCCGCGGCGTCCTTGATGGTGATCACCACCTGGTCGGCCGGTTGGTCCAGGGTGAAGCCGCCCACCGCCCCCGACTCTGTCAGTTCCAGGGCGCGGCCGGGCACCAGGACCCCACGGTCGATGAGGGTCGCCGCCTGGAACAAACGGTTGGTCTGATTGCTCTGCAACAGGGCGCTCAGCGACTCGTTCATGCGCTCAATGCCGTCGACCATGTTGAGCTGCGCCAGTTGCGAGGTCAGTTCGGCGTTTTCGGTGGGATTCAGCGGGTCCTGGTTCTGCAATTGGGTGGTGAGCAGGGTGAGAAAGCGGCTTTGCGCGTCCGCAGTGGGCGTGGGCGGCGCCGGGGTGGCGCTGGACAGGGCGGACAGGACCTGATTGGTCGTCGTGAGGGTTGTCATAGGGGCCATCCTCGGCGGTGGGGGACGAGCGCGGGCCGCGGGGCATGACGCGCGGGCGCGCCCGGGTGGGGGGCGGCGGGCGGCCTCATCACTCGCCGAGCGCCAGGGTCTTTTGCAGCAGGGTCCGCGCGGTGGTCATGACGCCGACGTTGTTCTGATAGGAGCGGGAGGCCGAGATCATGTTGACCATCTCCTCGACGGGGTTCACATTCGGCATGGTCACGTAACCCTCGGCATTGGCGAACGGGTGCTGCGGCGCATGCACCAGGCGCGGCGGGACGGCGCTGGTCACGATCTGCACCGGCTGCACCCCCAGGGCCGCGCGCCCGGCGCCGACCGGCTGGGCGGCAAACACCACCTGTAAGGCGCGATAGGGTTGGCCGTCCGCGCCCGCCACGCTGTCCGCATTGGCCAGATTGGACGCGGTGGTATTGAGCCGCACCGCCTGCGCGCGCAAGGCCGAGCCGGCGATATTCAGGACATTCAACAGACTCATGGTGCCGCCGCCGCCTATTGTCCGGTAATGGCCTGTTGCAGGCCGCTGACCATACTCTGCATGAACCGCAACGAGGCCTCGTAGCGCAGGGTGTTTTCGGCGAAGGCCGTCCGTTCGGCATCCATGTCGACGCTGTTGCCATCCACGGCGGCCTGGCCGGTGACCCGGTAGCCCGGGGTGAGCGCCGCCGCCGGCGGCGTGGCCAGCGGCTGATGCCGCGGATGGGTGGTGTGCAGCGCCCCGCCCGCCGTCGCCGCTTTGACCGCGGTGAGCGCGGCGCGAAAGTCGAGATCACGGGCGTGGTAATGCGGGGTATCCGCATTGGCGATATTCGCCGCCAGCAGCTGTTGCCGCTGGCCCAACACCGCCAGCGCGGCATGCTGAAAGTGCAGATGACGTTCTAACTGGGCGTACATAGGGGACATGGGCAAGCGAGGAGACGTTCCCCCCTCATTAGCAGGTTCCATGCCAACGGAAAGCGCCCGCCGGACCGCCGCTCGCCCCCGCCGCGCGGCGGCAGATTTTGCCGGCCGCACGCGACCGCCCGGGCGGTCCCTGCCGCGGCCACCGGCAGGCGGGACCGGACGGCGCCGGGGCCGGTCTGTGCTACCATAGTGCCGCTGTGCGTGGCGCCGGGCGCTGCCGGTTGCCCGCGCGGCGCGGGGCGGATGACGCGGCCGGCGCCCCGCCCGTCATGAGCCGCCTCGCCGTCTGGATTGCGCCCGTGGACCCTCGCCTGATCACCGTCAACACCCGTGCCCCCCGCCGCTGGCGCCGTCTCGGCTGGGGACTGCTGCTGGCGCTGCCCCTGCGCGTGACGCCCGCGGCGCCGCCGGACCCCGAGCCACTGCTGGCGCTCGCCACCGCCTGGCTGGAGGACGCCGCGCGCGCGACGGCCCCCCAGGCCCAGGTCACGGTCCAGCCCCCGGCGCGCGCGACCCCCCTGCCCGCCTGCGACGCCCCGCAGCTCTTTCTCCCCCCCGGCAAGCGCGCCTGGGGCAAGGTCTCCCTGGGCGTGCGCTGTGACACGCCCGCCTGGACGCTGTATCTGGCGGCCCAGGTCACGGTGCCCGGGGAGTATGTGGTGGCGCGCCGCACGCTGCGCGCCGGCGAACCGGTGGCGGCGGCGGATCTGGAGCTGCGCGCCGGGGACCTTGCCGCCCTGCCCGACGACACCCTGACCGATTTCGCCCAGGCCGAGGGCCTGACGCCCCGCCACGGCCTCGCCGCCCGGCAGCCGCTGCGCGCCGGCCTGCTGCAACGTCCGCCGCTGATCCAGCAGGGCCAGACCGTGCCCCTGGTCATTCAGGGCGCGGGCTTCCAGGTGCTCAGCGCCGGCGTGGCGCTCAACCCGGCCGCCGCCGGCGAGACCGTCCGCGTGCGCCTGGAGAGCGGCAAAACCGTGCATGCGCAAACCACGGCGGACGGCCGGGCCACCCTGCGCCCATAGCCCGCCCGGTGGCCGGGGGTGTGGCGGAAGAATTAAACTTTCCGCCGGATCAGCCGTAAAACACGGTAAGGGCGCGGCGCCACCGCCCGCCCCCGGTCACCCCCAACCCCCCGCCGCAGGCGCACACGACGGATGAAAATCACCACGCTCCAGCCCCCTGATCCCGGGCGTCGCCCCGACGGTCCGGGCGCGCCGGCGGTCAGCGCCGCGGCCCGCCCCCGGGCCTCGGTCCAGACCGCGCTCTCGCCGCTCTCCGCCAGCCTGCAACAGGCGAACGCGGACCTGCCGCGGGAGGCGCCCCTCGACCAGGTCCGGGTGGCGGACATCCGCCAGGCCCTGCGCGACGGGCGCCTGTCCCCGGACCCGGCGCGCATTGCCGACGCCCTGCTCGCCCAGGTCGAGGCCCTGGCGGGCGAGCGCCGCTAACCCCCCCGGGCCGCCCCGCGGCCGGGACGAGGAGCCCATGACCGAAGATTCCGCCGCCGCCTGGCTGACGCACCTGGAAGCCACACTCGCCGCGCTGCACGCCGCCCTGCACCAGACCCAGGCCGGCCTGCTCCACGGCGCGCCGGACGCCCTGCCGGCGGCCGACGCCGCCCTGCAGGCGCTCACCCACACCCTCGAAGACCTCTACGCCCGGGCGCCGGCGGCGGTGCGGGACGGCGCGCCGGCCGCGGTGCTGTTTGCCCACCCCCCGGCCCTGGCCGCCCGCTGGACCGCGGCGCGGCAGTTGGCCCACGCCGTCCGTGACCTCAACGCCCACAACGGGCGCATCCTGCAGGCCCGGCTCGCCCACCACGACGCGGCGCTGTCCGCCCTGGGCGGGACCACGCCCGCGCCCCGGCTGTATTCGCCCGCCGGCCAGACCCGCGCCGCGCGCCCCGGGCGCAGCCTCGGCCACGCCTGACCCGCGCCGGCCCCTCAGGGTCCCCCGGCCGGCGCGCCGAGACCCGGCAGCTGCAAGCCCATGGCCGCGGCCCCCGGTTTCACGGTGGGCATTTCGATGATGATCGCCACCCGCCGGTTGCGTTCCCGCCCTTCCGCGGTGGCATTGTCGGCGACCGGCCGGAACTCGGCGTAGCCCGCCGCGGTCAGGCGCTGCGAATCGACCCCGTATTCGAGAAACTTCCGCACCACCTGCGCCGCGCGCCCCGCGGACAACTCCCAGTTGCTGGGAAAGCGCTCGGTGGCGATCGGGGTGTCGTCGGTATGCCCTTCCACCTTGATGGGGAAGGTCGCCCCGGAGATGACCTCGGCCACCGTGCGCAGCGCGGGGAGGGCGGCGGGGTCGAGCGTGGCCTGGCCGGGGGCGAACAGCAGCTTGGAGGCGATATCGATCTGAATCCCCGACTCGCTGTCGCCGACCCGGACTTCGCCGCGGTCAATCAGCGGCGACATGGTCTCGCGAATTTCCTGGGACATCTTGCGCATGCGCTCCCCGGCCGCACGCACGGTGTCGTCTTCCGCCGTCGTCGGCTTGACGAACATCACGTCCAGGGGCGGCACCACCTGCACCGCCGGTATCAGGTTACTGGTGGTCGCGTGCAGGCCCGGGTCCTTGAAGGCGTCATTAAAGGCCCCGGCGAGCTTGCGCGCCTTCTGCGGGTTGATCTCGGAGACGGCAAACAGCACGACAAAAAACGCGAACATCAGGGTGATGAAGTCGGCGTAGGAAATCAGCCACCGCTCCAGGTTGTCGTGGCCCTGAGGCGCGGCGCCGCGGGCCTGGCGCCGGCCGCCGCCCGGGCGGCCATGGGCGGTCGTGCTCATCAGTGCGTCCCGGCCGCGAGCTCGTGGAGCAGGAAGCTCTGCATCCGCCCCTCCACCTGTCGCGGATTGGCCTCGCCGGCAATCCCGAGCAGCCCTTCGATCTGGATGGTGCGCAGCCGGACGTAATCCCTGATCAGCACCGTCAATTTCTTGTAGATGGGCAGATAGACCAGGTTGGCGAGCCCAATGCCGTAGATGGTGGCGACGAACGCCACGGCGATGCCGGCGCCCACCGCATCCGGATCGGAGATGTTGGCCATGGTATGGATCAGGCCCAGCACCGCGCCCAAAATGCCCAGGGTCGGGGAATAGCCGGCCGCCGCCTCCCAGAAGCGCGCGTCCTTGTGGTATTTGTCTTCCCACGCCGTCAATTCATTGAGCAGGTAATCCGCGATCAGGTCCGGCTCGCTGCCGTTCACCAGCAGGCGCAGGCCTTTTTTCAGGAACGGATCCGTCAGGCGGGCGCCCTCCTTCTCCAGATCGAGGAAGGAACCCCGGCGCGCGGTCTGACTCCACCCGACGATCTGGGCGATGGTCGCCTGATAGTCGAGCGGGGGCGGGGCAAAGGTCCACTTCGCCAGCCGGATCCCGGCCTTGAAATCCGGCAGCGACGACTGGGTCAACATGGCGCCGAAGGTGCCGCCGACGACGATGAAAAACGCCCCCGGCTGCAGCAGGGAGCCGACATGCCCGCCCTCGAAGACGTGGCCGGCGACGACCACCCCGATGCCCGCGATCAAACCAATGAGGGTTGCTTTATCCACGTGTGCTGCGCTTCCAGGTAAACGCGGGGGCGAAGCCGGCTCCCGCGGGGGGTTAATTCAGGGCCGGGGGCGTCGGGGCGGCGGCGGGCGCGTCCGGGAGCGGCCGGCGGGGCGGCGGCGCGCGCCGGGCCGGGGCGGGCGGATCGTCCCGCAGCCGGGCGCGCAGCCGGGCGATGGCCTGGCCATGCAGCTGACAGACGCGGGACTCGCTGAGCCCCAGCACGGCGCCGATTTCGCGCAAGTTCAACCCTTCGGTATACAACAAGCCCATGATCACCTGTTCCCGTTCCGGCAAGGCCGCGATGGCGGCGATCAGCCGGGCGCGCCGTTCCCCGGCCAGCAGGTCCGCCTGGGGATCGTCCTGGCGCGCGCCGGCATGGCGGTCGAAAAACTCCTCGGCGCCACCGGCGCTCAAGTCCTCGATGAAGACCAGGGGGTGGCCATGGGCCTGGGTCAACAGCGCGTGGTACGCCGGGAGATCCAGCCCCAGGTGCGCGGCGATCTCGCGGTCGCCGGGCGCGCGGCCGAGGCGCGCCTGCAAGGCGCCGATGGCGTCCTCGACCCGGTGCATCGCCTGGCGCGCCTGGCGCGGCAGCCAATCCTCCTGGCGCAGGCCGTCATACATGGCGCCGCGGATGCGCGGGGCGGCAAAGGCCTCGATCTCCACCCCCGGCAGCGGCTGGTAACGTTTGACCGCCTCGATCAATCCGAGCCAGCCGTACTGGATCAGATCATCGACCTCGACATTGGCGGGCAACGTGGCTTTGAGCCGATGCGCCAGCCGCCGCACCAGGGGCGCCAGCCGGCGCACCAGCGCCGCTTGCTCCGCGGGGTCGGTCGTCGGGTACATCCGGCGCGCTCAGGCCGCCGCCCCGGCGGCGGACGGGGGCGGCGGCTGGAGCCAGCCGGCCAGGCGGGCGCCGAACCCCGGGGCTTCCAGCTGGCCCAGCCACGCCGGGGCCAGCCCCAGGCGCTGCGCCACCAGGCCGCCGAGTTCGCCGGCAAAGCGCTGGGCATCGTCCCGATCACGGGCGTTGTACACCGCGCTCAGCAAGCGCGGCGCACCGCTCTGGGCGAGGAGCGCAAAGCGGCTGAAGGCCTCGTGCGCCCCGCGGGCGCTGGCTTCGCTCAGCACCAGATGGTGCGCCGCGTGCAGCGGCAGCCAGACGAAGTGCCGATCGACCAGCGCCACGCTCAGCGCCGCGGGCGACCCGGCGCGCAGTTGCGCCGGCAGGTGCTTGCCCGCCGGGCCGCGGCCGTCAAGCACCGTCAGGGTCCCGGCCTGCAGGCCCAGTTGCAGCACGGCGCTGGCGGTGCCCCGCGCCACCGCCGGCGCCCCCCCCACCACGTGCAGGGCAAGGAGCGGCGCGCCCGCCGTGCCACACAGGGCGCGCAACCCCGCCGCCTGATCGCCGCCGCGCTGCGTCATGGCGCGAAATCAAGGTCCAGGGTCCAGGGGGAGGCGGCGTCACGGCCGGCGAACAGCGACTGGACGATCTGTTTCGGTTCCGGCCGCTGAAGATTCTCCGGCACCCGCTGGCCATCGGAGAGGTAGTGAATGGGCAGTTTGCGCCGCAGGACGACATCGAGCGCCCCGGCCAGCGACGTGGCCTCGTCGGTTTTGGTCAGAATGCAGCCGGCCAGTTGCGGTGAACTGTAGGCCGCGGCGATATCGTCCTGGGTCTCGCCGCGGTTGGCGGTATTGAGCAGGAGCAGGGTGCGCACCGCGCTGACCCCGGCCAGCATCTCCAGCTGGTGCGAGACCCGCGGATCGCGCTGACTCATCCCGGTGTTGTCGATCAGGACCACGCGCTTATCGCGCAACCGGCTGACGGCGGCGTGCAGATCCACGGCATTGCGCACCGAGAGCACCTGGATGCCGAGAATGCGCCCATAGGTGAGCAGTTGCTCCTGGGCGCCAATCCGGTAGCTGTCGGAGTTGATCAGCCCGACCTGGGCCGCGCCATACTTGACCACGCAGCGCGCGGCGAGCTTGGCGGTGGTGGTGGTCTTGCCGATCCCGGTCGGTCCGACCAGGGCAAAGACGCCGCCGGCCTCGACCAGGTCATCCGGGCGGATGAGATCCTGCAGCAGCCGTTCCACCACCGCCGCCACCTTGCGCCGCGCGTCGGGCAGCGCATCGCGCTCGCCCACGATCCTGACCAGCCGGCGCGCCGCTTGCGGCGAGAAGCCGGCGCTGATCAGTTCCAGGGCCACCTGGCCCCGCGGGCGCTCGCGCGCCGGGGTCGGGGGGGACGCGGCGCCCGCCGGGTCCCGTTCGAGTTGACGTTTCGTCGCCTCCAGGTCGGACGCCAGCCGCGCATTGGCCGCGCGCAGCCGCCGCAGCCGTTCTTCCGTGGCCTCGGCCACGCCGGCCTCCGGGACGGGCGCGACGGCGGCCTGCGCCTGTAACGATTCCAGGTCGCCGGTGGTTAACGCCACGATCTCCACCCCGCCTTCGCGCGCGCTGGTGGAGAGTACGACCGCTTCGGCGCCCAATTGGGCGCGGATGGCTTTGAGGGCTTCACTGCCGGTGGCAGCAAAGAAACGATAGGTGCGAATACCGGCCTCCCAACAACAGTAGAGCGCCCACCACGATGCGCCCAGCGGGCCAGGTGAGCAGAACCAGATCTCCGGCGCGTTGCCCCGTGGCGCGGCGACCCCCGACGGCCGCCTGTCCCCCGGTACTGTGCCCGGCGCGCGGCGCGTTATTGGGGAGAAAGAGGGGGATGATTACGCCTCTTCCGCCCCAATAACCCCGGCCCGCGCCCGACCGGCGGCCGGGGGGCGCGGGCGACGCCGCGCGCCTCACGCCTCGGCCGCCGCGCCGATGACGCCCACCACCCGGATCAGCCGGGAATCAGGGATCTCGGTGTTGGCCACCACCCGCAACGTCGGCACGGCGCGCCGCAGGAAGCGCGCCAGCCACCAGCGGCTCGCCGCCGGGGCCAGCAGGACCGCCGGGCGCCCCTGCGCCTCCTGCGCCCGCGCCAGGGCGGCGGTGCGCGTCAGCACCGCCTCGGCCAGGCCTGGTTCGAGCACCGCCTGCTCGGCGCCCTGCGCCAGCGCCTGGTGGAACAGCCCCTCCAGCGCCGGGTCGAGGGTCAGTACCTCCACCGCGGACGGGCCGGGGAACAACGCCTGGACGATGGCCCGGCCCAGGGCTTCGCGCACCTTGGCGGTCAGAACCATCGCGTCCTGGGTCAGCGGGGCGTATTCGGCCAGGACGTCGAGAATGGTCCGCATGTCGCGAATCGCCACCTCCTCATCCAGCAGGTTCTGCAGCACCCGCTGCACGCTCGATAACGGCAGCAATTTCGGCACCAGGTCCTCGACCAGCTTAGGGGCGTCCTTGCCCACGTGGTCGAGCAGGGCCTGGGTTTCCTGACGGCCGAGCAATTCCCCGGCGTGGCGCTTCATCAGCTGGTCGAGATGGGTCGTCACCAGGGTCCCGGGATCGACCACGGTGTAGCCGCGGGCCTGCGCTTCCTCCCGCCGCGTGGCGTCGATCCACACCGCGGGCAGGCCAAAGGTGGGGTCCGTGGTATGCCGTCCCGCCACCGCCTGGGTGACCGCGCCGCCATCAATGGCCAGATACTGCCCCGGGTAGACCTCCCCCGCCCCCATCTCGACGCCCTTGAGCAAAATCGCGTAGCGGTTAGGGGGGAAATCCAGGTTGTCGCGGATATGAATCGGCGCGCACAAAAACCCGACTTCCTGGGCAAAGCGTTTGCGCAACCCGCGAATCCGCCGCAGCAATTCGCCGTCCTGCTGCAGGTCGACCAGGGGGATCAGGCGAAAGCCCACATCCACGCCCAGGACATCCACTGGCGCCACATCCTGCCAACTGGCGTCCAGGGGTTCGGGCGTGTCCAGGGCCGCGCCGACGCCACCGGTCGCCGGGGCCTCCGGCCCGGACGCGGCACGCTGCCCCTGCCACCAGGCCACCCCCCCCAGCGTGCTGGCCAGCAGCAAAAACACCCCATTGGGCATCCCCGGGATCAGGCCGAGCAGACCAACAATCGCCGCGGCGATCATCAGCACCTGGCGATTGGCGAACAACTGGCGGAACACCTGGCTGCCCAGGTCGCCCTCATCGCCGACCCGCGCCACCACCAGGCCGGCCGCCACCGAAATGATCAGCGCCGGAATCTGCGCCACCAGGCCATCGCCGATGGTCAGCAGGGTGTAGGTCCGCGCGGCTTCGCCCAGGGCCAGGTCATGCTGAGCCACGCCGATAAACAGCCCGCCGATGATATTGATCAGCATGATCAGAATGCCGGCGACGGCATCGCCGCGGACAAACTTCGACGCGCCATCCATCGAGCCAAAGAATTCCGCTTCCTGGGCGATTTCCCGCCGCCGGCGTTTCGCTTCGGCTTCATTGATCAGGCCGGCGTTCAGGTCGGCATCGATGGCCATCTGTTTGCCCGGCATGGCGTCGAGGGTAAAGCGGGCGCTGACCTCGGCGATACGCCCGGCGCCCTTGGTGATGACGACAAAGTTGATGATGGTCAAAATGACGAACACCACCAGCCCGACCGCAGTATTGCCGCCGACAATAAAATGCCCGAAGGCCTCGATGACCTTGCCCGCGGCATCCCCGCCCTCATGGCCATGGAGCAGCACGATGCGGGTCGAGGCCACGTTCAGCGACAACCGCAACAGGGTCGTCACCAGCAGGACGGTCGGGAAGGCGGAAAAATCCAGGGGCCGGCTGAGGTACAACGCCACCAGGATCACCATCAGTGACAGGGCGATGTTGAAGGTGAAAAAGACATCGAGCAGGAAGACCGGCAAGGGCAGGACCATCATGGCGAGCACCATGATGATCAGCACCGGGGCCGCCAGCTGCGCCAGGGGGTCGCGCAGTCCGGGCGGCAGCGGGAGACGTGGCAGCCAGTGCTTCATCGCGCCCCCGGATCCAGACCGTCGGGCACGGCGATGGCGCCGAGCGGCGGCGGCGCCACCCCGCCCTGGCGTGCCCAGTCGTCAAGTTGGTAGATGTAGGCCATGACCTGCGCCACCGCGAGGTAGAGCGTGGCCGGCACGGGCGTGTCGAGTTCGCCATGGCGATAGAGCGCCCGCGCCAGCGCGGGCGCTTCCACCTGCCGGACGCCATGTGTCTGGGCCAGCGCCTTGATCCGCGTCGCGAGCTCGCCGCGGCCTTTGGCCACCACCACCGGCGCGGCCATGGTCTCCGCCACGTATTTCAGGGCGACGGCGACGTGGGTGGGATTGGTCACCACCACCGACGCCTCGGGCACCGCGGCCATCATGCGGCGCTGGGCCATCGCCCGCTGCACCCGGCGCACCTGCGCCTTGACCTGGGGGTCCCCTTCCTGCTCCTTGGTTTCCCGCTTGACCTCCTCCCGGGTCATGCGCAGGCGCTTGGCGTACGACCACAACTGGTAAGGCACGTCGAGCAGGGGCAGGAAGAGCAAACCCGCCGCCATCAGCAGGGCCGCCGTCGCCACGAGGGCGACGAAGGTCGTCACGGCCGGCGTCACCGCGCCGCGCACGAGGGCCAGCAGGCTGGCCTGGTAGTGCCAGATCACCCCCAGGGCGAAGCCGCCGATGAGCACGGCCTTCAGGACCGCCTTGAGCATTTCCACCAGCCCGTTCACCGAGAACAACCGCTTGAGCCCCTGGAGCGGGTTCAGCTTGCTGAATTTCACCCCCAGGGCCTTGCTGGAGAAGACCACCCCGGACAGCGACCAGTGCGCGGCGAACGCCGCGAGCAACAGCAGCGCCAGCAGCGCCAGCAACCGCAGCAGGGCGTCCCCCAGGGCGGTGTACAGCGCCACCAGCGCGGCCGCGGGCTCGAACGCCAGGGTGCGATCGAAGCGAAAGCCGACGGTCACCTGCGCCATCAGGCCCGCGCCCAGCCAGTCGCCCAGCAGCCACAGGGTGGCCGCGCCGGTAAACACCACCAGGAAGGTGGCCAGCTCTTTGGATTGCGGTACCTGACCTTCTTCCCGCGCCTTTTCCAACCGGCGCGCGCTGGCCGGTTCGGTCCGTTCCAGATCACTCTCGTCAGCCATGGCCGCGGCCTCGGGCGCGGGGGCGGCGACCGGCCCGCCCGACCTTAGGGCGCACGGGTCTGCCCGGCCAACGCATCGCGGGCGGTCGCCTGAATGCGGCCGTCCAGCCCACGGTCGGCGACCAGCGCCTCCAGCCGCGCCACCACCGGCCGCGGCGCGTCCGCCACCCGCAGGGCGGACCGATAGGCGGCGCGTGCTTCCGCGGGTTTGTCCCGCACGGCGGCGGTCTGGGCGAGGGTGACCCAGTTCTCCCAGCGCTCGGGCTCATGGCCCAGCGCCTCCATGGCCACGGTCTCGGCCGCCGCGCCCTGCTGTTGCGCCTGGAGCGCGGCCACCAGGGCGGCGGCAATCGCCGGCTCCCCGGGGTGCTGCGCGAAGGCGGCACGCAAGCGCTCGACGCCTTGCGCCGCCGTCGCCGCCTGCGGGGCGCTTTCCAGCAGGCGGCGGGCCTCCCGGGTTTGCGCGGCGGTGACCGGCGCGCGCCGCGCCCGCAATTGGGCCAGCAGGGCGTCCCACGCCGGGCTGTTGGCGGTCACGGCGGCACGGAGCAGATGGCGCGCCAGAATTTCCCGCGTGCGCGGTGGTTCGGGACGCGGCGGCGCCGGGGACAGGGCCGCGGCGGGCGGGGGCGCCGGGGCCGGGGGCGCGGCGGAAGGGCGGTCCACGGGCGCCGGGGGGGCGGCGGGCGCCGGCGCCGCCGCCTGGGCGTGGCGCAGCACCGTGCGCACCCGGCGCGCCGTCGCCAGCTGGGCCGGCGTCGGGGCCGGGGCGACCGCCGCGGGAGGCGCGGCCACGGGCGGGGGCGGGGCCACGGCGGGCGCGGGCGGCGGAGGCGGTTCGGCCGCGCGCGGCGGCGGGGCCGCCGGCGGGATCGCCGCCGCCGCTGCCGGCGTGACCGGCGCCGGGGGCGGGGCGGCGTCCGGCGGACTCGCCGCCGGGGCGGGCGTGACCTGACTGGCCTCCAGGCCCGGCGGGGGCTCCGCCGGGGGCGACGCCGGCGCGGCGGGGGCGGCGCGGGTCGGGAGCGGACGCGGCGGCGTCACCAACAAGCGTGACGCGCTCGCCGGCGCTGCGGACACGGCCGGCGCGTCCGGGCGGGGCCCCAACAGGGCGAACGCTGCCCCGCCCAGCCCCAGCACGAGCAGGCCCAGCCCGACGACCCGCCACCGGTGAGCGGCGGCGGCCGGGCGCAACGCCGCGACGGGGGGGCGGGCGGCGCCACCCGCGGCGGGCAGCGCGGGCACGGCGACGGGCGCCGGCCGGAACGGCGCCGCGCCCCCCGGGGCCCCGGGCCGCGCGGGGCGCGTCCCCCCGCTGGCGGCGGCGGGACCGGAGGAGATCGTGATGCTCAGGGGCGCGACGCCCCCCGTCTCCCCGCCGCGCGCGCCCGGGGGCGGCGCGGGCTGGGGGCAACCGCAGTGCGGGCAATAGCGCTCCGCCGCGTCCACGTCACCGCCGCACTGCGCGCACGGGGGCCGGGACGCCGGCGTGCCGCACACGTCGCACCAGCGCTCACCCGGGGCCAGCGGTTCATGACACAGCGGGCAGTTCATCGCCGCCGCCCCCGCTGCCGGGGCATGCCCGGCCTGCCGCCGTCACCGGGGCGTGGGGGGGCGCCGGGGCGACGGGCGGGCCGCCAGGGCGGGTTAATCCGCGGTAAATTCGATGAGTTCAAGGCAGTGCTGCTTGCTCTTGGCTAGAAGGTCGAACTTCATGAAGAAGCGGATGCTGCTCTCATACAGCTCCAGCTCTTCGATGCGCCGGGTGGCGGGATCCACCTTGAATACGCTGTCCAGGTACGGAAACAACGGCTCCAGCACCGTCGCCGGATCGCCGTGCGTCTGGAGGGAGCCATAGCTCACGCGCCCGTCGTCCGCCATCGCCGCGGCCGGGAGCATCTCCCCGGCAATCCCCGCGCCGGGCGGCAGCGGGCAATGCCAGGACCGCTCGCCAAACCAGGCGGCGGCGAGCGCTTCGCGCACGGACTGGCCCGGTTCGAGCCCCAGCACCAGGACAAACAGGGAGGGCAACTCACGACCGCGCGTCCGGCGCACGGCCGGTTCGTTCAGCAGGCGCACCTCCCAGCCCAAGGCCTCCGCGGCGGTTACCAGGCGCAGCGGCGCCCGCGGCCCGGGGACGAGGGCGTCGGCCGCTGGGCCGGCGACGACATGGCCCCGCCCGGGACCGGCGGCGACCAGCCCGCTCCCGTCAATCATCACCGCCTCATGGCGCACGCAGCGGGCGACCGGGCAGGCCGTCTCCAGGATCGCCCGCCACGCCCGTTTGCCCTCCCCGGTCGCCGCGGGAAAGCCGCTCGCCCGCAACAGGCCGACTTCGCCGCTGTCAAAGGCGCGGTCGCCACTGATCGGCGCCACCAGGGCGTGCTCCTCTTTATCCACGGTCGGCTGCGGTTGCAGCGTCAGCCGCACCCAGGGCAGGCGTTGTTCCGCGACGTTCTGCAGCAGCAGGCAGGCTTCGAGGGCCGCGGGGCCGGCGGAACCGCCCCAGGCCACGGGCCGTAACACCAGCTGCCCACCCACCGCCCGCAGGCCGGGCGGGAGGGTCGGTAAGCGCAGCGCCCGCGTCGCGCCCGGGGGCGGCAGGGGCATCTCGGCCACGCCCCGCCGCACCACGTCCCCGGCGGTGACCTGCACCACGACCTGGGCCAGTTGGGCGTCCCCGCGCCCGGCCGCGCCCGCGCTCCCCGGCGGGAGGGCGAACCGCGCCTGGCCGCGATAGCGCTCGCTCGGCGGGATACAGGTCTCCTGGAGGTAGCGGCACTCCGCCAGGGGCTGGCCCTCGGCGGTCAACAGAAAGGCGACGACCTCCACCCAGCGCCATACCGCTTCGCCGGCATTGTCCACTTCGAGATGGCAGATGACGGCGGGCGCGGCCCCCGCCTCGGCCGCGTGGGCCTGGGTGGACAGAATGCGCGCCGTCATCCCCGCCAGACCATCAGGGCGCCGGGATAAGTCCAGCGCCGGGGAGTTCACGCCCGCCCGGGCTGCCAGCGGCGCGGGCGGGGGTTCGCCGCCGGCCGCCAGGCCGGGGAGGTCCCACCCCCACGGGACGTCCCCCGCCGGCGCGGGGGGCGGGGACGGTGCGTCCGCGGGGGTGACCCCGGCGGGCGTCACCGTCCCGCAATCGGCGCCACAGCCGCCGCAGAAGCGCGTGCCGTTGCGGCGGGGCCGACCACAGGCGGGACAGGCGGGCGCCGTCGCGCGGCTCGCCGGGGACCGGGAAAATAAGGACAAGGGGCCGTACCTGTGCGCGGGAAAAGACCATGTCGGGTGCGCCGCGCTCCGCACCGCGCGGCGCGGACCGGGTGCAGGGGAACAGCTTAGCCGGAAGCGGCGCATAATTGGCTGACCGTTTCTGACCGAACACCGCCCAAGCCGCAGGGCGCCGGGCCGCCGGTCGCGCCGCTCAGGCGGGCAGAAACGCCTGCAGCAAGGTCCCCATGGCGTCATGACCGTCTTCAAACAGCGGCACCACCGCCGGCGCGAAATAGCTCAGCAACCACAGCAGCCCCAGAAACCCCGCCATCAGGGTAATGGGGAAGCCTACCGCCAGCAGATTGAGTTGTGGCGCGGCGCGGGTCAGCGCGCCCAGGGCCAGATTAGCGAGCAGCAGAATACCGATGACCGGCAGGGACAACAGGAGACCCGTCGCGAACAGGATGCCGCCCAGCGCGACCAGCTGGGCGAACCCCGCCGCCGCCAGCGGCGTGGCGCTGACCGGCAGCCAGACGAAGCTTTGCCCCAACACCCCCAGCACCAGCAGATGACCGTTGACGGCGAGAAACAGCAGGGTCGCCAACGCCGCCAAAAAGTCCGACACCACCCCGGTCTGGCCGCCGCCTTCGGGGTCAAAAAAGATCGCGAAGGACAGGCCCATTTGCATGGCGATCAGGGCGCCAGCCAGATCGATCGCGGCAAAGAGCACCCGCATGACCAGGCCCAGCGCCAGGCCGATGAGCACCTGTTGGGCGAGGATCTGCAGACCCAGCCACGAGCTGAGCGGAATGGCCGGCATCGGCCCCAGGACCGGAATCAGCACGCCCCCCAGCGCGAGTCCGAGGGCGACCCGGGCGCGCAGCGGCACCGCTTTACTGGAAAAGATGGGCGCGGTGGACATCAGCCCCAGGATGCGCACCAGCGGGTAGGCGCCCGCGGCCAGCCAGGTCTGCAGCTGCGCGCTCGTGATCTCCAGCAACGGCACGCGGTCGCTCAGCCGATCAGATGCGGGATTCCCGCGTACAGACGGCGCATAAAATCCGTGAACAGGGTGATGATCCAGGGGCCGGACACGCCCAGGGCGATGAAAATCGCCGCCAGTTTCGGCACGAAGCTCAGGGTCATCTCCTGGATCTGGGTCGCCGCCTGAAAAATGCTGATAATCAGGCCGGTCACCAGCGCCGCACCCAACAAGGGCGCCGACACCAGGAACAGTAATTCGACAGCTTGGCGGCCGATCTCAATGACGGTGGTCGGGGTCATGGCGCGGGAGGAGGGTTCTGTGCCAGGGGGGAGCGGGGCGCGGCGCCGGCGGTCGCGCGCCAGGGGGGCGGGGACGGGGCCGGCCCGCCATCAGGCTGCCGCAGACCGGTCGGCGCCAGCGCGCCGCGCGGCGTGTTCGTCGCTCTGTTTCTGCTCCCGCCGGACCATCTGCTGCTGGACCCCGGCCCGGTGCCGTTGGGCCAGCACATCGTAGCGCTGCAACTGCTGCTGCTGCGCCACCCAGGCGCGCCGGCCTTCCGCGCTCCGGTGCTGCGAGGTGTCCAAGGCCTGTTTCTGCGCCACGATCGCGGCGTCGATCCGCTGCATGAAGCGCGCGTGAATATCCCATTCCACGGCCTTGAGCCCCTGGGTGGCCCGGGTCTGGAAGTGGTCGCGATACTCGGTGCGAAACCCTTCGATCCGGGTCAGTTGCTCCTGACAGGCGCGTTCACTGGCCAGCAAACCGCCCAGCTGGCGCGCGGCGGCGTCGGTGCGGTTCTGCGCCAGCCGCAGCAGGGATTCAAGGGGGAATTGGTCACGCATAGGGCGCTCACGAACGGCAGGGACGGGGGCTGGCGGGGCGGCGGGAAGACCCGCGCGCACCGGCGGGGAACGGTCTGACGCAGCCCGGCCTTCCGCCGGCGGTCGTCACGCCTGAGGGCGGGGCGTATCCTGGCCGGCGACGCGCGCCCTGGCGGGCGGAAGCGCGGTTGTCAGACGCGGCGATTATGCGGCATATTACCGCACTCTGAAAGCTGCCGAGCCGTCCTTCTTCGCGCCTCATGACGTTGCCCATGACCCTGTCACCGCCGGCTGACCGTGCGGATAACGCTGACGCCTACCCGACCCTGCCGCCGGCGGTATCGCCTGCGGAACCGACCGCGCAACTGACTGCCGCCTTCGATCAGTTTAACCTCATGTCCGCCAGCCTGATTGCCGCCTATACCGGGCTGCAGCAGCACTTGGAGCACCTGAGTGAGCGCCTGGCGGTGCTGATGCGCGCCCTGCCCGCCGGGGTGTTGGTCATTACCCCCGATGGGCGCATTGATCAGGCCAACCAGGCTGCCGAAGCCTTGCTGGGCAGTGGGCTGGAAGGCCAGGCCTGGCCACAGATCGCCAGCCGGCTGGACCTCGAGGTCACCTCCGGGGAAGCCAGCGTGCAGGTGGGCGCGGAGCGGCGGCGGCTGGCCGTCTCGCACACGCGCCTGGGCGAGGGTCGCGAGCATATCATTCTGCTGCACGACATCACCGAAACCCATCGCATGCGCCAGGCGGCGGAACGGCATGAGCGGCTGGCCGCCATGGGGGAAATGGTGGCCGGTCTGGCCCATCAACTGCGCACGCCCCTGGCCGCGGCGCTGTTGTATGTCGGCAGTCTGCGGCGGCCCGAAGTCCCCCCCGACGATCGTCCGCTGCTGGTCGAGCGGGCGGTGGAACGCTTGCAGCACCTGGAGCGGCTGATTGGTGACATGTTGCACTTCGCCCGCCATGGCGAACCGCCCGCCGACCGCTTCCCGGCCGAGCAGTTACTCACCGACGTCACCCGGACCCTGGAACCGCTGGCCCACGCCCGCGGGGTGACGTTGACCCGTAACGGGCCGGGGACCCCGGTCATGCTGACGGGCGATCGCAAAGCCCTGGCCGGCGCCCTGACCAACGTGCTGGATAATGCTCTGCACGCCACCGACCCCGGCGGGCGCGTCTGCCTGAGCGCGCGCCCCACTCCCGGGCGCCTGAGCGTGAACATCGCCGATACCGGCCCGGGCATTCCCTACGCCCACCAGGCCCGCGTCTTCGAGCCCTTCTTTACCACCCGCGCGGACGGCACCGGCCTCGGGCTGGCCATTGCCCGCAGCGTGGCCCGGGCGCACGGCGGCGACCTCACCTGCCGCTCCACCCCGGGCCGCGGCGCGGAGTTTGTCCTGACGCTGCCCCTCGACCCGGCGCCGCGCCGCCGGCCGGGGCCGGCCCCCGGGCCGCGCCGATGAGCGCCCCCCGCCACATCCTGGTGGTGGAAGACGACCCCGCGCTGCGGGAGGCGGTCCGCTTCACCCTCGACAGCGCGCAGTTCGTCACCGTGGCCGTGGCAAGCGGGACGGAGGCGCTGGACGCCCTGGCCCGGCAGCCCTTTGATCTGGTGCTGACCGATCTGCGCATGCAGCCCCTGGACGGGCTCGCCCTGCTGCGCGCCCTGCGCAGCCGCACCCCCCACCTGCCGGTCATGCTCATGACCGCGTTTGGCGATGTGGAGCAGGCGGTGACGGCGATGCGCGCCGGCGCCTGTGATTTCATCCTCAAGCCCTTCGCGCCCGAGCACCTGATCGCGCGCATCCGCCACCACGCCCGGCCCCAACCTGGCGCGGACCCGGACGTCGCCGTGGATCCCGCCTCGCGGCGGGTCTTTGCCCTCGCCGCCCGCGTGGCGGCCACCGAGGCGACGGTCCTGCTGCTGGGGGAATCGGGGGTGGGCAAGGAAGTGCTGGCGCGCTATATCCACAAGCGCTCCCCCCGCGCCGCCGGGCCCTTCGTCGCCATCAACTGCGCGGCCATTCCCGACAATCTCCTGGAGGCCACCTTGTTCGGCTACGAACGGGGCGCCTTTACCGGCGCGCAGACCGCGCACCCCGGTAAGTTCGAGCAGGCGCAGCAGGGCACCTTGCTCCTCGATGAAATCTCGGAACTGCCGCTGAGCCTGCAGGCCAAGCTGCTGCGGGTGGTGCAGGAACGCGAGGTGGAACGGGTCGGGGGCAAGAAAACCGTGGCCCTGAACATCCGCGTCCTGGCGACCAGCAATCGCGATCTGCCGGCGGAGGTGGCCGCCGGGCGCTTTCGCGCCGATCTGTATCACCGGCTCAACGTGTTTCCCCTCACCATCCCCCCGTTGCGCGAACGCCCCGCGGATATCCTGCCGCTGGCGCGCGCCATCCTGCAGCGCCACGCCGCGAGCCTGGGCGGCGTGGCGTGCCTGGCGCCGGACAGCGAACCCCTGCTGTGCGACTGCCCCTGGCAGGGCAATGTGCGCGAGTTGGAAAACGTCCTCAGCCGGGCGCTGATTTTGGCCAACGGCGCGGTGATCAGCGCCGAGGTGCTGCGCCTGAGCCTGCCGCCGGGGGACGCCGCCCCGCCCGCCGCGCCCCGGGTTCCGGCCGGCGCAGAAGCTGCCGCCCCGCCGGCAGCTTCTGCCGCCGCGCCCCGCCCGGCGCCCGCGGTCCCGCCCCCACCCCCGCCGGGCGCCCCGACGTCCATGGCCGAGATGGAACGGGAGCACATTCTCGCCACCTTGCGCCAGACCGGCGGCTCCCGGCAGAAAACCATTGCCGCCCTGGGGATCTCCGAACGGACCCTGCGCAATCGCCTGAAGGCCTACCGCACCGCCGGCTATCCCGTCTAGCATCGCCTGGTGGCATAAAACCTGCTTGTAGACCGTCACCAGTCGCCCCGCCCGGCCCCGCTTGCGAGAATGTCCCCATGAATGCGCAACTGATTGACGGTATCGCCCGCGAGAGCGTCCTCGCCAAAATGCACGCGCTGACCCTGGCCGCGCGCCACGCCGCGCCGCCGCCCGCCAGCGGCGACTTCACCTTTGCCCAGGCGATGGATGACGCCCTGCGCCAGGTGAGCGCGGTCCAGGCCCAGGCCCGGGCGCTGGCGGAGCAATTCACCGCCGGTCAGCCGGAGATCAATGTCGTCGATGTCGCCGTCGCCGCGCAGAAGGCCCGCTTGTCGGCGGACTTCGCCGTCCAGGTGCGCAATCGCCTGGTCACCGCGTATCAGGAAATCATGAGCATGCCGGTGTGAGGCCGGCGGCGCCGGCCGCTAGGGCGCCGGCGGCGCCGCCCGCGCCTGCGCCTCGAGCCCATACAGCCACGCCAGGATTTCCGCCACCGCGCGATACAGGGCTTCCGGGATGCGCTCGTCCAGATCGACTTGCATCAGCAGGCTGACGAGCTCCGGCGCGGCGTGGACATAGACCCCGGCCTCCCGCGCCCGGCGCAGGATCTCCTCGGCCAGCACGCCGCGCCCCTTGGCGATCACCTGCGGCGCGACGTCGCCCGGGTGATAGACCAGCGCGACGGCCGCCGCCGCGGCGCGGGTCCCGCCCGGGGGGGGGGCCTCAGGGCGCGGGGGGCGCGAGGGCATCGCCCCCCTCCCCGTCCGGCGCCAGTCCCGCGCTGATCGCGATCTCCACCCGGCCCACCGCCAGCCCGGCGGCGCTCAGGGCCTGGCGCAGGGAGGCGTGGTGAGCACGCAGGAAATCCGCCGCAGCGCCCTGGTCGGCGCGCAGCAGGACCTGCAGCCCGCTGGCGCTCAAGACCAGCCCGGCCTCCAGCGCCCCTAACGCCGGGAGGGTCAGGCGCAGGCGCGTCCGCCAGACACGACCGGTCTCCGCCGCCGCCGCGGCGGCGGGGGTGTCGGGATCCTCCAGCTGCCAGGTGACGTCTTGACCCGGCCAGGCCTGCAGCTGGAAAAGATATTGGCCGCTGGCCAGGGCGTCGAGCTGCTGTTGCACCAGGGGCTGCAAGCGTTCCGGAATCAGCCCCGCGGCACCGGCGGCGGCGCCGCCCCCGGCGGCCGGCGCCGCCCGGCCGCCCGGCTGCGCCTGGGGTTCCTGCCGCAAGGCGGCCAGGCCCAGCCGGCCCGCCAGCCACTGCCCCAGATGCGCTTCATAAAACAAGCCGCTGTCCTGCAGGGCCTGGCGTAAGGCCGGCCCGAGCAGGGCCGCGGTCACCGTGTCCGGTCCCAGCAGGGGCTGGCCGCCCGCCAGCGGGGT
This sequence comes from uncultured Gammaproteobacteria bacterium, assembly GCA_937862735.1. Classification (GTDB taxonomy): domain Bacteria; phylum Pseudomonadota; class Gammaproteobacteria; order Chromatiales; family Chromatiaceae; genus M0108. The sequence continues at coordinate 52,229 of CALMDH010000329.1, forward strand.
CGGTGCGGCGGGGAGGCGCAAGCTCAGCAGGATGCCAATCAACCGCGCCGCGGGACTCAGCGCCGCGTGCACGCCGGGGGCGGCCAGGGTGGCGTTGGCGACCAGGGGGCTCGCCTCGGGCTGCCGGGCGACAATCAACCCGGGGCGGCGCTCCACGACCACCAGCTCCAGGGTGTCGCCCGCTTTGGCGCTGCCGGCGAGGGCCAGGGTCAGCTCGCGTCCGGCGACCAGGGCCTGAAAGGTGCCATCCGGCAGCGTGCGTTGCAGCGCGGCCTGGAAGCGTTGCCCCGGGACCAGATCCGGCAACTGGGCCTGCAGGGCCCGGGCGCGCTGCAGGCCCGGCACCGGCGGCTGGGCGCTCAGTTGGCCGACATCGGCCACTTGCCGCAGCTGCGCGGCGACATCGGCGGGAATCATGCCCCGGCCCCGGGCGCAGCCCGCCCCACGCCCCGGGACGGCGCGGGGACTTCAGCCGCCATCGGCCGGCGGCCCCGCCAGCGCCCGACCCGGGCGCGGCCGCCGCGTCGCCTGATAGGCGCTGACGCCGGCCCGGATCTCCGCGTCCAGCGCGTGGAAGCGGCGCAGCAGCGCGCGCCCGACGGTCGGGCCGACGGCCATTAAGTCCTCGGTCAGCGCCGCGCCCCCCTGGTGCAGGCGCTCCCGCAGGGGGGCCAGGTGCGCGTCCAGCACCAGCAGTTCCTCCCAGCACTGGGACCGGGCGGCGGTGGCCATGGCCTCATAGCGCGCCACGAGGGTGAGCAGCAGGGGGAGCGGCGCCATCAGGCGGCCTTTAACGGCCGGGGCGCGGGTTTGATTTGCGCCCAGGCATCCCGCAGCCCTTCCAGCAGATCGCGCACCTCGGCCAGTTGCTCCAGATTGTTGGTGCGATGCGCGGCGACCAGGCCCTCGGTCATGTACAGGTAGAGCCGGGCGAGGTTGGTCGCGAGTTCCCCGCCGGCTTCCAGGTCCAGGGCCGCCAGCAGCCCTTCGACCAGGATGGTGGTCGCTTTATTGATCGCCTGGCCCTTGAGCTGCGGCGCCTGTTGCGCCATGGCCTCCCGGGCAATCCCGATCTGCACCAGGGCCTCGTCATACAGGAGCTGAATCAGGGTATGGTCGTCGGCATAGCGGGCGCTGGTGTCGAGCGCGACCCGGGCATAGGCGGCGGCGGGGTTACGGGCGGCGGCACTGAACATGTTCAATCCTTACCCGTGTACGCGCCCGGCAACTTGGCCAGCTGCTGGGTCAGGGCATTGCTGGTGGCGGTCATGTTCGACAGCAGGATATCCAACGCCGTGAATTGCTTGTTCAGGCGTGCTTCGACCAGGTCGGCGCGCAAGGTCTTCTGCGCCGCGCTGCGCTCCAGGGCCGTGATGGAGGATTGGATGCCCTGCCGGCGCACGTCCAGCACCCCGCCGCTCCCCAGATAGCCATCCAGGCGGTCGGTGAGCTGCTCGGCAAACCCGATGACCGCGGGCGCCCCCCCGGCCGCCGCCTTGCCGGCGAAGAAGCCGGCGACGTCCATGGTCGGGCGCGCCAGCACCGTCGCCAGCTGGTCGCTATCGAGCTTGAGCGTGCCGTCTTTCTGCAGGCGGATGCCCAGGTGGTTCAAGCCGGGCTGCTGATCCGCCACCCGCACCCCCGCTTCCCAGTCCCAGCTGATGCCGGCGACCCGCGTGTCGAGCAGGCCGCGCAACTGCAGCTGCAGGTTGCGCAGGGTGCCGTCGCCGGTCAGGATCGACGCCGACTTGGTGTCCGCATTGTAGGCGGTCAGCGATTTATAACTCTGCACCACCCCGTTGTAGGCATTGACGAAATCAGTGACCGCCTTGGTCGCCACCGTATGATTGGGGGCGATCGTCAGCTCCGCGTCTTTCTCCATGGTCGCGGTCAGGGTCAGGGTGACCCCGGGGATCAGGTCGGTGAGGGTGTTGCTGGCGCGCTCGACGCGGATGCCGTCCACATACACCACGGCCCCCTGCCCTTCATGGCCGGGCGCGGGCGTCTGTTCCCGATCGGTCACCACCGTCTCGCCCACCGTCACCTCGCCGAAATTATCGGTGACGGCGAAGACCTCCCCGGGCACATCCAGGGTGGAGACCAGCCGCAGGCGGCCCTCGCCGTCGACGCTGGCGGCCACCGTGACCTCGGTCGACTGGGCGATGCGCTCGGCCAGGGCCGCCACCGAGTCGGCGCTAAAGGTGACGTGGCGCGCCTCGGGGGCGCCCCCCACCAGGACGGTGCTGTCCAGGGTGACGCTGAAGGATCCCGCCTGGGCCTGGGGGGTAAAGGTGGCAAGCCGCGTCGCGCTCTGCCCGACGACGTCCGGCGCCACCGGGGTCGTCGGGGTCGCCGAGTTGCTATCCAGCACGTCGAAGGCGCCGTCGGCGCCGGGATTGTTCGAGGTCAATTTGAGTTCGCCACCCACGACCTCGGCCGTGAGCAGGGAACCGAGCACCGCATGATTGGCGATGCTGTTGCGCAACGCGGTGAGATTCGGCGCATCGGCGAAGGCATAGGTCACGTCATCGCCGTAGGGCGCGGGCACCGTAATCGCGATGCTGTATTTGCCGGTCTTCTGGGTGGGGGCGAACTGCGTCACCTGGGCGACGTCCGGCTGCCCGTCCTCGACGGCGATCGCCCGCGGGCTCCAGCTGTACTCGGTCTTGATCGCGCGGTCAAGGGCGGTGAACGGCTCGCCGCTCGCCGCGCCGCGCAGGCTCAACCATTCCTGGTCGCCATCCTGGATGACGGTGGCGCTGAGTTGCAGTCCGGAGGTGTTGATCGCCTCGGCCAGCGCGGTGACGGACGTCTGATCGAGAAACTCCCGCGTCTCGGTCTCGCCGGCGCTATTCCTGGCGGTAAGGACGACATTGTATTCACCCTCGGAATCCGCGGTCGGCACGAAGGTGACGAGCTGCGGGCGGGCGAGTTGCGCCACGCGAATATCGTACGTGCCGGGCAACGCGGCGGTGGTGGACGTGGCGCTGAACCCGGCGCCCGCCGCAACCTGGGCGCGCGTGGCGGTGAATTTACTCGGGTCCTGCAGGGCGGCAGCCGCATCCTGAAAGGTGGCGAGCGCACTCTGATACTGTCCATAGGCGGACAGTTGCGCCTGATAGTCAGCCTGGCGCGCCGCCAGTTTGGTCAACGGCTGGCGCTCCACGGCCATCAACTGACTGACCAGACCGGCAATATCGAGGCCGGAGCCGATTCCGGACGCTGTCAGGGCCATGGGATTCTCCGTATATCGCTGAATACCGCAGGGACGGGATGCGGGCGTCGCCCGCCCCCGCTAAAGGGTTTGATCGATCAATTGCCCCTGGAGCTGATCCGCCAACACCTGGGCCAGCTTAAGTTTGGCTTCATCCGGGATCTGGCGCAGCACCTCGCCGGAATCCGAATCGACCAGGCGAATCACCGGGGTACCGGTCTGGTCATCAATCTGAATCTGCAGCCGCAACGCGACCGGGGCCAGCCGGAGATTCAGCTCGGTCACCAGCTGTTCCCGCTCCGGCGCGCTGAGGCGCGGGCCCGGGCCAGTCGCTTCGGCCGGCGCCAGCGGCGGGGCCGCGGGGCGGGACGGGAGGTCGGGCGGGCGCGCCAGGCGCAGGCCCGGCGGGTCTTGCGCCGCCGACGGGAAGTCCATCGGGCGGACGGGGGGGTTACTGGGGAGCACGTTGGGCACGCTCATGAGGGACACACCTCCAGGGAGTGGCGGGTGGCGGGTTACCCCGTGGCCATTAACGCAACAGCGCCATCACGTTCTGCGGCATCTGATTGGCCTGGGAGAGCATGGCCATGCCGGCCTGCTGCAGGACCTGGTTCTTCGACAGTTCGGCGGTCTCGGCGGCGAAGTCGGCATCGCGGATGCGCATCCGCGCGTCGGACATGTTGGTCGACATGGACTCCAGGCTCGCGATGGTGTACTCGAGGCGGTTCATCTGCGAACCGAGGACGCCGCGGGCGGTGGAGACGGTGTCGAGCACCACTTCGGCCTCGTCCATCAGCGCCTCGTACGCCTCACGGCTGCCGCTGCGCAGACCGTCGATCAGGGTATTGAGGTTGCCCAGCGAGGAGGTGCGCACGTCGGTGAACGACAGGCTGATCTGGTTCTCCGCCCCGGAGGCGGCGCCGGCCTGGATCAGGATATCCTGCCCGGAGACCGACCCCGCGCCACCGGAACCGACGCCGACCTGGGTCTTGAGGTTCAGACCGTCCAGGGAGGCGGCCAGATCGGAGCCGGCCAGGGTGCCGGACGCGGCGGAGACGAAGTCGATGCTGACCCCCAGCTTGTCGAAGCTCAGGGTCACCGTCTGGCCGTACTCCACGCCGGTGATGGTGCTGACATCGATGGTCTGCGCCGTGCCGTCGAGATCCGTCAACATGACCTTGCCGCCACCCTCATCGGAGAAGGTGTAGGTGTTGGCGGTGGTGCCGAGGGCGAATTCGGACTCATGGACATTGATGTCCTTGACGGTGAATTCGTCGGTGCCCACGGCGGCATTCAGACGCAGGTCACCGCTGATGTCGACCAGCGGGTTCGGCGAACCGCCAGTGGTGAGCACCAGGGCGTTCATGGCGCTGGTGATGTCATCGATCGTGCCGTCCTGCATGGCCTGCATGGAGACACTGACGCCGAGCTTGTCGAAGTTCAGCGTGAAGCGCTCGCCGGTGGTGATGGCGTCGTTCTTGATGTCATTGAGATTCAGGGTCTGGACGTCGCCGCTATCGGTGGCGCTCAGGCGCAGGTAGGTGTCGGTGCTGCCGTCGTTGTCGATGTCGGCCTGGCCGTACGTGAAGGTGAAGGTATCCGAGGGATTGGCGCCCACGACATTGATGGCGGCGAAGAAGGCCTCGTCGCCGGCGGTGGAGGTGCCGACCTTCACCGCGCTGGAGTCGTCGACCTGGGTGCCGCCGGAGGTCATGCCGCTGGCGCCTTCGCCATTGAGCAGCTTGATGCCGTTGAACTGGGTGCGGCCGGCGACGTTGTTGATCTCCTCGCGCAGTTCGTTGATTTCCATCGCCAGGTACTCGCGCTGCTGCGAGCTCAGGGTGTCGGTGGCGCCCTGGGTGGCAAGTTCCTTCATGCGGGTCAGCATGTTCTGCACGGCGTCCATGCCCGACTCCGCCGTCTGGATCATGGAGATACCGTCGTTGGCGTTGCGCACGGCCTGATTCAGGCTGCGGATCTGGGCGGACTGCTTGGTGGTGATGGCCAGGCCGGCCGCGTCGTCCGCCGCGCGGTTGATGCGCATGCCCGAGCTCAGCCGCTCCATGGCCTTGTTCAGGGAGTTCTGCGAGGAATTGAGCATGCGCTGGGAATTCAGGGCAGCGCTGTTGGTGGCGATGGTCAGGGCCATGGGGATCTCCAAAGAAGCCGGGTCAGAAGGTGTTCGGTGACCACCTGTCGCGGCGGCGCCCAGGGCGCTCGACCGGGGTGTTCGAAACCTCTTACGGCTCTGGCTGGAGAAACTTTAGGCTTTTGTTCTCGCGGCCCGCTGCGCACGGCAACGGCGCGCCCGACGCGTCGCTGACGGACGGTGCCTGCGGGTGGCGAACGCTCCCGCGGCCCGGCCCACGAGCCGCGCCGCCTTCTAGCTGTTTACATTTCGATACAGAGACAGCGTTTACGGCGGTTGCGCTGGCACCATTCGCGAGCGCACGGTGCGCTTTCGCGCGCAGGTGCCACCCTGAGTCGGGTGATTAACGGGGGCGTTGCAGGGCAATGAAGGGATTCCAGGGCACGGTGTAAGTAACGCGGCGGCACGTGCCGGGCGCGCATCACCGGCCTGATGCAACAGGGCTACCCGCGCCAATTTGGCCCCCTACCCCGCGGCAAGAAGCGCTGCTCGCGGCGCATGACGGCGAACCGGCCAGACAGTGCACCGGGCCCCGCCGTGGGCTTTGCGCACGAGCTGATCGCTCCAGCGGTTCGATCCCTATCCGGGGTTGAACAAGGTCCCTACCCGGAAGTTCACGCAGGTCTTGCGGGATCCAGACCGCGCCTTCGGCAAGGTCTGCGCCCAGTGCGTCCGCACGCCGCGATGCAGAAGGCGGCGGCGCGCGGTCGCCATGCGTGTCCAGGTAGCGCAGCGCGTCATGGCCCGCGCCTACCCGGCGGGGCGGTGTGGCGGCGGCGCGGGACTGGCCGCGGTCCCGGGAACCGGGCGGCATCCCGTCGCGGGTCTCCATGTGGCGCGACGCGTGCGGTCACGCTGTCATCGCCGCTGTTGGACGAGTAGACGCGCCCTCCCCCCGCCCCGCACGACATCCGCCGCGCCGTCGCGGTCGGGCTAAACGGGTCCGTCGTCACCCGCAACGGGCGTTTATCCGATCAACCGTGCCCCCGGCGCCGTTATCGGCACCGGTTGCGGCGGCCCTGCCCCTTCAGCGCCGGAAGCGGCAGGTTTCCCATCGCTGGCAGCGGCAAGGCCTGCGCGTGGCGCGGCTTTATGCCTGGCTCACCGGCGCCGGCCGCGACGTCCTGTCTCTGCGGAACCGGCTGCCACCACCCCATGCCCACCTCATTTCGGGCGCGGGGTGGACGTTCCCTGGCACGCCACGGCCTAATCGACCAGCCATTCCGCGGCTGCGGCCAGCAGGATCTCCCGCCGTTCCTCTGCGGAGGCGCGGGCGGCATGCGGCAGCTCGAAAATCAGGCTCCGCGCGGTCCGCAGGACTTTAAGCGCGACCTGCCCCGAACCCGCGGCATGCACCACCTTGAGGGTTTCCGGCGAACTGCGCGGTGGCGTGGCCGTGGCGGCGGCTTTTAGCCACTGGAAGGTTTCAGTCCCATCCGCGGGGGCCTTGCCATTGCCGTCGCGCCGCAGGGCGCGGATCTTTTCAGCGCAGGCCAGAATCCGTTGCGCACTCGCCTGGCTCCCCGGTTTGTCAGCTTGGAAATACGGCGCCAGGAAGCGCCAGTGAGCGGTTTGAATCTCCAGTTCACTGGGATAGGCCGCCACCAACTCCGGCGGCATCTCGGTCAGTTTGATGATGCGGGAGACATTGGTACGATCCATCTGCAGCGCATTGGCGAGCTGGGCGATGACGTCATTGAACAGATGCTCCAGCGCCCAGCGATACTCGTGGGCGCGCTCGTAATCGGAAATGTCCTTACGAGCGCGGTTGTCGGCGTCGGAGAGCAGAAATGCTTCCGCATCACTCAGCTTGTCACAGACCTGCACCAAAAACTCATACGGCGCCCCATCCTTGTTGGTTTCGCCCTGTCGTTGAAAATAGGACACGGTCCAATGGCGGCGCACGCCCATGATGATTTCGAAATCGTGCTCCTGGCCTTGACCGTCAAAGCGTTCCTCGCCCCGCAGTTGCCGCACCCAGGCCGGATGTTGTTGCCGACCAATCGCCCGGAACCCCTCAATGAGGTCCGCGCAGGTTTCCGCGGTGAGCAAATGATAGAGGCGATTGTGATGGCGCCACGGGCGGCATTTTTCGGGAGAAACCCACAGATAGCGCGCCATGTCAGGGCGACGTTTGCCGTGCGGGGCGTTATGCGGATTGCGAATGTCATCCAGGCGCATGGTCAAGGGGCCGCCGTTCAGATCGGCCGCGGGAGCCTCCTGCGCGGGCGACAAGGCTTCATTCGCCAACGCCGCATCCACATCCTCAGCAATACTCTGAAAAAGGCCGCGATTTTTAGCCATGGGTATTCTCCCTGAGCAATCCCTCCTCGCGCAAAGCCGCCTGCTGGCTGGGCCAGGTGTGGCGCACCAGGATTTCGATTTCGCGATTGACGCCATCCAGGAATTCCAGGCAGCGCTGATGGGTATCCCGCGACGTCAGCGGGCCCTGCTGTTCGTACACGGTCTCAAAGCGCGCCGAGGCGTTATCAATTTCCGCGCTGTCTTTCACCGGTGTTCTTAGCAGATATTCGCCAAAGACCCGCCTCATCACCTCCGCAATGGCCACCTGGGTGCTTTTACGCTCATCGTATTTCGAGAGGGCGAGGCGGAAAAACTTATAGCGGGCGTCCACGCCATGCTTTCTCAGGGTGCCCAGGGTATCCAGCAGCATGGAAAAAAAGTGCGTCGTCGACGCGAAATCCGTATTGGAGGGTGGTACCGGAATCACCAGGGCGCTGGCGGCAATGAGGGCGCTGATCGAAATCAGCCCCAAGGCAGGCGGCGGGTCAAGGATAATGAGATCATAGCGATCGGCAATGGTCGCGATGCCAAATTTGAGGCTTTCGAGGAGCGTCACGTTACCCGACACCTGCGCGGCCATCTCGTACTCCGCGTTGTAAAAATGGAGCGCGCTGGGAATCATGTCAATGCCGGGCCAATGCGTGTGCCGCACCGCATATTCCAGGGTTGATTCGTCACCTAGCAAGTAGGGGGTGAGCGTGTGCTCCTTTTCAATCTCCAGATCCGGGTTATAGCCGAATAAGGTTGTCGTGCTGGCCTGACTATCAAGATCAATCAGCAGCACCCGATACCCGCGGGTTGCAAAATATTGGGCCGAATGGGTCGCGAAGGCCGACTTGCCCACCCCGCCCTTAAAGTTGCTAAAGCTTAAAACCACCGGTTCATCATCGTCAGACCGCCAGGGACGGGTTGAGAAATAGGCCCGCATGTTATTGATCAGTTCGAGGCTGTAACCTTCCCGGCGACCATTCGCCAAACGGGGTGGCGTCGGCAGCAGACCGGCCGCTTCCGTGTTCCGGATGGTCTGCGCACTGCGTCCAACCAGTTTCGCCGCCTCCTGGATATTCCAGCAGCGGCGCAGGGTCTTCCGGCCCTCGGGAGCAAACACGTTATTCCTGAGGGAGCGCAGGACCTCTTCGGAGCGGCGTTTAACCAGATCAATGGGATACACCCCTGATCCAGATAATGGATTACCAACGGTCATCAGCCCCCCCTCTTGTCGGTTGGATTTTGTTAATCATACCCCATAAGGTTACCCGATGGCGCCTTTGGGTTAAATATCCAACCGACGCCCCGTTCGCCATCACGGCGTGTGGTCTCACGGCAGCGCCCCTTCGGGATCAGGGCGTGCTCTGCCCCCTCTCGCCCGCGCGGTTATTCGCCAACGGCCCTCTCCGTACCGGCACTTGAGGGTGACGGAGACCGCGATGCACCGTGCCTCCCCCCCGGTCTTCCGTCACACCACTTGCGCGCGAAGGCCCCTGATCGCGGGGTGGAAGCGTGGACGGTCGTGGTCGCCTCCCCTGCCCTTCATCTGAACACGATGAAAGGTCTGCCCGCCTTCCCTCTTCTCGGCTGGCCCGGTCCGACTTGGCTTCCCGCGTCAACCGTAGCACTGTACAAGAACTGGTCAGTTTGATCGCTCCTGCGCGAAATTTCCGCCTGATTTGGCTAGCAAGGGGCCCGCCGTGCGCGTAGGAACGGCATTCTGTGACAAGCGATTAAATTATCTCACTATTTCTACTAAGGCCATCCGCTAACGATGACACGCTGCCGGCGTCATCCTGGTCCCTGCGGATCGGGAGCCCCCCGCAAGGCCTCGGTGGCGAATAATTGACTGCGGTGGCACTGCCACGCTCCTCACTTGGCCCGGCGGCGCTCGGCCCTGCGGACTTCCCCGCGTCAGGGTAGGACCCGAGCCCCCTACCCCGCCGCCTAATGGGAACGACCGTGGCATTGCCACGCTCCTGCTGAAACCCATCGCCGCTGGCCCGGTCGTCACTTCTCGACGGGGGACACGAACGCTCGCTCGGGGTACGTGGCGGGAGACTCATTGATGTCGACGAAGGCACTGCCACGCTACCCGCTCCCGACGGTTCTGGCGATCCGCGAAGCTGCCATGGCCTCACTCGAGGGAGGTGTTCGCCCCAGCGGCAGGTTATGCTGCCACGGCGGGCCGGTGTCCGGAGGAGAGGCGTGCCACGGCCACGCACCAAACGGGGACCTACGCCGCTCGCCGCCACGTTACTGCCTTGGCAAGGGACGCAACGCCAAGCCCAGGACGGCCCCGCCAGTGGCCCGGTCCCGTGGCCCGTCGCCCCGCGACCCATCGGACTTCCCTCATCAGGGACAGGACCCGAGATCTGTACCCCGTCGCAGAATGGTGGCGACCGTGGCAGTGCCACGCTCCTGCTGCAGCCCAGCCCCGCTGACCCGGAGTCACCTCGCGACGGGGGATACGAACGCTTGCTCGGGTACGTGGCGGGAGACTCATTGAAGTCGAGGGTGGCACTGCCCCGCTCCCCGCTCCCGAATGTTCTGGCGCTCTATACAGGATCGGTATCCGCCCTCCGGGATTCGTGCTCCCACCCCCAAGGCTGATCAGGCGCAAACGGCAGGAGTGGGGAGGCGACGCAGCGCGTGGCACTGCCACGCGTAACCCGTGGCCCAAAGCCGCTCGACGAAAAGATGCACCTGAACAGGCGGGCGCTCCGACGCCGCGCCCCCAACGGCGTATGCTGGCGTCCGAAGCGCTGTGTCGTTCCAGTCGAAGATCCGCGCCGCTACCCGGATCCCAGTGACCTGAACGGGGGGCTTGCACGAAGTCACTCACTGCCGCGAACGGCGATCCCTCCGGAAATGAGCGTGTCACGGTCACGTTAGCCACCCCCTAGAGTACCGGCGATTTCCCCAGCTGCGTTTGCCTCCGTCCGCGGCTTCGTTCGCCATTTCCTGGGGGGGGGTGAGGTGCATCCGACGGGCGGGACTACTGACAAGGGGCGTGGCAGTGCCACGCTCAATCCCAGGTCCGGCGCCGATTGAGTAACCAATGGCCCCCGCCAGGGGATGCGGCCCGAGGCCAAGCACACTCACGCCGCTGTCCGGGGTCCATGGCTCTGCCACGCAACCCGTTCCGGAGAGATGATCGGATCCGGACGGGCTCAGCGGGCGGACCAATCGGCGCGAGGCACTCCCAGGCTCCAACGGTGGCCTGTTGTCGCTCGACAATTCGCACGCCCCCAAATGTGTGGGTGACCCAAGAATCTGCCCCCAACGCAGGAGGTGCCCAGCCGTGGCAATGCCACCCCACTGTCGGCGCATATCACCGCTGGCTGCGCGCAACCCTGCGTAACGGGTTGCGTCACCTCTCTCGCTGTGCAGGGCGAGATATCTTCCCGGACGAGCGTGGCATGGCCACGCTTGCCAACTGGTTGACCGAATCCGGGCCAGACTCACCAGCAGGCTTGTAGGTGAGTGGGTCTGCTCGCTCCCGGATACCGGACGTCGTCGCTCGACGAAGCGCATCCACCAGACAGCGGATTCGACCCAAGGCCGAAAACACAAAGGTCCATCGGAAAGCGGCGCTGCACAGCCACGGAGCCGCCGCAATCGCTCGCCTCCGTCCGCATCCCCGCTCCCCCCTGAATGGGGGTGACGGGAACTCTCCGGCAGCGCGTGGCCGTCGTCCCGGTTGGGACGTCCATCGCAGCGCCACGCTACACGCGCCGGCGTCTTCTGGCGATCTTTGCCACAGCCTTTCCGACCAACCGGATAATGGCTAGCGAACCCAAAAGCGATGCCTTCGGGCACGGTGGGCCGGAGTGGCATGGGGCGCGGAATCTTTCACCCCGCGCCTCCGGGAAACCTCCCGGGACGTCCGTACCCTTCCACGCTACCCGTTTCAATCGGTTCCTGCGCTCTTAACTCCATAGTTCTCCTCCTTCGTTCCCCTCCATCCGGGGATTCGTCCGCCCACGCCAAGGCTGATCATGCGGACATAGCCGACGAAGGTGCCGAAGGGTGGCGTGCCATCGCCAACCGTGAACCTGGGTCATTAGCGCACGGGGATTCGATACCCTCTAGCGGGGACTTGGCCCCACGTTCTCCTTCCCAACTCCGAATGTTGGCGACCACGTCAGTGCCACGCTCCCGCCGCTTCTCATCACCGCTTCCGGAATCGCTACCCCTCGAAACGGGCCGCGCAACGTCGCTCACTCCACCCGTTAACGGAACCGTCTGATACGACCGTGGCACTGCCACGCTCCCTGCGTGATGCGTCATCATAATCGAAGAAGCACTGCAGTGAATTGCTCCAACCAAGGATTGCTAATCCAGACCACTTACTCCAACGAAGGTTACTGGGGGGCGTAGAATTGCCTCGCCCCGAGCGAAGAACATTCGCGCTTCCCGGTTCACCACCCCACGAATGGCAACTCATGAACCCTCCCCCGGGTGAACATACGCAGGTTCTCCGCCCGGGTACGAACATGGCAGTGCCACGCTCCCTCATTGAAGAAATATTTGTGCTCAGCGTCGCTTGGGTTGCCATCGTGCGAAGAGCTTTAGCGACCCCCAAGGCAAGCCAAACTGGCATGGCGGGTGGGCGTGGGGACGAAGGGCGTGGCACTGCCACGCTCCAACCGATACCGCTCGACAGGCGAAGAATCGATAGCCCCGGAATGCGGGATCCGATCGGAGGCCCTGAACTCCCACGCGGGCGCGAGGAGACAGAGGCATCACTAGGTAAATGGCCATGTGGCGGCAGAGCGCATATTGATAATACGATTAATAATCACTTAGAATACTATGTAAACGTTTTCCTGCTGGATTAGCGCGGGTAGCCGGACTCGGCGGGCGGATCCGTCGGGACATGGCCCCGGCTGGCACCTTCCGTGACGCGTCCACACGCAACATAACCCGATCCCATGGCATGGGGGATCCCTACGCCAGGCACCCGGAATCAAGATGACGGCGAGGGTGGAATGTCGAGGCCCTGCACTCCAAAGCCGCTGGTCAGGGCCGTGGCGCTGCCACGGTACCCTTTGCATCTGGATCCGCGGGCCCGGCCGTCCTCGGGCGCGGAGGGGTAGGGGCGTGGCATTGCCACGCTCCCGCCGCAGATTCGCCTTAAGCCGGACATCGGGGCGGGTTCGCGTCTGGACACCTACCGCAGACGACCGGGGGAGAGTCACGGTAGCCGCTCCTGTCTGTTTTGGCGATCTTGGCAGCAGCGTTTACCTTCCGTCATGAATTCGTTCGCCAGCCTCATGGCTGGTCCTGCGGACTGGGCAAGGGGGAGTGCCCACGAAATGCGTGGCACTGCCACGGTCCTGACGTAGCTCCACACCGCACCGCGTATGGCTACACCCGGAAAGGGATTGCACGACCGGGGCAGTGCCATGTTCCAACAGAGACCGGCATCCCGGCGACAATCCGTGTATCCCCCCGGCGGGGGATGCATCCGGACGCCAGGGACCTGATCGTCGGTAGCGCCGGACCGTGACACTGCCACGCTACGCGATTTACCGCAATCGCCGGTGTCGGCCGCGATAGACGGCTGGTGCTGTAGGGGCAGAGCCCTGTCAGGCGTCAGCCGTAGCCCGTCGCCTCCCAACGAAACGGTATCCCACCGTTGGGGGTAAACCCGACGCCCTGCCACCCATCCCCGGCTGCAGTCGACCGGGGGATTGCCAGGCAGATACCGAAGGATGTCGTCGCTGCCCGGATCGCAGCGACCCGACAGGGGGAGCGCGCAATCCCTCACCCGGGCGTCAGGCGAGCCTCCCGTGTCGACCGTGGCACCAACACCAACCCCAGCCCGTCAGCCGTTTACTAATCGATCCCCCCGGTAGGTGACGTGGTCCGCGGCTAGCCACGCCAACGCCGGATGCTGGCGACCGTGGCAATGCCACCCTAGCGTCTTCTGCTGGATCAGTGGCGCCGACCAAAATCGGCAAGCGGGGCGGTAATGGTCAGGGCGCGCCCACGCGCCATCCGTGGCACTCGCCGCGTGACGAAACGATGTCCCCCTGGGAGGGAGGTGACAGACAGCCCTGCACCCAACGCCGCCTGCGGGCGACCGTGGCATTGCCACGCTCCTGCAGCAGCTCAGCACCACTGGCTCGGAAAAACAAACCAAAAGGGGAGCGGCGCGGGCTCGCTCACCCCGCGCCGCCGGATAAACGCCCGGGACGACCGTGGCAATGCCACGCTCCATCCACGGCACGTCCGCGCTCGACACAGCGATTGCCCCGGCACGAGGGAGACATGACACCCTGCACCCCAACAGCATGACTACGATCGTGGCCTGGCCGCGGTCATGCCGTACTTCATCAACTCTGCCCGCTTCAGACCGCGCTCCGGTTCCCGGTGACAGCAGCGGACGCAGCCCATCGGGGCCACGCGCCGCCCTTAGACTGCCTTAGGGAGGTGATCTTGCCCAGATGGGCCAGCGGGACTGGTCACCCGGGTTGCTCCGGATAGCGGGGTCACGATCGCCGGGGATAACGATCCCGGGCGCAAAATCCTCGCTCCACCATGAGCGACGACGAAGTGAGACGCCGGCGTTAGGGCTAATTCCAATGTTCCCCGTGGAACATTTCCGGCTAGATTATTGGGCAAACGCGCGCGGCCACCGAGGACGCCGGCCCGGCGCCAGCCTCGCCACCGCCGGCAGGTCTCTGCTGGGGAGCAACGCAAGAGGGGAGGGGAGGGGAGGGGAGGGGAGGGGAGGGTGCGCCGAAACCCTGGCGCGGAGGAAAGGCCAAATCCACCCGCAAACGCCGGCAAAACCAACGCAAGCGGTGCATAAATCGCGTGACCCGTCGTTACCCTTCCGGCCGATCAACCTGCGAGACCCCCATGCCGTCCATCCCCTCCCTGGTCCAGCGTCTGCTGCAGCGCCTGCGGCGAGCCACCCCGCCGCCCCCGCCGCTCGCGGTGGAGGATATTATTCCGAAGTACCCGCCCTTCCTGCGGGGACTGCCCGCCTTTCACCCGGACCTCCTGCTGCAAACACAGGAACCCATGGTCCGGCGCCTGCAAGATCAGCTCAAGCTGACCGATAGACAATTCACGACCTATATCCTGCCGTGCCTGCGTAATTACGCCGCCTATGTGCATTTGCTTCCCGCCTCGCAAAATCATCATCACCGGGGCGCGGGCGGGCTCCTGCGTCACGGCCTGGAGGTCGCGGAACGGGCCGCCGCCATCGCCGCGGAAAAAGCCTTCTTCACCGCGGATACGGTCCCGGCGGTGAAGCGGGCGGTGGTCGTCGAGTGGCAGGCCGCCAGCGCGCTCGCCGGCCTGTGCCATGACCTCGGCAAGCCCATCACCGACGTCGAGATTGGCAGCGATGACGGTACCCAGACCTGGGACCCCTTCGACCCCCAGGCCCGGTCCATCTTCGACTGGTGCCAACGCCACCAGCTCGACCGCTACTTCCTGCGCTGGCGCAAGCAGCGCCATCAGTGGCATGAAACCGAGGGCATCCTCGTCGTGCCCCGCATCCTCACCGAAGCCACCTTGTCGTGGATCGGGGGCACGGATCCGCGCGTGCGCATGCAGCTCACCCAAAGCATCGCCCGCGGCGCCGACGCGCCCGGGGCGAATTTGATCTCGCCGATCGTCACCGAGGCGGATGCGTACAGCGTCCGCGCCGACCTGCGCAAATGGAGCAGCACCACCGGGGTGGAGATGCTGGCCATTCCCAGTCAGCGCTACATCCTCGATGCCATGCGCGAATTGATCCAGACGAGCAAATGGCGCGTCAACCAGGTCGGGGGGCGGGTGTTCGTCACCGCGCATGGAGCCTTACTGCCCTGGCCGGGTCCGGATGCCGCCGGCATGGACGTGGTGAATTACCTGCGGCAAAACGAAATCCCCGGGATTTCCCGCGATCCGGACAATCTCGCGGATATCCTGATCGACACCGGCATCGCCGCCCCCTTGAAGCTGCCCCATGGCGATATGCGCTATTGGCGGGCGCGCATTACCTTGCCTGAGGGGCGGGACCTGGAATTAACCTGCCTCCGGGTGCCGGATAAAAACTACCTGATCGATCATCACACGCCACCCCTGGCCGCGGTCCTGAGTGACGACCCCGATGCGGCCGCGGCGCTGGACGCGGCGGACGCGGACCGCCCGGAGTACAACCCGGCCGGGGGCCCCCCCCCCCCGCCCCCGCCCGCCCCCCCCCCCCGGGCCCCCCCCCCCCCGCCGGGGGGGCCCCCCCCCCCCCCCGGCGGCCCCCCCCCCGTCGCCCCGCCGTCGCCGGACGCCGGCCAGCCCCCGGCTGCGGGGCCGGCGCCCGGTCGGGAGCCGCGTCCGCAAGCCAAGGTGGCGGCACCGGCGGCCGCGGACACGGCCGGTGCCCCAGCGGCGGCGCCCAACCCCTTCCGGCGGCAGCTGCAGGCGGCCTTCCCCCATGTCGCCAACATCACCCCCGCCGCCGCCACCGCGTTTCTGCGCCAACGCGGCGCCTTGGGTGACACGTTGCTCGCGCTGGCGCGCCAGGCCGGGGCCAGCGTGACGAGCCCGCCGTGGCTGGAACCGCCCGCCGACGGCGCCATCTGGTTGCGCTACCCGGCGGCCCTTGACCAGGACGGTCTCGGGCCCGTCCCCGGGCGGGCGGCGCTGGCCGCCTCAGCCCTCTTCACCCGTAACCCGACCAAGGTCACCTCGGTACTCCACGAGCGGGCGGGTCAGTCGCTGCTGCGCCTGGAGAATCAGGTCGCCTTTCATTGGGTGGCTTGGGTGCTCGGGCAGCCGACGCCCACGGCCCCCGCCCCGGTGACCAGCACACCGGCGGCGGGGGAGCCCCCCGGCGCCCACCGCCGCGCCGCCCCAGGGCCGCGGCCGCCGCCCGCCACGCCGCCGCAACCCCCCGCCCCGGTACCCGACCCGCCGCCCCCCCTCCCGGCGGGAACGGAACCCACGCCCGTGGCCGTGGCCCCCGCTGGCCCCGCGGTCCCGTTCGCCCCGGCGGGGCCCGCCGCGGACCCCGCCCGGCCATCGGACGGGAAGCCGGCGGGGCCGGCCACCGCAGGCGCCCCGGCCGGACGCCACGGGGAACCCCGGGTCAGCACACCGCTCACCGTGCCCCCGCAAGCGGCAGTGCCCGCCGACGACGTCGCTGCTCCCCGCGGCCCGCGCGCGCCCTCGCCCCTTCGCTCGCCACTTGCCCACGAACCCGCCCCGGCGCCCGACGCCGCGCCCGGCGCCGCCGTCGCCCCCGACCCATTCATCGACCGGTTGCGGGCCCTGGCCGCGCAGGACCGCCTATGCCCGGGCCTCACCGCCGGGCCGGACGGGTTTGAAATTCACGGCGCCCACAAGGAGGCGATCGCCAAACATCTGGACCTGAAACCCAAGGCCCTCGACTACCTGCTCAGTCGCCGCGGACGCCCGCGCGCCGACCGGGACGGGACCGTCTACCACATCCCCCTGGGCTGAGCCGCCCGCCCCCGCCCCCGTCATTGCCGGGGAAAAGGCCCCTCCAACCGCGCCATGCCGGCGAATAACCCCGTCCGCCGCTGATAGCCTGAACGGTGACTATTCCGGCCCGGGGCCAGCGGCGCAGACGCCCGGGCCGGGTCATGACCGCCCGAGAACGAGCTTTGTGCTGATGACTGGAGCAACCGCCCCCCCCGCGATCCCGCTAGCCACGGTCCCCCGGCGGCCGTGCCCCCTCGCCCCGCCCACCCGGGGCCGCGCCCACGCCTGCCGGCGGGACGGGGACCCGGGCGGCAGGGCAGGGGCGGGGTGACCGGCGTCCCGCGGAGGGCGGGCCGTGGCCGCTAAGAAAATCCTCTTTCAGGATCCCTTCCGCCCCGCGTATGAAGCCATCGCGTCCGGGGTCTGGTTCGTGACCGGTCTGCTGGCCTATTACCTGGCTCACCACACCATTCTGCCCACGCCGCCCTTTATGGGCCTGATGGCGGTGTGCCTGGTGATGGCGGTCATCCGGCTAATCCCGGCCGTGCGCCTGTGGGCGGTGCGCTACCGGGTGCGGGAAGGCTGTCCGCTGGCCTTCATCGCCCCCAAGACCCTGCTGCGCCAGATGCGCACCGATCAGTTCTGGCTGGGGACCGGCTTTGAATGGACCGCGGCGCAAACGGTGTTCGCCAACGAGATCCTGCGCCGCGACGCGCGCGCGCTGGGCCTGACCGAAAGCGCGACGCCCGGGGCCGGCTGGATTCACTCCATTGGCCCGCCGGAACAACCGATCTATATCCCGGCGACGATGTTTCACGGCCAGACCCTGGTGGTCGGCACCACCGGCGCCGGCAAGACGCGCCTGATGGAGACGTTGATCGTGCAGTGCGTCGCCAAGGGCCACGCCGTGATCATCATCGACCCCAAGTCCGACCTCGACCTGCGCCAGTCGGCCCAGCGTGCCTGCCACCTGGTCGGCCAGCCGGAGCGCTTCGTCTTCTTCAACCCGGCCTTTCCCGAGCACAGCGCGCGCCTGGATCCGCTGCGGAACTGGAACCGCAGCACCGAACTGGCCAACCGCATCGCCTCGTTAATCCCGTCGCAGTCCGCCAGCGACCCCTGGAAGGCGTTCAGCCAGCGGGTGCTGGACACGGTGGTGTCGGGACTGGTCGCCTCGCGGGAACTGCCCAATCTGCTCAAGATCCGTGCCGCCATCGAAGGCGGTATCGAACCGCTACTGGAAAAGACCCTGACCGCCCATTTCCGCGACCTGCTGGGCGATGGCTGGGAGGCGGATATCCGTGAACTGTCCACCACCGTCCTGCGTCCCACGCCGCGCAAGCCGCGTGATCTGGACGGGATGATCCGCTACTACAAGGAGAAAGTGCGCGACGATCACCCCTCGACGGCGATCGAGGGCTTGTTGTCGATGCACCAGCACGACCACGCGCATTTCAGCAAGATGATCGCCAGCCTGTTGCCGGTGTTGAACATGCTGACCTCCGGCCACCTGGCGGCCCTGCTGTCGCCCAACCGTACCGACGATCAGGACCCACGCCCGGTGTGGGACGTGGCCAGCATCATCAACCAGCAAAAGGTGCTTTATCTCGGGCTGGACAGCCTGTCGGACGCCATGGTCGGCTCGGCCATCGGCTCGATCTTTCTCGCCGACCTGACCGCGGCGTGCGGCGATCGCTACAACTACGGCATCAAGGACCAGCAGGAGATCTTCGTCTTTGTTGACGAGGCGGCCGAGGTCGCGACAGATACCCTGATCCAGCTGTTGAATAAGAGCCGTGGCAGTGGCACGCGCATCACGCTCGCGACCCAGACCTTCGCTGATTTTGCCGCCCGGTTTGGCAGTGAAAGCAAGGCGCGGCAAGTCCTGGCTAACTGTAACAACGTCATTGCCTTGCGCGTGCTGGATGGCGAGACGCAGGAGTACCTCGCCGACGGTCTGATCAAGACCAAAGTCCCGGTGATCCGGGAGAGTGAAGGCGAATCGGCCCATTCGAATAATCCTGTGCTCTATTCCGCCAGTTACGGCACGTCGCTGTCGGAAGAAGAGGCCGATCTGTTCCCGGCGCCGCTGCTGGGGCAACTCCCCAATCTGCACTACATCGCCAAGCTGACCGGGGGCCGTCTCATCAAGGGGCGTTTACCCATCCTGCAATCCACCCTGCGGGTGGCGGCCGATGAGCAGATCCGCCGTCATCAGGAGCGCTGACCATGCCCCAGGACCCCACACGATCGCCCCCGCCCGTCGCCGGCGCCGAACTGTTCGCCGTGGCGCGGGGCCAGGCCTGCCCGCCGCCGGCAGCGATGGTCGAGGCCGCCCTGCGCGCCGGCCGCCAGGTCAACGCCATGCGCCGCGTGGCCCGCCAGTGGCCGCGCACCCGCCCCATCAGCCTGTCGGTCGCGCGCTTTCTCACCACCCTCATTCCCGAGACCAACGGTCAGCCGGTGCTGTATCGCGCCCTGGCCGGCGCCGTCCAGCACACCCTGGCGTGCATTCTGGCCCACCCGGGCCGGGCGCTGGACGCCGAGTCGCTGCGCACCTTCGTCATCCAGCTCTGCCGGCCGTTACCGGCCGTCCTGCAATGCACGGTGCGGATCCCGTCGCGGCAGCAGACCTGGAACCCGCTGGCGGACGATCTGTACGACTGGCTGCCGGCGCGGGAGCGGGTGGTGATCTATCGTTGCCACGCGCCGGTGGACCGGACGCACCTGCCGGGCTTTTTCGCCACCCTGCTGCCCCGCCTGGTGACGCCCGCGGATCTGTGGGCCATGCACCTGACGCCGCCCGAATTGCTGGCCCTGGTGCTCACGGCGGCCGACGCGGCCGGCGCGGACCTGCACCCGCTCACCCCCCGCGGCCGGGACGCCACCGGCGGCGCGCCGGCCTGACGGGGGCGCGCCATGCTCAAACTCGCCCTGCTGTTGCTCCTCATCTGGATCGCGGAGGTGCTCATGCTCACCGCCCTGGTGGCCGACCGCTACTACAAGGCTAATCTGCAGTACGAAGAAGAGCGCTCCCAGGCCTGGCTGGGGGACAAGACCTACAACGCCATCCGCGCCCGCGGTGATCTGATCTTTGAGGATTTGTTTGTCGCCAGCGGCCTGTATGACAGCAGCTTCGAGTTATTCATCCCCTCCGCCGAAGAGCGGCGGCGCTCCCTGGGCATGGAAGACATGGGGCGTTCCCTGTTTCATCTCGTCAATGAGCGCATTGCCCTGGGGTGGTATGCCGTGCATCAGGTGATCCTGCGCCTGCTGCAGTTTTCGCTCTGGGTGCCGTTTTTTCTCGTCGGCCTGATCCCGAGCGTCGTCGATGGCCTGGCGATGCGCCAGGTGAAAAAGGCCAACATGATCGCCGTCTCCTCCGTGGTCCATCGCCTGGCCCTGTATGCCTTTGGGGCACTGGTCTATCTGGTGCTGATGGCGCTGTTCTACCCGTTGCCGGTCAGTCCGCTGTTCTATCCCCTGGTCGCGGGCGGCCTGGCCCTGCTCATGGCAACCCTGGTCGCCAACCTGCAAAAAAATCTCTGACCCCATGAAGCGCCGCTACCCGCTCCTGTTCCTGTTCCTGGTGACCGCCCTCGCGGGGGCGAACCCGGGCGCCGTCCCGGACGCCGCGCCGGAGCTGCTGCCGATCACCCTGGAGACCGCCGAGGACACCCTCAGCCCGTGGGTGGCCTTGACCCCCCACCTCCCGCACCTGCCGGCGGTGACGCTGACGGTCGTGACGCCCCCGGCCGGCGGCCAGCTGGAGCTGGATGGCGCCCACCGGGCGCGCTTTCGCCCGCAACCGGACTGGCACGGCGACACGACCTTTCGCCTGCGTGCCTGCCACCCCGATGGGCGCTGTCACGAGACAGAACACACCCTCCGGGTGTCGCCCACGGCGGACCCCCCCCAGCTCCCCGCGGTCTCCCTGACCAGCGCCGCGCCGCAGCCCAGTCCCTGGTTCGCCCTCCCCATCAGCGATCCCGATGAGCCCCCGCCGGGCGGCCACCGCCTGGAGCTGGTCAATCCGCCGCCGCCGACGCACGGGGTGGTCGAGGTGGACGGCGAGCGGGTGCGCTTCGTGCCGGCCCCGGGGTGGACGGGGGTGACCCGCGCCGATCTGGCGGCCTGTCACGCCGACGGCCGCTGCGGCCGCCCCACGCCGTTGACCCTGCAGGTCTTGGCCGACGCCGCCCCGCCCGCCTGTGATGCGCCGCTGGTGCGCGTCCAGGCCGGCGAGCCGGCGACCACCGCCGCGCTGGACGCCACGGCGGCGGGCGACCCGCGCCAGCTAAGCATCCCCGCGCACGCACCGGGGCTGACGGTGCAGGTGACGGACGCGACGCAGCTGTCCGTCCAGGCGCCCGCCACCGCGCGGCGCGGGGACGCCTGGTACCTGCTGGAGGTGTGCGCCGACGCCGACCGCTGCACCACCTGCCGCGGCACGGTGCGGATCGAGACGGTCAATCACCCCCCCCGCCTCAGCGTGCCGTCCTTCGTCACCGACGAAGATACCCCCAGCCGGTTCCTGCGCCCGTCGGTGGCCGACGCCGATCCGGGCGATGACTGGCGGCTGGAACTGGTCACGCCGCCGCCGGCGACGACGGGCGTGGTCCAGACCCTGGGCAAGGAGCTGCGCTTCAAGCCCGCCCCGGACTGGCACGGCACGACGGAATTCACCCTGCGCGTCTGTGATGCGCAGGGCGCCTGCAGCGCGCCGCAGCCGGCGCCGGTGACGGTGCGCCCGGTCAACGATGCCCCGACGCTGCCCGCCACCGCGTTCACGCTCGCCGAGGATCAAGCGCCGGCGTGGTTCCCCTTGCCGGTGGTCGACCCGGACTCGTCGGGGCCGTTCCAGGTGGCGGTGGTGGCCCAGGGCGCGGGGGTGGTGGCGGCAGGGGAGGGCGGCCGCGCGCCGCGCCTGCGGCTGACGCCGCGCCAGGACGCCACCGGCACGGCCCTGGTGACCCTGCGGCTGTGCGATGACGCCGGGGCCTGCGCCCCGGCCACGGTAACCGTCACCCTCCAGCCGGTCAACGATCCGCCCGTGGCGGCGAGCGGCACGCTGCTCGGCCCCGCGGGGGCGACGAGCGCCTGGCTGGACGTGGCGGTACTGGATCCCGACGCCCATGATACCCACCGCGTGGAGATCGTCACCCCCCTGGACGACACCCTGGGCGCCCTGGAGGTGAGGGGGCGCCGGGTGCGGGTGCAGGCCCCCGCCGGCGCGGCCGGTCGGGACACCGCGGGGTTGCGGGTCTGCGATGCCGCGGGCGATTGCTCCCCGTCCTTCCCGCTCACGGTCGAGGTGACGCCGACCCTCCCCGCCTGTGCGGCGCTGCAGGCGGCGCAGGCGGCGGCGGCGGTCTGCGCCGCCGCCGCGGTTCCCGCCGCCAGCGCCGAACTGGCGGCCGCCTGTTGGCAGGCCGGGGCGGCAACCCCGGACAGCCCGCCCGCCGCCGACACCCTCCTGTTGGCGACCGGGGAGGATGAGCCCAGCCCCTGGGTGCCGCTGCCGTGGCAGGGGGCGGACTGCGCGTGCCCGGACGACGGCTGTCCCCTGGAGCTGGTTACGCCGCCCCCGCCCGCCGCCGGCACGCTGGAACTGGCCGCGGGACGCCTGCGCTTCGTCCCCGCCCCCGACTGGTCCGGCACGGCCGCGGCCCAGGTGCGGGCCTGCGCCCCCGGCGGCGCCTGTCAGTCGCCCCGGACCGTGGCCCTGCTCGTCACTCCCCAGCCGGACGCGCCACGCGTCCCGGCCGGGCTGATCGAACTCACGCTGGACGATCAACCCGCGCCGCTGGCGCCCGCGGTGCTCACGGTGGACCCCGGGACGTCCGCCACCGATCTGCGCTTCCGGCTCCTGACCACGGCGGCCGCCAGCGACGGCGTGGCGCTGACCGCCTCCGGCGCCCTGCAGCGCGACGCGGCCCTGGCCGCGCGCCCGCTGGAGGTCACCCACTTGCTGCAGGTGTGCGCGGCGGACGAGCGCTGCACGGTGACCCATCTGCGGCTGCGCGCCGCCGACGCCCGCCCGGCGCCGCGCCTCACCGCGCCGCCGTGGGTGGTCACCGCCGGCAGCCCGGATACCTGGCATCCCTTTGACCTGCAGTCTGCGGACCCCGACGCCCACCTCCAGCTCGAGCTGTTGAGCAGCACCCTGCCGGGCACGGTGGCGGTCAACGGCGCCGCGGCACGGCTGGTCCCGACCTGGGGCTGGACCGGGGAGGGGCTGACCCGCTGGCGGGCCTGTGATGACCGCGGCCACTGTTCCGAACCCGTCGCGGTCCCGGTGCAGGTCGTGGCGGCGCCGGACGCGCCGGCCTTCAATCCGGTCACCCTCGCCACCCGCGAAGACATCGCCACCCCGTGGCTGGAGCTGGCCGTGCGCCAGGCGGAGCCGCGGCCCCCTTACACCCTCACGGTCGATCCCCCGCCCTCCGCCGGCGCGGTGCTGACGGACGGCGCCCGGCTGCAGTATGTCCCGGCGCCGGACGCGTCCGGGGAGGACGCCTTCGGCCTGGTGCTGTGCGATGCGGCGGGGCGGTGTGCGCGCCAGCCGGGCCAGGTGCGCGTGCAGGCGGTCAACGATCCGCCCCAGACCACCGCGGCCCCCCTGCTGACCGCGGAGGATCAGAGCAGTCCCTGGCGGGATCTCACGCCGGCGGATCCCGACCCGGCGGAGCGCCACACCTTGGAGATCCGGCGCCATCCGCCCCTGGAGGCCGGCACCGTCGAGGTGGCGGACCTGCAGCTGCGCTTTCATCCCGCCCCCCACTGGTTCGGCGCCACCGCGCTGAGCTATCGCGTCTGTGATGCGGCGGCGGCGTGCAGCGCGGACGTCGAACTGGAACTGCTGGTCACGCCGGTCGGTGACGCCCCGCGGCCGCAGCCGGCGGAGCAGACCACCCGCGAGGACACCCCCAGCGACTGGTGGCCCCTGCCAATCGACGACGACGACCCGGAGGATCAGCACGACGTGACCCTGACCGCGGTGCCCGCGGGACTCACCGTCCAGGTGCGTGATCGGCAGCTCCAGGTCAGCCCCGACCCGGACGTGGCCGGCGCCTTCGCGGTCGGCCTGACGGTCTGTGACCGCTATCAACGCTGCACCCCCACCACCCTGCCGGTGCGCATCGACCCGGTGGCGGACAGCCCGCAGGTCGAGGAGCTGTTCGTCGTCCACGAGCAGGGGACCCCCCCGGAGTGGCTGACCCCGACCCTGCGCGACCCGGACGTCGGGGATCAGCATCACCTGGAATTGCTCGGCGTGCCCGACCAGGGCCAGGCCGAGGTCAAGGGCGCGCAGCTGCGCTACCTGCCGGCGCCGGACTTCCTCGGCGAAACCGTCCTGGCCTTCCGCGCCTGTGATCAGCAGGGGCTGTGCTCGCCCCCGGCGCGCGCCGTCCTGCGGGTGGTGGACCACAACGACCCGCCGCACCTGGCCGCGCTCCAGATCAGCGTCGCCCCGGGCGAGACCGCGGAGGTCCGGGTCGACTACTCGGACCCGGATGCCGACGAGACCCACGTCCTGCGCCTGCGCCAGGAGCCGGGCTTCGGCACGGCGACCCTGAGCGATAACCGCCTGCGTTACACCGCCCCGGCGGAGGCCACCGGCGCCACCGAGATCCACCTTGAACTGTGTGACCAGAAACCGCAGTGCGTGGCGCGCGTCGTGCCCATCACCCTCCTCGCGCGCAACCAGGCCCCGGTGCTGGCCCCGCTGACCCTGCTGCTGCCCGCCGCGCCCGCGCCCGCCCCCTGGGTGCGGGCGGTGATCGAGGATCCGGATGCGGGCGATGAGCACCGCCTGGAGGTGGTCACGCCGCCGCGCCACGGACGCGTCGAACTCCAGGGCGCGGAGCTGCGCTACCAGGCCGCGCCGGCCTTCAGCGGCGAGGAACGCCTGACCCTGCGCGCGTGCGACGCCCAGGACGCCTGCTCGCCGCCCGCCCCGGTCACCGTCCGCGCCACCCCGGCCGCGGACGGCGACCCGTTGCAGGTCGACGACAGCAGCCTGGAGCTGAGCGAGGATGGCCTCGCGCCCTGGGTGGACCTCCTGACCCGGGTGCGCCCGGCCGTCGCGCCCGACACGCTGGTGGTGGAACTGACCGACCCGGCCCAGCATGGCCAGTGTCACCTGTCCGGCCGCCGGCTGCGCTATCGGCCCCCGGCCGACTGGTCGGGCGCGGACAGCTGCGGCTATCGCGTCTGTCGCACCGACGGGCACTGTAGCGCGCCCGCGCGCCTGCAGGTCACCGTGACCCCCCAACCGGATGCGCCCCGCCTCGGCGAGCTGACGCTGGACCTGCTGGAATCGACCACGCAGACCGTCACCGTCCCGGTCTTCGATGCCGACGAGCAGGCGGGGCACCGGGTGACGGTGGTGGAGAGCGCCGCCGACCTGACCCTGGTGGTGTCCGGTCTGGAACTCGAGGTCACGCCGCGGCCGACGTTTTCCGGGGACGCCCCCTTTACCCTGCAGGCCTGTGATGCCGGCGGGCTGTGCAGCCAACGCGCCTATACCGTGACGGTGCTGCCGCTGCCGGACGCGCCGCGCCTGACGCCGCTGACCCTGGAGGTCGAGGAAGATACCGCCACCGGCCCGGTGGCGGTGCCGATCGTCGACGCGGATGCCAACGAGCGGTACTGGCTGCAGGTGCTCGCGCCGCCGGAACATGGCCAGGTGACCGTGGCGGCGGGGAGTCAACCCACCCTCACCTACACCCCCCATCCCGACTATGCCGGCAACGATGACCTGTTGCTGCAGGTCTGCGACCAGCACACCCTGTGTAACGAGATGCCCGTCACCGTGCGCGTGGCGGCGCGCAATGATCCGCCCCAGGCGGTGACGCTGGTCCTGCGCACCCACCAGGACACGCCGGTCCCCTTTACCCGGCCCGCGGTGACGGACCCGGACCGCGACGATCGCCACCAGCTCAGCGTCGTGACGCCGCCGCAGCAGGCCACGGTCGAGCTGGGCACGGACCTGTTGAGCCTGCGCGCCCTGCCGCGGCCCGGGTTTACCGGCCGGGAAACCTTCACGGTGCGGGTCTGTGATCTGAGCGCGGCGTGCGTGGACGCGGCGGCGGAACTCGAGGTGCTGCCCCTGCGCAACCCCGCTGACACCCTGGCGATCCTGCCCACGGTCGCGGTGGTCGGGCCCTCCCCCGAGGGGCGCTGGCCGTTGGTGACCACGCCGCTCACGCGCCGCGACACCGGCGAACGCGTGACGGGCAAGCACCCGCTCACCCTGCGCTACGCCGCCGACGGACGGGCCAACCTGCGCTTGGGCACCGCCACGCTCGTCCCGGGTGGCACGCTCACGGTGCCCGACTATGATTTCGATGCCGCGGGGGGACGCATTGCCCTGGCGTTGGCCCTTGACGCGCCCGCCACCGCCCCGGACGGCGTGATCGGGATGCTCACGCTCCGGGTGGAGGCGCTTGTGACCGAGGACATCGGCGTCCAGCTCGCCACCTGGAATCCCGCCCGCCTGCTCGCGCCCCAACCGCCGACGACGGTCGTGGCGCGGGACGTCCAGCGCCTCGACATCCCCGTCGCCGACCTCAGCGGCTACTGCGCCGGGACGGTCCTGACCTGGACCTCAGCCGCCGCCTTCCCGCGGCGGGATCGCAGCCGGGGCTACTGCGCGGTGGAATGGCTGGACCTCCCCCCCGGACTGGAGCCCGACCGCCGCGCCGTGGGGGCGAGCCTGACGGGGCGCGTGACGACCCCGGACCCGGTGGCCACCCTCGTCTGGCGCGCCGGCCTGGTGTTTTTCGATCACCTCGGCCTGCCGCGCTTCTTTCCGGCCGCCGGGGAACGCCGCCTGGAGCTGCAGGTGATCGCGCCGCCGCTCCCGGAACTGCTGTTCCGTCCCGACGCGACGGCCAGCGTCACGGGGCCGGCGGGTGGCTATTGGCCCCTGCCGGCCACGGCGGTGGCGCAGGTCAGCGCCCGGGCGCCCTATCCCGGCCTGACACTGACCCTCGACCCGGTCGGGGGGGCGGACCCGGAGGGGATTGTCGTGCACAGCGCCAGCACCACGGTCCAGGCGGACGTGACCAGCGCGCGCCGCCCGCAGACTTACCGCCTCACGGCGGCCTACTCGCAGGCCCCGGCGCACGCCGCCACCGCGCAGCTGACCCTGGGCGAACCCGGTCGCGGCAGTGCCGTGACCTTGCATGGCGGGCCGACCCTTACCCAGCGCGCCGATGAGGCGCTGGTGATCCACGGCGCCCTGGTGGACTTCGCCGCCCCGGACCGGCCGGCGGACGAGGCCGGGCGCTGGCGGGTGCAGCTGATGCGCCAGCAGGCGGGCGGCCCGGACGTGGCCGTCGGCCCGGAAATCGAGGCCGGCGCGGCGCCCTTCACCCTGACGCTGCCGCCCCAGGCGCCCGGGGAATTCCTGCTCTTTGCCGAAGCGCTCGATGCCTATGGCACCGGGCAGCGGGTGCATTCCGCGCCGCTGCGCGTCATCCTCAGTGACCCCGCCGCGGCGCCGGCCATCACCCTGGACGCCGACCTCCGCCAGGGCCAGGCCCCGCTGGCCACGACCCTCACCGCGCGGCTGCCCGCGGCCGCCCTCGCCCAGGTGGCGGCCGTGGCTTGGGAAAGGGCCCCCGACCCGGACGGGGCCTACCAGGTGATCGCGACGACGACCGCGCCCGAGTTGCGGTTGACCCTGCCGCTCCTGGTGCGGGAACCGGGCGTCTATCATTACCGGCTGCGCGTCACGCCGCGGGGCGGCGGGCCGCCCACCTATTCTCCGCCCCTCACGGTGCAGGCCTATCAGCTGCCCCCGTTGCGCATCCACGGCTATCCCGAAACCGTGCTCGGCCGGCCGGTACAGTGGGCCGTGCTGGAGAGCGGGGCGGACGCCATCGAGTATCAGTGGACCTCACCCGCGCTGGTCGGCAGCGCGCAGGGCGCCAGCGTCCAGCTGGCCGCGGATCAGCCCGGCCGCCTGCCGGTCACCGTGCGGGCCAAGTACGTCACCGCGCCCGACCTGCCGGCGGCCTGGGCGACCTGGACCGGCCAGTTGCTGGTCGCGCCGCCGTTCCTGCGGGCGCCGACCCTGAGCGGGCCCTACACCGTGTACGAAGGTCAGGTTGCCCGTTTCCACAGTCCCCAGGAGCCGGTGGTGGATCCGGCCGCGCCGCTGGCGCCGGCGGTGCGCCGGCTGTGGCGCCTGCCCAACGGCCGGGTGGCGACCGGCGACAGCGTGGTCTACACCGTGGGCGCGGACGACGCCCATATCGATTACAGCGCCTGGCTCGATGGCCATGAGGCGACGACCCGCGTCACCAGCCGGCTGCCCCTCCACACCCATGCCCGCCCCTGGCCGCGCTGGCAGTTGCAACGGCGCCCCCTGCGCGCCCAGACCCCGGCCCGCGTGTATTACGCCCTGGTCCCCGAAACGCCCGCCGGGCAGCGCGATCTGCGCCTGGGCCAGGACCTGCGCTATGACCTCGACCTGCCCGCGGGGGTGACCGTGCTCGCGCATGACCGGCATACCGCCCTGCTCCAGTTCGACGCCCCGGGGCCCTATGCGGTGCGCTTTACCGTCACCGACGCCCAGGGCCGCCAGCAGACGGTGGAGGACCGGCTGACGATTGCCGATCCCCCCCCGCTGCTGGCCTCCGTGCGCACCTTTTTCGCCGATCGCTGGCAACGGGCGCCGCTGGACACGACCCTGCGCTGGTCGGTCGAGGGCCTGGCCGCCGGGGAAACGGTCACCGCCGTCCAGCTCCTGCTCGACGGCGAGCTGGCGCAGACGGACCCCCCCGCGACCGCTGCCCTGCGCCTGATGACGCCGGGCCAGCATGAGGTCGTGCTGCGGGTACGCACCTCCCAGGGACGCAGCGTCGCGGAGCGGACCCGGATCCAGGTCCAGCGCCCCGCGCCGCCGCGCTGCCAGATTGAGGTCAGCGGGCCCCTGCCGGGCAACGCCGGGATCAGCGCCGTCTGCACCACGCCCCTGGGCCGCGTCGGCAGCTATC
The DNA here is from genome assembly GCA_937862735.1 of uncultured Gammaproteobacteria bacterium. Classification (GTDB taxonomy): domain Bacteria; phylum Pseudomonadota; class Gammaproteobacteria; order Chromatiales; family Chromatiaceae; genus M0108. The sequence goes on from CALMDH010000329.1 coordinate 81,342, forward strand.
ACTGGCGCGTGCTGTTCGTCGATGGCGGGCGCGTGGAGCTGAAAAACGGCGGCCAGCGCTTTCAGCTGGCCAAGGCCGACCAGGCGCGGGCGGTCGCGCGGATCGAGCTCGTCGCGCGGGACGATCAGGGCCACGCCGCGCCGGTGGTCACCTGGGCGCCGGAGGCGCGGCCGTGAGGCGCGGGCGGGTGGCGGTCCTGCTGGCGTGCGCCGCCCTGATCAGCGCCGTCGCCCGCGCGCAGGCGCCCGACACGGACCAGGTGACGCTGACCCTGCGCGAGGATGAGCCCAGCGCCTGGCAACCGCGCGTCCCGGGCGCCCTGGCGGGCGCCGACGCGCCGACCCTCGAGGTGACCGCGCCGCCGCGGCACGGGGTGATCGAGCGCGCGGACCAGGGCTGGCGCTATCGCCCGGCGCAAGACTGGTACGGGGAAGATGCGGCGACCCTGGCGTGGTGCGTGGCGCCGGCACGCTGTCACACGACGACGGTGAAGCTCCGGGTCACGCCGGTCAATGATCCCCCGGCCCTGGCGCCGCTGACGCTCACCACCCACCAGGACCTGCCGTCCGCCCCCATGCCGCTGGTCGTCAGCGATCCGGATGCCCGCCGCCCGCCCACCCTGGCGATCATCGGCAGTGAGCGCGGCAGCGCGACCCTGGAACAGGACCGGCTGCGCTTCACCCCGGACTACGGGGTCACCGGCACGGCGCGCGTCGACCTGATGCTGTGCGATGAGGCCGGCGCCTGCGTGGAGGCGGCGGTGCCGGTGCGCATCCGCAATGTCAACGATCCGCCGCGCTTGACGGTGACCCCGCTGGCGCTCGACGAGGACGCCGGCCCCACGCCGTTGGCCGTCACGGTGCGCGATCCCGATCCGGCGGACCGCTACGACCTGGCCGTCACCCTCGCTCCGGCGCACGGGGAGGCCGCCGCCACGCCGGACCGGCAGCAGATCACCTATACCCCGGCCGCGGACTTTCACGGCGAGGATCATTTTTTCATCGCCGCCTGTGATGCCGCGCAGGCCTGCGCCGATGCCCGGGTCAGCGTCACCGTGCGTCCGGTCAATGATCCGCCCGCGCGCGTGCTCCTCACCCTGGTGACCAAACAGGGCCAGGGTACGGACTATGTGACGCCGCTGGTGCTGGACGCCGACGCGGACGATCAGCATCAGCTCTCCCTGCTGTCGCCGCCCGAGGGGGTGTATCTGGAACTGGACGCGGCGCGCGCGGCCCTGCGGGCCCTGCCACAGCCGGGCTTCAGCGGCGCGGCCACCTTCCTGCTGCAAGCCTGCGATGCCGCCGGGGCGTGTGTCGTCAATGACGCTTTTCTCGACGTCATCCCCACCGTGACCGTGGCGCCGGAGGCCGGGACGCTGCCCGTGGCCCTGCTCGCGCCGGAGGCCCTGGCGGAGCAGGCGGTCGACATCCTGCGCACCGAGCCGTTGGCCCTGTATGGGACGCCGGCGGCCGCGCCCCTCACCGGCGTGGTGCGGGTCGACGCCCAACTGGACGCCTCGGCGCCGCTGGCCTATCGCCTCGGGGAGGTCACCCTCCACCCGGGGGAGGAACGGTTTATCGCCTATGTCGACGTCGACGCCCACGCCGGCCGGCTGGAACTGCCGATCGCCCCTCTGCCCACCGGCCCCGTGCCCGCGGGGGCGGGGGGGCTGTTGCACCTGCGGGTCTCGGAACCGCACGCCCCCGACGTGCGCGTGCCCCTGGCACTGTGGGATCCCGGCGCGGCCATCGACCTGCGCGCGAGCCAGGCCCAGTTCGCCGCCAACGTCGAGCCGGTCCGTGTGCATGCCAGCAGTGGCGACCCCCGCTGCGCGGACGGCGTCCGCGTCGTGCGCGAGCCGCTGCCGCGCGCCGCCCCGGGGCGGGCCACTCGCTATTGCGCGTTGCGCTGGCTGGAGCTCCCGGACGGCCTGACGCAGGTCGCGGACAGCGAGGTGGCCCAACTCAGCGGCGTGGTGACGGGGGAGGGGAGCACGGCGCGCATCCGCTACCAGCCGGGACTGCTCGTGTTCGCTGACCCGCAGGGCCCGGGGCGCTTTCTCCCCGGCCGCGAGGCCCGGGAATTTACCCTGGCCCTGGCCCGCCCGCGGCCCCCGGCCCTGTTCGTCATCCCGGTCAGCGACAACCCAACCGGGCAGGCCTATACCGCCGACGGCCCGTGGCCGGCCGCGGAGCGCGCCGCCCACGTCGTCGCCCGCGGGGACTACCCCGGCCTGACGCTCACCCTCGACGAGCAGACCCACGCCACGCCGCATCACCAGGTGCAGGCACGTCTGCCGGACGCGCCCGCGCGGATTACGGCGACCGCCCACTATCCGGCGGCCCCGCACCTCACCGCCCAGGCCCGGCTGGATCGGCGCCCCGGGGCGGCGACGCCCACCCCCCGGCTGGCGGCCCTCGACCAGCCGCCGCTGGCGGGCGCGCCCGTCACCGTCCACGGGCGCCTGTTCGGCCTGTCCGCCCCGCTGCCGCCCGAGGGCGGCGGCTGGCAGGTGCAGTTGTGCCAGCTCACCGCCGGTCAGCCGCCCACGGCCCTGACCGCGGCCCAGGCGCTGACCGCCGCCACGGGCGCCTTCGTCTTTGCCGACGTCTCCTTGCCCGCGGGCGACCTGGCGCTGGCGGTGCGGGCCGAGCGGCGCACGGCGGACGGCGACGGGCTGGAGAGCCTGCTCTCCGCCCCCCTGGCGGTGACGGTGGCGGACCCGGCCCCGGTGGCCGTGACCCTGCGCGCCCCCCGCCCCCAGGGGGCCGTGCCCTTCGTGGCCGACCTGCGGGTGGAGCTGGCCCGGCCGGAGCAGGCCGCGGCCCTGGGTGAGGTGCGCTGGGAGAGCTCCGCGGATGACGGCGCTACCTGGACCCCCGTGCCGCCCGCGGCGCTCACCCCGCCGGGGTTGGCCTATGCCCCCACCCTGACCGCCGCGGGTGCCCGCCAGTATCGCGTCACCAGCGTCAATCGCTTCAGCGGCGCGACCCAGGTGGCGCCGGTGGTCACGCTGCGCGCCTTCGACGTGCCGGACATCGCGCTGGTGGGCTTTGCCGACACCTACCTCGGGCGCGCCACCCCCTGGCGGGTGGTCTCCAGCGACCCCGCGCCGCTGCGCTATCGCTGGCGCCTGGAGCGCGCGGATGGCGCGGCGCCCCCGGTCGAACTGGAGGGCGCGACCCACGCGTTGGGGGCGGACCTGCCGGGGGCGCTGACGGTGACGGTCGCCGCGCGCCGGGCGGACGCGCCGGAGGTGCCCGAGGCCTGGCGCACCGTGCGCCGCCCGCTGCACGTGGGACTCCCGCCCCTGCGCCCACCCCGCCTGAGCGGCCCGGCCCGGGTGCGCGCCGGGGAGCCCGCCACCTATCACGCGCACACCGCGGCGACCCTCGACGCCACCGGGGACAGCGGCTGGCGCCTGGGCGGCCAGTGGCACTTGCCCGATGGCACGCGCGTGGCGGGCCCCCAGGTCCACTACACCCCCGCGGCCGGCGATCGCCCCCTGCGCTATGAATACTGGCTGGAAGGCCACGCCGACGCCACCCGCGCCAGCGTGACCCTCGCTCCGGAGATCTGGTCCTACCGCTGGCCGGACTGGCGCCTGTTCACCCAGACGCTCCGTCCCTATGCCCCGGCGCGGGTCTACTATGAACTCAAACCCGATCCGCCCGACGCCCTCGGCGCGGAACCCGTGACGACGACCTGGGACGTGCCGCCCGGGGGGGTGATCGAAGACCGCCAGGACGCCGGCATCGTGGTGCGCTATGACCGGCCCGGCAGCCATGCCGTCAGCGCGCGGGTGCGCGACACCCACGGGCACGCGGCCGAGCTCAGCCACGTCTTTGACGCCCTGGAGCCGCCGCCCCTGGGGGTCACCCTGACCCTGACCGCCGCCGATCCCTGGCGCCGCGCGCCGGAGACCGTCACCGCCACCTGGGAGGTCGCTGGCTTGACGGAGACCGAGGTGATCGAAACGGTGACCCTCACGGTGGACGACCGGGAACATGCCCTGACCTCGCGCGAGGGCGCGCGCTTTCCGCTCGACACCCCCGGGGAGCATCGGGTGCGGGTGGCGATCCGCACCAATTACGGGCGCACGGCGGACGATCTGCGCGGGCTGGTCCTGACCACGGGCGTCCCGCCGCACTGCACGATCGACAGCGTCATGCCCGCCGGCCAGCCCCGCACCCTGCACGCGCGCTGCACGGCGGCACAGGGTGAGATCCGCCGCTACCACTGGGTGATCCGCTACGCCGACAACGGCGCGGAGCAGGCGGTGACCACCCGGGGCGGCGCCATCCGCCTCAGCCGGCAGGCGATGCAGCGGGGGGTGGCGGCGGTGACGCTGGTGGCCCGCGATGACAAGGACCAGGCCAGCGCCGCGGTCCAGTGGCCGCCGCCGTGAGCGGGACGCTCAACAGCGATGGCGCAGCCCGGTGATGCGCGGATCCTTGTGACTCTGCAGGCCCAGCTCCAACGCCCCCTCCTCGTAGAGGATGGCGCCAAAGCGCTTGCCGCGGGTGATGGCGGTATACAGCAGGGAGCGGGACAGCACCGGGTAATGCTCCCGGGCCAGGGCGATAATGACCGCGTCATATTCCGAGCCCTGGCTTTTGTGGACGGTCAAGGCATAGGCCAGCAGCAGGCCCTCGCTTTCGCGGCGGGTGTAGGTGACCGCGCGGCCATCGAATTCGACGGTCAGGGTGTCGTCCGCCGGGTTGATATCCCGGACAAACCCGGCGTCGCCGTTGAACACCTCCTTGGTGTAATCGTTCGCCGTCGCGATCACCTTGTCCCCGTGCGCGAACGGCAGGGCGGACCCGACGCGCTCCGGCGGCAGATTGGGGTTCAGCCGCCGTTGCAGGCGCACATTCAACGCCACGGTGCCGGCCGCGCCGCGCTTCATCGGGCTGAGCACCTGGATCTGCCGCAGGGGATGAAAGCCGTAGGTCTGCGGCAGGCGGTCACACACCCACTCCTCGACGCAGGCGGCGATGTCCGCGGCGCTCGCCACCGCCAGGGCCACGTATTCGCGGCTATCGCCGCGGGGGGGCACCCGCCCGGCGCGAATGGCGTGCGCCGCCTGGATGATGTGACTGTCGGCGGCCTGCCGGTGCACCTCGCGTAAGGTCGCCACCGGGATGGCGCCACTGGCGATGAGGTCGTCGAACACGCGCCCCGGACCGACCGAGGGCAGCTGATCGGCATCCCCCACCAGCAGCAGGGTGGTGGTCGGCGCCAGGGTTTCGAGCAGCCAGGCCATCACCTCAACGTCGACCATCGACGCCTCATCAATCAGCACCACGTCGGCCAACAGGCCGCCGCTGTTCTGGCTGTGGGTCCACAGCAGGCGGTGGATGGTGCTGGCGTCATGACCCGTGGCGGTGGCCAGGCGCTTGGCCGCGCGGCCGGTGGGCGCGGCGAGCAGGATCTTGGCCCCATACTGCTGGAGCACCTCGATGATCACCTGGGTCGTGGTGGTTTTGCCGCAACCCGGACCGCCGGTAATGATCGCGATCCCGTGCTGCAGCGCCAGTTCCACCGCCTCGCGCTGGGAGGCGGACAGCGTCAGCCCGCAGCGCCGTTCCGCCGCCGCGATCGTGCCAGCCTCATCCGCCAGGCCATCCCGATACCAGGCCGGCGCCGCCGCGAGCCGTGCGCGCACCCAGTCAGCGACGCGCGCCTCGGCCTGGTCGAGCCGGGGCAGATAGAGGAGATCCTCCCCGCCGAAGGAGCGGCGCGCCAGCCGGCCATCGTCCTCCAGCGCGGTCCCGACCGGCGCCAACGCCGCGGCGGCGCATTGCAGCCATTGCGCTCCCTGCTCATACACCCGCGGCGGCGGCAGGGCGCAATGCCCATACTGCGCGGCCGTTTCCAGGGTATGCACCAGCCCGGCGCGCAGACGCTGCGGGTCGGTGGCGGCGACGCCCAGGCGCCGGGCGATGCCATCAACGGTAAGGAAACCGAAGCCCCGGACTTCGATCAGCCGGTAGGGCGTGCTGCGCACAATGCCCAGCGTCTGGTCGCCGAAATGGGCCATGATCTGCTGCGCCTTGGCGGCGCTCACGCCCTGGCCTTCCAGAAACATCAGCAGATCCCGGTCCTGGTGATGCTTGGCCCAGGCGGCGGTGATCTGGGCCAGGCGCGCGGGGCCAATCCCCGGCACCTCCCGAATGCGCTCGGGCGTATGGTCGAGGACGTGAATCAATTCATCACCGAATTGCTCGACCAACCGCTCCGCATAAGCGGCGCCAATGCCGGTGATCACGCCGGAAGCGAGAAAGGCGCGCAACCCCTGCGGACTGGCGGGCGGGGCAATTTTAATCGTCGAGGAGCGGAACTGGCGCCCATAGCGGCTATCCTCCACCCAATCCCCATAGGCGCAAATTTGTTCCCCGGCGGAAATCCCGGGCGCGACGCCCGTGACCCGGGCCTGGCGCCCGGAAGACCGCTCTTTCAGCAACAGGACCGCCCAGCCATTCTCCTTGGCGAATATCACCTGAATGACGTCGCCTTCCAATTGCTGCGTAGGGGCACGGGTAACCATCATGCGCGGATCGATCTATTCATCACCAGCCAGGAAATCACCATAACACACAATTCCTCCTCTTTAATAGGTTTATCATGCCCAAGCGGCGGTTTTCCTTACCTTTCGGTGATTCCGGGCGCGGCCGTCATCGGGTCGGTCTCTCCCTTGCGCGGCGCCGTGCTCCACAATACCCGCAGGGCGCGCCCCAGCCCCTTCGCTTGCGCGATGACATGCCGGCATGGCGAAGCATCTCCCGCCGCCAACGGCTCAAATACCACCACATGGGTCGCGGCCATCACCAGGCGCGTTTCACAATCGAGCCGGGCGCGCGCGTTGTAATGGCGACCATGCCGATTCCGGACAATCGCGCGCGGCGCCGCCAGCTGCTCCCAATGGCATTGATAGCGGGCAAAGGGGATCTGGCGCTCACTGAACCAGCGCGCGGCCAATTCATCGAGTCCCCGATTATCCCCGCACAAACCAAACAGCTCGGCGGGATTGAGCCGCGCGCACAGATGATCCAGTTGCGCGGCGAACGGGGCATACGCGGGGGGCAGTCGCCCGCCGGTCACCAATAGCCGCAGCGGTTTCGCTGGCAGGGGCGGGGCAAACGCATCCCAGCTCGCCGGTACCTGGATATTGCCGGGGCGGACGCGAAAGAGCTCCACATAGGGGCGGGGGTCGGGCTTGCCCCCCGGAGCGCCGGGGCACAACTGGCGGCCCGTAACGGTGAAGCGCAGCTGCGGGCAGCCGGCCGCCACCCGGCGCAAACGCTCGACGCCGACCGCCACGCTGGCCAGGCCCACCGGCTGCTGATCGGCGACGCTGGTGACGCCCAGGTGATAGTGATCCCCGTAGAGGCCGTCGGCGCGGCCAGTGTCGCCGCCAACCACGGCGACGGTGCGGGGGGGCGGATCAGTTAAGGGTGAGTGGATCGACATCGATGGCCCAATGCAGGTGCAGGGGGGGGCGCTGCGCCGCCAGCACCCCGCTCCAGGTGGCAACGAAATGGCGCAACGGCGTGCGCTCCGGGGCCATGGCGATCAGCTGCGCGCGATACTCCCCCCCCAGCCGCTCCATCGCCGGGGGCACCGGGCCGTGCAGTTCCACCCCGGCGGGCGCGGCCAGCTGATGGCGCGTCTGCTCCAGGAAGGCCAGCGCCGCCCCGGGCTGGCGACTGCGCGCGGTGGCCACGGCGAGAAAGCCAAAGGGCGGGAAGCCGGCCGCTTTGCGTTGCTGCAGTTCCGTGGCGGCCAGGTGGCGATAGCCGTCCTCGCCCTGCCGCACCGCCTGCAGGGCGTGGTGGTCGGGAAAGCGCGTCTGAATCAGCACCTGCCCGGGTTTGGCCCCGCGCCCGGCGCGCCCGGCCACCTGGGTCAGGGTTTGGCCCAACCGTTCCACGGCGCGGAAATCGGCACTGAACAATTGGCCGTCGATATCCAGTACGCCCACCAGGGTCACCCCATGAAAATCGTGACCCTTGGCTACCATCTGCGTCCCGACCAAAATGCGCGCGCGCTGCTCCCGGACCTCGGTGACGGCCGCCTCCAGCGCCACGCGCCCGCGGATGGTGTCGCGATCCATGCGCAACAGGGGGTACTCCGGGAATAATGCCCGCAGACGCGCCTCCACCCGTTGCGTGCCTTCCCCGGCGGGGCGCAGGCCGCTGGGGGACTGACACGCCGGGCACGCCGGCGGATGGCGTTCGCGATGGCCGCAATAATGACAGCGCAGTTCCCCGTGCGGCTTGTGCCAGACCATGCGGGCGTCACACTGCGGGCAGCCCGACGACCAGCCGCAATCCTGGCAGACCACCACCGGCGCAAAACCACGGCGATTGAGGAAAATCACCACCTGTTCGTCCCGCTGCAAGCAGGCGCGCATGGCGGCGATCAGGGTGGCCGACAAGCCCTCGTCCAACCGCGGTTCGCGGTTCAGATCAATCAGCTGCACCTGGGGCAGCCGCGCGCCCTGGGCGCGCTCGGTCAGCCGCAGATGGTGATAGTGCCCGGACTGGGCGTGGTGGAGGGATTCGAGCGAGGGGGTCGCCGTCCCCAGCACCACGGGGATGCCGACCTGCTTGGCGCGCACCAGCACCGCGTCGCGCGCCGAGTAGCGCATCCCGACCGCGTCCTGCTTGAACGAGGCGTCATGCTCCTCGTCGACGATCACCAGCCCTAAGCGCGGCAGTTCGGCAAACACCGCGGAGCGCGTGCCGATCACCACCCCGGCCTGCCCCCGTTGCGCCAGGAGCCAGCTGTCCAGGCGTTCCCGATCACTGAGGCCGGAATGGAGCACCACCACCGGGGTCGCCAGCGCGGCGCGAAAGCGCGCCACGGTCTGCGGGGTCAGGGCGATCTCGGGGACCAGCACCAGGACCTGTAACTGCCGTTCCAGCGCCGCGCGCACCGCCAGAAGGTAGACCTCGGTCTTGCCCGACCCGGTCACCCCTTCGAGCAGAAACACCTGGAAGCGGGCGAGGGCGGCGGTGATGGCGGCGACGGCGGCCTGTTGCTGGGCTTCGGGGTGAATCGGGTGGGGCGTCGCCGGTGGCTGTGGGATGGCGCTGGCGGCGGGGGCGGGGGCCAGCAGGCCGCGGGCGCGCAGCGGCGGCACGCAGCGCTGCCAGCCGGTACCGAGTTGGACGGTCAGGTCCGCCGCGGTCAGGGGTTGGGCGGCCCGCGCCAGCAACTCCAGCAATTGCTGCTGGCGACGACCGCGTCCGGCGGTGGGGTCCACGCCGGGCGCCAGGGCCCAGCACGGCTGGACGCGCGGCGCCACCGTCCGCTCGGTGCGCAACAATTTGGGCAGTACCGCCAGCATTTCTCCCGGGGGTGCGGCGTAATAACGCGTCGCCCATTGCACCACCGCCAGGGTCGCCGGACTGAGCAGGGGGGCCGTATCCAGACATTCGGTCAGCGGTTTGAGGCGGGTGGCGGCCACCTGGCTGTCCCGCCCGCACGCCACCACCAGGCCGATCAGTTGCCGGCGGCCGAAGGGCGCCAGGACGCGACACCCCGGGGCGATCGCGCAGGTGCTCAGGTAGTCAAACAGACTCGCCACCGGCACCGGTAACGCCACCTGCACGACCCACGCCGGCGTGGCCGGCGCGGGGTCGAGCGGCAGCGATACTTGAGTGGGCTTGGCCATGCACGATCTCTCCGGCAACGGCGCGGGACCCCGCGCATTCCTCTGCTTGTTTTCTTCTGTATACACCCTTTAAGTGCACAAGGCAAGCTCCGGACAACCGCCTGAGGCACAGCGGCCTGAGGCACAGGTAGCGACAACCGACGCCGTGGAGTGGCTAGTGTGCCCCAAATCCCCGACCCAGCGGCTGACCGCTTCTGACCGCGACCGGGACCGTTGTGGCCGCGACCCTCAAGCGCGGGCGCGCGCGGCCAAAATAGCGGGGAAACGCGCCTGCACCCAGTGTCATTAGCGGCAATAACGCCCCGGGGAGGCGGTATAAACGCACGGAACATAGCCCCGGGTTCGCTGACGATGGTCCGGCACCTCACCGGAACTGACCCGCGAAACGCCTCTCGCCCCGGAGACGGCCACTTCCGGGCACAAATGACAGGTAGCCCAGCGGCATGACGCGCAAAACGCCACCGGCCGCCCCCTATCCTGACCCGACCACCCCTCCGCTGCCGTGGGAACGACCATGACCGCCATTCCGCTCCTTCGCCGTTTCTGTAACGCCGGCCACGCCGCGCAGCCATGGCCCCGCGTGGCCACCCGCCCGCAATCGGTCCTCGCCCTCGTCGTGCTGCTGCTGGCGCTCGTGCCATCCACCGCGGATGCCGTCATCGATCCCTTCAAGTTCATCGCTCAGACCGGGGTGCCCCGGAGCACGGTGATCACCTCCAATACCGTCATAATCCAAGACATCCTCGTTCCCAACCCGGTCGCGGTTACCGGCAACGGCAGCCCGCAGGTCAGGATCAATGGTGGCCCCTGGGTGACCAGTGGCACTGTTTACAATGGGCAGACCTTAGCCGTGCGGCTGACGAGCTCTTCGAACTTTCAAACCAAGCGCACCGCTACCGTCACCGTCGGCATCGCCACCGAGGACTTTCACGTCACCACCGAGGCCCAGGACACCACCCCCAACCCGTTCAACCTGACCGATCTGACCGGCGTCGCCAGCAATACGCTGATCACCTCCGAGACCGTGACCGTGACCGGCATCACCGGCAACGTCCCGGTCACGGTGAGCGGGGACGGACCCCAGGAGGTCAGCATCAACGGCGGTCCCTGGGTCACCACGGGCACGATTCAAGATGGCCAGACCCTGACGGTACGCATGTCCAGTGCGCCCACGTCCCTCACCGCCTGGACCACGTTCGTGTCGGTCGGCACCTGGGATGACGAATGGACTGTAACGACGAAAGACGATGCGTGTCTGGGCCCCCCCGCCGTCGGCACCGTCTGCGCCGACGGCACGGTGTATGCCGGCCTGACCCCCGATGGCAACCTCCCCTTCTACACCACGACGACCGATCAGGGCTCCAATGCCTACTGGGGCACCTTTAGCTTTATCACCGGCGCGCAATCCACCACGGACGGCGACGGCAATACCGCGGATATCGCGGCGCACGTGCTGCGGGGGGACGGCGACTATAACCCCAATGACGGCAAAACGCCCAACGCCGCCCAGCTGTGCGCCGAGTTGAGCGCGCACGGCCACAGCGACTGGTACCTGCCCGCCATCGATGAGCTGTTTCAGCTCTATTACTATCGCGCTTCGCTGCCCAATTTCGCCTCAAAATTTTACTGGTCGTCCACCGAGGTCGACAGCGGGAACAGCAAGGGGGTGTTGTTCAGCAGCGGTATCCAATCCCAGACGAAATCCACCTACAGCGACACCCGGGTGCGCTGTGTTCGCAATGGCGCGGATGTGACCCCGGACGGCTTCACCCTGACCGATCAGACGGAGATCGTCCCCGGCACCCGCGTCTACACCACCCCCCTGACCGTCACCGGCCTCACCGGCACGACCAATGTCTCCATCTCGGGTCAGGGTAATCCGACGATCAAGCTCAACGGCACCGGCTTGTGGGTCGGCAACGGCACCCTCAGCAACGGCGATACCGTGGAGGCGAGCCTCTATGCTTCGGCTTCGCCCGATACCCCCCTGACCGCCACGCTCGCTATCGGTGGGGTCAGCGATGACTGGACGGTGCGCACCCAGCAAGACATCGTCCCGGATGCCTTCACCTTCACCGATCAGACCGGGGTGGCGCTGAACACCCTGTGCACCGCCACCGCGGTCACCATCACCGGGCTGGGCAACCCCGCGCCGGTGACGGTCTCCGGCGACGGCAACCCGCAGATCAGCATCAATGGTGGCGCCTGGGCCACCAGTGGCACGATCACGAACAACCAGACCCTGGCGGTGCGCCTGACCAGTTCGGCTAATCTGGCCACCACCGCGACCGCGACCGTAACGGTCGGCGGCGTCAGCGATCAGTGGACCGTACGCACCCTGGATGACACCCAGCCGGATGAATTCAGCTTCACCGATCAGACCGGGGTGCCGTTGAGCACCTTGATCACCTCCGACACGGTGACCATCACCGGGATCACCACCGGCGTGCCCGTCACGGTGTATGGCGACGGCAGCCCACAAATCAGCATCAACGGCGGCGCCTGGGCCACCAGCGGCACCATCACCGATGGCCAGTCCCTGGCGGTGCGCCTGACCAGCCCCGGCACCTACAGCACCTACCGGGAAGCGACCGTGACGGTCGGCGACGCCAACTTTAACTGGACCGCTGCCTGGACGGTGCAGACGCAACATGACACCGTGCCCAATGCCTTCACCTTCACCGACCAGACCAATGTCCCCTTGAGCACCCTGCGCACCGCCACCGCGGTGACCATTACCGGGCTGGGTCCCGCCATGCTCGGCGCCTCACCGGTGACCGTCACCGGTGAGGGTAGTCCGCAGATCAGTATCGCAGGCGGCGCCTGGGCCACCAGCGGCACGATCATGAACAACCAGACCCTGGCCGTGCGCTTGACGAGTGCCGCGACCTTCAGTACCACGCGCAGCACGACCGTCACCGTCGGCGGGGTGAGCGATACCTGGGACGTCACCACCCTGGCCGCCGACTTCATCCCCGATCCTTTCAGCTTCACCGACCAGAGCGGCATCGCCCTGAGCACCCTGACCACCGCCAACACGCTGACCATCAGCGGCATCAATGACGGCGCCGCGGTGACGGTGAGCGGCGACGGCAATCCGCAAGTCAGCATCAATGGCGGCGCCTGGGCGACCAGCGGCACGCTCACGAACAACCAGACCCTGGCGGTGCGGTTGACCAGTGCGGCCAGTTACGACACGACCTCGACCGCGACCGTCGCGGTCGGTGGCGTCACCGACACCTGGACCGTAACCACGTTGGGCGACACCGTACCGGACCCCTTCAACTTCACCGATCAGTTGACGGTCGTGCCCAACACACTGATCGCTGCCCCCGCCGTAACCATTACCGGGATCACCGTGGCCACCCCGGTCACGGTCACCGGCGACGGCAACCCGCAGATCAGCCTCAACGGCGGCGCCTGGGCCACCAGCGGCACGATCGTGAACAACCAGACCCTGGCGGTGCGCCTGACCAGCGCGGCCGACTCCAGCACGACGCGGACCGCAACCGTGACGGTCGGGGGGGTCAGCGACGCGTGGTTCGTGCGCACGGCGGACGACACCACCCCCGACCCCTTCAGCTTTACCGATCAGGTCGATGTCGAGCCCAGCACCCTGACCACCGCCAACACGCTGACCCTCACCGGCATCAATGCCGCCACCCCGGTCACGGTGAGCGGCGACGGCAGCCCGCAGGTCAGCCTCGATGGCGGTCCCTGGGTCACCAGCGGCACGATCCAGAACGGCCAGACCCTGGCGGTGCGGTTGACCAGCGCGCCGGACTACAGCACCACCTACACCGCCACCGTCACCGTGGGCGGCGTGAGCGATGCCTGGACGGTGCGCACCCTGGACGACAGCGTCCCCGACGCCTTCAGCTTCACCGATCAGGTCGACGTCGCCCTGAGCAGCGCGATCACCTCCAACACCCTGATCCTCACCGGGTTCAATGCCGCCGCCCCGGTGACGGTCAGCGGCGACGGTGACCCCGAGATCAGCCTCAATGGCGGCCCCTGGGTCACCAGCGGCACGCTCTCCCCCGGCCAGACCCTGGCGGTACGCCTGACCAGTGCGGCGGACTTCAGCGCCACGCGCTCCGCCACGGTCACCGTCGGCGGGGTCAGCGACACCTGGGCCGTCACCACCCTGGCGCAGGACACCACCCCCGACGCCTTCAGCTTCACCGACCAGAGCGACGTGGCGCGCAGCACGCTGACCACGGCCAACACCCTGACCCTGACGGGGATCAATGACGCCACCGCGGTGTCCGTCAGCGGTGACGGCGACCCGCAGGTCAGCCTCGATGGCGGCCCCTGGGTCACCAGCGGCACGCTCACCCCCGGCCAGACCCTGGCGGTGCGCCTGACCAGTGCGGCGGACTACAGCACCCTGTACACCGCCACCGTCACCGTCGGCGGCGTGAGTGACGCCTGGACCGTGCGCACCCTGGACGACACCGTGCCCGACGCCTTCAGCTTCACCGACCAGAGCGGCGTGGCGCGGGCGACGGCGGTGACCTCGAACACCCTGACGATCAGCGGACTGACCGGTGCCGCGCCGGTGACGGTGAGCGGCAGCGGCACCCCCCAGGTCAGCCTCAATGGCGGGGACTGGGTCACCAGCGGCGCCATCAGCAACGGCCAGACCCTGAGCGTGCGCCTGACCAGTGCCCCCACCTACAGCACCGCCCGGAGCGCGCAGGTCACGGTCGGCGGCGTCAGCGACACCTGGACCGTGACCACCCTGGTCGACAGCGAGCCGGACGCCTTCACCTTCACCGATCAGAGCGACGTCCCGCGGGACACCCGGCGCACCTCCGACACGCTGAGCATTACCGGTCTCAATGTCCCGGTGACGGTCACGGTCAGCGGCGATGGCGGCCCGCAGTTCAGTATCAACGGCGGTCCCTGGGTGACCAGTGGCACCCTGACCAGCGGCCAGACGCTGGCGGTGCAGCTCACCAGCGCGGCAGACTTCAGCACCCCGCATAGCGCCACCGTCACCGTCGGCGCGAGCAGCGCCACCTGGACCGTCACCACCCTGGCCCAGGACACCACCCCCGACGCCTTCAGCTTCACCGACCAGAGCGATGTGCCGCGGAGCACCCTGACCACGGCCAATACCCTGACCCTCACCGGGTTCAATGACGCCACCGCGGTGTCCGTCAGCGGCGACGGGGACCCGCAGGTCAGCCTCGCCGGCGGCCCCTGGGTCACCAGCGGCACGCTCACCCCCGGCCAGACCCTGACGGTGCGCCTCACCAGCGCCGCGGACTACAGCACCCTGTCCACCGCCACCGTGACGGTGGGCGGCGTGAGTGACGCCTGGACGGTGCGCACGGTCGACGACACCGTGCCCGACGCCTTCAGCTTCACGGATCAGAGCAACGTGGTCCGCAGCACCCTGACCACGGCTAACACCCTGACCCTCACCGGCCTGGGCGTCACCGCCCCGGTAACGGTCAGCGGCGACGGCAATCCGCAGGTCAGTCTCAATGGCGGTCCCTGGGTCACCAGCGGCGCGCTGGAGAACGGCCAGACCCTGGCGGTGCGCCTGACCAGCGCCGCCGACTTCAGCACCCCGCACCGCGCCACCATCACCGTCGGCGCGGGCAGCACCACCTGGACCGTCACCACCCTGGCCCGGGACACCACCCCCGACGCCTTCAATTTCACCGACCTGACCGACGTGGCCCGCAGCACCCTGACCACGTCCAACACGCTGACCCTGACAGGGATCAATGACGGTGCCGCGGTAGCCGTGAGCGGCGACGGCAACCCGCAGGTCAGCCTCGCTGGCGGCCCCTGGGTCACCAGCAGCACGCTCCTCCCCGGCCAGACCCTGGCGGTGCGCCTGACCAGTGCCGCGGACTACAGCACCCAGTCCACCGCTACCGTCACCGTCGGCGGGGTGAGTGACGCCTGGACCGTGCGCACCGTCGATGACACCGTGCCCGACGCCTTCAGCTTCGTCGCTCAGGTCGACGTCGCCCTGAGCAGCGCGATCACCTCCAACACCGTCACCCTCACCGGCCTGGGCGCGGCCGCCCCGGTGACGGTGAGTGGCGACGGCAATCCGCAGGTCAGCATCCAGGGCGGCCCCTGGGTGACCAGTGGCAGCCTCGCCCCCGGCCAGACGCTGGCGGTACTCCTGACCAGCGCCGGCGACTTCAGCACCCCCCACACCGCCACCGTCACCGTCGGCGGGGTGAGCGCCAGCTGGGCGGTCACCACCCAGGCGCGGGACACCACGCCCGACCCCTTCAGCTTCGCCGATCAGAGCGGCGTGCCGCTGAGCACCCTGCGCACGGCCCTGGCCCTGCCCATCACCGGGATCAATGACGCCACCGCGGTGACGGTCACGGGCGACGGCGACCCGCGGATCAGTATCAACGGCGGCGCCTGGGCGACCAGTGGCGCCATCCTGAACAACCAGACCCTGCAGGTGCGCCTGACCAGCGCCGCCACCGCCAGCACCGCCTCCACCGCCACCGTCACCGTCGGCGGCGTCAGCGATGAGTGGACGGTGCGTACCGTCGACGACACCACGCCCGATCCCTTCAGCTTCACCGATCAGAGCGATGTGGAGCAGCAGGCGACGATTACCTCGAACACCCTGACCCTCACCGGCCTGACCGGCGGCGCCGCGGTGGCCGTGAGCGGCGCCGGCCATCCGCAGGTCAGTATCCAGGGTGGTCCCTGGGTCACCGCGGGCACGCTGACCAATGGCCAGACGCTGGCGGTGCGCCTCACCAGTTCGGCGCAGGCCTACGCCACGGCGCGGGCCACCGTCACCGTCGGCGGGGTGAGCGATGAATGGTCGGTGCGCACGCGGGACACCGCGGCGCCGCTCATTACCGGGGCGGTGCTCGCGGCCGACCCGCCGCGGGTGGATCTGACGATCCGCGAAGTGCCGGTGGACGGCCCGGGGCAGGTGGTCCGGGCCTGGGCGGAGGCCACGCGCGCCGCCACCGCGCAGCAGTGGACCTGGGAGGCGAGCCAACTGTCCTCCCCCGGCGGCGATGCCGACTGGGCGGCGCAGCTTGTCCTGCCAGCCCTGGACAGCGGGCGCTATGCCCTGGCGCTGTACGCCGCCGACGCGGCCGGCAACGTCTCCGCCCCCCACGCCCTGGAGTATGTGTATGACGTCGCGCCGCCGGTGATCACCCAGGCGTCCCTGGGGGCCGGCAACCAGTGGGTCGACGTCCAGGTCAGCGAGGCGCCCGAGGATGGGGCGCGCACCGTGGATCAGGTCTGGGTGGAGCTGGTCGAAGCCGGCGGCGAGCGGCACACGCTGCAGGCCGAGGGCCTGACCGCCCCGGCGGGGGCGGCGCCGTGGCAGGCGCGGGTCGCCCTGAGCACCGTGCCCACCGGCCGCTATACCCTCAGCGTCGGCGCGCGCGACGCCGCCGGCAACCTGGCGGCGCCGCTCGCCCTCGGCGAACACCTGCTCTACAACCAGCCGCCGGTGATCGCCACCGCGCAACTCGGGGACCATGCCAAGTGGCTCGACGTGACGACGCAGGCGGCGCCGCCCGGGGTGCAGGACATCGTCGCCTTCTGGGTCGAAGCCCAGCCGGTGGCGGGGGGCGCGCCCCTCACCGTGGCCGGGGAGGCCCCGGCCGCGATCAGTGTCGACGGCCAGCGCCACTGGCAGGGGCGGGTCGGGCTGGCGACGCTGATCAGCGGGCGCTACACCCTGCAGGCCTTCGCCCGTGACGCCCGCGACGGCGTGTCGGCGCCCTTCACCCTGAGCGAGGTTCTGCTCGACAACACCCCGCCGGTGATCACCGGCACGCAACTGGGGCCATTGAACCAGTGGGTGGAGGCCAGCCTCTTCGAGGGACCGGCGGACGGCCCGCGCACCGTCACCCGCTTCTGGGTGGCGGCGACCCCGCAGCCCAGCGGCGCGCCCATCCTGCTGCCCCATGACCAGTTAGTGGCGCCGGGCGGCGACGGCAACTGGCTGGCGCGCAGCCCCCTGACCGCCCTGGCCGACGGCAATTACGCCTTCACCGCCCACGCCGAAGATGCCGCGGGCAACCAGGCCGCACCCTACGCCTTCAGCATCCGCCTGGCCATCGATCACCAGGCGCCGGCCGTGACCTTTGCCACCGTCGACGGCCAGCCCCTGGCGGCGGCGCCGCTGCAGGATCCGCAGGCGATCGCCTTCCAGGTGACCGACAATCTGGACCCCCAGCCGGCGGTGGTGAGCGTGACCCTCCGCGGCGGGGCGCTGACCACTCCGCTGACCCTCGACTACCAGCCCGCGGGCGACGGCTACGTCGTCCGCTACCCGGCGACCCTGCCGCTGCTGGCGGACGACACCTATGAAATCAGCGTCGTCGCCCGCGACGCCAACCAGAACGAAGGGACGCACAGCGCCCCCTTCGCCGTGGGCGCGCGCCTGCTGCCGCTGCTCGCGGCCCATGGCGAGCAAATCCTCCTGCCGCTGGTGGCGGGCAAGGTCGACGTGCGCCGCGAGACCCAGGACTGGCCGCTGACCACCGAGGCGGCGGTGACCGGGCACCAGCCGCCGCAACCGCTGCGCGGCAAGGCCGACCTGATCATCACCCTCAGCGCCGACGCCCGCGACGCGCTGGTGATCGCCGGCCAGCCGCTCAATCCCGGCCAGAACCTCTACTATCCGGACTACAACTTTGACGCCGCCCGCGGGCGGATCACCCTGCCCATGCACCCGCTCGCGAGCGCGGCCCTGCCGGAAGGACGCTTTGGCGACCTCCAGGTGCGCATCGACCGGCCCCTGGCGCCGGTGGTCAAGGCGCCGATCCACCTGTGGTCGCCGGCCGCCGAGCTGCTGCTGAAGCAATCGGCGCCGGCCTTCGCCAAAAAGGTCCACCCCGCCGAGCTCTCCCTGGTGGCGCGTGGCGCCACCCTGTGCGCCGGCGACTTCCAGGCGCTGACCGACCCCGGGACCACCCGCCATACCCTGGCCCCCGACGGCACCGCCCTGTGCGCGGTGCACTGGGTCGAGCTGCCGCCGGATCTGCAGCCGCATCCGCTCTACAAGCGCGCCCTCAAGGGCTTTCTCAACACCACCGCCGAGTCGGTCAGCCTGCGCTATCAGCCCGGCCTGTACGTGGTGCGCGGCAACAGCTATGCCTTCTATCCCGCCCTGACCCCGGCCCCGGCCGAGGCCGGGGCGCCGACGGCGGCGGTCCAGGAGCACAGCGTGGCGCTGTACGAGCCGGAACCGCCGGCGCTGCGCTTCAACCCGGCCTCGGCGGCCGCCGCGCAGGGCGACTGGCTGCCGGCGGGGAGCTGGGCGACGCGCACCGGGCCCTACGCCCCGGGGACGGTGACCGCCATGAGCAAGCCCTACCTCGGCCTGGTACTGAGCCTGCGCGACGCCGACAGCGGCGCGGTGCGCAGCGAGCGCGCGACCACCGCCGACAACGTGCGCGAAACCGTCACCACCGACCTGGCGGCCCTGGAAGACACCACGCGCCTGGTGGCCCGCGTCCATTACAGCCGCTATCCCGAGGTGTTCACCGAGGTGCCGCTGACCTTCGTCGCCCTGCCCAATCGCCTGACACTCAGGTTGCGCGCGCCGGGGCCGCTGGCCAACGACACCGACAGCCTGCTGGACGGCACGTTCGGCGAGTGGGGCCAGGGGGCGTTCCGCTTTGACGCGCAGCGCCACGGCGGCTGGAGCCTCCAGCTCTACCGCGAGGTCCCGGGCCCGGGCGGGCGGGTGCGCGAGCCGCTCGGCGCGCCCACCAGCGCCATCGCCGCCGACGGCAGTTTCACGCTCAACGCCGGCCCCCTGACCGCCGGTAGCCATCGCCTGCTGGTCACCGCCACCTTCGGCGGCAGCAGCGTGGTGCGCGACCAGCTGATCGAAAGCCCCGTCGCCACCGTGCGCGTCCAGGATGCCACCGCCATCGCCTGCACCCTGAGCGCCACCCCGGCGGAGTCGCCGCCGGGGATCACCGCCACCCTCAAGGTGGTCCCGGAAAACCGCGGCCGCTACGCCGACGTCGGCGCCATCCAGTGGCAACGCTCCGCGGATGGCGTCACCTGGGCGCCCATCACCCTGCCGGACGGCTATACGGCCTCGTTCGGCTACACCGAACGCCTTGACCAGTCCGGGCGCTATTACTACCAGGCGGTGACCACCAACCGATATTCCGGGGCCGAGGCCACCTGTCCTGCCACCAGCGTGCATATCTACGACACCCCGCAGGTGACCCTCAGCGGCCCCAATTACACTCTGCTCGGCGCCCCGGCGGACTGGACCGCCGCCGTCGCCGGGCCGGCACGCCCGACGGAGTATGCCTGGGTGGTGCGGCGTGGCTATGCCGATCAGGCGCCGCTGCAGTTGACCGGGCCCACCATCACCCTGCCGGCTGACGCCCTCGGCCTGTGGCAGCTCGAGGTCAAGGCCCGCTATCTGGACGCCCCCGAGCGCCAGCGGGCGTGGGGCGCGGCGCGCGATACCCTGCGCGTCGACCTGCCGCGTCTGCACCGGCCGATCCTCACCGGCGCCCGCTACGTCGAGGTCGGCAAGCCCTACACCTACACCGCCACCCTCTCGCCGCCGTGGGGCACCCACCGCGTGGCGGACAACCTGGTGATCCAGGGCGAATGGCGGCTGCCCGACGGCACCACCGTGGCCGGGGACACTCTGACCTATACCCCCACCGCCGACCCGGCCCAGCGCCTGCTCTACCGCGCCTGGATCCCCGGCTACGAGGAGGCCAGCCTGGCCACCGGCTTCCTGGATCTGCGCCCCTGGACCTACGTCTTCCCCACCGCCCGCCTGACCACGCGCGTCCTGCGCGAGGCGCAGCCGAAAACTGTGGGCTTTACCCTCAACCTGGCCAACGGCAATACCAACGGCGAACCGTTGACCGTGACCTGGACCTTGCCCGCGGCGGCCACCAGTAACCCGCAGAGCGATACCTACGTCACCGTGGCCGCCTGGGAACCCGGCATCTATCCCGTGACGGTGCAGGTGGCCGACAGCCGCGGCAACCTGGTGCAACTGGCGGAGAACCTGGTGGTTGGCGACCCGCCGCCGCTGCTCCTCGACACCAAGGTCATGATCGGCGACAGCTGGCAGCGCGCGCCGGCGCCGGTGACGGTCAGGCTCTATCCGCAAGGCAAAATGCCCGCCGAGCAGTTCACCGCCGCCGAGGTGCGCCTCAACGGTGACCTGGTCAGCGACCAGCTCGGCTCGTCCTACCGCCTCGACATCCCCAGCCCCGGCGAGCACACCATCGACTTCAAGCTCACCACCAGCTACGGGCGCGCGGTCGAACGGCGCGAGTCGGTGACGCTGATCGAGGGCGTGCCCCCGCAGTGCACCCTGGAAACCGCCAAGAGCGGCGAGCAGCTGCAGGTGGTCGCCCGCTGCACCGCGACCATGGGCAAGCTCGCCAGTTACAAGTGGTGGGTGACATACGCCGATGCCCCCACCACCCCGGTGGCCTGGGGCACCACCTCGGCCTACAAGATCATGCTCACCAAGGCCCACCTCGAACGTGGCGTCCTGGGGGTGACCCTGGTCGCCAGCAACGACAAGGGCCAACTGAGCAACGTCGCCGAACTGGCCCAACTGTCGGCGCCGCGCCCCACACCGACCCCGTAACCTCCCACCCCGCCCGGTTCCGCCCGGGCGGGGCGCCGGCCGCCCGTCGCGAAATCCCGGCCAAGCGCCGCTTGGCCGTGAGTCATCCCGCGCAAAACCCCCCGCGCGGCCTGCTATCGTCGACGGCCACGCAGCCACCCATCCACCGCTGCGGTGAAGGACACCATGCGCACACGCTCCCGACTCGGCCTCCTCCTGGCGTTACTGGCCGTCACCTTCAGCGCCCGGGCAGAAATCCTGATCAATTATGTCTATACCGACCCCTATGGGGTGGAGAAGGCGGCCACCGCGACCACGCCGGCGATCAATCCCCAGGGTGACCTGCGGCTGGCCCTGGCCGGCGGGCTGGACCGCTATGTCCGCATTGCCTTTGTCGACGCCAGTGGTACCGTGATCACGGCCGCCGAATCCGAGCGCCTCGGTCCCGCGGACCGGATCGAGGTGGACGGTCAAGCCTACTACGGCGCGCGGCTGGTGCTGACCCCGCCGGCCGGGGATGGCAACCACCGGCTGCGGGCGGAGATCCTCGACGCGGCACGCACCGTCCTGAGCCACGAAAATATCCCGGTGCAGATCGACCGTACACCGCCGATCATGACCGGCGGCTTCGGCTGGAAGGCCTGGCGGCCCGGGGAGCTCTACCCGCTGCCGGACAACACCCTGATCGGCGCCTTTGAGGCGCGCCGATTTTGGGCGGAGGGCATTCAGGACGCCCACTCCGGTCTGGACACCGCCCGCGGTCTGTTTCAATCGGTGTATCTGGAAGGCGCCCACGCCGGGCAGGTCGCCTATGAAACCCCGGCGATCATCACCGAGGAGACCGTTGCCATCGGCAATGGCGGCAACTGGGATTTGCAGCCGGGCGTCCATTATCCGGCCGCGGACGGGGCCTACAGCTTTCGCTTCATCATTTTCGATCAGGCCGGCAACGCCGCCACCTTTGCGCTTCCCGTGGTGCTGGATGGCGTGGTGGAAGGCGAGGCGCTGGAGTTTTTTGCCGTGTTCGATCCGGACGTCGCCACCAATCCGGTGCCCGGCAGCCCCTATAGCGGCTACACCCCCTATGTCCCCGGCATGGTGGTCAAGACCAATCCGGTGAAAATGCTGCTGCGCGTGCCGCGGGCGCTGTGGTGGCAGGACAACCCCACGGGGATTTCCTTCTATCGGCGGGCGCCGGCGCTGCCCGCGGGGGCGTTTCCGCTGACCGAGGCGGATTTCGTCGACGAGGCGTATGCCTATCTGGAGATGGCATTCCCCTATGTGGCGGCGGCGAGCCTCGACCCGGCAATCGGCCTCAGCCCCGACTACCGCGTGGCGAGCCTGACCTGGTGGGGCGCCGGACCCGCGCTCGTGCCGGATCTGGTGTTGACGCCCGGCGCCAACGACAGCCCGCGGATGCTGGAGATTCAGTTGCAGTGGGCGTCGGGAACGACCCAGGTCGTCCAGCAGGGGCGCGACACCAACCGCAACACCCCCGATACCCTGACCGGCATCCGCGTCACCGCCGAACCGCGCGCTTACGACCAGACCTTTAACGCCGACGTGGTCGGCACCTGCGTCATCCCCGCGGGGGCCACCCAGTGCACCGCCGCCGAGGCCTTCCTCCTCGGCGGGACCGCGGATGGCATGCAGATGGAACTGCTGGACTTCCAGCTGACCAATCGCACCGGCGAACTCTTCACCCCGACGATCTATCACATCCTCACCTACGACGGCCGCCCGCCGGTGGTGGAAAGTCTGGAGATCACCACCGTGGCCAGTCAGCGTCAGGTCGGGCTGACCCTGACCGAATACCTGACGGGCTCCTGGTGGGCCCTGGTCCACCTGAAAGCCGTCTGGCTGGAAGCGACGGGCGTCCCGGGCGACTTCCGCCTCCCGGCGACCCGGCTGGAATCCACCGATGGTGTCCTGTGGTGGCAGGCAGTGATCCCCCTGGGCGCCCTGCCGAGCGGGGTCTACAACCTGACGGTGTACGCCGAGGATAATTACGGCAACCGCTCCCTGGCGGTGAAAAAGACCGGCTATGTGCATGATGCCACCCCGCCGGTGGTGAAAATCCGCGGCCCGGACGCCAAGCCCCTGGCGGGGACGGTCGTCGGCGGTCTGGCGGAGATTACGTTCACCGTCACCGACAACGTCGATGCCGACCCGGTGGTCAATTTTGTGCGCATCACCGGCGGCCCGGCGGCGGAGAACGTGGCCGTCGGGTTCTATGCAGAGCAGGGGATCTATCGCATCGAATACCCGGTGATGCCCCCCAGCGCGGCGGCGAATGACTACCAGTTCGAGGTGGACGCCACCGACGCCGCCGGCAATCACGTCCTGGCGGTGGCGCCCTTTACCTTCCAGCCGGCACCCCTGCGCCTCATTGCGGCGAACGGCGACACGATTGCCCTGCCGGTGACCGCCGGGTCAGGCGCGGTGCGCCTGCCCAACGGCCATTGGCCCCTGACCACCGAGCCGGTGGTGCTGCACACCGCCGGCGGCCAACCCTTGCGCGGCCGCCACGACCTGCTGGTGCGCCTGAGCGCCGATGCGCCCACCGCCCTGCAGGTGGACGGCCAGACCCTGACGCCCGGCGGGGAGATCCGCTTCGCCGGTTACGACTTTGGCGCGACGGACAGCGTCCTGACCCTGCCGCTGGCGTGGGCCGATGCGGCGGCGACGATCCCGCACGGGTATGCCGGGCAAGTGAGCGTGGAAATCCTCCAGGACGGTGCCCCGCTGTTTACCGCCGACCTGCGCGCCTGGGAGGTCGGCACCGAGGTGACCTATTACCAAAGCGAACCGGTGTACGCCGCCAAGGTCGAGGAGGCCACGCTGGCGGTCCTGCCACTCAGCCCGGGCTATTGCGCCGGCACGGTGGTCACCCATGACCCGGCACAGGGTTACTATGACTCACGGGGGCAGGAGGGCGACAGCGTGTGCGCCGTCGCCTGGACCACGGTGCCCGCGGGCCTGGCCGGGGTCGGCGGCCAGCAGGCGCGTCTGCGCGGCTATCTGGACGTGACCGGCGCGACGACGACCGTCGCCTACCAGCCCGGCCTGCTGATCAAGCACCAGGGCCACTATGCCTTCTATCCCACCGGGGCCGCCGCCGAGCACACCCTGGACCTGATCACGGCCGACCCGCCGGTGATCAGCTTCACCCCCACCGGCGACAAAGCGGCCCAGGTCGAGTGGCTGGGCGCGGGCGAGTGGCCCACCTGGCTGGGCCGCAGCAACGCCGGCACCTTCTACGCGCGCGGTTCCGGCGCCTATAAGGGCGTAGGCCTGGTGGTGACCGACGTGGCCACGGGCGAGGTCGTGATCGATCAACTCGCGTCCTCGGTCTACGCCCGCGCCCCGCTGTTCACCGCGCTCACGTCCCTGGAAGACGCGGTCACCCTGCAGGTCCGGGCCTTTTATGCGCGG
Organism: uncultured Gammaproteobacteria bacterium; assembly: GCA_937862735.1. Classification (GTDB taxonomy): domain Bacteria; phylum Pseudomonadota; class Gammaproteobacteria; order Chromatiales; family Chromatiaceae; genus M0108. The sequence goes on from CALMDH010000329.1 coordinate 106,052, forward strand.
GCGCCGGAAATTGCCGCCCAGGCGACCTACCGCTTCGTCGTCGTCCCCGAGCGCTCGCTGATCCGCCTGCAGGCGCCCAGCGGGGCGCTGAATACCGAACCCCTGGTGATGCAGGGCCAGTTTGGCGTCTATCACCAGCGGCAGATCGAATATTCCGCCGCGCGCATGGGTGAGTGGGCGATCCGCGTCTATCGCGAGGTGTCCGGCGGCGACGGCAAACTGATCCGTCAGCAGGTCGGCAGCGAAACCACGCAACTCGCCGCGGATGGCGCCTTCAGCCTCAACCTGGGCCTCCTGGCCGCCGGCGGCCACCGCCTGGTGGCGACGGCCACCTATCTGGGCGACGGCGTCGTGGCGCAGGATGTCGTCGAGAGTACCCCGCTGGGCATTCGCGTCAACGACGGCACCCCGGTGGTCGTGACCATGAACGCGATGCGCGACACCGCCCGGCCACCGTTCCTGAATATCATCCGCGCCGTCCTGAGCAATCCCTATCGCGCCCTGGACGTCGACCAGGTCGGGTGGGAACGCTCCCGGGATGGCGTCGCCTGGGAAACCATCGCGCGCGATGCCCGGCTGGGCAAGAGCTTCGGGCTCAATGAGACCATTACCACCAGTGGCAGCTTCTGGTATCGCGCCACCACCCGTAACCGCTACACCGGCGCCACCTATACCGCCGAGCCGCTGCGCGTGCAGGCGTACGAACGGCCGGCGGTGACGATCAGCGGCGCCCTGCAGACCTTTGTCGACCACCCGGTGAGCTGGAGCGCCACGGTGACGCCCGCGGAGCGCGCGGTGGTGCATGAATGGACGGTTCAGCGTGGCGCGCGCGACGACCCGGACCCCCTGACCGCGACCGGCGCCAGCGTCAGCTTGCCCGCCGACCGCACCGGCACCTGGTACGCCACCCTGCGCAGCCGCTTTGCCGATGCCCCGGACGTGCCGGATGCCTGGAGCACGTCCGTGCGCTCCCTGAAGGTGAGTCCGCCGTCCCTGAGCCGGCCGAAAATCATCGGCGAGGCCAGCGTCGAGATCGGCCGGCCCTATACCTATAGCGTGCAGGTGTACGCCCTCGCCGCGGGCCAAGGCCCGGCGGATCTGACCGTGGACGGCGAATGGGTGCTGCCCGATGGCAGCCTGGCGACCGGTACCACCCTGGCCTACATCCCCACCGCCGCCGAGGCGCAGGTTCTGCGCTATCGCGCCTGGGTCAGCGGCTACCGCGCCGAGACGGAAACCACCACCACCCTGCAGTTGCGCCCGTGGGCCTATGTCTTTCCCAGCGCCCAGTTCCATAAGAACGTGCGCCGGGAATTCGACCCGGCGGTGGTGACCTACACCCTGCGCCTGACCGGGGCGCGCACCGGCACGGAAAGCCCCGGGGTGCACTGGACCTTCCCCCCCGAGGCGACGGTGGAACAGCACAGTGACACCCGTGTCACCCTGACGCTCACCATGCCGGGGTCCTACCCGGTCGCCGCCCGCGTGTTCGATACCCGCGGCCACGAGGTGCGCCTCGAGGATACGTTCACCGTGCCCGAACCCGACCCGCTGGTCGCCAGCGCCGCGATCCAGATCGCCGATAGCTGGGCGCGCGCCCCCGCCAGCGTCACCTTGCGCTGGTATGCGGATGGGTTGCTGGCCAAGGAGCGGGTGGCGGGCGTGCGCCTGACGCTCAACGGCGAGCTCATCAGCGAGGCGGTGAAGAGTTATTACACCGTGCTGATCGAGCAGGCGGGCAGCTATGACCTGCGCTTCGATCTGGAGACCAGTTATGGCCGCACCGTCAGTCACAGTGATCGCTTCGAACTGATCACCGGGACGCCACCGGCCTGCGCCCTGACGGCGGAGGGCGATGCCGTCACCGCGCTGCAGCTGCGGGCAACCTGCACGACGCCGATGGGCAAACTGGCGAGTTATCACTGGCTGGCGACCTATGCCGATGCGCCGGCCAGCCCCAAGGACCTGGGGCAGAAATCGGCGCATACCGTGCGCTTTACCGCCGAGGAATTGGCGCGCGGTCTGGTCGACGTGTCCCTGACGGCGGTCAACGACAAGGGCCAGGCGAGCAATACGGCGCGCTGGACGCCCTGAGGCGCCGCCGACAGGCCCGGGGACCGGGTAGGGTAGGGCAGGGCAAGGGTGGCGGCGGCGCCGGCATCCCCGTCGAGGTTAGGTTTGGCTGCGCCTCTGATGAGGCCGAGGTGATCACAATGTTAAAACTCTTGCGCTGCGTGGTGGCCAGTATCGCCCTGGGCGTCAGCGGGTGGTTGCACGCCGGAGTGCTCGTGCAATACAGCTATACCGATCCGTACGGCCAGGCGAAGACCGCGCAGCCCGAGACGGCGGCGGTCAATCCCGCCGGAGACATGGCCTTCATCCTCGCCGCGGGCATCGACCGGCGGCTGCGGATCACCCTTTACCGCGGCGGTACTCAGTTGGCTACCGCCGAGTCGCCGCCGCTCACCGGCGCTGATCGCATCACCATCGCGGGCGAAACTTATTACGGCGCCTCCCTGGTGCTGCCCGCCCCGAGCCTGGACGGCCCTCACACCCTGCGTGCCGAGATTCTCAGCCACGAGGGCACCCTGATCACCCGCGAGGAGAGCGCCGTGATCATCGATCGCCAGCCGCCGGTCCTGAGCGGAGGCTTCGCTTATTTCTCGCACTGGGGCCCAAACAACCGCGACCCCCTCGAACCCGAGGCGCTGGTATCCGGCTATGGCGTGGGGCGGATCATCGCCCGCGGCGTGGCGGATGCCCACGCCGGGCTCGCCATCGACGGCGCGCGCTTTCAGAGTATCTACCTGGAGGGACCGCACCGTGGCGAGGTTGCCTACGAGACGCCTGCCGTCTTCTCGGGTACGGACCTGGTAGTGGGGACGGGCAACGAGGGGAGCGTGGCCCGCGGGGTGCATCTGCCCGTCTGGGACGGGGCCTTGCTGCTGCGCTTCGTCGCCTTCGATCGGGCCGGCAACGCCGCGTCCTTCGATGTCCCGGTACGCTTTGATGGCGAGTACAGCGGTGCGATCGCGCAACTCTTCGCCGTCTACAACCCGGCCAGCAGCAACAACCCCGTGCCGGGAAGTCCCTATGTCGGGTATGAGCTGTATACGCCGGGGATGACCGTCCATACCAATCCGGTGAAACTGCTGGTTCGGGTGCCGAAAAGCGCATGGTGGGAGTTCAACCCCACCGGCGTCATGCTGCACGCCGAAGGCCTTGGGCCCTGGCCGACCCCGGCCGACTATGTGGATGCGGCGTACGCTTACAAGACCTACGATTTCAGCTATCGTCCCGTCAGTGAGCTCAATTCGGATGGGCTCCATCCAGACTTTCGCGTCGCGGCGCCCCTGGTCTGGGCCGGGGACCCGCCCCGCTCGATTCGCCCCGATCTCATCCTGGCCGCCGGCGTCCCACACACGCCCGCCCTCATCGGAGTGGCCATCGAGTATGCTAACGCCGGCCCGGTGGCCTTTAATCTCCACGGGACGCATTATCTCAGCCCGCGCCTCGATACCCTGACGCGGGTGACTCTGACGGCCGCCGCGCGACCGTATGACCAGATTGCCACCTATAAACCCGATGACAGTGACAGTTGCGTCATTCGCGCCGGCGCCACCCAGTGCAGCATCTACCCCTACCGCGTGTTTGGAGACACGGCCGACGGCATGGAGGTGCGGACTTACGAGGCGCGCATCACCCATCACGACGGCACGTTGCGCAGCCCCATCAGCTGGTATACCCACCGGCATGACACCCGCCCGCCGGTCATCGCCACAGTGGCGCCGGTGGAGGAAAACAGTCACCTCGACGTGCGGCTCAGTGAATACTTGACCGGTGCCTGGTGGGCGAGTGTCAATGTGGTCCGGGTCTGGGGTGAGGCGGTCCCGGCGGGAGGTGGCGCGCCCGTCACCCTGGCGCACAGCACGCTGCGACCCCTGGGCGGCGACCAGTGGCAGGCCCTCCTCCCGCTAGCCGGCGTGCCGGACGGGGCATATACCGTCACGGTCTACGCGCTGGATTACTACGGGAATCAGTCCGCGCCGAAGGTGATCAAGGGGGTCCTGGTTGATCACGCCCCGCCGACGGCATCCTTCTTCGTCGATGGCGGCGCGGCGCTGGGCGGCACACCGATCGGGGATATCGGCGACATCTTTTTCCGCGTGACCGACGCCGCCGATCCCGCCCCGCGGGTACTGCGTGCCAGTATCGCCGGCGGCCCGTTGGGAGATGACGTCAATCTGGGATTTCATAAAGATGGCAGCGCCTATCGGATTGAATATCCGGTGATGTTGCCCAGCCTGGCGGCAAATGACTACACCATCACGGTGGAACTGCGCGATGCCAGCGGCAATCAGGCCACCGCCGTCCAGAACTTCACCTTTGCGCCACCGCGCCTGGGGCTGACCCCGGAAAATGGGCCGCACATCCGCCTGCCCTTGCTCAACGAGGCGGTCCCGGTCCGCCTGGACAATGGCAACTGGCCCCTGACCAGTGACCCGGTGGTGCTGATGGATGCCGGGGGCCTGCCCCTCACCGGCCCGGCCAGCCTGCTGGTGGCCTGGAGCGCGGACGCCCTCGGCGCCCTGCTTGTTGATGGTCAACGCCTGGAGCCGGGCAGCCGCCTGACCCTGCCCGATTACGATTTCACGCGTGCCCAATCCCGCATCCAGCTGCCGCTGGCGCTGGCCGACAGCCCCGAGGTCGAGCCAGGTTGGGTGGGGACGCTGATCATCCAGATCGAACGTCCCGAGGCGCCAGTGTTCGTCGAAGCGGTGCATGCCTGGTCGCCCGCGGCGGCGATGGTCATCGTGCCCGACGAAGCGGCCTATGCGCGCAGGGTGCAGCACGCCCTGATCAAGGTTACCGACAGCGGCGAGGGGCACTGCAGGCGCATTGACGGCCTGCGCGACGCCAGTGCGACCCGGGTCTCCAGCGCCCCCGACGGTACCCCGCGCTGCGCCGTGCACTGGTCCGGGATACCCGCCTCCCTGGACATTCATCCCCTCAGCAGCGCACAGCTGGCGGGCTATTTGGACAGCCCGGACGCGGAGGCGCGCGGGGGCTACCAGCCCGGGCTGATGGTGGTGCAGAACGGCAGCACGCGCTTCATCCCGGCGGGCGACGTCCAGACCTATCACCTCCCTCTGTTCGATCCGCCGCCACCGGTCTTGGTGTATGCCCCCATCTCCACCCTGTCCAAGTTCAAGGACTGGTTGCCCGCGGGGGTCTGGCCGACCACTCCGGGCACCACCACGGCGGGCGTGGCCCATGCCAAGAGCCCGCCCTACACCGGCCTGACCTTGCGCATCAGCGATGAGGCCAGCGGCACGGTGCTGGAGGAGGTCACCTCGGCGACCGACTATGCGCGCAGCCCTATCCGCACCGACCTCGCCCGCGTTGAGGATGTGCAGGACGTCCGCCTGCGCGCGCACTACACACGCAATCCCGACATCTTCAGCGAAGCCACGGTGCGCTTTAGCGCCTTACCGAACCGCCTGGTGCTGAACCTGGTCCATCCGCGCACGCTGACCAATCTCACCCCTGTGGTGCTCGAGGGCAACTTCGGCCGCTACACTGGCGGAGCCTATCATTACGATGCCGATGCCATGGGCGCCTGGCGGGTGCAAATCCATCACCTCACCCGCGACGCGGAAGGCGCTGTGATTCGCACGCCCCTCGGCGCGCCGACCGCCACGATTGCCTCTGATGGCCGATTCCGGATCGACCTGGGGCTGCTGGCGGCCGGACGTTACCGGCTGGAGGTGACGGCGACGTTTCTCGGTAGCACCTTCGTCATGGAAGAAGCCATCGACGGTGTGCCGTTAACCATCCGGGTGGAGGACGGTTCCCCGGTGTCGTGCGACATCACGCCGAATATCCCACATGGCCCGATGAATCTGGTGGCCATCCTCAAGTTGGTGCCGGCCGGCAAACGGTACGCCGACATTGGCTTGGTCGCCTGGGAACGTTCGACGGATCAGACGCACTGGATGCCGGTCACGACCACCCCGCCCAAGCCGCGGGCCTATGGCTTCAACGAGCGCCTGACAACCCCCGGGCACTATTACTATCGGGCAACCACCACCAACCGCCACAGCGGCGAACAGACTCAGTGCATACCCGGGCATATCCAGGTTTACGCCCAGCCGGAGGTGACGCTTGAGGGGCACACCTTCACCTTCATCGACCACCCGGTGACCTGGACGGCGATGCCGTCCGCCGGCGAGGCGCCCCTGGAGTACCGCTGGCAGGTGCGTCGCGGCCTGAAGGATGACGCCCCGCTCACCAGCACGGCAGCGCGTCTCGAACTGCCGGCGGATATCGTTGGCACCTGGTACGTCGAGCTCCAGGCGCGCTACGCCGACGCGCCGGACACGCCGCGCGCCTGGACGGCGGTCCGCGGCACCCTGCGCGTCCAGACCCCGCGCATGATCGCGCCGCGCATCGTGGGCGAGCGCTTTGTCGAGCGGGGGAAAAGCTACACCTATACCGCCAAGACCTTCCCGCTCACCTATCCGTACTACTCGCCGCCCGCGGACCTGGTCATCATCGGCGAATGGGTCCTGCCCGACGGCACCACCCGGACCGGCGACACCCTGACCTATACCCCCACGGCGGCGGAGCCCCAGACCCTGACTTACCGCGCCTGGGTCCAGGGCTATCGCGAGGTCACCCAGCGCGAGGCGACGCTGCCGTTACGCACCTGGGTCTATGAATTCCCGACCTTCAAGCTCATCGCCAAGGTCCTGAAGCACTACGACCCGGTGCGCAAGCAGTACACCGTGCGCCAGGGGCAAAGCGTGACCGGGGATGAGGACTTCACCTTCACCTGGAATTTCCCCACGGCCGCCGGGGTGGACCAGCCCCATGAGCGTTACGCCACGGCCGCCTTCAGCACGGTCGGCCAGCATACCGTCGCGGTGCGGGTGAGTGACACGCGCGGCAACGCGGTGGTGCTGGAGGACGTGGTCGAGGTCGCCGCGCCCCCGCCGCTGACCGCCAGCAGCCGGATCGTGGTGGGCGACAGCTGGAACCGCGTCCCAGCCCCGGTGACGGTCTATTGGTACGTCGACGGCCTGCTGGCCCAGGAAAAGGTGACGGCGGTGAGCCTCGCCCTCGACGGCCAGCCCATGGGCCAGGGACTGAGTTCCAACTATCGCGTCGACGTGGCGGAACCCGGCCCGCATACCGTCACCCTGAGCCTGGAGACCGACTATGGGCGCCACGCGACCCACACCGCGGAGGTCACGCTGGTGCAAGGCGAGCCGCCGGCCTGCGGCCTGCAGCCCAGCGGCGACGGGGAGACCCAGCTCAAGGTGAAGATCACCTGCACGGCGCCCATGGGGCGGGTGGCCAAATACCGCTGGCTCATCACCTACGCCGACGCACCGACGCGACCGGAGAACCCGGGCATGAGCAGTTACTCGGCGCTGACCTTCAGCGCCGCGCAACTGGCCCGCGGCGTGCTCGCGGTGGAAGGGGTGGCGATCAACGACAAAAACCAGGAAAGCGCCCCCGCGCGCTGGCAGCCCTGACCCACCCCGCCATCCCCACTCCGGCCGTCCCGGGCCGGGGCGGGGTTGGACGCCGGGTCAGCACGCCCACAGATCGCTGCGCTCGATGGTGAGCAGGACCTCCTTCAGGTCGCGATAGCCCATCGGCGTCAGGTGCGCCAGGGCATTGCGCAGCGTCCACAGGCGGTTCAACAACTCCGAGCGGCTCCAGCTGATCGGCGCTTTACTCAGCAACACGTTGAGCGGGCCGATCTCCAGGTCCTCCGGGTGGAGGATGCTGCGCCCCCCAGGCAGATCAAAGGGGGGATGGAGGTGTTTGCGGTAGCGGGCCACCAGCCGCCGGCGCAGCTGTTCGATCAGGGGGAAAAAGACCGTCATCTGCGCCCGCCACAGCCGCTCCTCGACCTGCGCCGCCGCCTCCGCCGCCGCGCACTGGGCCGCCAGGTGATCGATGTCCTGCCCGTTGATGCGGTCGTAAGCGCCCGCCGCCCAGTCCCGGGGCGCGGGCGGGGCGGCAAGCCAGCCGCGGTCGGCGGCGCAGGCGGCGAGGAGGGCGTGGGGGTGGAGCAAGTCTTCCAGGCTGCCGGCGCTGAGACGGTGGGCACAGCCGGGGTCAAAGCCCGCCAGGGCCACCAGCAGTTCCCGCCGCAAGCGCCGTTCCACCGGGTTCAGGGACAGGGGGCGCAGGAGGTAGGCGGCCCATTGTTGCATGTCCAGGTCGTCCAGCCGCTCCCGCCAGGGGCAGACACTGACCAGCCGCGTGGGCTCCGGCCCGGCCGCGCTCGCCAGGCCGGTCACGCTCAGCAGCAGCAGCGGGCGATCGATGACCGCCAGGGGTTCCGCCGCCGCGGCAAAGGCGGTGACGAAGGCCGCCCAGTCCGGCCAGTCCCTCGCCGCCGGGATCTCCAGCCACAGCACACGGCCGCGCAGGGTGGGATGGGCGACCAGGTCGGCCACGGACCGGGCGGGCGTCCCGGCGCCGAGCAGGGTCTGCCCGAGCGCCGTCGGGCCATCCGCGTGCGCCGTCACCGGCACCCGCGTCCAGACCCAGGCCGCGTCCTGTTCCACCTCCTGGGCCACCGCCGCCGCCAGGCCCGGCGGGGCATGCTGCGGCAGCAGCACGACGGCGTGACGGCCCGCGCGCAGGCTGGCGACAATCTCCGTGACAAAGCCATACGGTCCGGACAACGACCACCAGTAGCGCCACATGCCGGCCGCCTCACACCGCCAGTAGCCGGGCCAGGCCGGGGCCGGGCCGCCACTGGCCCGCGTCCGCCGGCGTGACCAGACCCAACTGCGTGGCGCACGCCAGGGCGCGCGCCACGGTGGCGAGGTCGCTGCCGGCCTCCAGCTCCCGCAGATCCGCGGCGCTGGCCGCTTCCCCATAGCTCGCCAGCACCGTCAGCACGGTCCACAGAGGCGGCACCGCCATCAGATCGGTCACGTCGGCCGCGTCCGCCGGGGCCGCCAGCCACGCCGCCAGGACCTCGCGCCAGCGCACCGGGTCCTGGCCCACGGCGGCCGCCAGCGTCGCCAGGGGCCGCGCGTAGAGACCGCCGCGCGCCGCCAGCCGCGCCACCTGCGGGGGATCGAGGCGGCCGAGTCCCGCCTCCCGCCAGCCGTGCATCACGGCGGCGGGCGGCCAGGGCGCCAGCACCAGGGGCTCGCACCGGGCAGGCGGCGCGCCCAGCGACCAGAGGCGGGCGGGATCGGCGACAAACACCCAACGCCGCGTCGGCGACGCGGCGGCGCGCCGCGCGGTCAGCGCCAGCGCCCGGCGCAGCGTCGCCGCATCCCAGGGCAGCGCCGCGTCGACCAGCAGCAGGTCGTGGACCCCGGGCGCGGGCGGCGGCGTGGGCGGGGCGTTCGCCAGCCAGGCCGCCAGCTCCGCCGCGTCGGCGCAGGCATAACACCGCACCGCCGCCGGCTCGCCCGCCGCACGCTGCAGCGCCGCCGGGAGCAGGTCGCGCCCCGACAAGCGGCACCCCGTCACCAGCGTCACGCCACTGACCGGACGCAGCAGCGCCGCCTCCTGCGCGGCGACCAGCGGGCTGCGCGGCCCGTCCGCGCTCAGCCGGCGGCGGTAGGTCGCCGCGGTGTCGGGCGCGGGCGGGGGGTGCGCGACCGCCGCCGCGAGTTCCGGCGCGAGCCCCGCCGGGGCGCCCAGCACGGCGCGCACGGTGGGGCTGCGCAGGGCATAGCCGCCGCCGGTGGCGTGCAGGACGCCCATCCCGACCAGCTCCTCCAGCAGCGTCGGGATCAGGTCTCCGCACGGCGCGGCAAACCCCGCCGGCCAGCAGCGCGGGGCCTCGCGTTGCAGCCAGGCCAGCGCCACCGCCGGCGCCGGCGCGGCGGGGGCGGTCGCGCTGGCGACGAGGAGCGCCAGCACCCGGTGACGGGGATCGTCCTCCAGGGCGCCGTGGAGCCGATCCTGCCGCCGCAGGCGCCACGCCGGATGGTTGAGGACCGCGTCCAGATCCGCCGCGGTGATCGCATACGGCGGACAGCCTCCCGCCGCGTAGGCTTTCTGCCGCGGGTCCTGCAGATAGCGCACCAGCCGTGCCAGGACCTCCTGCAGCAGCGCCGGCTGGTAGAGGGTGTGCGCCAACACGCGATTGATCAGGTCCTCGTCGAGGGTGAATCCCCGGGCGCGCAACGGCGTGGCCACCAGCTGACAGGCCGCGTCCGCCTCGCCGTCGTCGAGCAGGGGACCCAGCCACAACGGCGGGCCCAGCCGCGCCAGCGCTCCGGCAGCCTCCCGGCTCAGGCGCCGGACCGGGTGCCGGCCGCACAGGACGACCTTGAACCGCGGGTGCGCGTCCATGGCCTGGAGCAGGGCGCCCAGCACGGGCGCGCCCTGCTCGGCGTCCGCGGCCAGAAAGGGCTCCGCCGCGTCCAGCAACAGGAGCAGCCGCCGCGCCGCCGCCGCTTCCAGCCAGTCCCCTAGCGGCGGCGCCGTGGTCGGAGCCATGACCGGGGGCGCCACCACGCCCGGGGGCAGGGCCGCGGCGATGACCGCCCACAGCGCCGCCGGGGGGCGGGTGCGGCCGAGGCCGGCCTGGTCCAGATCGAGCCACAGCACCAGCTGGCCCTGTGCCGGGTCGTGGTGGCGCCGGGCGAGCTCCCGCAGCAGGGCGGTCTTGCCCACCTGGCGGCCACCATACAGCAGCCGGGGGCCCTGGGGGTCGGTCAGCTGCGCCATGGCCTGCTGCCGGCCGTAAAACAGTTCGACGGGCACGGCCCCCGGGCCGACGACGTCGGGCGGGGCGGCCATAAAGGGCAGGGTGCAGGCAAACAGCGCCGCCAGGCGCGTCGCCGGCGCCTGCGCGGCGAGGAACACCGCCAGCCACTCATCGAGCAGCACGAAACCCGGCGGGTGGTGGCGCGCCAGGCGCGCCACTTCCCGCCGCTTGCCCGTGTCCAGGCGGCCGAAATAGAGGACGATGAGCGGCGCCTCCTCCGCGGCCGGGGCTCGCGCCACCGTCGCCTGCACCTGGGTAAACAGCCCATCCAGGGGCACCGCGGCCGCGACGCACACCAGGCGGTAGACACCCTGCGCCCGGGAGCCGTAGGCGGCGAGCGGACACACCGCCGGATCGCCCAGGGGCGCGACCGTCAGGCGCCACGGCCCGTCCGTCTCCGCGCCCGGCCCGCGGACAGCGGGCGCGGCAAATCCCAGGTGCGCCACCAACGTCGTCAGGGCCGCGCCCAGGGACGGCTGCCGCTGCTGGCGCTTGGCCAGCACCCAGGCGGTGAGCAGCGGGTCCTCTGTGCGCCCCCAGGGGAGTGGGAGCGCCGTGAGCCGGGCGGTGGCGCCGTGCGCCGTCACCGTGTCGAGGAACGTCGGGAAGAAGTCGCCCAGGGTGGGCGCCGGCGGCGGCGCGCAGGGCAGCGGCCGGCCCTGTTCGGCATGCGCCGCATACTCCTCGGCCGTGGCCAGATCGCCGGCCGCCAGCAGGCGCTCAATCCGCGCCTGCACCGTGGCCGCGCGCCGCACCCCGGGCAGGGCGGTCAGCGTGGTCCGGGCCTGCGCCAGCTGCCGCGCCCGGACCTGCTCCAGGCGCTGCGCCACCGCCTCCAGCTCCTCCAGGGCCAGGCACAGATCATCGGTCGGGTCCGCACGGCACGCCGTCAGCCGCGCGGCGAGTTCCGCCAGCGCCGCGTCCTCGCCGGCGCCCTGCTCCCGCGCCGTCGCCAGCGCGGCCTGCAACCGGGCGGCGCGCTCGGCCACCTGCTGGCGACCGGCTGCCAGGTCTTTGTCACGCTCGATTCGCCAGCGCTGGGCGGTGGCGTCATCCGTGCGCGCGATGAGAGCGATCAGCCGCGCGGTGCGGCGGTGACAGCCGCGCTCGCGGGCGCGCGCATAAGCCGCGCCCCAGTCCGGCGCCTGGCCTGCGCTGTCGAGCAATTCGCGCTCATAGCGGACGACGTCGGGGCCGATCACCGGCGCCCAGTCCTCATCCAGGTGCAGACTGTCCAGCACCAGCAGCGGCTCGCCGAGCGCCTGCGCCCAGGGCAGGGCCGGCGGCAGGGGCACGGCGGGGTCGAGCAGCTGCTCGAGGTCGGCCAACGCGGCCCCCAGCGTCGCCAGGGCGGCGTGGAGCGGCAGGGAGGCCGCCTGCTCGCCCTGCTGGCGCACCTCCGCCCGGGCGCTGGCCAGGCCCGCGCGCAGCTCCGCATACCCCTGCTGGCGCCGCTGGGCCGCCTGCTCCGCCGGGTCCGCCTGCGCCAGCCGCCGCCGCCAGGTCACCCAGGGGGCGACCACCTCCAGGGCGTGGCGCACCTGGCGCGCCACGTCCGCCACCGCCGGGCCGACAATCGGATTGGTCTGGGCGGTGTCCCGGCGCTGGCGGTCGGCCTCGTCCAGCGCGGCCGCGACCGCTTTCTCCTCCCGCAAGCGCGCCACCGTCGCCTGCACCTCGTCCAGCAGCTCCTCGCGATCCGCCACGACCGCGTCCAGCAGGCGTCCCACCAGGCCGGTCGGTTTCAACCAGGCGTCCCACACCTTGGTGGCGGCGGCAAAGCGCAGCTTCCGGTAGCGGGCCCCCGCCCACCAGTCCTGCGCCGCCTGCCGGATCTGCGCGCCGTCCAGATCCGCCGGCCGGGTGGCGGGCGCGGCCTTGAGCGTGGGCGCGTCCAGCGGCGCCCCCGCGGCGCTCGCCTGGCTCAGCGCCTGCCGCACGGCCTCCAGGCGGGGAATATCGAGATCCAGTCGTTGCAGCAGCGGCCAGGCGCCGGTGACCTGGGGGGCGATGAGGGCCGGGCGCAGCGTCGCCGCCAGGCAGACCAGGGTGAAGGCGCGCTGCCAGGGCCGGGGAGCCGTCTGATGGCGGGGGGCGGTCTGATCGAAGGTCTGATGCAGCTGCGCCAGGGCGGACTGGAGCGGCGCCACCACCTCATCCTGGGGCGTGCGCAGGAGGCGGGCGCACGCCAGGGCGCGCAGGGCGGGGGGGGCGAACGCCGGCACCAGGGACAGACCCCGCCGCTCCAGGGACATCGCCAGGCAATAGGCGAGCGCCAGGCGATCATCGCGTACCAGGGCCGTGACCCCCGCAAGGCCCACCGCCGGCGACAAGGGCGCGTCCGGGCGGCTCCCCGCCAGCAGCGCCGCCAGGCGCACATCCGGGGCGTCGACCTCCGGCACGGCGAACGGCCGGGGCGGGCCCCGCCGCGGCCGCGGGGCGGCGCCCGGGGTGTCCGGCGCGGGGGGGCCGGCGGCGGGGGCCGGCGCGGGCACGGGGGCGGGCAGGGTGTCCGTGCCCGCCCGCGCCCGCCGCCGTGGGGTCGGCGGCGTTTCCGATGCCGGGGGTTCTGGTGCCGGGGGTTCCGATGCCGGGGTTTCTGGTGCCGGGGGTTCCGGTGCCGGGGGTTCCGGCGGCGGTGGGTCCGCGGGACGCGCCGGGGGCGCGGCCTCGGCCGCCAAGCCCAGGGTCCGTGGCGGGAGACGCCAGGCCTTTGGCGCCCGCGGCGGACGCTGCAGGGTCGCGCAGCACGCCTCGCTGATGGTCACCAACGTCTGTAAGGTGCCCGCGTACCGCTCCAGAGCCGTGCGCCAGGCTTGGGCGCGCGCCAGCATCTCGTCCGGTGAGGCATGGGGTCCGGACGCGGCGACATACGTCGGGGCGACCTCCTCCGCGTGGGCGCATAAGATCACCATGGCCTGCGTCAGGGCGAGGAACCAATGCTCCAGCTCGCCGGCGGACAAGGTCCGGCACCACAGCCCGGCCGGTGCCTGGCAGCGGGCCGCGAGCTCATCCGCCAGCGCCCGTACCTGCGGCGGCGCGTCGAGTCCGGGCAGCGGCGCTTGCTGGGACAACCAGCGGAGGCTGGTGTACAGCTGGGATATCAGCCCTTCGCTCAGGGTGCGCCGCCGCGTCGGACCGGGGTCATGCAGCGCTGCCAGACCCGCCACGGCCTCCTGGAGCGCCCGCAGCCGCGCTCCGTCGCTCTCGGCGTCCAGGCACGCGGCGGCGGCGGCTTGCACGACCGCCACTTGCTGGCGCCACGCCGCCGGGTTCGGCGGCGCCCGCCAGGTCGCGAACAGCCGCCGCGCGGTAGGCTCCCCGTCCTGGAGCGCCGCGGCCGTCACCGCCGGGTTGCTGCCGGCCCGGGGGACGGCGACGTGGTCGTCGTCCGCCCCGGGGGTCCCCGCCGCCTCCTGGGCGATAAACCGCAGGGGGGCGGCGACCACCTCGCGCCAGTGGGGCTTGCGCCGCGCAATCGCCCGCTCCATGACCTGGCGATAGATCGCCGCCTGCGCGGGAACCGACACCAGCGCCAGCAGCCGGGTGTAAAAGGTCCGCTCGTCCGGGAGCGGGTCGGGCCACAACGTGGGCGCCTGCTTGGCCAAGGCCCGGCCGATGATATGGCGATACTGCTCGGAGTAGTGCAGATAATCCGCGAAGCGCGCGACGTCGGGGTCCTCGCCCAGCGGGATCTTCAAGACCCCGCTCGTCGCCGGCGGCGGGGGCGTGGCGTGCCCGTCAGGGCGGGGCACAAGTGCGGTGGTCATAGCGGCTCTCCCCCGTGTCAGCAGCTCAGGCGCGGGCGCGCGACCGCCCCCCGCCCTCGTCCCGGCGGCCGCGCCCGGGCGCGGTCCGGGTGTGGTCAGGCGCCGCGGGTCCACGCCCGGGCGCCGGGCGCTCAGATCCGCTCCATGTGATTGGCGACAAAGAAATGCCGATCCGCGCGCGCGGCTGGATCCAGACCGGCGGCTCGCATGTGTTCCTGCAGTTCCCGGGAAAAGCGCCCCTGGGTATAGGTGCAGCTGGGGTGACCTTTTACCCGCCAGCGCGGCTCCCGCCGCCGTTCATACAACTTGCCTTTGCGTCGGGAGAGAAACCAGCCGCTCGGCAGCAGCGCTTCGAGAACGCCGACGTAGTCGTAGGGACTTTGCCGAATCCGCGTCCGCAATTCGCCGATCAACGCCGCTTTGTGCTGATTCTGCAGTGCCACCAGCTGGCGTTGTTGCTCCAGCAGGCGTTGCTGACCCACTGCAATGCTGGCCTGTAGGCTGGCTTCCCCGCTCGTGACGTCGCCCGCCGCCGGCGACTGCTCACTCTCCGTCACCATCGCTGTCTCCAGATAGGCCGCGACGTGCGCGGCACTCAATGCAAAAAGAAGGCACCGCTTACCTGACGAAAAAGGCCACCTTCCGCCCTGGTAACGCGTGCCGAATTCCCAAAGGAACAGCGGCATACACGCCGGAATGCCGTGGCGAACATGCACCTGGAAGAAGGCTCATCACGACCGGAACCGCAGGTAATCAATGCCACAATGCTACAGCGAATCTCGGCGCTAAAACAAGCGGTTACGTGGTCAGATATCGTCATGACCAATTCTGACCCGCCGCCGGACACGCGGCCGTTTCCGCGCACGGCGCCGGAGTGAATCTTCCGATAATACTTGACGTTATCCACGGAACGCGCGCGGAGTCCGGGGCTTGCCGCCCCCCGCAGACCACGGCCCTCCCTGACTTGCATAATCAGCGGAAACGGGGGATTTTATGCGTTCAGTCCCGGTCCTTTTTCCACCGGGTAACGCAGGGAGAAAACCGTCCAGACCATGCTGTCGCCGGTGACGAAGCGCCAGGCGTTTTATGCCTATTCCGGTCCGGAACTTGACCACGGCATGACCGTGGCGCGCCCGCCCGTCCGCAGGAGAACGCCGCGTGTCTGAGGTGGTATTTGCCCTCCCGTCCGGACGGATCACCTGTGCGGTGACCGCGGAAACGCTGGCGCTGGGTAATCTGTTGGGCATCGCGCCCGCGGCGGAGCCGCCGCAACCCTACGCCTTCATTGCCAAGGTCACCGGTCGTCATTGGCCGACGCGCCCGCTCGTGATGCGCCACATCTTTATGCGCCTGTGCGCCAGCTTGCTGGCGCGGCCCGCGCACCAGGGACTGCCCGGCCCCGTCTGGGCCCTCGGGCTGGCCGAAGCCGGTGCGCTGCTCGCGGGGGGGGTGGCCAACACCCTGGCGCAGACCCAACACCGGGACGATCTGTATTTCCAGCACACCACCACGCGGCCGGCTGCTGACAAGCCGCTGCTGGACCTCGGCGCGCCCGGGGCGGCACAGTACCTTCACCGCCCCCTGAGCCTGTTCGAGGAGCCGTTCTTTCACGCCCGGACCCTGGTGCTGGCGGACGAGCACCTGACCCCGGAGCACCCGCTCTGCCACCTGGCGGAGCGGCTCGGCGCGCTGCCCCTGGACGCCGAACGCATCATCCTGCTCAGCCTCACCAACTGGCTGGACCATGCCGCCCGCCAGGTCGTCACCCAACGGGTCCAGGACGCCTGGGGACGGCGGACGCGCCGCCCGCCCCAGCTCACCTGGTGCAGCCTGCTGGAGGGTACCGTGGCGTATCAGCCGCACCCGGTCAGCGCGCCGCCGGCGCCCCCCGCCCCGTCGCCGGTCACGCCCCGGCCGGCGCCGCTGGCCGCGGATCATCTGGGCCGGCGCGGGCTGCAGCTGCCCCTGGCGCCCCCGCTGAATGCCCTGCGCCTGGTCGCCGGCGGACCCGGGCCCGCGGGGCAGGAACTGCCGGCGGTCGCCCTCATCGGCACCGGCGAGTATGTCCTGCAGCCCTATCTCGCCGCCCTGCGCCTCGCGGACAAGGGTTATCCGGTCAATTTTCACTGTTCCAGCCGCACCGTCCTCCTCCCGGGCGGCGACATTGCCGCGGTGCAGGCCATGCCCGATCCCTATCTGTCGGGGCAGCCCCATTACCTGTATAACCCGCCCGATCCCCGCGTCTACCAGACCGTGGCGCTCTACGAGACGCCCGAAGCGGCGAGTCAGCCCCACGCCGGCATGACCGCCACCACCTTGCGTGACGACCTCGGGCGTTGGGGCTGAGGGCCGGCCCGCGCCCCCGCCACGCGGCCCTACCTCACGCCCCTGCGGGGTGCTATAGTTTTGGTCGATCCGGGCGCGCCCCGCGGCCGCGGGCCGTGACCGGATCTCGGAGCGAGCTGAACTCCGCCTCAACACCCAGCGCCCGGGCCGGCCTCCGCCGCCAGCCCGCCGGGTTCCCGGCCCGCGCGCCGCCGCGCGCATCCCCGGCCACGGACCCGGGTGCCGCCAAGGCGGCGCCACGCACCCGCCGCCGCGCCCGCTTGCCGTCCATCCCCCGTTCCCGGGCCCGTCCGGCGCTCCCCCCCCCTCGGGAGCCGGTTCACCCGTGCGCCCCCCTTTTCCGCGATCCTCGATCGCCTGGTAGCTGACCAGTCCCCAAACAGCGATCGCCGCTCCCCTGGAGCCGGTTCTGTGGCCGACGCCCTGTCGTCTCGCCCCGCGTCCCAAACGGTCCTCGCGGCCGTTCCTGCCCATCACTCATGAGAATTACGCCTCGGTCCTCCGACGCGTAAGCCTGGCTCATGGGTCGCTCACCATCCCGGGTTACAGGCGCCCCTGTCCGCTCCGCCCCCGGCGGAGCAGAGGAGTTCACCATGCAAACCATCGTCGCACTGGCGATCAACCCCGAGCGTTATCGGGAAAACGAAGGTCTCTGCGTCCTCGCCGAGACCGTCACCATTGACGGCCTGGAACTGGCCCTGCACGAAAGCGTCGATGACGACGCCGACGACTACACCGTCAGTGACCCGGTCACCGGAGCCAGGTTGGCACAGGGACAGACGCCCACGGACGCCATCGCCAACGCCAAGGTCGCCTTGGCCCAGGCGGAGGCGTACTACCAGATGGGCAGCCGACCCGCGCTGCTGTGGCGCCTGCGCGAAGCCTTCCGCTTCGCCCACTAGGCGCGCACCCGACCGGCGCCGGTCAGGAACATGACCGGCGACGTGCACAGCCCCGGAGTCCGGCGGGAGGTGCCTGGACACGGGGACAGTGGAGGTCTCGTGATGGATTATCTGGATGAGGGGATGAAGCGGCGGATCAAGGACGGTCTTGCCGGGATGAAAACGGTTATCCCCGGGTTTTGCCCGCGGCGGCAACAATTGGAGATGATTGCCGAGGTGTCGCGGGTGCTCGCCGGGGACACGGACGAGCGGGTGGGGGTGGTTGAAGCCGGGACGGGTTTGGGCAAAAGCTTCGGTTATGGCATTCCCGCCGTCGCCGTCGCCACCGCCCGCCAGCAGCGGCTGGTCATTTCCGTCTCGACCATCTCGTTGCAGGAGCAGTTGCTGCAACGCGATCTGCCGATGTTGGCCCAGGGGACCGGCTGGTCGTTCACCACGGCCATTGCCAAAGGCCGCAGCCGGTATGCCTGTCCGCTCAAGATGGACAACGCCAGCGCGCTCGCCGTGCGCGACTTGCTGGCGGCGTTCCGCGATCGGACCTGGGCTGGGGATAAGGAATCCGTACCCGGTCACCTGCGGGTGGATTGGGCCGGCATCGCCGCCTCCAGTCAGGACTGTATCGGCCGCGCCTGTCCCTGGTTCGCGGAATGTCCCGCGGAACAGGCCCGGGCGGCGGTGCGGCAGGCGGATATCGTGGTGACCAACCACGA
This sequence comes from uncultured Gammaproteobacteria bacterium, assembly GCA_937862735.1. Taxonomy (GTDB): domain Bacteria; phylum Pseudomonadota; class Gammaproteobacteria; order Chromatiales; family Chromatiaceae; genus M0108. The sequence goes on from CALMDH010000329.1 coordinate 124,542, forward strand.
TCTGCTGGTAGCCGATTTGCGGGCGGGCCCCGGCGTGTTGTTGCCGGAACCGGAAAAATGCCTGCTCGTCGTCGACGAGGCGCATGGCTTGCCGGAGAAGGCACGCAACACCCGGGAAGGCTTTGGGGTGGAATATACCCAGCTGGCAATCCGGCGCTCGGCGAAACGGTTGTCCACGGCCTTGCGCCGCTGGCGTTTCCTGCTCGGGTTTGCCGAATGGTGGCGTTTGGGGCAAACGGCCCGGGCGTTGGGAGCCCTCTCCCGGTGCCTGGTGCGCACGCCCTGGCAGGGAACCGCGCCCTCGCGCTGGTTGTTTGACGCCGGTGTGGTGCCGCGGGAACTTCTGGCCACGGCCCGCACCCTGGTGACCGCGAGTGGCCGACTGGCGGAGCACCTGCAGGAACGGCGACTGGCCTTATTGCAGGATGCCCGCGACGGACGGCTCGATCCCCTGGTCGCCCAGGAGGTGAATGCCGTCATTGGGGAGATCGGGGGGATTGCCACCCAGATCGGCAATGCGCTGGCGTTGTTCTGTGCCCGTGACCCGGGAACAGGGCCGCCGCCGGCGCGCTGGATCGATCGCCGGGAAGAGCAGGGGCAGTGGCGCCATCGTCTGCGGGTGGCGGAAGTCAGCGCGGCGGCCTTTCTGGAAGAAATGCTGTGGCGCCGGACGGCCGGGGCCGCCTTGGCCTCCGCGACGATCACCTCGATGGGGACGTTCGACCGATTTGTCGAAACCTGTGGGCTTCGCGGCCATGTACGGACCTTGCGCCTGCCGCATGTGTTCGATTACGCCCAGCAAGGCGTGCTGTGCGTGCCGCAGATGGCCAACGCGCCGGATGCGCCGGGGCATACCGCCGAGGTCTGCGCGCTCATCCGGGCGCGGTTGCGGCCGGGCGAGGGTCTGCTGACGCTCTTTACCAGTCGTCAGGCCATGAACCAGGCGGAAGACCTGCTGCGTGATCTGGGTCCCGCCTTGCTGGTGCAGGACCGCTTGCCCAAGTCCGAGCTGCTCCGCCGCCACGCGGAGAACATCCAGGACGGTCGGCTCAGCGTGATCCTGGGGATGCAGTCGATGTCGGAGGGCGTGGATCTCCCCGGCAAACTCTGCGCCACGGTCGTCATCGCCAAACTGCCGTTCTCGGTCCCGACCCATCCGGTCGAGATTACCGAGGCGACGTGGCTGCGACAACAGGGGCGGGATCCCTTCCGGGAAATGACCCTCCCGGCCACCAGCGTCAAGCTGATGCAGTCCGTGGGGCGGCTGATCCGCAAGGAAACGGATACCGGCATGGTGATCATTGCCGATAACCGGATGACCACCCGGCGCTATGGCCAGTCCTTACTGAAAGGCCTGCCGCCCTTCCGTCTCGATCTCGGGCGCCCGCTGGCCCAGATCCAGACACCCGGCACCCCCCCTTAAAAAAACGCCTTCGGGCACCCCTTTAACCGGCCTCGTGCCGGTTTTTTTTGCGCGCGCGGGGGCGCCGCGCGCCTCACAGCGGCAGGTCGGCGAGATTGCCCTTAGCGTGCAGCCAGGCACGGCGATCGGCGGCGCGTTTCTTGGCCAAGAGCATATCCATGAGTTGCTGGCTCTCCGTGGGGTCATCGATGGTCAGCTGCACCAGGCGGCGGGTGTCGGGGTGGAGGCTGGTCTCGCGCAACTGCCCCGGGTTCATCTCCCCCAGGCCCTTGAAGCGCTGGACGCTGACCTTGCCCTTGAGCTTTTCCGCCTCGATGCGGTCGAGGAGGCCGCGCTTCTCATCCTCGTCCAGGGCGTAGAAGACCTGCTTGCCGACATCGATGCGGTAGAGGGGCGGCAGGGCGACGTAGACATGGCCCTCCGCCACCAGGCGCGGGAAGTGCCGCAGGAACAGGGCGCTGAGCAGGGTGGCGATGTGGGCGCCGTCGGAGTCGGCGTCGGCCAGGACGCAGACCTTGCCGAACCGCAGGCGCGACAGGTCCTCGCTGCCGGGGTCGACGCCGATGGCGACGCTGATGTCGTGGACCTCCTGGGAGCCCAGGACCTCCTCCGGGTCCACCTCCCAGGTGTTGAGGATCTTGCCGCGCAGGGGCAGGATGGCCTGGAACTCCCGGTCGCGGGCCTGCTTGGCGGAGCCGCCGGCCGAGTCGCCCTCCACCAGGAAGAGCTCGCCGCGCTGGGGGTCGGTGGCGGTGCAGTCGGCGAGCTTGCCGGGCAGGGCCGGACCGCTGGTGACCTTCTTGCGCACCACGGTGCGCCCGGCGCGCAGCCGGGCCTGGGCGGCGCCGATGGCGAGCTGGGCGATGGCCTCGCCGTCCTGGACGTGCTGATTGAGCCAGAGGCTGAAGGCGTCCTTGACCACCCCGGTAACGAAGGCGGCGCACTCCCGGGAGGAGAGGCGCTCCTTGGTCTGCCCGGAGAACTGGGGGTCGAGCAGCTTGACCGACAGGATGTAGGCGCAGCGCGCCCAGACGTCCTCGGGGGCGAGCTTGACGCCCCGGGGCAGCAGGTTGCGAAACTCGCAGAAGTCGCGCACCGCCTCGGTCAGGCCGGTGCGCAGCCCGTTGACGTGGGTGCCGCCCTGGACGGTGGGGATGAGGTTGACGTAGCTCTCGGCGCAGGGCTCGCCCCCCGCCGGGGTCCAGAGCAAGGCCCAGGCGGCAGCCTCGGTGCGGGCCGCGAAGTGGCCGGTGAAGGGCGTGGCGGGGATCAACTCGCGGTCGGGAAGGGACTGGAGCAGATAGTCCTTGAGGCCGTCCTCGTAGTACCAGGTCACCGCCTCGCCGCTAGCCTCGTCGCGGAAGGTCACGGTGAGCCCGGGGCAGAGCACGGCCTTGGCCTGGAGCAGGTGCTTGAGGCGCCGCACGGAGAAGCGCGGGCTGTCGAAATAGCTCGGATCGGGCCAGAAGCGCAGCCGGGTGCCGGTGTCCTTGCGCGGGACCTTGCCGACCGGTTCCAGGTCCGACACCTTGTCGCCGTGGGCGAAGGCCATGTGATGCTCCCGCCCGTCGCGCTTCACCCACAGGTCCACGCGCTGGGACAGGGCGTTGACCACCGAGATGCCGACCCCATGCAAGCCGCCGGAAAAGGCGTAGTTGTCCGCGGAGAATTTGCCGCCGGCATGCAAGCGGGTCATGATGACCTCCGCCCCGGGCAGCCCCAGCTCCGGATGGCGGTCGACCGGCATGCCGCGCCCGTTGTCGGTCACCTCCAGGGAGCCGTCGGCGAAGACCACCACGCGGATCTCGCGGGCAAAGCCCGCCAGGGCTTCGTCGACGCTGTTATCGATCACCTCCTGGGCCAGGTGGTTGGGCCGCGTGGTGTCGGTGTACATGCCCGGGCGCTTGCGCACCGGGTCCAGCCCGGACAGCACCTCAATCGCCGCGGCGTTATAGCTGGCAGACATCGCAGAGTCCTTCCCGTGGGGGTGAGCGAGGGGCGGAGCGGGGGATCACACCCGACCGCGCATGGCCGGCATGATACGGCTTTTCAGGTCGGTAATGCTATCTGATGCCTGCCACCAAGGACCGTGAAAGGCCACCGTCCCGCCGCTCATCCCGCCACCGGGGCCGGGAGAGCGCCCGCCAGCAGCAGCACCAGCCACGGGAGCCACCACCGCCGGGTGCGCGGCGTATCCGCGGTCACGCCGGCGCGCGCGCCCGGGCGCGTGCGCACGCGCCCGGCCACGTACGCCGCGTGCGCCTGCCGGGCCTGCGGGCTGGCCTGATGCGCCGCCAGCACCCGCCGCCACGCACGGCGATAGCGGTAGGGGATACGCCCGGCGGCCAACGGCTCGAGGGTCGCCGCCAGGGCGCGCAAGGCCACGGTCCCCGCCGGGTGACCTTCGGGAAAGACGCCGCGGTCCATGAACACCACCAGTCCCCGCACCGGCACCGTGCCCGCATACCGTCGCACCGCGGCCAGATGCGTGGCATTTTGCTTGAGCGGGTTGTAGAACGCGTGGCGCTGCGGGCCAATGACCTGCGTCCAGTAAGGCCGGTCGGGAGCGCCATAGAGCAGGCCACCCAGATTCTTGCTTTCGAGCACCAGGATGCCATGCGGGGTCAAGGCCAGATGGTCAATCTGGCTATAGCGACCCGTGCCAAACCGCAGCAGCAGATCGTCGGCGCGGCGGGTAAACCGGGCGCGCACCACCGCGCTCACCGCCGCCTCGCCCGCCTGCCCCCGCTGCTGGGCACGGGTGAGGGGGGCGGGCGCCCGCCGCGCCCGAACCCCGTGCCCGACGCGGCGCACGAGGGCGCCCAGGGCATAGCCGACGCCGAACGGCGCCAGCGCCACGGCCAGCGGGGGCAGGGTTACGAGATGGGGCATCTTGAGACGAACCCTCCTGCGTGGGGCCGCGCGGGCGCCGCCCGCGGCTGGCCAGCGGTCACCGGGGCGCACCGACCGGGGCCACGTGCCGCGCCACAGGACACCCCAGCGCCGCGGGTCTGAGTGGGAAGCGCCCGCGCTTCACCCGGTCGGCTGCCCGCGCGCGCACCGTCGGCAAGCCCCCGGTTTCCAGCGCATACCCTAGCGGCGTTTCCCAGCGGAATTCACGCGCAAGGGAGGCCAATACGCACGCCTTTGCGGCCAAACACTGCCAGCGTTACTGGGCCTGCCTGGGGTCCGGTCGCGCGCGGCAGCACCGCCGCTCCGTGTGGCGCTATCCGCCGGCGGACAATGTGGTAAATTGCTGTTCATACCGGTGGGGTACCGCAGCGCTCCTGGCCGACCCCAGCGCGTGGTGGCTTCCCGGTGTCCCGACCGCCCCGCGGCGGGCGCCGCACCCCCGCGCACCACCGTTCATGCCTGTCAACAGAGTTACCGGGTGACCCACATGCCGACCGCTTCCTCCCTACGCTGCCGCCCCCGCGGCTGGCTGAGCACCGCCTGCGGTGCCTGGCTCCTGTGCGCCCAGGCGCACGCCCTGGATGGCACCCCCGGCACGCCGGCGCCGGCGTGGGACGACACCCCGGTCGCGGCGCGCCTCCTGGCGGACCTGCACACGCAGCTCGCCGTTCAGGCGCGCGCCTGGGTACGCGTGGATGTGCAGATCGAGGCCGCCAGCGACACCCCGGGCGCGGCATGGCTCCGCGAGCTGGCGGACCGCGCTACCCGGTTGCTGGCCAGCCTGCCCGCCGGCTCCTATCGCGCGCTGGACCGTCCCGTCACCCAGCCCAGCCTGACGCTGGAGATTGACGACGCGGCCCTGGCGGTCCTGGAAGACTCCCCCTGGGTCGCCGCGGTGGAGCCGCTGCCCCCCTCGCCGCTGATGACGCATTCGGGCGAGGCGCCCACGGTCCAGCGGGCGCCCGAGCCCATCGCCGATGAGTATGTCGTGGTGTTCAAGGAGCAGGCGTTCAGCTGGGCCGCGCGCCGGGTGGGGGAACTGGGCGCCGAAGTCAGCAGCCTGGGCGCCGGCCTGGCGACCCAGTACCAGGGCCAGCTCGCGGCGCAGTGGCATCACGCCCTGCCCGGGGTGGGGCTGCGCCTGAGTGCGGCCGCCGCGGACGCCCTGGCCAAGGATCCGCGCGTCGCCCTGGTGGAGCAGAACGGCCGGGTGTCAATCGACGCGACCCAAGCCCAGCCGCCCTGGGGGCTGGATCGGATCGACCAGCGCGCCCTGCCCCTCGATCAGGGCTTCACCCCGGTTAACACGGCGCCGGGGGTGAACGTCTATGTCATCGATACCGGCATCCGGACCTCCCACGTCGACTTCGCCGGCCGTGCCACCTGGGGCACCAATCAAGTCGATGATCTGGACGCGGATTGCCATGGCCACGGCACCCATGTCGCCGGCATCGTCGGCGGCGACACCTACGGTGTGGCCAAGGAGGTCAGCCTGATCGCGGTCAAGGTGCTCGATTGCGCCGGGTCCGGGTCCTATTTCAGCGTACTGGGCGGCATCGACTGGGTGGCGGCCAACCACCAGGCCCCAGCGGTGGCGAACATGAGTCTCGGCGGGGATTATTCCGCCGCGCTCAATCAAGCCGTCGCCAACGCGGTCGCGGCCGGGGTGCCGATGGTCGTGGCGGCGGGCAATGAGGCCGTCGATGCCTGCACCCGCTCCCCGGCCGCGGCGCCGACCGCGCTCACGATCGGCGCCAGCACCGCGGATGATGCCCGGGCCTATTTCTCGAACTACGGGCCCTGCGTCGATCTCTTCGCCCCCGGTGCCGCCATCCTGTCCGCTAGCGTGGCGTCGGACACGGCCGCGGTCACCCTGAGTGGCACCTCCATGGCCGCGCCGCATGTCGCCGGCGCCATCGCGCTCTACCTGCAGGACAATCCCGGGGCCACCCCGACGGACATCGCCACCTTCGTCACCACCAACGCCACCGCGGGCGCCTTGACGGATATCGTCCTGGGCTCCCCCAACCGCCTCCTGTTCACCGCGGAGGCCGACCGCGCCCAACTGGCGGTCCAGACCGCCGGGCTGGGGACCGTCACCAGCACGCCCGCCGGCATTGACTGCGGCGCCACCTGCGCCGCCAGTTTCGACCGCGACGCGGCGGTGGAGCTGACCGCCACCCCGGGACCGGACTGGTCATTCGCCGGCTGGGGGGCGGATTGCGCCGGGACGAGCGCCACCTGCACCCTGGTGATGGACGAGCTCAAAACCGTCGCGGCGACCTTTGTCGACGCCAACGGCGCCAGCGAGCGTTTCCCGGCGGGCGGGACCTGGCCCGCGGGGTGGCTGAACCCGGACGAATCCGCGGCCCCGTGGGAGATCGTCGCCACGCCGGTGAGCGAGGGCCAGGCCAGCCTGCAATCCGGGGCGATCACGGCCGGGCAGATGACCCTCCTGCGCCTGGAGGATTATTTCGCTGCCGGGGAGGTGACCTTCGACTGGACGGTCTCCAGCGAAACGGGCTGGGATTGGCTGGCCTTCTATCTCGACGGCGAGCTGCAAAACGCCATCTCCGGGTGCGCGGTGTGGTCCCCGCTCTGCTGGCAACCCCAGCGCTTCCCGCTGACGGCCGGTCACCACGTCCTCGAATGGGCCTACCAGAAGGACGGCAATACCGATCTGGGCCGCGATGCGGGCTGGCTGGACAACGTCGCTCTGCCCGCCCGCGTGACGCCGCCGCCGAATGAACCGCCCCTGGCGGCTGCGGGCGGCCCGTACACCGTCAGCGCCGGGGAAGCCGTGACCCTGGACGGGCGGGCCTCGCGGGACCCCGACGGTACGCTCGTCACCTACGCCTGGGACTTTGGCGACGGCGCCACCGGCACGGGCGTCACCCCCAGCCATGTTTATACCCGCGCCGGCAGCTACAGCGTCACCCTGACCGTCACCGATGATCGCGGCGCCAGCGACCGCAGCACCTCCCTTGTCACCGTGACCCCGCCGCTTCAGGAGCTGTTCTTCGATGGCTTCGAGCAGGGGCCATGGAACAATAACTGGGTCAGCGACAGCCAAAATGCCTGGTTTACGTCCACCCAACGGGCAGCCGATGGCTGGCGCTCGGCCGAGGTCGATGGCGTGGCCAAGGACGCGACCCTCACCTCCCGGTCCATCCCCCTGCAGGGGGCGCAGGAAGCGACCATCACTTTTGAGTGGTATATCGAAGCCGGCCTGGATGCCGGTGAATACCTGGCCTTTGATCTGTCGCTGGATGACGGGCAGACCTGGTGGGAACAGGCGCGCTTGCGCGGCAACGTCGATCCCGAGAATCAGACCCTGGTGGCCGAAATCCCGATCACCGGGTTAGCCTCCAATGACGTCCTCCGCCTGCGCTTCCGCGGCACCATGTCCGCGGGGGATGAAGACGCCAACGTCGATATCGTCCGGGTCGTGGCGCCATTGCCGGACCCCGATGCCGGCGCCCCACCCACCGCCGTGGCGGGCGGGCCCTATACCGGGATCGAACAGGAACCGATCACGTTCTCGGCCGGGGCCTCCACCGACCCCGATGGCGCCATCGTGAGCTACACCTGGACCTTTGGTGATGGCACGACCGGCACCGGCGTCGCCCCCACGCATACCTACCCCACCGCCGGCGACTATACGGTCGGCCTGCTCGTCGAGGATGACGCCGGTAACCGCACCCGCGCCTGGACCACGGTCACCGTCACCGTGCCGCCGGGAACCCCGGTCGAGCTCTGGACCGACAGCTTCGAAAACGGCCGCTGGAACGGCCGCTGGGAACAGGACAGCCAGAACGATTGGCTGATCACCACCCAACGCGCCACCGCCGGCCGTGCCGCCGCCGAAGTGGATGGCCTGGCGACCGACGCCACGCTCACCTCGGTCCCGATCGACCTGCAGGGCAGCCGCCGGGCGGTGATCGCCTTCGCCTGGCTGATCGAGGGGAGCTTCGATGCCGGGGAATACCTGGCCTTTGACGCCTCGCTGGATGGGGGCGCGACCTGGCGCGAATACGCCCGGCTCAGCCCCGAACAGGGTCCCCGGGACCAGTGGCAGACGCCGGTGATCGAACTCAACGATCTCGCGAGCAATGACCAGCTGCGGTTACGCTTCCGCGCCCGGGCCTCCGCGGCGGACGAAGATGCCAATGTCGACGCGGTGCGGGTGCTGATCGTGCCGCGGCAGCCGGCGGATGGCGCCCCCCCGGTGGCGGACCCGGGCGGCCCCTATCGCGGGGAAGGCGGCCAGCCCCTGGCATTTGACGCCCGCGGCTCGTCCGACCCCGATGGGCAAGTCGTGGGTTATCACTGGGACTTTGGGGACGGGGAGACCGCCCTCGGGGCCCAGCCGACGCACGTCTACGCCGCTCATGGTCAGTACACCGCCACCCTCACCGTCACCGACGACCAGGGCAACAAAACCCACCGCACCGTGCCCGTGACGGTCACGATCCCACCCGGGGTCGTGACCACGCTCTTCAGCGACCAATTTGAGAACGGACAATGGGCTGGATTATGGGAGGAGGATTCCCAGGACGCCTGGGCCACCACCTATGAGCGGCGCACCAGCGGCGCCTGGTCGGCGATGGTCGACGGTCCGGCGGTGGATGCCACCCTGACGTCGCCGCCGATCGATCTCCTCGGCGCCACGCAGGTCCGCGTCACCCTCGACTGGTACCTTGAAGCGGCGTTTGATGCCGGCGAGTATCTGGCCGTGGATGTCTCGCGCGATGACGGCCGGACCTGGATGCCTGCGGCGACCCTGCAGGGCGATAGCGCTGACGAAGGGCGCTGGGTGCGGGCGGCGATCGACGTGGCGGCGTTGCCGGCCGACGCGGTGCTGCGTCTCCGCCTCCGCGCCACGGTGTCGACCTGGAATGAGGACGCCAACGTCGATACGCTCGCGGTGACGACCTATTGACGCGCGACGCTCGGGAACGGTCTGTTGACGGCCGGTCGGGGCGGGCGGTGCCTGGCCTCCTGGCCGGGGCAACCGGGGCGACCCGGTACCGGGGGGTGGTGCCGCTGATTTGCAACTCAGGCTCAGCGGCCGGCCTCACGACCCCGGCTTAAGCCGGCGGGCAGACCGGCAAGAATAACACGGTCGCTACGCCGGAATTAAGCCGCTGGCTCGCCGCAGACGCCGCCGGAGCCGCCACCGCTGGGGGCGCTCACCTGGCTCACCGTCGCCAGGGGCTCCGGGCCGTAACGGAGCGGCTCATCAAAATTATGGCTGAGCATGTCGGCCCAATTGCGCGGCTCGCCGGGCTTGATCCGGCCAGTGGCATAGGCCGCATCCCAGGCCAGGCGATGCCGCAACACCTGGTGCAGATCCCACAGCGTATCGGCCTCGTCCCCATGGCCAACGCGGAAGGATTCGTTCGGCGCCAGCCCCATGGCGGGTTTCACCAGGTCCTCGATGGCCCGCATCCGTTCCCAGGTATAAATCGGCGTCCCGTGCCGATCGCGACAGAAGCGGAGCACGTCGCCCACTTGGCCCAGCGCGGCCCGGGCACAGGTTTCGCAGGCGGCATCGATCAGGCGGAGCTGCCGCGCGGTGAGCGTTAGCGTATAGGTTTGGTCCAAGGTCTACTCCAATGCTGCCGGTTACGCGCGGGCGAGCGGGTGATCACGCGGCACGATGAAACCCGCGGCATGCGGGTGGCCGCCACCCCCATACTGCTCGGCAATGCGCGCCACATCCAGCCCGTCGGGGGCGGAGCGGAGGCTGAAACGCCGCACGTCGGGCCCATCGACATAGCACGCGGCAAACGGTTCGCCCTGGCTCAGAAGATGGCCGGCGTCGCTGGCCAGGGCCGGCGGGAGGTTCGCCACCGGGACCGCCAGGCCGCCGATGGTCAGGCGCCGTTGGTAGCGCGGCAGGAGCGTGGCGAGGTCGGTGCGCCGCTGCCGCTCGAGGACGGTCCCCTCGCTGACCAGCCGGGCCAGGGCGCCGGGATCGTGCAGGAAGCCCGCCCACAGGGCAAAGTCGGCGGGGTAGGACATGAGGGCCGCCTGAATCTCCCGGGTGCCGGGCAGTGCAAAGCGCCACAGGTCACGGTCCTGAATGTGATGAATCAGCGGCGGGGCAGCGGCGGTATGGAAATACTCCCAGGCCAGCATCGCCCCACATTTGTCCAGGTCGAACACCGTCTGCACATTGGCTGGCAAGTCGACCAGCTCCTCGACGGCCGAGCGATGATGATCCAACACGACCAGGCGGCGTGCCTGGGCGGCCAAACGCAGCAACACCTCGCGCTTGTAGGAAAAGTCGACCAGCAAGACCTCCCGTCCCGCTACGTCCGGGGGGGCGTCACCGTATACGCCGGGATGAAAGTCCACGGCCGCCGCGCCCAGGGCCTGGTGGACGACGGTGGCCGCCCCGAAGCCGTCGGCGCAGTGGGCATGGTAGATGCAAAGCGTTTTGCCCATCTCACCGCCCCCGCGACGGCGACCAGCCCTGCAAGGGGTCATCCCAGCCTTCGTGCGCGGAACGATCGTCATCGAAGATCAGGGCGCCGCCGGTCTGGTACTCCGTGACCCGGGTCTCGAAGAAATTCTTCTCCTTCTTCAGTTCCATCTGCTCTGACATCCAGGGGAAGGCGTGATAGGCGTCGTTGAACGGTTGCGGCAGACCCACGGAGCCCAGGCGCATGTTGGCGAAGAATTTGGCGGTCGCCAGATGCTCCGGGGCCGAGTAGCCGAGGATCGGACCATCCTTGAGGCAATAGGCGATGTATTCGCCTTCCAGGGCCAGGGCATGCTGCGTGTCCTGGGTGATGATGGCTATCAGCTCCGCGGTCAGCGCGGCCGGGTATTGCGCCATGAATTCGCGAATCAGCGCCACGCCGAAGCCGATGTGTTGCGATTCGTCGCGGGCAATATAGGCGAATTGTTCCGCCCCGCCCCGAAAACGCCCCAGCCGGGCCAGTTGCTGGACCGGGCCGAGCAACGACACCCAGAACCAGACGCCCTCGAAGATCAGGAACCAGAACACCAGGGAGCGCAGCAGGGCTTGCTGGTTTTCCAGGTCGTCGGCGAAGACCTCGGTGACGGACCAGCGATTCGCCAGGGCCGTGCCCAAGGCCTCCAGCACCGGCGCGGACATTGCCTGCGCCATTTCCACCCGCGCCTTCATCGCCGGCACCACCTTCCAGGTGTCGTAGATGGTCAGGGGTATCCCTAGGTTTTCGATGACGTAGCGGTAGCTGCGGGTATGCAGCCCTTCCTCCCATACCAGGCGCTTGAAGAAATGACGGATCTCGGCGGGCTGGAAGACGGAGAGGAAGGTCTCCGCCGCGTCGTCGCCGCGCTCGATGTCAAAGGTAGTGAGCTGGGCCATCACCGCTTCAAACAAATGCTGATGGCGCGGGTCCAGCGCCAAATCCTTGTAATCGGCCACATCCGGCCCGACCGCGATTTCCTCAGGCGCCCAGTTATTGTTTTCCTGGGCGCGGGCCATGGTCCAGGCCCATTCGTAGGCGAATGGCTCCAACTGGTAGGAATCACAGGGGCCAAGCAGCGGTTTATGGGTGATTGACATCAAAAAAATCCTGCGCAGTGCCTGGTAGCCAAGCGCGGAGGCGCCCCACGGCGGAAGCCGGGGCTACGCGCGCCAATCGGGTCGAGGGACGCGGGACCCGGGGGGGCGGATCCCGCGACGAGGGGCCACCCGGTCGCGGCCAGGCGCCGGGCGTGCCGGCCGTGGCCCGCCGCCGGGCACGGCTTACGCCGGGGGGTTCAGCCGCTCCCGCAGCTTTTTGCCGGGCAGGAATTTCACCCCGTGGCGGGCCGGAAAGACCATCGCGACGCCCGTCCGCGGATTGCGGCCCTGGCGCTCCTCCCGCACGACCGGCTTCAGCTTGCCCAGCCCCGGCAGCACCACCTCGTTGCCATGGCGCAACACGGCGCCAATATGCTCACTGGCGGATTGCAAGAGTTCCCGCACCCGGGTCTGCGGCAGGCCGGTATCCAGCGCCAGCGTCGCGATCAATTCACTTTCAGTCATCGTCAGGCCCTCCGGTCAAAATGAAGCGGGTTGGATTAGTTCAGCGACGACTCGCCATCGCTTTCATTATCGAAAGAAAAATACTCATGGATCTCCAGCAGGATGCCACTATGGATCGCCTCCTGGACTCGCTCCGGGCTGGGCGTGCTGGTGTGCTTGAAGGCGCGCCGCCAGCCCGCGCGTGAACCCGACAGCACGCACCGCGCCATGAGTTTGCGGGCATTCACCGGGGTTTCTTCCAGGGTGATAAAGTCGAGGATTTCGACCATCACCACCGGGACGAGTTTGGCCAAAAACCGGCGCTGAAATTGGTCGGGAAACTCAGAGAAGGAAATCTTGCCCAGGGTTTTGCGCCAGGTCTTGGCGATCCCCAGAGCGACGGCCTCAGACAATACCCGGTAGGTTTCAACTCGCATCGCTTTCCTCCAGCGCGCGCCGGCGCACGACCTTGCGCGCCTGGACGTCCGGCCGATGGGCCCGGGAACGCGCGACGCAGGCGCGACAGCGCCATTGGTTATTCCGCTTTTCGCCCCGCTGCGCCAGCGGATGGTACTGGCAACACGACGGGCAATAAAAATCACCGGTGACACTCATGCCGTCACCGTGCCCTCAGGTGAGGCGGGGACGGTCGCTGGCCCGGACACGCGGCCGTGCCCGTGCGCGCCCGGCGCCGCGGGCGGGCAACCCCAGGACCGAACGCCCCGGTTCACCCTGGCGATCGCCGGGGCGGACGCTCAAGGGGCGTCCTCGCGCTCCAGCCCAACCGCCCAATCGCGGACCATGGCGGCCGCGCCCTGCAGTTCCAGTCCATGGGTGACCCAGCGGCGACGCGTGGGAAAGCGCTGCAGGACCAGAGCGGTCTCCTCCATATCCGCGCCCAGGCGCCGCAGGGTGGCGGCCAGCGCGACCACCCGTTCGCGCGAGGGGCCGTCCGGGCGGAGTTCAGCGACCATCGTCGGCCACCCGCTCACGCCAGCACTGCCAGGTGCGATACGCCTCTTCCGGCGAGGCGTAGCGATGCTGCCCACACCACGCGGGCGTCCGCGCGCTACTGCTGGGGACCGGCTCGCGATTCCATTCCAGGGCCCGCGACAAGCACAATCCATTGCAGCGCACCGCCCATTGCTCGTCCGCCGCCCCGAGAGGGGAGACCCGTTCAATACGATCCAGACCATAATACGATTCGGGCAGGAGATAACTGCCCACGGGAAGGTCGATTACCATCAGTACCTCAGAAAAACACTCCCAACCCTGACGCGCCCCCACGCTTCGCCCCGCAAAGCGCGCATCACGCTGGCGACGGCCGCCCGCTTATCCGGCGAGATAGGCGGCGCAGAATCGTGATCGAGACCGGCCGATTAGCCAGGAAAACGCCGACGAGCGATGGCAGGTAAGGAGAAACCTTTCAACAGAATAACACGCGCCAAAGCGGAGGACAAAAGCCGGTACGACAGGTCCTGCGCCACGGTAAACAGACGCCGGGTGTCCTGCGGATCGGGCCGCGTTTCGCCCGTGGCCAAGGGGCGCGTGACGGGGCCTGGATTCGTCAGTATAGCCGTAGCCTTTGCTGGCCATCCACCTCGATTCCGGCGGCGGAAAATCGGTGATATTCGGGTCGGGACGCGAGAGAGTGGCCGCCTGCATAGGGTGTTCACGCCTTTTCATGTACCATTACCGACTTAGCGAACCGCCGCTCACGGTAAGCGCGCGTGACTGGGGGCATGAGCGCCGCGGCGGCCAGCCCCGTTCACCGCCGCCCCGGGAGCTCACCCGCGCCACCGGCCCCCGGCGGCGTCCCGGTCAAATCGCTCGCGGCGAGAGGTAACACCATGACTGAATTAGTGATTGCGGAAAAGCCCAGCGTCGCCCGTGACATCGCCCGGGTCCTGGGGGCCGGTACCCGCGGCGATGGCTGCCTGCGCGGCAATGGCTGGTGCATCACCTGGGCGCTCGGTCACCTGGTGCACTTTGCCGAGCCGGATGATTACGGCAGCGCGTGGGCGGCGCGCTGGAGCCTGGCGCAGCTGCCCATGGTGCCGGAGCACTGGCGCCTGACCACCGACCCGCGTACGGCGGCCCAGTTCAAGATCGTCAAGGCGCTCCTGCGCGACCGCGACATCAGCGGGGTCATCTGCGCCACGGATGCCGGGCGGGAGGGCGAATTAATCTTCCGGCTGATTGCCGAGCACGCCGGATGCCGTAAGCCTCTGCGCCGGCTGTGGATTTCAAGCCTGACCGACGAAGCCATCCGCGACGGTTTCGCCCGGTTACGGCCGGGTCAAGACTATGAGGCCCTCGCCGCCGCCGCCCGGGCGCGCGCCCAGGCGGATTGGCTGGTGGGCATGAACCTCACGCGGGCCTACACGGTCCACAATCGGGTGCTGTGCACCATCGGGCGGGTCCAAACCCCCACGCTGGCCCTGATCGTGGCGCGCGACGCCACCATTGCCAATTTCACCAAGGCCTTCTTTTACGAGCTGGTGGCCCGGTTGGCGGAAGGCTTTGAAGCCACCTATGTCGAGGACGGCGAGAGCCGCCTCGATAACCGGGAATATGCCGAACGCCGGCAGCGTGAGATCAGCCAGGCCATGGCCCCGCAGCACCTGGGCACCGTGGTCAAGGTTGAGCGGAAGGTGCGGACCAACCATCCGCCCCCCCTGTATGACCTGACCACCCTGCAGCGCGAGGCGAACCGCCGGTATGGGTTTACCGCCGCCAAGGTCCTGGAGCTGGCCCAGGCCCTGTATGAAACGCACAAGCTCATCAGCTATCCCCGCACCGAAAGCCACCATCTCGGTACGGACATGCTCCCGCAACTGCCGAAGATCCTGGCCGCGGTGTCCCATCCGTGCGCGGCGGAAGCGCGTCAGCGCCTCGCCGCGGGTCACACCCTGGGCAAAGCGTACGTCGATACCACCAAGCTGACGGACCATCACGCCATCATCCCCACGGCCAAGACCCCGCCCGCCCAGCTCCCGGAACCCCTGCAACAGATTTACGCGTTGGTCGCCACCCGGTTTGTGGCGATCTTCCTCCCCCCTCAGCGGGTCGAGGAAACACTGGTCACCCTGGCGATCGGCGGGGCCACCTTCATCGCCAAGGGTGCGGTGGAACTGGACCCGGGCTGGAAACGTGCCGAGGTACGCCGGTCGGCCCCCGCGGGGGCGGCGGCCGACGCGGAGGGTGGGGGTGAAGCCGGGCCAACGGCGTTGCCACCGTTGCGCGAACAACAGACCGTCACCGTGGACGCGCTCGAGGTGCGCGAAAAAGAGACGCAGCCCCCGCGGCCCTATGACGATGCCTCCCTGCTCAGCGCGATGAAAAATGCCGGGCGCACGCTGGATGACGATGCCTTGGCCGCGGCAATGAAAGGGTCCGGACTGGGCACCCCGGCGACCCGCGCAGAAACGATCGAAAAGCTGGTCAGGACCGGCTATGTGGAGCGGCAGCGCAAACAACTGCGGGCCACGGAGAAGGGGCGAGCGCTCATTGGGTTGGTGGCGGAGGAATTGCGCAGTGTCGAACTGACCGCCGCCTGGGAGCAACGCCTCAAGGACATTGAGCAGGGTAACGCGAATGCCACGTCCTTCTACCAGGACATTTGTCAGTTCGTCACCGCCTTGATTCCGCGGGTCAGTCAGGGCGCGGTGATGCCCGCGGCCCACGTCGAGGCGGCCCGTGCCAAGACCGGCAAGGGCACGACAGCCGGCGGGCGGCGGGGCGGCCATTCCGGGCGCCCGGCAAGCGGCGCGGGGGAGGCGTCAGCCGATGCCCTGTTAAGCGGGCTGGCGCTCACGCGGTGCCCAATCTGTCAGCAGGGCGAGATTACCGCCACGGATAAAGCCATCGGCTGTAGCCGCTGGCGCGAGGGCTGTGGCTTCACGGTATGGAAAACCATCGCCGGACATGTCTTGAGCCCGGAAGAACTGCAGACCCTGCTGACGCGTGGCGTTACGGACCCGATTGAGGGGCTGCGCGCGAAATCCGGGCGTACCTTTCGTGCCGCCGTGCGGCTGGATGGCAGCGGGAAGACGGTCTTTGCCTTCCCGCCCGCCGCGAGCGATCACCCGGAACCGGCGTCACCGCCCCCTCACGTCGGGATGGCGCCGGTGACCGGGCCGCCACCGACGGCGGCGGGGCTCAAGGCCGATCCGGTGCCCTGTCCCCAGTGTCACCAAGGGGTGTTAATCGAGGGCCGCTCAGCCTTTGGCTGTGGCCGCTGGCGCGAGGGTTGCACGTTCGTCATCCCCAAGATGCTGGACGGGCAGGTGGTGACCGACCCCCAGTTGCGCGCCCTGGTGGGGGAGGGGCGCGCCCCCTTCGGCGTCGATGCGGTGGGGCATGAGCGCTGGCTGGCGCTGGACCCTGCGGGAGGGGTGGTGGTGAGGACGAGATAACAGGGCGCGCTGGCACGATCCGCCACGATTGCAGCTTCTCTTTTCAACGGGTTCGGAAGATAACGTCGTGCCTGACGTGAAACATCGGCCGCGACGGGGCGCAAAAGCACGTAACCGATTGAACGGGATCTATCAACAGGAGCTGTTGATAAGTCTGTAGACAAACGGTGGTCACCGCCACCAAAGCCGCCTCAGGCAAGGGCTGCTGCGGTTATGGCCAGATTCTGTACAGGTTGCCACCGCACCGTCCCGCCGGCTGGGAGACTGTGGACATGGCACCAAGGCCAGCGCGAGCTCCGCGCCTTGGCCACACAGAGGCCAACCACGGGCACAGGCTGGTGGGCCGGATCTAGCGACCCTGATTGTGGCGATCAACCTGCGCTTTCGGCGGTCGCGGGTGGCTTCGGCACTCCTCACCAGACCCTGCACGAAATCGGCGCAGTGGTCGCTCCGGCGAATGCCCCGCTCATCAACAACCATGCCAGGGTCTGTTGCATGCCGACAAACCTCAGTCCGACTGGCTGTACCTGCTCTGACGGTGGGTCTTTATCACCACCACTACGAATCTCTATGTCCCTGCCGGTCGGAATAAGGACACCGTGGCCCCGATACTGAACGATGTCACCGGCTGGCTGATGAGCAACGGCCAGTCACGCCAGCTGCGGTCTTGGGCGCATCTCCCTAGCGCTGGTACAGTGCTATGATGCCGCTGGCATCGCCTGCGTCCACCAGGCGCGGACCACGCGGGTGGACCTCATGGTCGCTGCTTCTTCGCCCGCGAAGGCTCCTCGGCGACCCAGCGGTGGCGTTATACCCAGGGCACCGCTGAACCGCCTGCGGCAGCCGTCCTTGGCGCGGCTCAGTCATCTTCATGACTAGACCCGGGCGTGGGCGGTGGTACTCCTCAACGATTGGGAGGCAATCTTCCATGTGCTACACCACCCCCGGTCTGCCCCTGAGCAACCATGACGCTGAACGGGCCTTGCGCTACTGTTTCGTTGTCCGTCGCCTTAGTCACGGCACACGGACGGCGGTCCTTTCACGCGCTTTTACCGTAAATTAGCAGGACGTGGTCGAATCCATATGCGGCATGAGACGCCGCTATTATTCAGTTCACAAATCTAAGGAGCAGCAATGACAAACACCATAACTCAAATGCCGCCACTAAACTTACAGAAAAGTTTACAATATGACCTATTCTCCACATTTTTTGGTGAAACAGCAGAGCTTTCCAACACTATCGAATTGTGGGACTCGATTCCCAAATATGCTGTTTCTGCGCGCGCCCAAATTGCCATGCGGAGCCCGGATAACCGGCTTCCTGTTTCTGAACGCAGATTCGTGTTTTCTTCAAGGCGTAATGGACAGCGGGTTGAAAGTACCTGCCGTGTATCTATTCAGCCTGCTTCGATAAAAACAGAAAACGGATATATTGATTATTACCCCACTACGGATGAGGAGTTAGTAGAGGAGGTTATACGTAAAATATTCGCAGACCAGCGGTGCGGTGTTCATGACCCAAAAGACTCAGTGAGTTGGGTAAAATTCTCACTTCAGATGATCCGCAAAGAACTTAAAGCAAGAGGAAAAACTCGAAATCTTAATGAGATTAAGCGCTCTATTGAGATATTGTCCAGAACGCACATAGCTTTATATATAGATGAATCAACTGATCCAATTTATTCAGCGCCAATCCTGTCTGATATATTTCGCATAACGCGGAAAGAATATCTCGAAGACTCGACAATGACATGGGTCGCGCGATTGCCCGTGCTAATATCAAAAAGCATCAATGATCTATCTTATCGACAGTTTAATTATGGCATCTTAATGTCGCTAGCCGCGCCCCTATCGCGATGGCTCCACAAGCGTCTATCTCTTAATTACACGAACGCCGGCTTCATGGAGGCATACGAAATTCGTTATACCACTATAAAACGTGACAGCAATCTTCTGAACTACACTCGCGAATCGGCCAATATCAAGGCGCTCGAAGAAGCGTTAGCGGAACTAAAAAATGCAAAAGTATTGATGAACTGGGAACGCCTTCAAGTGTACAAAACCGGGCGTAAAATCATAGATATAAAGTATAGATTGTCCGCGCATACCGAATTCATCAAGGAAATGAAAGCCGCTAACGCAAGGTTGAAGCAATCACGCGCCGCTTTATCAAACGACGGTCATCCAGAGTTAATTACCAAAAAATAAGAACTAGACCATACCACCCTAGCGCTTGATCACCCAAAAGCAGCCATGCAGAATTGGCCTCATATGGTCACCGAAAGCTAGGAGATGTCGTTAGGCAACGAGAACTCCCTTAACGCCAAGGTCCACGCCGCCGAAACCCGCCTCCCGGTAGGCGGACGATACAGTTCATCCGTCCGGTCGGACTGTGCGGTGCCCCGGAGGATGGAAGGTAGAGGGTGCAGCAACGGGAAGCCCTGAACAACTTGGTGGCGCGAGCGCCTAAGCCACTGAAATCCATGCCGCCGCAACCCAACGCCCGGTAGGCAGACGGTGCAGTAAGCGGCTCCGCTCAAACATCCCGGCCTCCATCACCCGGTAGGCGGACGATACAGTTCAGCCGTCCAGGCGGCCTGTGCGGTGCCCCGGAGGATGGAAGGTAGAGGGTGCAGCAACGGG
>CALMDH010000330.1:0-141574 GCA_937862735.1 uncultured Gammaproteobacteria bacterium
TGCTCCTCGACGAGCCCACCAATGACCTGGACGTGGAGACCCTGCGCGCCCTGGAAGAGGCCATCCTCGCCTTCCCCGGTTGCGCCGTGGTGATCAGCCACGACCGCTGGTTCCTGGATCGCATCGCCACCCACATCCTGGCCTTCGAGGATGACTCGCGAATCACCTGGTTCGAGGGCAATTACGCCGACTACGAGGCCGACCGCCATCGCCGGCTGGGGGCCGAGGCGGATCAGCCCCACCGGCTCAAGTACCGGCGGATTCATGCCTGAGGGGATTTCAATTAGCCCCCTCGCCATTCAATTTGGTGTCTTGCCAGATTGGCCGGAATGGCCAGAGTGGGCGGCATCCGTGGGGACGTCGGGCATCGGCGTTCTCCCGGGTCGGGTGGCGTCTAGCGGGGGGCGCCGTGAATCCATCCCTGGAGGCTCGGGCATGGCATCCCTGCCATGCACGCCCCCGCCAGACGCCACCCGACCCTCCCTCATTCATCCGACCGGAAAGCGGCGTTGCCTTGGGTACCCTTGAAAGGCAGAACTGAACCCTGATGACCGACGTAACCGATCTAACGGGGCGCGCCGCGCGCCTGCTGGACCGCCTTGAGGCCCTGCTGCCGCCCACCCCGGCGGCGCCCGACTGGGAGGCCCACGCTTTCCGCTGGCGCCGGGATGGGCGGGGCCAGGGCCGGTTGCAGGCCCTGGCCCACCCGCAGCGCCTGCTCCTGAAGGACCTGCTGTGCCTGGACCGGCAGAAGGCGGAGATCCTGCGCAACAGCCGCCAGTTCCTGGCCGGGCGCGGAGCCAACAATATCCTGCTGTGGGGCTCCCGGGGTACTGGCAAGTCGTCGCTGATCAAGGCAATCTTCAACGAGTTGCGCCACGAGGGCCTGCGCCTGATCGAGATGGACAAGGACGAACTGGTGGACCTGCCGGCGGTGCTGGACCTGATCCACGGCCGGCCGGAGCGCTTCATCATCTTCTGCGACGACCTGTCCTTCGAGGCCAACGAGTCCAGTTACAAGGCCCTCAAGGCGGCGCTGGAGGGTTCCATCAGCGCCGCCCCGGACAACCTGCTGATTTATGCCACCTCCAACCGTCGCCACCTGCTGCCGGAATTCCAGCGGGAGAACCGGGAGGCGGCCCTGATCGACGGCGAGATCCACCCCGGGGAGAGCACGGAGGAGAAGATCTCCCTCTCCGACCGCTTTGGCCTCTGGGTCTCCTTCCATCCCTTCAGCCAGGACCAGTTCCTGACCATCGTCCATCACTGGCTGGAGCGGCTGGGGGCGGCGCAGCGCGCCCCGGAACGGGTCGACCCGGAGGCTTTGCGCTGGGCCCTGCGACGCGGAACCCGCAGCGGCCGCACCGCCTGGCAGTTCGCCCGGGACTGGGCCGGACGGGGTGAGGAGGCCGGTGGCGGCGAGGGCTGAGGGCTTTGCTGGCATCCCGCATGACCCCAGCATTCGGCAGCCTGGCGATGATTTTCGTCGACCGCCCATATCGCCGCCCCTTGCAGATGCTGGTTCGGTTTTACCGCAGTCTTTATTCCGCCCCCCGCGGACTGACTGATATGCCTTGCCAGTCAGCAAACCTCGTTCAAACTCCGCCTTGTTATCCGCACTCGCGGACACCCTGACATGCCGCCCAGCCACACCGGCCGTCTCCTACTGACACCCGCGGACCCCTGGCTGGCGGTGGACCCCCACCTCTTGCGCGCCACCTTGGAAAGCCTGGGTTTCATCGGCCAGCCCCTACCAGCGGACCAGGGGCTTGGCAGCACCCACACCCGCCGATTACCGGGGCACACCTTCCCCGCTGGCGCCCAGCCGGCGGACGCTGGCCTTGGTGGCGCCCTCACCCAGCTACCCTCGCCCAGTCAGGGCTTTCTGGTTGGCGAGGACTTCTTCGACCTGCTGGCCTTCGCCGGCTGTGCGGTCAATCTGCGGCTGACCCCAACATCCACGGGCGAGCCCTTTACCCATGTCCACTTGGTGGGCCCCTTGGCGTCCCCCATCCTCCTACTTGGCGGCAACACCCGCCCGCCGCGTTGTCCCACCTGCCGTGCCGCTAATAAGGCAATAACCCAATTCCCCGATCAGTACTCCGACCTGAACAAGGACACGCAACGGGATCTGGAACGGCCATGGGGTAGAAGCAGGCAACTGGGCCAGGACCTGACCCTAGAACCGGGACGGGAAATCCCCTGCCCCGCCTGCGGCTCCCGCCACCCGCTTTGGGCCTGGGATTGGAAAGGCAAGGCCGGCTGTGGGCGCAGCTTCGTCTGGGTGGAGGAGGTGTTCCCCGGGGAGGCGGAGCCGACGCCAGCCTTCCAGGCCGCGCTTACCAGCCTGACCGCCAGCCCCTGGCGACACTTCTACACCCAGGACCGCTACAACCGCTGAGCACCCTTTGCCGATCCAAAACCGCATGCGTTTGCTCATTGACGTCCGCGGTCTGCGTTTGGAATCATGCCCGCCGCGTTGGTAAAGTTACCAAACCAAACCGTGAATCTTCTCCCCACCCCTGCTGGCTGGGCTGGCATGGGTAGCTTAAGCCGCTGATTCTCTTCCTCGCTCCCCTGGTGGGGAAGGATTGGGGACAGGGGGCCTGAAGGATTCCACCATAACGAGGCCAAGAGCATGAAATCCTCTGCCAAAGATGGCATCACTCGCCGGGAGTTTGTCACCAGTTGCGCGACCGCCAGCCTGATGTTGGGTCTGCCACCCTACTTGCAGGGCTGCGCCAGCGATTCCGCGGATGCGCCGGAAGGGTCGGAAACTCTTTTCGTTAACGGCGACATCTACATCGACGCGGACCAGAAGGTGGACAATCTCCTGGTCCGCGATGGCGTGGTCGCGGGCATCAATGTCAATCCGGCCTACCACCTTCATGCGCAACGGGTCGATCTCGAGGGCGCCGCGGCATACCCCGGCTTCAACGACAGCCATGTCCACCTCATCACCATGGCCGTGGCGGGAAGCATCCTGGTGCCGCCCCCCTCCACGGAAGATCCGCTGGAGATCGCGAAGGCAGTCGGCGCCGCATGCAAAGACCTCGCCCCCGGCACGCCCCGGATGGGACACGGCTTCAAGCTCGACGACTACGACGCCTGGCATCTCGCGGACCTGGCAGAGATCGACGCGTTAACCGGCGATCAATGCCCGGTCATGATCGCCGATCAATTGGGGCACAGCTATATCGTCAATTCCGTGGCCCTGCGCATCAGTGGGATTGACGATGACACCCCCGACCCCCCGGGGGGAGTCATCGTCCGGGAAAATGGCAAGGCCACCGGCATGCTGCGGGAGACCGCCGGTGCCCTCGTTGGCAACACCGCCATCTTTCCCCGGGTGCCAGACGCTGGGGTCAAACCCTACGCCATCCGGTTGCTGAACACATGGGCGAGTATGGGCTACACCTCGATCGTGGACCTCATGGGCGGGCCCATGGGCCGCACCATGAAACCAGAACTCTGCCAGGAACTGGACCACGAAGGCCTGCTCCCGCTGCGCATCAACTACGCCTACACCTTCTTCAACCTGAGCGAGATGCAGGACTTTGACAAGGTGGAGAGCCCCTGGGTCCACTTCGCCGGCCTCAAGCTCTTTGTCGACGGGGCCGCCGGGCAGGGCGGTGCCTGGACCAGTTGGGAGAACACCCAAGGCAACCACGGTCTCTACGCGGTCTGCACCAATGACCAGGAATACGGCGAGGACTACAACCTGTACCGCATGCTCGATAAGTCCGAGGAGTTGGGACTGGACATGCACTATCACGTCGGTGGCGACCTCGCTATCGACGCGGTACTGAGCGCCATCGAGGCCGTGCAGCAAAAAAACGGCGCCTTGCGCGGCAAGCACACCCTCTATCACCTGGGACTGATCACGGATGAGCAGATCGCGCGCATGAGCGCCCTGGGCGACAGCGTGATCGCCGGGGTCCAGCCATCCCTGCACTGGGAGTTTCAGAAGGATGAAACCGCCTTCTACTATGGCGAGCATGCCCGGGGCTCTTACCCCTACCGCAAGATGCGCGATGCCGGCGTCACCCTGGCGTTCTCGACGGATTATGCCTCCAACATTCGCGATCTCTGCTGGCCCACGGAAATCATGAAGGTCGCCCTGACCGGCGCGGCTGATCCGGAGGCCAACCCCCCCTTGACCATGCGCGACCTGATCGCGGCCTTTACCGTCGGCGGCTATGCCACGACGCGCGAGGCCAGGGTGGGCAAACTCCACCCGGGCTACCAAGCCGATATCGTGATCTTCGAGCAGGATCTCTACTCAGTGGCCCCTGAGGAGTTGTCAAAGGATAACCCCCAGGTACTCGCCACCTGGGTCGGAGGGCGCCGAATTCTGCCCATTTAGCAAATGTTCATCAATGAGTTCCCGGATTGAGAGCCCTCCCTCGGGCACACATCGGGAACGAGAAAATGGACGCTTTCTTGGTTTGCAAAAATCAGTAGCTCAGCCCCCATCCCAACACGCCCCCACAAGGGAGGTAGGGGGTCTAAACGCTTAGCGCTCGGTGAGATCAAGAACGTCTAACGCCGTCGGCCTCATTGGTGGCGTGTGCGGCGCGCGTCATGTCTACCGCTTGCCGCAAAGCGGGTAACAGGATGGACTTGGCGGTCGACCTGAGGACCTGGAAACCAGGATCCGCGGCTCCGTTACGGCCATGGATGGCCGTCGTGCCCTCCACCAAGGTCCCCAAAACCGCCATCACCGCCTGTAACTCACTGACCGCCGCGCTTTCCGGGTCCAACCCCAGGGCCCTAAACGCCGCCGCCATGGCGCCGGCGTAAAACCGATCCAGTTCCGCGGCGATGCGTGCATCCTGGTTGGCGAGTTCCCACAGCGCCGGAAAGAGCCGCGCCGTCACTGGGCTGACGGCGTCCGCCAATAGCCAGTCAATCAGCGCGCCCAGGCCACCGCCCTCGTCCCCCTGAAGCGTCCTCGTGACCACGAGGGCGAATTTCTCGGCATAGTCCGACAGCAACCGGTCCACCAGGGCATGCAGCAGCAGTTCGCGGCTTGGGAAGTGGTAGGTCAGATGGCTCTGCCGGATCCCCAAGGACTTGGCCACCTTCAGCGCTGAAAAGCCGCTCGCCCCCTCCGCCGTGAGGATCGCCACGGCGTGATCAATGATGGCCTCGCGCAGGGGCTGATCCTTGGGCAATTGGCGGTAGGAGCGAAGGGGAGGTTTCGTGGCGGATTTGGTCATGGCGGAAGTGGAGTAGATAGGTCTATCGGCACGGCGGGGGCGGGCCGGGGCGCCATGTGGCCCCGAGGGGTGTGCCCTCAGAGAACCCCTACCCCTTCGGGCAAGGCGATGGTCATGCTCAGGGGCAGGTGATCCGACAAGGGGTAGTCGATGACCGCGGCGTCCAGGATGCGCAGGCGGTTGGAGACCAGGATATGATCCAGGCTGCGCCGGGGTTGCCAACTGGGGAAGGTCTTGAGTTCGCAGTCCAGGCCACGCAGGTCGGAGTCCCGCATCAGTTGCCGCAGGGAGCGACTGCGGCAGCCACAATTGAAGTCGCCCATCACCACCAGATAGGGGTAGCGCTGCACCACCTGGGCGATGTGCCGCAGTTGCCGGCCCCGCGCCCGCCAGCCCAGGGCCAGGTGGAGGATGCAGATCGCCAGGATCCCGCCGTCGGAGAGGTCCAGTTCGACGATCACCGCCCCCCGCCCTGGCAGGCCGGGGAGCTTGAGCTCGCTGACCCGAGCCGGGCGCAGCCGGCTGAGGACGCCATTCCCATGCTGGGCCCAGCGGCCCAGGTCCCGATTGACCTGCCGATACCAGAAGGGGAACTGGGCCTCGTCGGCCAGGTATTCGATCTGATCGATGAAACTGCTGCGCAGGCTGCCCGCGTCGATCTCCTGGAGCCCCACCAGATCGAAATCCCGTAACATGGCGGCGATGCGGCCCAGATTGACCTGGCGCTCCCGGTGCGGAAGCAGGTGCTTCCAGCTTTTGGTCAGATATTCCCGATACTGACGGGTATGGATACCGGCCTGGATGTTGTAGCTGAGCAGTCGGATCGGCTGCATGGGTGATTGGCCAAGCAAAAGGTTAGGGGTGGAACGACCTGCTGACCCCGGACCGGGATGCCAAAATTGTATAGCAGAATCCCATCCATATTATCGGCTCGACCGCTGTGTTTCAGGCCCGCCCCCATGATCGCCTCGCCCCCTGCCTTTCAGGGCCGCCTCTAGGCTGCGGCAGTTTCCCTCTATTGGCGTGGTTGGCTCGTCCAGGTTAGGACCAGGTCTGACGGCTGGTATCTCCTGACCCGGTCGCGCCCCAAGCCGGATGCCAGGGGCGGGCGCCAAGGGGCTAAAATAATCGTAGATGTTCACCCCTGCTGTGGGGTTGCCAACAGTAGTACAAGCCGCTGATGCTCTTGCTCCCTCCCCCTAGCGGGTGAGCGTTGGGGAGAGGGAGGCTGAACGAATACACATGATTCGTCCGATCGTCGCCAGCCAGGAAGTTGCTCATGGTCACATCAGGCCCCGCCCAGCCTCCTCCCGCCGAGGAGAGCCCCTTCGAGGAGATCCTGCTGCTCTGTCTGCAGCGGATTCTGACGGACGAACAGCCGCTGCCCTTCCTGCGCTGGGCCCAGAAGCAACTCGTCCCCCGCCTCCAGCGTGAGGAACCCGACCTGGAGGAGATTGAAGCCCGCCGCCTGGCCTTTCTGCTCGCCCGGGCCATCTGGGATGCCACGCCCCTGCCCGGCAATGGCTTCCGCGCGCGGCCGCTGAATGATCCCCATCCGGCCCTGTCCTGCCCCTGTGGCTCGGGCCTCGCCTACGGCCAGTGCTGCGGCGCCATTCAGAATCTTCCGGTCATCCCGCTGGAACTGATGTGGGAACTGCTGCTGGCGGAGATCCCTGAACCCCTGTTCCGCCAGGCCCTGGCCTCGGGGGAGGTGCCGATACCCCTGCTTGGCCTGGCGGCGGAGCGCTGGCTGATGGTGGACCGGCCGGGATTGGCCATCGCCCTCCTGGAGCCGCTCTTCACCCCCGAGGCCGCCACCCAGGTGGATGAGCGCGGCGACCATGCCCTCAATGTCCTGTGCGATGCCTATGATCGTCGCGATCACGGCAAGAAGAAGCGCCAGTTCCTGGACCGCATGCGTCAGCACCCCTGCCGGGGCCTGCGGGCTGCCGCCTGGCGGCGGCTGTGCACCATCCACATCGATGAAGGGGCCTTTATCGAGGCGCAACTGGCCTATACCCAGGCCCAGCGCGAAGCGCCGGACAACCCCGGCACGGCCCTCCTGGAGATCGCCCTGCTGGCGACCCAGCATGAGGAAGACCTGGCCCGTGATCGTGCCCTCTTCTGGCGCCACAAACTGCGCCGGGGCGAGGAGGCGGATATCGCCATCCTGGATTTTCTCGCCCAGGCCGGCACGGATCCCCAGGATGCCCTCATGACCAGCCAGGCGGATATCCTTGACCCCTGCCTGATGGATCTGCGCGACTGGGTTCAGGCCAGTATCCGGCGCCCCTTGCCCATCTATTCCCTGGTCCCGGCATCCACCCCGTTACCCCGTCCGGCGCCGGCACCGATGGCGGCGGGGGCCAGGGGGCAGGCTGCACCCCCCAGATCGGGGACCGGTGAGGGCACCGTCACGGGGAATAACCCAGGCAGCGTGGCCGGTCTCCCCTATCCCGTACCCTCACCACAATGGTCGCAATGCCTGGAGCCACCCCACGCCCTCGTTGCGCTGGAAAGGGACTGGCACCGGATCTACCCAGGCACCAAACCCCTCGGCCTGCAACTGGTCCTCCCGCCGGCCTCACCTCATCCCTGGGAGCCTGACGAGGGCCTGGCGGAGGACTGGTTGGACTTTCTCAATGATCATCCGGAGGCGGCGGACAGCCTGGACATCCTCGATGACCTGGTCACCGCCCTCTATGTCCACCCGGATACCGCCCTGAGTTGGGTCAGACATACCCTGGTGACGCCCCTGCTCGCCCGTGCCCAGGCCATCCTGGGCCAGGTCCCGCTGGCCGGCGGCCAGGCCACCCTGCCCTGGGACACGGCGGCAAACCGGCCGGCGCTGCGGTTGTTGTTCCGTCACTATCTCAGTCAGGTGGAGAGCGGGGCGGAGGTGGCGGCCATCGCCAGCCTGGAGACCCTGCTGCGCCTCAATCCCTGGGATCATCACGGCCTTCGGGCCGATCTGATGAACCATTATTTGCGTGAAGGGGATGACGCGGCGGCCCTGGCCCTGGCACGGCGCTATCCCGAGGATCGGCTGGTGGACCTGGTTTATGGCGAGGTCCTGGCCCTCTACCGCGGTGGCGCCGCCCAACAGGCCCGCCAGGCCCTGCACCGCGCCCAGGGACAACTGCCCCTGATTCCGCGCTACCTGACCCAGAAACGGGTCGCCCGTCCCCCGACCCGGGAGCGGACCCCCACCCCTACCAGCGCGGAAACCGCCTGGTTCTACCGCGAGTCCATGCGGGACGTCTGGTCCGCGGTCCCCGGCCTGCTGGATTGGTTGAAGCGTCAGGCGGGTTGATCAGGCTCCCACCCTGAAATTCCCGCCCTACCCCACCAGATCTGGCTGCCAAGCAGGGGTCTATCCATTGATTACCGAATTGAGATGGCCCTCAGCGACGCAAATCGGCAACAAAAACGGGCCTCTTCCGAGGCCGGCGAGGGAAGGGGGTAGTGTTCAGGGCACTGAGCCAGGCGCGAATCAGGTCACTGATCAGGGCGCGCCGCCAGGCACCATTCAAGCCGCGCCGGCACGCAACCATTGGATGACGGGGGCCGTGCTCGGCCGCACCAGGCGCCAGAGCCAGAAGGACTCCGCCGCCTGCTCCACCAGCATCCCCAGGCCATCCAGGGCCTGGGCGGCGCCCCTGGCCTGACCCCAGCGGCGGAAGGGGGTGGGCTGATCGCCGTAGAGCATGTCATAGGTCCAGCCGCCCGGGGCCAGGCAGTCGGCGGGCAGGTCCGGCACCGCCCCGTCCAGGCCGGCGGCAGTGGCATTGATGATCAGGTCGAACTGATATCCCGCCAGATCTTCCAGACCACCGGCCGCGACCCTGGCATCCCGCACCACAGCCACCAACTCCCGGGCCTTGATGGCGGTACGGTTGGCCAGGGTCAGGGAGGCCAGGCCCGTCGCCAGCAGGGGGAACAGCACGCCCCGCGCCGCCCCGCCGGCGCCCAGCAGCAACACCCGCGCCCCACGGAACTCAAAGCCGTGATTGGCGCCCAGATCCCGCACCAGCCCCACGCCATCGGTGTTGTCACCGCGCAGACGCCCACCCGCCAGGACCGTGAGGGTATTCACCGCCCCGGCGCTGGCCGCGGCGGGGCTCAGTTCGTCCGCCAGGGCGTACGCCGCCTCCTTGAAGGGCACCGTGACGTTGAGTCCCCGCCCCCCGGCGGCCAGGAAGCGGCGGACGTCCCCGGGAAAGTCATCCCGGTCTCCCAGAATCCGCCCATAGTCCAGATCCTGCCCGGTCTCACGGGCGAAGGCGGCGTGTATCAGCGGGGACTTACTGTGGGCGATGGGATTGCCGATGACGGCGTAGCGGTCGGTCACGCTTCAACCTTGCAGCCAGCGGGCCGCGTCCTTGGCGTAATAGGTCAGAATGGCGTCGGCCCCGGCACGGCGGATGGAGAGCAGGGCCTCCAGCACCACGGCGCGCTCATCCAGCCAGCCGTTCAAGGCCGCCGCCTTGAGCATGGCGTATTCACCGCTGACCTGGTAGGCCATGGTCGGCACGCCAAAGCGCTCCTTGACCCGCCGGACGATGTCCAGATAGGGCAGGGCCGGCTTGACCATCACCATGTCGGCCCCCTCGGCGAGATCCAGGGCGACCTCGCGCAAGGCCTCGTCGGAATTGGCCGGGTCCATCTGATAGCTGTACTTGTTGCCGCCGCCCAGGTTGGCCGCCGAGCCCACGGCATCCCGGAAGGGGCCGTAGAAGCTGGAGGCATACTTGGCCGCGTAGGCCAGGATGCGGGTGTGGATATAACCCGCCTCCTCCAGGGCGGCGCGGATGGCGCCGACCCGACCGTCCATCATGTCGGACGGGGCGACCACATCGGCGCCGGCGGCGGCATGGGACAGGGCCTGCTTGACCAGGACCGCCACCGTCTCGTCATTGAGGACATAGCCCGTGGCGTCAATGAGGCCATCCTGACCGTGGGTGGTGAAGGGGTCGAGGGCGACGTCGGTGATGACGCCGAGTTCCGGCACGGCCTGCTTCAAGGCCCGTACCGCCCGCTGGGCCAGGCCGTCCGGGTTGAATGCCTCCCGGGCGTCCTCGGTCTTGACCGCCAGGGGCGTGACCGGGAAGAGGGCAATGGCCGGAATGCCCAGGTCCAGGACCTCCCGCGCCTCCGCGACCAGCAGGTCGATGCTCTTGCGCTCCACGCCGGGCATGGAGGCCACCGCTTCGCGCTGGCCCTCGCCCTCAAGCACAAAGACGGGATAGATGAAGTCCTCGGGTCCCAGCCGGGTTTCACGCATCAGGCGGCGCGAAAAGGGGTCACGGCGCATCCGCCGGGGGCGCAGGGCGGGAAAACCGGGAGCGAACGGAGTGTCTGAGGCCATGAAGCGATCC
Organism: uncultured Gammaproteobacteria bacterium; assembly: GCA_937862735.1. GTDB lineage: Bacteria > Pseudomonadota > Gammaproteobacteria > Chromatiales > Chromatiaceae > M0108. Next base: position 10,601 of record CALMDH010000330.1, read on the forward strand.
TTAATCCTGATGAAGTTGCATGAGCAGCCGGCGACGGCCTGGTCAAGCGGTCCACCTTGGTCGCGCGCCAGTATGGGAAAATATCCTACCTTCGACCGTTGCGTAGCACTAGCCCCGGCTCCCATCACCGGAGATTCCTCCAACCCGAAGATTCCCCCAAACCGACCGGACCCGCCCCAGGGGAGGGGAAACCACCCCTAGCCCGGGCTCGGCGCCCGGTTGGCGGCAGCGTCTCACTCCCCTTTCGAAACCCAGCCAGGACCGCCACCTACCCACCGCCATGTTCCAGTATCACCGCCACGACGAGCAGCGCCACGATCATCGGCATGATCATCCCCACACCTACGATCCGCATCCCGAACATCCCCTGACCTTTGCCGTCGACCGCCCGGATTTCGCGGAGAAGGTGATCGCCGCCTCCGGGAAAGGACCCATTCTGGTGGACTTCTGGGCCGACTGGTGTTCGCCCTGCCACGCCCTCGCCCCCCACCTGGAGCGGGCGGTGGCGGAATGTCAGGGGCGGGTACGCCTCGCCAAGGTCGAGGTCGACGAGGGTGACAACATGAAGCTGGCGGGCCATTACCGGCTGCGGGGCTTTCCCACCGTCATCCTCTTTCACGCCGGAGAGGAAAAGGGCCGATTCAGCGGCGCGCGCTCCACGGCGCAGATTCGCGACTGGCTCCGGGAACACCTGGAACCCTGAGCGGGTTGGACCCTCCGGCGACAGGACACCCTGTCGTCAGACCTCGGCGGCCAGCCAATCCCGTGGCACCAGAAAGCGCTCATAGAGTTCCGCCTCCGGGGTCCCCGGCGCGGGATGCCAGTCATAGCGCCAGCTCACCTCCGGCGGCAGGGACATGAGGATGGACTCGGTGCGCCCCCCGGATTGGAGGCCGAAGAGGGTGCCGCGGTCGTAGACCAGGTTGAATTCCACGTAGCGGCCCCGGCGGTATTTCTGGAAGGCCCGCTCCCGCTCGCCCCAGGGCAGCCCCTTGCGCCGCTGGACGATCGGCAGGTAAGCGGGCAGGTAGTGGTCGCCGACGCTTTTCAGGAAGTCGAAACAGCGGGCGAAGCCCCCCGCGTCCAGGTCATCGAAGAAGAGGCCACCGATACCCCGGGGCTCCTGGCGATGGCGGAGAAAGAAGTATTCATCGCACTGGCGCTTGAGGCGCGGATAGACCTCCGCGCCGAAGGGCAGGCAGGCGGCGCGGGCGACCCGATGCCAGTGCACCGCATCCTCCGCAAAGCCGTAGTAGGGCGTCAGGTCGAAGCCGCCACCGAACCACCAGACCGGTGCCGCGTCCGCCTGCTCCGCCACAAAGAAACGCACGTTGGCATGGGAGGTGGGGACGTAGGGATTGCGGGGATGGACCACCAGCGACACCCCCAGGGCCTGAAAGGCCCGGCCCGCCAGTTCCGGCCGGCGCGCCGTCGCCGTGGGGGGCAGGTGGGCACCCTGGACATGGGAGAAGTTGATGCCCCCGCGCTCAAAGAGGGCGCCCTCCTGCAGGACACGGGTCCGGCCCCCGCCGCCCTCGGGCCGCTCCCAGGCATCTTCTTGGCGGCGGACTGAGCCATCCTCGGCCTCCAGGGCCTGGGTTAGACGGTCCTGGAGATCCAGCAGATAATCCCGCACCGCCGCGATATTGGGTTGTTCAGGCATCGGATTCAGGTCTCCGTCAGGATGGCGCCCAGGGTAGGTCCGGCCCCGGATTCAGACCTACCGCGGCGCGGGGCCCGGTGTTGGTCCGGCATTGGATTCAGGCCTCCGGCGGCGTGGCGTCCGGGGGATAAAGATGAATCGCCAGCCAGAGACACCGCGGCGCCGGCCGGGTCTCCAGCACCCGGTGGGGCGTGTGGGCGGGAATGAACAGATAATCCCCCGGCATCAGGTTGACGCACTCCCCATCCAGTTGGAGCACCGCCCGACCCTCCAGCAAGAGGACCCATTCATCCTGCTCCTGATCATAGAGCCCGGGGTCGGGGGTGGCGCTGCTAAGGATGCGCTCGATACGGACCCGCCCCTGACGCCAGAGATCCTGAAAGAACTCTCCCTCTTCCGGGGCGGGTAGACCAGTGAACAGATTGGCGGGGGTCATGGCGGCGGGCCGTGATCTGACTCATGAAAAAACCGGCCAGAGGCCGGTTTTGGGTCCGCTGCGTTGAGCGGAGCGGGATCGGTCGCGTGACCAGACCCGCGAGAGGTTCAAGCCATCGCTTTAATACGGGCGTTGATCCGGCTCTTGTGACGGGCCGCCTTGTTGGCATGGATCAGCCCCTTGCCGGCCGCCCGGTCGATGAAGGGCATGGCCGTCTTGAAGGCCGCCAAGGCCGCTTCCTTGTCACCCGCCGCGATCGCCTTGAGCGTGTTCTTGATATAAGTGCGCATGGCACTGCGGCGTGAGGCATTTTGCTGACGATGCTGCTCGGCCTGACGGGCGCGTTTGAGGGCTTGGGGGGAGTTGGCCAAGTGATTACTCCTGAAATCCGGGATGAATCGCGGGATTAAATTTAAGACCGGGCATTTTCCTCAAGGCCCTAGCCGCTGTCAACCAAACCAGGGCCCTTTTTGTGCATCTCAGTACGCTTGCGTCTCTGGAGCGTGCCCATCTCACCGCGGGGTCAAGCCAAGTCAGGCCATGGGTCAAGCCAAGGACCTAGCCAAGCCCAGAGGCGCCAGCCAGGGGTGTCCCCCAGGACGGCAACCGCATGGGGCGACCGACCAGTCGCTTGCGCGACGGATCGGCGCTCATTGTCCGCCAATCGCCGCCGTTGCGCCCTTTTCAACGCAATTAATGCTGGTGTCGACAAAGGGATGCTCTACTATTACGTTTTCGTGACGACGCCCAGACGGTCAGCGCCAGGCTCCCGCCGTCCGTATCTATCCCAGCCACAACCACGCAACCTGCACGCGGAGGCAGCACATGACTGAAAACGAGGTCAAGCCGACCACCGAAACGCCACCAGCGGGGCCGGCCACGGCGACCGCCAGCGCCAAGTCCACCCCCACCCCGGCGGCTCCGGCCAGCCAGGGCAAGGCGCCGGAGGCGTCCAGCGCCTCGGCCAAGGCCAGCGAGTCCAAGGGCGCGGATAAACCCGAACCCGCTGACAAGGGCGCCAAGAGCGACAAGGAAGACAAGAAGGACAAGCCCGTCAACGTGCTGGTCAACATCCAGGTCGACGAAAAGCAGCTCAAGCGTGAGGCCGAGGCCTATTATCCCTATAAGAAAAAGATGCCCGTGACGGAGTACATGGACATCCAGTACCAACTGCAAATCGAGTTGCTCAAGTGGCAGAACTGGGTCAAGGAAACGGGCGAACGCGTCATGGTGCTCTGCGAGGGGCGCGACGCCGCTGGCAAGGGCGGTACCATCAAGCGCTTCATGGAACATCTCAATCCCCGGGCCGCGCGCGTGGTCGCCCTGGAGAAGCCCAACGATCGCGAACGCACCCAATGGTACTATCAGCGTTACCTTCAGCACCTGCCGGCCGCCGGTGAGATCGTTTTCTTCGACCGCTCCTGGTATAACCGTGCCGGTGTCGAGCGGGTTATGGGTTTCTGCACCCCGGCCGAGTACCTGGAATTCATGCGGCAGACCCCGGAACTAGAGCGTATGCTCGTCCGCAGCGGCATCCGCCTGCACAAACTCTGGTTCTCGGTCACCCGCAAGGAGCAGTTACGGCGCTTCAAGTCCCGCGAGCACGATCCGCTGAAACAGTGGAAACTCAGCCCCATGGACCTGGCCTCCCTGGACCTGTGGGAAGAATACACCAGCGCCAAGGAAAACATGTATTTCTACACCCACACGGCCGACTGCCCCTGGACCGTGATCAAGTCTGACGACAAGAAGCGGGCCCGCATCAACGCCATGCGCTTCCTGCTCTCCAAGTCTCCTTATCCAAACCGCAATCCGGAAGTTGCCTGCCCGCCCGACCCCGAGATCGTGGTCGCGCCCCAAATCGATCAACTGAGCCCCGCCTCGCTTTGAACCCCGGGAGATCCACTAACGCCATGTCAAAGCATTACGAAAAGCAAGCCAAACAGGTCGTCAAGGGCTTCAAGGAGGTCCTGGACGAGGAGGCCCGCAAGGTCCTCACCGACGAAGATCTTGGCCAACTGGCCATGTTGATCGAGTCCGCCATTACCAACTCCGTACTGTCAGCCGTGGAAAAGGTCGCCGATGACCTGGAAAAGTCCGTCCGCAAGATTCGCCGCGGCGCCGAGCACTACGACGACTGATCCCACTTTCTGATACTTCCTAAAAAGCGTCCAGCCGCCAGTTCCCGATTTGTCCCCGGAGGGACCCGCTCAAGTCGGCAAAGGATCGGATGGACACCATCTTAGGCGCCTCCGGGGGAGACGGGCCATGCCCCAGGCCCCTCCCCCGGCGGGTGATCAGGCCGCCTTCGACCCCGGCGGTCCGCGCTTCTTGGGGTATCATCGGCCGATGCAACCACCACGGGTTACATGCCGGAATTGTTTCCCGCCCCGGGCTTGGCCGTCGGCCGGGGGCCAGACCTTTGCCCTCGGCGTGCCGCGGCCCTGGTTGTGGACCATCTTCCCCCTCCTCTTCCGCGCCGGCCTCCTGATCACGAGATTCTTTCGCGACAGCCTTTTCATCGGCAGCCTTCTCACCGCCAGCCTGCTCGCACTCAGCCTGTTCAGCCCCAGCCTGCGGGCGGAAACACTCCCCTACGACCTGACGATCAAACCCACCGGCCAGGAGGCCATGGACCAGGCCCTGCTGGACGCCTCCCTCCTCGCCAGCCTGCGGGAGGAGGCCAAGGCCGGCGCCTTCGCCTTGGTGGCGCGGGCCAACGATGACCTGCCGCGCCTGGACGACGTTCTGCGAAGTTTCGGTTACTACGACGCCTACATCGACATCCGCCTGGATGGCCTCTCCCTGGAGACGCCGGACCTGGTGGCGCGCCTGGAAGAGCGATCGGCCGCTGGGGGTGCTGGAGGCAGGGCGGGAGAGGCCAACGCGCCGGAAATCACCAGCACGGCGGGCACTCCGCGCGCGGCCCAACCCGCGGGAGCGGCGGGATCATTGGCGTCCAAGGACTTGGGAGACCCGGCGGGCACGGCAAGTGCCCCGGGAGAGGCGGCATCGACAAGCCCGGGGGCCACGCCCACGCTGGCGCCCATCCCGATTCAAGTCAGCATCGACCTGGGTCCCCTCTATCACATCGGTCAGGCCCGCCTCGACGGCCCGGTTTCGCCGGCGGTCCACGCCGCCTTCACCCTGGCCCCTGGCCAGCCGGCCCTGGCCAGCAGCGTCCTCGCCGCCGGTCAGGCGGTGCTCGCCGCCCTGCGCGAGGAGGGCTACGCCCTGGCCCAGGTCCCGGCCCCGGAGGTCCTCGTCAACCATTACACCCGGACCATGGACGTCACCTACACCGCCGCCCCCGGACCCCGCCTTGGCGTCGGCACCATCCGCATCGAGGGGCTGGACCGGGTCCAGGAGGACTATGTGCGCCGCCGCCTGGGCCTGGAGCCGGGGGAACTCGTCACCACCAGCCGGCTGGAACAGGCACGTCGGGATCTGCTGGCAGGCAGGGTGCTGGCCAGCGCCCGACTCATCCCCGGGACGTCCCCGGACCCCGACGGCCATCTGCCCCTGACCCTGGAGGTCACCGAACGCCCGCCCCGGGTGCTGCGTTTCGCCGGCGCCTATTCCACGGATGAGGGCGGCAGCGTCTCTGGCTCCTGGACCCACCGCAACCTGCTGGGCCGGGCCGAGCAACTCACCCTGCGCGCCGATGTCGGCACCCTGGGCGCCCCCTACACCAGCGAGCCGAGCTATCTGCTGAGCGCGGCCCTGGTCAAGCCCGACCTCTGGCGCCGCAACCAGGACCTGCACCTGGACGCCGCCGCGGTACGGGAATTCCTGGAGGCCTACGACCGGGATGCCATCACCGCCGGCGCCGCCCTGCAACGCCGCTATGGCGACAACTTCCAGGTCGGCCTGGGGCTGGGCCTGGAGCGGTCCCGCATCATCCAGGACGCGGTGGTCCAGGACTACCATCTCGCCTTCCTGCCCCTGACCCTGAAATACAACGACGCCGGCGACCTGCTCGATCCCCGCCAGGGCTTCCGGGTGGACGTGCGGGCCGCCCCGACCCAGGTCCTCAGCGGCGACGCCGACGATTTCCTGCACCTGCGCGCCACCGGCACCGCCTACCTGGACCTGAGCCGCCTAACGGCCGGGGACGCCACCACGGCCATGGCAGGCGGCACCATCCTCGCCGGTCGCCTGGTCATCGGCCGCATCTTTGGTGCCGCGGCCAGCGCCGTGCCCCCGGACTGGCGCTTCTATGCCGGCGGCGGTGGCTCCGTCCGTGGCTTTCCCTTCCAGTCCATCGGTCCGGAGACCGCCTCCGGTCAGCCCCAGGGCGGGAGCAACCTGCTGGAGACCAGCCTCGAGCTGCGCCAGCACCTGTGGGGCAATTGGGGGGCGGCGGTGTTCGTCGATACCGGCGCCATCTCCGACGAAAATTTCCCCGGTACCGGCGGCTGGTCCATCGGTGCCGGGGCCGGGGTCCGTTACAAGACACCGGTGGGACCGGTGCGGGTGGACCTGGCCACCCCGTTGAACAATGACGCCGGTGACCCAGCGGTCCAGTTCTACATCGGCGTCGGCCAGGCCTGGTGACCATGCCCTCACCCCCGCGCCCCTCGCTCCCGCGTCTCCGCCGCCTCTCGCGATTGCTGGTTCGCCTGGCAGTCATCCTCGTCGGCGTGCCGCTGCTGTTGCTGGCTGCCCTGCTGCTGGCCGCCAATACCGACGCCGGCAGGCGCCTCATCGCCGACCAGGTCGGCGTCCTGAGTGACGGCCTGGTCCGACTTGAGGGTCTGGAGGGCCCCCTGCCCCTGGCCCCGCGTATCGGCCACCTGGCGATCAGCGACGCCGCGGGCTCCTGGCTCACCCTCGACGACGCCGCCCTGGACCTGGACCCCTGGCCCCTGTTGCGGGGCCGGATTAGGATCACCCAACTCAGCGCCGCGGCCGTTCATCTGGAGCGGCTGCCGGCCGGGGACGAAAAGACGGAGGAGACCCCCGACGAGGCAGGGGGCTGGTACTTGCCACCCCTCGAACTCGCTCAGCTTGGCATCCAACGTCTCACCCTGGGTGAGATCCTGCCCGGCGCCCCGGCGTTGCGAGTCGCCGGCCGAGGGACCCTGGCCAGCCTGGCGAGCTTCGAGGCCTGGCTCGACCTGCGCACCCCCGACCGGAAGGACCATTACCAGCTCACGCTCGATGCCAACCCCCAGGACAATCGCCTGGAGGTGCAGGTCCAGGAGGCCCCGGATGGCCTGATCAGCGCCCTCCTCCACCATCTGGGGGTCCAGTTGCCACCCGAGGTCGACCGCTGGCAACTGGCCGCGACCGGCCTTGGCCCCCTCTCGGCCCTGGCCCTGGAGGCCAAACTGGCGGCCGGTCCCCTGCACCTCAGCGCCGACGGCGTCCTGGACCTGCCCGGCCAGAAGGCGCCGCGGCTCCAGCTCACGGCGGAACTGCCGGCGCTGACCCTGCGGCCGGACCTTGGGGTACTCCTCGCCTGGCAGGCGATTCACCTCCAGGCCGAGCTGAGCGGCCCCTGGCGCGCCCCCCAGGGCCAGGCCCACCTGGACGCCGAGGGCCTGAGCTACGCCGACTCAAACCTCTCGCGACTGACCGCCAATCTGCAAGGCGATACCCAGGGCCTGAAGCTCAACGCCCTCGCCACGGGCGCGGACATCCCAGACCTCCCGGCGGAGATCAGCCGGGAACCCCTGCGCTTTACGGCCGAGGTCTCCCCCCAGGCGCCGGGCCTGCCCTTTAGCCTCAGCCTCGACCATCCCCTCGCCCAGTTCAGCGCCGCGGGCCACGTCGCCACCCTGGCGGGCCAGGCCAGCCTCAAGTTGCCCCAGCTCACCACCCTGGGCCGCCTCCTCGGGCGCGACCTGGAGGGTAGCGCCCAGGTGGATGCCGACTTTGCCCTGGCGGCGGCCGCCAGCCACTACCTCGGCTGGCCAGCGGCAGAAGAGGGTATGGGCGTGCCGTCACTGGTAACCGATGAGTCAGACCCCGGAACGCCAACCACGACGGCGGCCGAAATGGCAGTTGGGGATAGGGAGATTCCATCCGATGGGATGCTTACTGTGGATGTTGCCAGCCCCACCGACGAGGTTATGACCGATGCAGTCAGCCCGTCGGAAGCTGCCAGCCCGCCCTCGGACCTCACGGCTACCCTGACCCTGGATGCCCGTTTCCCCCCCCTGGGGTCCACCCGGATCAAGGGCCAGCTCGCCGCCAACCTGACCGGCCAGAGCGGCAAGCTGAACCTGGAGGGCGATTGGGACGGCCAGCCCCTGAATCTTCAACTCCTCGGAGCGCGGGAGGGGGACGGGACCCTGGACCTGGCCATCGACGCCAGTCACCTCGCCGGCGTCAACGCCCAGGGCCGGTTACGCCTGCCCCCCGGCGCCACGCTGCCCCTGGGCAAGGTCGAATTCAAGGCCCCCAGGCTCGCCGATCTCCAACCCCTGGTGGGCCAGCCCCTGGCGGGCAGCCTGGATCTGCTGCTGGACCTCACCAAGACCCAGGCCCTGGTCAAGGCCCGGGGCCAGGGACTGCGTTTGCCGGGTGACCTGGCCCTGGCAAGCCTCACCCTGGACGGTCAGGTGAGCGATCCGCTGAACCTGAACGGCATCGAGGCGCGGCTACAAATGGAGGGTCTCGCCGTCGCCAGCACCCGGGGGGACCTGAACCTCACCGCGGCGGGCGGCCAGCAGGCCCTGGCCCTGACCAGCGAGGGCCGACTCGAAACGCCCCTCGGCCCCACCCGCCTGGCGGCGGCGGCGGACCTGGATATCCCCGGCCAGCGCCTGACCCTGAGCCGCTTCACCACCGAGGCCCAGGGCCAGAACCTGCGCCTTCAGAACCCGGCGGTCCTGACCTTTGCCGCGGGGCTGGCGGTGGATCGCCTGCGGCTGGAACTGGGCGGCGGCAGCCTCGACCTGGGTGGCCGTCTGACGCCGACCCTGGACCTCAAGGCCCGCCTCGACCGTCTGGACCTGGCCTGGCTGGCGGGACTCGCCGGCCAGCCCCTGGTGGCGGGCCTCCTCGATGGCCAGGCGGAACTCCAGGGCCCCCCGACGGCCCCGACCGGCAAACTGGCGCTCAAGGCCAGCGGCCTGCTCCTCACCAGCAACGGCGGCTTCGGTCTGCCTCCCGCCGCCCTGGACGCCAACCTGACCCTCAAGCCGGACGCCAACCAGATCGATGCCCGGGTAGCCCTGGGTCCCCAGGGTGAGGTGCGGCTCCAGGGCCCGATCGGCGGTACCCTGCCCCTGGCGCCCGGTTCCCTCGGCCTGCGTGCCACGGGCCGACTGGACCTGGACCTTCTCGAACCCCTGCTGTCCGCCGCCGGCCGCGAGGCCAAGGGCCGGGCCGATCTTGACGCCCGCATCGGCGGCACCGCCAGCGGCCCCCGGCTCGACGGGCGCTTGCGGCTGGCCAACGTCGCCTTCCGCGACTGGAACCTGGGCCTCAGCCTGACCGGGCTGACCGGGGATCTGGTCCTGGATGGCCAACGGCTGCGCCTGGAGGGGGTGCGGGCTCAGGCCGGCGCCGGCACCCTGGCCCTCACTGGTAAGATGGAACTCTTCGATCCCGACCGGCCCCTGGACCTGACCCTCACCGCCCGGGGCGCCGAGCCGCTGCGGTCCGATCTGCTCAGCCTCAAGATGGACGCGGACCTGAGCCTACGGGGTCCGGCCCTGGATGCCACCCTGGCGGGGAACGCCCACTTCTCCCGCATCGACATCCGCCTGCCCGAGCACCTGGCCGCCAGCGTCCCTGTCCTTCAGGTCCAGGAGGAAGGGGTGCCCCGCCAACCGCGGCCCGCCCCTCCGCCCCAGGAACAGAGCGCTGCCCCCTTCCGCATGGCCCTGGATCTCAGCCTCGACGCCCCCCGCGGAGTCTACATCCGTGGTCAGGGGGTGGACGCCGAGTTGGGTGGCGAACTGCGGGTACAAGGCCAGATGGCGGACCCCTCCATAACCGGTGGTTTCAACCTCATCCGGGGCGAATACAAGCTGATCGGCCAGACCCTGCGCTTCACCCAAGGTCATATCGGCCTGGATGGCGCCACCGGCCTGGACCCCACCCTGGACCTGGAGGCCCGGGTGACGGCGGCGGGCAGCACCGCCATCCTCGGGGTCAAGGGCACGGCCTCGGAACCACGGATCGAATTGCGCGGCGAACCGGAACTGCCCCAGGACGAGGTCCTGTCACGGCTGCTGTTCGGCGTCGCCGGCACCCGCCTCTCCCCCTGGCAGACCGCCCAGGTCGGTCTGGCCGCCGCCCGCCTGGCTGGCATCGGCCCCAAGGGACCGGGACTGCTGGAGAGCGCCCGCACCGCCCTCGGGCTCGACCGCCTCAGCATCGGCAGCGATGACAAAGGGGGGACCACCGCCGAGGCCGGTCGCCAGCTATCCGAGCGGGTCTACCTTGGCGCGCGCCAGGGCACCCGCGCCGGCGAGACCCAGGGCGTGCTGCGCATCGAATTGACTCCCAACCTGAAGCTGGAGACGGACATCGGCGCCACCAGTGGCAGTCGCGCCGGCATCGCTTACGAGAAGGAGTATTGATGAGGGGCGCGCTACGACCCAGGGAGACTGACCGGGCTCCCAACCCGTCAAGACACAGCCGATGAGACGCGCAAATACGGAAGTGTGGAAGTCTAGCAACCGGCGTATCGCAACGGGTTACAGACAACTGGGACTTAAGCCGAAACTATGACGGCAACAGGATGAGGGATGAGGGGTGAGGGGTGAAGACCATGAATGGTCGGGGTGAGAGGATTCGAACCTCCGGCCCCTACGTCCCGAACGTAGTGCTCTACCAGGCTGAGCTACACCCCGAGGATCTGACGCTAGTAGGTGCGGGCGACGGCGAAGTCGGCCAGTTTCTCCAGCGCGTGGCGCGACGCCGATTCGGGAAGCAGGGCGAGTGCCGACTGGGCATCCGCCGCGTATTGGCGTGCGAGTTCGATAGTGTAGTCAATGGCCAGGGTTGAATCAATGGCCGCGGCGACTTCGGCGATGCGTTCGCGGCCGCCGGTCTCGATGACCTCCCGCAGCAGGGCTTGCTGTTCGGGGCTCCCGACCTCCAGGGCGCGGATCACCGGCAGGGTGGGTTTGCCCTCGGCCAGGTCGTCGCCCAGATTCTTGCCCAGCTCATCACCCTTGGCGCGATAGTCGAGGGCATCGTCAACCAATTGGAAGGCCACCCCCAGGCACCGGCCATAGTCGGCCATGGCCCGCTCCACCGCGGGGGAGGATGCCGCCAGGACGGCGCCAATGCGGGTCCCGGCCTCGAACAGGGTCGCCGTCTTGCGCTCGATGACCTCCATGTAGCGCGCCTCGGTGGTGGTGGGATCGTTGCAGTTGAGCAGTTGCAGCACCTCGCCCTCGGAGATGCGGTTGGTGGCATGGGACAGGATGTCCATCACGGGCATGCTGCCCACCTCGACCATCATCTCGAAGGAGCGGGAATAGAGAAAATCCCCCACCAGCACGCTGGCGGCATTGCCCCAGACGGTATTGGCCGTATCCCGGTGACGGCGCTGTTCGGAGCCGTCCACCACGTCATCATGGAGCAAGGTGGCGGTATGGATGAACTCGATCACCGCCGCGAGGTCGATATGCCGTTCTCCAGGATAGCCACAGGCCCGGGCGCTCAGGAGCACGCTCAGCGGGCGCAACCGCTTGCCGCCACTGTTCACGATGTAGTGGCCGATCTGGTTGATCAGCACCACGTCCGACTGCAGACGGTGCAGGATAAGCTCATCCACCGCCCGCAGGTCCGCGGCAACGGGGCCCCTTATTTCGTTTAAGGACATGTTCGACGTGGTCGGCCAGTAGCAAAAGACTAGATGGATGCTAGGGATTTACGCCTTGACTGTCAACGAGGAGCTTGACCGGTGACGTCCGCCCCACGATTCAGGGCCCGCCACCGCTGCTGGAAAGGCCTTCCGGAGTGACCCTCCGGACCGCATCGTCCCGTCAACTCGCCGGGCAAGGCGTAAAGGGCGTTAGCATTCCAGGACTACCCACCGGGCAGCAACAGCCCGCCCTCCCCAGCGAACTGCCTCACGACGGCATCACGTAAGGTTGGTTTGACGGCCGGCCAATTGAGGCGCTAATATCGCCGGTCTTTGGTTAGCTCCCCTTCGTGGGGGCGAACAATGGTTATCGCTGGGAAGGGCACACTCATGTACGCGGTTATTCAGACCGGTGGCAAGCAGTACCGGGTCGCCGAGGGCGACACCCTGAGGGTCGAAAAGTTGGCGGTCGAAGCCGGCGACGACGTTGAACTCGACCAAGTGCTGATGGTCGCCGATGGCGATCAAGTCAAGGTTGGCACGCCCTACCTGGTAGGCGGCAAGGTCGCGGCCAAGGTTATCGCCCATGGTCGTGGCGAAAAGGTCAGGATTGTCAAATTCCGTCGGCGCAAGCACCACCTGAAGCGGGCCGGTCACCGCCAGTCCTACACGGAATTGACCGTCACCGGTATCAGCGCGGGCTGAGGAGCTAAAGCAGATGGCACACAAAAAAGCAGGTGGCAGTTCTCGCAACGGCCGCGATTCGGAATCCAAACGGCTGGGCGTCAAGGTCTACGGTGGCCAGCGCATCTCCGCCGGGGGCATCATCATCCGCCAGCGCGGTACCAAGTTCCGTAATGGTGACAATGTCGGCTGTGGCCGTGACCACACCCTCTTCGCCCTGGTGGATGGCATCGTCCGTTTCCAGGTGAAGGGTCCTGAAAGTCGCAAATATGTGATGGTCGATACCCTCTGAGGCCGCCTCGCCGGGTCGATCCGGACAAAGCCTCGCCCCCCGGCGGGGCTTTTCCATTTCTGGTCCGCCGATTGGCGGTTCTCCCCGACTATCCGGCCCTTCGGCCCTCTGTCACTCCCCATGAACCCCCGTCCCATGACCACCCTCCCCATGACCCTGGGCCATTCCCCCCATGCAATTCGTTGACGAGGTCCGCATCCGCGTCCAGGCGGGTGACGGCGGCGACGGTTGCGTCAGCTTCCGGCGTGAAAAGTTCATCCCCAAGGGGGGCCCCAACGGCGGCGATGGTGGCGACGGCGGCAGCATCCATCTGGTCACCGACAACAATCTCAACACCCTGGTGGACCTGCGTTTCCAGCGCACCTTCCGCGCCGAGCGCGGCCAAAACGGCATGGGTCGGGACCGCAAGGGGCGCAAGGGCGAGGACCTGGTGATCCGCGTCCCCGTCGGCACCCGCGTCTGGGACGAGGAGACCGGCGAGCAACTCGCCGACCTCAACCAGACTGGCCAGCGCCTGACGGTGGCCCAGGGCGGCTTCCATGGCATCGGCAACGCCCGCTTCAAGTCCAGCGTCAACCGCACCCCGCGGCAGTGGACCCCGGGCACCCCGGGGGAGACCCGGGAACTGCGCCTGGAGTTGCTGCTGCTCGCCGATGTCGGCCTGCTGGGCTTCCCCAACGCCGGCAAGTCGAGCCTGATCCGCCAGGTTTCCAGCGCCACGCCGCGGGTGGCGGATTATCCCTTCACCACCCTCCAGCCGCACCTGGGCGTGGTCCGCCTGAGCCGGGACCACAGCTTCGTCATCGCCGACATCCCCGGCATCATCGAAGGCGCCGCCGAGGGCGCCGGCCTGGGGCTGCGCTTTCTGCGTCACCTGGCCCGCACCCGGCTGCTGCTGCACCTGGTGGACCTGGCCCCCCTCGACGAGGCCGAGGACCCAGCATCCCAGGTGCGCAAGATCGAGCGCGAGCTGCGCCACTATGGCGCCGGCCTGATGGACAAGGAGCGCTGGCTGGTCCTCAACAAACTCGACCTGCTCGATGCGGATGAGGTCGCGGCGCGCCGTCACCACCTGCTGGACGAGCTGGGCTGGCGGGGTCCGGTGTACGCCATCTCCGCCCTCACCGGCGCAGGTACGGCTGAGCTCATGGCCGACCTGATGCACCGGCTGGAAGCCCTGCGCCAGGCGGAGCGGAGTGAGGAAACCCCCGTCGCCGCAGAGGAAGGTTGGCACCCCCTGGATTGACGGACGGCGACGTTGGTTGTCCGGCGCGAACCGACACGATCGACTGGAGTAACTGACCGCGATGATGACGCGAAACCAACTGCCCGCCACCCGGCGTTGGGTGATCAAGATCGGCAGCGCCCTGCTGACCAGCGACGGCCAGGGCCTGAACCGCGAGGTCCTGGCGCCCTGGCTGGACCAGATGACAGCCCTGCGCCACGGCGGCGCCGACCTGGTGCTGGTCTCCTCTGGCGCCGTTGCCGAGGGCATGGCGCGCATGGGCTGGAAGCGTCGGCCCCAGACCCTCCACGAACTCCAGGCCGCCGCCGCCATCGGCCAGATGGGCCTGATCCGCGCCTACGAGGATGGCTTCGACCAGCGTGGCCTACGCACCGCCCAGGTACTCCTGACCCGCGACGACCTGGTGGATCGCAACCGCTACCTCAACGCCCGCACCACCCTGCGCACCCTCCTGACCCTGGGGGTCATCCCGGTTATCAACGAAAACGACACCGTCGCCACGGACGAACTGCGCTTCGGCGACAACGACACCCTCGCCGCCCTGGTGGCCAACCTCATCGAGGCCGACCTGCTGGTCCTGCTCACCGACCAGGACGGCCTCTTCGACCGTGACCCGCGCTTCTCCGCCGAGGCCAGCCTCATCCCCGAGACCCGGGTGGACAACCCCCTGCTGGACGCCGTGGCCGGCGGCAGCGCCAGCGGCCTGGGCCTGGGGGGCATGGTCACCAAGGTGCGGGCGGCGCGGCTGGCGGCCCGCTCCGGCACCCCCACCGTCATCGCCCCGGGTCGGGGCCAGGGCGTGCTCACCCGCCTAAGGGCCGGCGAGCCGGTCGGCACCCTACTGACCCCGGTCCAGGAGGCCCAGGCGGCGCGCAAGCAATGGCTGGCGGGCCACCTGGTGGTCCGCGGCCGCCTGACCCTGGACGCCGGCGCGGTCAAGGCACTGCGCACCCAGGGCACCAGCCTGCTGGCGGTGGGCGTCACCGCCGTCAAGGGAGGCTTCGAACGGGGCGAGGTCGTCGCCTGCCTGGATCCGGACGGCCGGGAGGTCGCCCGCGGCCTGGTCAACTATGATGCCCAGGAGACGGCGCGTATCGCGGGTCAGCCGAGTTCACGTTTCGAGGCCATCCTCGGTTATCTGAACGAGGCGGAGCTCATCCACCGCGACAACCTGGTACTGGTATAGGCGGAGCACCGAACAAGGTACGCCCAAGCTGACCAGTCCCGACATGAGACGAACTCACCGGCCCCGCCCTAATTACTTGGCGGCCGGACTTTCCGCCCCGGGCCAAGGCTGGAGCGGCACCACGGAGATGCTGTTCTTCGGCGACCCCTCGATGATGCGATCGCTATAGGTCAGGTAGACCAGCACCTGGCGCTTGGCGTCGAAGAAGCGCACCACCTGCATGGTCTTGAAGATCAGGGAGGTGCGCTTCTTGAAGACCTCGTCCCCGTCCCGCTTGCCGGAGCGGATCTCCTCACTGAGCTTGATGGGCCCGATCTGGCGGCAGGCGATGGAGGCATCCGAGGTATCCTCCGCCACCCCCACCGCCCCGGAGATCCCCCCGGTCTTGGCCCTACTGAGATAACAAGCCACCCCCGGCACGTCCTCGTCGTCGAAGACCTCGACCACCACCTTGTCGTTGGGGCCCAGCACCTTGAAGCGGGTGCTGACACTGCCGATCACCTCGTCAGCCCCGGCGGCGCCGGCCCACAAACCGGCGATCAGACCAACGATCGAACCGGCGGCCAACATCACTCTAACCATGGTGGATTCCTCCTGGCATTCAGTTTCACCCGATCACTGAACAACATAGTACAACGGCCGTTCAGCCAGCGCGGGACGATTCCAGGCATGCTGCCGTCACCTTGCAACCCATCGTTGCCTATCACCGACTCCCAGCACCTTGCCGGTATGAGACGGCCGATCCCGGTCGTGACGGGTCGAATTTCCCAACAAGGCCATTTTCCCCAGCAGTCATCAAGGATCAGATTTCCAAACGAAGCCATCTGGCTCTTGGCCGCGATGGGTGGCCTAGACGGCATCCACCGTGGGTCGCGCGGGGTCGGGGAAGAGACGATCGCATTCCGTCTGGCTGCGGGTCAGGCAATCCTCGATGGAAACGCCCTGGAACCAGTTGCCGGTGATTCCCAGCCGGGTACCGGCCAGGGCGGCATCGAGGCGCGCCACCCGCTCGCCATGGCCGACGCGTAGGGCCGGCAGACGGTTGTGGACCCGGATCCGACCCGCAACCTGGTGCGGCGCGATGCCCAGGGCGGCGCAGGCACGGGCCATCTGACCCTCGGCGTCCAGTTCGCCGGGCCGGAAGTGGAAGCTGAAGCCGCGATAGATGGGATCGGCCAGATAGTCCCGTGCCACCATGGCGTTGAAGGCATCGTCCACCGCGATGAGCCCGGCGGTGGGCGGGAGGTGCCCGAGGGCCGCGGCGGGGACGCACAGCACCAGGGTCTCGACCTCGCTCATGCCGATCCCGGCGATAGCCGCCAGGCCCTCCCGGCTCAGGGCGGGAAGGACCGCCGGGGTCGCGTCTTCAGCCAGGGGTCCCAGCAGGCGCGCGACGACGTCCGGCGGGGTCGCCAGACTCAGGGTCCGGGCTCGTAACTCGCTGCCATCCACCAGCAGCAAGTGGAAGTCCTCCCCTGCCCGGCGTACCGCGACCAGGGCTTGACCGGTCCGCACCTCCAGGCCCGGTTGGCGGGCGAGGGCCTGGGGGATCTCGCCAAGACCCCGGGGGAGGGTGAAGGCCCGGAGCACCTCCTTGCGGCGCGGCTTGCGGCGGAAGAGGAGGTCCGCGGGGAACTCGTCCGCGGGCTGGCAGATGACGGCGCTGAAGGCCGGTCCGAACAGGTCGCGATAATTCTTCGCCCCCAGCCCGGGGCCGTAATAGTCGCGAACGCTCAGGCTGGCCTTCCGCGCCCTGGCCGTGAACAGGCGCGGCAGCGAGCGGAGTAACTCCAGGGGATGGAGGGCGGAAAGAATCCGCTGCCGCTGGCCACCCCGCCACAGGGCATAACTGACCTTCGCCTTGGGGGTAAGCCGGTCCATCATCCCCAGTTCGCCGAGGATGTCCAGGAGGTGGCCGTAGCTGTTGAAGCCCGTATGCCCCCCCGCCTCGACCCAGAAATCGCCACCCGCGGGGAAGGTCGGGCTATGGAGGCAGCCGCCGACCCGCGCCTGGGCCTCCAGCACCAGGGTGGGCACCCCGCGGCGCGCCGCGTAATGGGCCAAGCCCAGGCCACTGATCCCGCCGCCGACGACGATGTGCTCGTAACGTTCGCTCATGGACTCTACTCCGGCTCCTGCTCCAGGAGGCGCAGGTGACTGATATCGGGCACGGCCTCCGGCGCCGGCGGCCGGTCGCAATCCGCCAGGCTCCAGTCCTGGCCGGCGACGAGGTGCAGGCGGCTGATGTCCACCGCTGGGGGGCGGTGGTCCGCAACCGGCTCCAGGGGCTGATCATCCACCGCCGCCAACGACCAGTTCTCCGCGGTAGCGGAGCCGGGGGTGAGGGGTGACGAGTGGTGCTGGCGGGTAGTGGCAGGGCGTGGCCCTGAAGGGTCTGTGCTGCTCTGGAGAAAAGCGACTGGCACGGGATCTGGCGGGATCCCGACATTACCCGACCCGCTGTGCGACCCGACCGCGGAAGTCCCCGACAAACTAGCCGGCGCGCTGACAGCGGCCCCGGGATGCCCCTCAGGGTCACCCCTACCCGGACTGAGGACGACTGCTATGGGGGATGCGGGGGCTGGCTGTTCCACCAACCGCGCCACGGCCCCCGCCGCCAGAAAGACCTCCCGTAGCCGCTCCGCCTGGGCCCGGTCGAGGCCCCGTTTCAGGGCCAGGGGCTGGCCACTGAACAGGCGCGCCGCCGCGTCATCCGTGAGACGGAAGAGCCCCTGGAGCCTGGCCCGCACCTGGGCCGGCTCTGCCCCGGGGGCGAGTTCGCCGGCAAAGAGGATGTCGTAGCTCAAACTATCGCCACCTCCGAGACTCAATCAACGTGCGCCACGGGCCGCATCTGGGTGTCGCAGACGCCCCCCACGCTGACGGTCTTGCGGGTCGGGGAGGCCTGGCAAGTCTCCCCGCGGTCCTGAACCTGGCACTTAAGCTCCAGGGGTTTGCCCACGGCCAGCCAGGAGGGGACCTTGCGGTAACGCCCGACCTTGCCCTTGGCGCAGCCGGCGGGGATGCCATAGGGGGGGCAGGCGGCCGGTGGCTTACCGCTGACCTTGCGGGCGTCGAGGAGGAAGCCCGGATAGTTGTCCTCCAGGCGGATGCGATCGGCATCCTCGTCCTCCGTGACCAGGAATTCGCGGAAGCGGTAACCGTCGCCGACCTTGTCCTCCACCTGGACGCGGGTGTTGGCGATGAGGGCGAAATCATCCCCCTTGCGGGCGACGGCGCCGGTCATGTACTCCGCCCCCGGGTGCTCGGGAAAGCACTTGCCCATGGCGGGGGCATGGTAGTAGTTGCGCAGGCCCTGGATATCCGCCAGGGAATTGCCCGGAAAGAGCTCGCGCAGGTCTTGCTCGTCACCGAAGAGGATGCGCTCGAAATCGGCCAGGCTCTGTGCGTGCATGGCCTGGAGCTTGTCGTAGTAGGGCCCGCTGCGGGCATTGCCGGCGCTGCCGAGGTCGTCGCGCAGATAGCAGGAGGTGAGGCCGGAGACCTGGGTCAGGAATTCGTCCCAGATGTTGTACTGGGAGACGGAGGAGGCAGCGCCCTGGTAGTCCCCCGGGTGGCGGCAGCCCTGATCCCGGCGGCACTGGCCAACGGCGCGGTTGCGCAGGGATAGGGCGATGATGTTGCGCTCGCAGGCGCCATAGGCGTTGCAGCCCCGGCCCAGGTGGGCCTCGAAGAGGGCGGTGCGCATGACATAGTCCAGGTGCATGGCCCTCTTGAGCTCGTTCGCGGAGGCCCGGGTCGGGTTGGCGGCCTGGTAGCTCTCCCAGGCCTGTTCCAAGGCCGACCGGCGACCGACCAGGTCCGCGTTGACCTGGGCGCAATAGGGTGAGTTGTGGAAGTCCCGTACCAGGCGGTCGAGGCTGCTGGTAACTCCGGCCTGACCGCCTTGGGCGGCGCCCTTACCCGCGCGGGGGGGATCGAAGGAGGGGGCCTTGGTCATGGCGTACAGATCACGGACGCTGATGACCCGATCGACGCCCGGGGGACAGTGGTGGTTTGGTGCCCGGAGCCCCTGCCGTTTGGCCAGGGCCTGCTTGAAGCGCTCGGTTGCCTCCGGGCCGGCCTTGGCGGCATCGACGACGATCTCGAAGCCGACATAGGGGGTGCCGCCGGCGTCCATCAGCGGCTTGCCGGCGCGGATGAGCAGGCAGGGGATGACCGTGCTGCCCTGGGTCAGTTGCCCAGCCGGTGACTTGGGGCCCCGGCGGGCGAAGTCGTCCGCGTCATAGTAGGGCATGGCCCGGGGGCCATTGAACTTGTACAGGGTCATGAGGGGCGTGGCGGGGATGTCCGCCCAGGTCAGGCCCGGGAATCCGGCCAGGCCCAGCAGGAGGCCCAGGGCCCCGAGCGTGGACCGGAGGGCATGGGTCTTCATCATCAGCGGCTCCATTCAATCGCGCGTCGGGCAGGCGCCGGCGCTGCGGCTAAGTGTCGGGGCCCCGGGGTGGCATCGCCAGCGGCTTGGCACTGACCGGGGCTGAGGTATATCAGGGCTGGATTCTATACTATTGCCAGACCCCGTTCGGTTTTTGCCAGACTCCGTTCGGTTTTACCGGCTCTGCCTTTGGCCCGCGGCGATGGCGTGGCCCAGGCTGACTGCGACTCTGCTGCCAGACTCACTCCTGGCAACAGCCCCGCCCCGGACCGGCATCGCACGTCCCCTCAGCCTGGTCGTGAGACTGGCGGGGGCACCCTATCTGTCATGAGGCGCCAGACCACAACCCTGATCATGAAAGGCTCCCCCGTCACTTTCACGCTAACCGGCACCGCCGACAACCCTCTGTATCATGACCTTACACCCCTGGCGCTGAAGTAACGGATAATGCGGAGAAGTGTCCCACCGCGACGCCTTGCCCCTACCCCTAGGCCAACCGGTTGCCCGCAGCCCGTGACGAGGAGTTTGACATGCTGGTCACCTTCAAAACCGATGCCCACGCCGACATCATTATGTTTGGCGACGTGGCCCTGACCCTCCTCAAGCTCATGGGCTTGAGCGGCCGGGTACCTGGCGCCCTGCTGGCGGAGGAGATCCCCCCCGCCCTGGAACGGCTCAAGGCCGCGGTGACGGCGCAACCGCACGCCACCCTCGACCCGACGCCCCGACCCGGCGGCCATGATGAGGACGAGAGCGGACGCCACGTGAGCCTGGCCAACCGGGCCTTGCCCCTCATCGATCTGCTGAGCGCGGCCGTGGCACGGGGTAAGAACGTCATTTGGGAGAGCTGAAAACCGCTTGACTCCCCCCATCCCCCCTGGAACGCGGTTTCCGCTTGGAATCCCGTCCCGCCTGGGAGATCATTGTCATTTCACGCGCCTGGCACCTAACAATTTTCTGCCCTACCGGGTGGATCGGGTAACGGTCACTTCGGGAACGAGGTTCCCACCTACCTGACCCGGTCGCCGGCCCCCGCCGCGACACCACCCGCCTTGGTACGAGCAAACCAACCCCCGTCAGAGCCTGGCATCCTTATCCTAGCCGATACCGCCCATCCAGAGCATCGGGAGCCGCCACCCCATGGAACCAGCACCTGCCGCAGCCCCTCGCAACCCAGCGGAACCCATCCCGGCCACCCCCGGAGACCCGCCCACCCCGGCGTCAGACCCCACGGGGCCGAGCGCGGAAGAGCGCCTGGCCGCCGTCCACCTTGCCCTGGAGGCCCTGGCCAACAAGCTGCGGGATACCGAGGTCGCGCTCATCGGCCGGATCGCCGATGTCGACGATGACCGGCGCCGTACCGGCATCGAGGTCCGTCGCGCCCTGGATGCCCAGCGGGATGAGTTCGACGACGACCTGCGCCGCCGCGGCCTGGCCGCGACCCTGTTCGGCCTCCTCGCCCTGCTGCTGGCGGTCGCCGCCGGGGGCTTCAGCTACTACCTCGCCGATGCCAACAAGGCGGAGATCAGCGGCCAACTCAGTGGCATCCAGGAGGCGGTCGCCCGCCTGTCGGCCATCGATACCGCGCCCCTGAACAAGCGGCTGGGGCAATTGGACGAGGCGGTGACCCGTCTGTCCGGGGATCTGGAGGAAAAGGTCGAGGCCCGGCAGTCCGGGGTGACCGATCTCGCCAATCGTCTCAAGGGCCTGGAAGAAACCCTGGCCAGCAAGTCCGAGCCGACGCCGGAACCCGCGGTGTCCAGCGATGAGGTCGAGGCCCTCGAAGCCGCCGGCGCGGATCTGGCCAAGAAGGTGGAAGATCTGCAAAAGGCCCAGGAACGGCTGGGCAAAGACATGCTGCTCCTGCGCGATAGCCTGGCCAATATCCTGGCCTCCGCCAATCTCCCCTTGGAGCGGAAGTCGTTCGCCCCCGAGGAGTCCTCCCCCGAACAAGCCGAAACCCCAGCCGCCGCGGCCGATGCGCAGAAGCCTGGCGGCACCGCGCAGACCGCCGGCACGGGCGTCAAGGGGTCCGGAGATCAACCCACTCCGGCCACCTCGGCCATTCCCGCCACCACTCCTGGCAACCAGACCGAGGGCCTGCCGCCAACCGCCGCTGGCGGCACACCCCTTAGCGTCTCCCCCTCGCCAGGCCTCGCTGTCGTTGGCGACGCTCAGACCCCAGCGGGTTCCGGATCAGCCCCTGGTGAAAACGACCTGGTGCTGACGGAGCCCCAGCAGGCCCTGCAACTCATCAGCTTCCGTGACCTGGAGGCCGTGCAGCGCTTCGCCCAGCGGCCGGATATGCCACCGCGGGTCTATTACCGGACCGAGAGCCAGGGCGGTCGGCCCTGGTACGCGGTCTTCTTCGGCCTCTATCCGGATGCCGCCGCCGCCACGGCCGCCAAGGCCGCCTTGCCGGCCGAGCTGGCCGCCCTCCAGCCGATCGTTCGACCACTCAAGGCCGCCGACCGGCTCCAGGTCCTGGAGCGCGCTCCATGACGGCCACGGTTACCCGCCCCCCCTCGGGAAAGCGCCTGGCCCGGGAGCGGCGGACCATGGCGGCGATGATGGCGATCTACTGCCGGGATCACCACGGCCATCGGGGTCGGCTCTGCGACGACTGTAACCAGTTGCTGAGCTACGCCGACCAGCGTCTGGCTAACTGCCCCTTCGGCGAGGACAAACCGGCCTGTAACCATTGTCAGGTCCATTGCTACAGCGCCACCCAGCGGGAGCGGGTCAAGGCGGTGATGCGCTACGCCGGGCCCCGCATGTTGTGGCGTCATCCCCTCCTCAGCCTCTACCACCTCCTCGACAAGCGTCGGGAGGCCCCGGACCTGGCCGCCGTCAAACAGGCTCGCAAGGTGGCCAATCCCCGGTCAACGGCACCGCGGCGGCCATCGGATGCGCCCTGAGCTCATGGTGGGTCTCCAGCCCTCCGCCCTACCCAGGGCCGACCGGAATCCGAGCCGTCTCCGCAGCAAGCCTACCCTGTAGACTGAGCGGCCGACCCACTGAGCCGCGGGCCGTCTTTCTTCCACCCTGACCACCGGAACCCTCACCCATGCTTTGTTGGGGCCGCCAACTCTTCATCGCCATCGTCATCCTCCTGGGCATCGGCCAGATATTCGCCGCCTGCGGGCAAAAGGGCCCGCTCTACCTGCCGGACGATCCGGCCGCCCAACCCCCGGCTAAGGCTGCCGCCAAGGACCAGGGCAAGGCCAAGCCGGCGGCGATGCCCGCGCCCGTCCCGCCCGAGATCCCTGGCCCCGAACCCTTACCTCCCCCGATCCGCTAGCGCGAAAGTCACGGCACAGCCACGCGACTAGCCGCGACCACCAGGAATCACGCCCATGGACCACTTTCAGTATCAGGAACACCGCCTCTACGCAGAGGAGGTGCCGGTCGCCAATATCGCCGAGCGGTTTGGCACGCCCTGCTACGTCTACTCCCGCGCCACCCTGGAACGGCACTGGCGGGCCTTCGACACCGCCTTCGGCCACCACCCCCACCTCATCTGCTTCGCCGTCAAGGCCAACTCCAACCTGGCGGTGCTCAACGTCCTGGCCCGGCTGGGCTCGGGCTTCGACATCGTCTCCGGGGGCGAACTGGAGCGGGTGCTGGCGGCGGGGGGCGACCCGGGCAAGGTCATCTTCTCCGGCGTCGGCAAGCGCGCGGGCGAGATGCGCCGCGCCCTGGAGGTCGGTATCCGCTGCTTCAACCTGGAGTCGGCGGCCGAGCTGGAGCGTCTGGAGGGGATCGCCGCCGACCTGGGGGTCGTGGCCCCGGTGTCGATCCGCGTCAACCCGGACGTGGATGCCGGCACCCACCCCTACATCTCCACCGGCCTGCGCGAGAACAAGTTTGGCATCGACATCCACGCCGCCGACCAGGTCTATGAGCGCGCCGCCGCCAGCCCTCACCTGCGCGTCGCCGGCATCGACTGCCACATTGGCTCCCAGCTCACCGAGCTGTCTCCCTTCCTCGATGCCCTGGCCCGGGTCCTGGAACTGGCCGACCGCCTGGAGCGCTTCGGCATCCCCATCCAGCACCTGGATCTGGGGGGCGGCCTGGGTATCCGCTATACCCACGAGAACCCTCCGGAGCCCGGCGATTACGCCCGCGCGCTTGACGACCTGCTGGAGGGCCGTCATTACGAGATCCTGCTGGAGCCGGGTCGGGCCATCGCCGGCAACGCCGGCATCCTCCTGACCCGGGTGGAGTACCTCAAGGACACGGGCCTCAAGCGCTTCGCCATCCTCGATGCCGCCATGAACGACCTGGTGCGCCCCGCCCTCTACCAGGCGGTCCAGGACATCGTCCCCGCCGAGCGCGAGAAGGGCGGCGAGCGGGCCCTCTGGGACCTGGTCGGCCCGGTGTGCGAGACCGGCGACTTCCTCGGCAAGGGCCGCGACCTGACCCTGGCCCCGGGCGACCTGCTGGCCATCCGCGGCAGCGGCGCCTATGGCTTCACCATGAGTTCCAACTACAACAGCCGCCCCCGCGCCGCGGAGGTCATGGTCGACGGCGACCGGGTCCATCTGGTCCGCCCCCGGGAGACGGTGACTAGCCTTTTTGCCGACGAGGCCTTGCTGCCATGACAAGCAGCGGCCCGCGATACCATCCCGCCTTACGCCGACATCGGCGCCCGCTATCCAGTCACCGGCACGCCATCAATGGCGCCGGCACAAGTTCCCCCACCTCGCGTGGCCGCTACGGGCACCAGCCCCTCCCAGCATCCCGGTACCGGCACGCCCCATCCCGGTACCAGCCTTTCCGTTCTCGTCCCCTGGTATCAGGCAAATGAAACGCCGCCCCCTGCCGCCGCGCGGACACGAAGAGGAACTGCTGCTTGCTCAGGCCTGGGCCACCGCGGACCACGCCGAGACCGATGCCCTCTTCCTGCGCCTGCTGCGGGAATCCCAGCCCGGGGAACCGGAGGACCGGCAGGTCCTGGCCCTGGGAGGCGGGCCCGGCCCGCTCCCCATCGGTTTCCTCAAGGCCTGGCCCAAGGCGCGCTGCGATCTGATCGATCCCACGCCCGCCCGGTTGGCGACCCTGACGACTGCCCTGGAGGCCCTGCCCGGCGTCGCGCGGCGCTGCCGGCTCGTCCCTGGCGACCCCGCCACGGCTGACCTTGCTTCCGGCGCCTACGACCTGGTCCTGTCCGCCGGCCTACTCCACCGCCTCGCTGACCCCCTGGTCCTGTGGCGCACCCTCCAGCGGATCGCCCGACCCAGCGCCCCGCTTCTGGTCATGGACCTGATGCGCCCCCCCTCCCCCGTCTGGCTCGAATCCCTGGTCGCCACCTATGGCGCTGATCTGCCCGCCAGCCTGCAAGTGGATTTTCGTGCCGCCCTCTGGGCCGCCTACGAACCGGCGGAAATCCGGGAGCAACTGGATGCGGTCGGACTCCCGGACCTGGAAGTGATGGTGGTGAGCGACCGCCACCTGGCCGTGGGGCGCTTTCCCGTTTGATAGCCCTTCATTCTCCCGCTGCCCGGGTGAGGCAATTCATCCGCCCCGCGGCCAGCCGAAGAAGCCGCACGAATTGCTGGCTTGTCAGCCTTCGGCCCACCGATATAATTGGAATATCAGCCATTCCTCATATACCAAGGAGTACTCCATGCCTACTTACGATTATCGTTGTGACGTCAATGGCCAGGTGGTCGAGGTCAGCCATCGCATGAGCGAGACCATCGCCAACTGGGGGGACCTCTGCGCCCGGGCCGGGGTAGATTTGGGTGGGACGCCGGCGGACTCCCCGGTCCATCGCCTCGCCACCGGCGGCAACCTCATCTCCAAGAGCAGCCTGGGCAGCGGCGTGGCCCCCGCCCCCGCCTGTGGCACTGGCGGCTGCTGTCCCTCCGGGATGTGCGGCTTCTGATCAGGTCCCACGGCGTCCCCCCTCCAGGGTGACGCCCACCTCCAAGCGCTGTCCTCCCCGATCCAGGGTGAGGACGACCTGATCGCCGACCTGCTGACGTTCCAGTCGGTCGGCGAGCTCCGCCAGATTTCTCACCGGCTGACCATTCACGGCGAGGATGATGTCGCCGATGACGATGCCCCCCCCGCGTTCGGCCTTGGTCCCCCGCAGGCCAGCCGCCTCCGCCGCCGAGCCGGGTTCCACCCGCAGGATCAGCACCCCTTCCAAACCCAACTGAGCAAGAATTCGGTCGCTGATGGCGTCATCGGCCCGGATGCCCAGGCTTGGCCGTTGGAAGTGACCGCGGGCGATCAGTTCCGGCACCACCCGGTTGACCGTATCCACCGGCACCGCGAACCCAATGCCGGCGAAGGCCCCGGAGGGGCTGTAGATGGCGGTATTGACGCCGATCAGGCGCCCGGCACTGTCTAGCAGCGGCCCTCCGGAATTACCGGGGTTGATGGCCGCGTCGGTCTGGATCAGGTGTTGGATGCTCTGGCCCTGTTCCCCGCGGATGGTGCGATCCAGGGCCGAGATGACGCCGGTGGTGAGGCTATAGTCCAGGCCGAAGGGGTTGCCGATGGCCAGGACCTTCTGCCCGACGCGCAGGTCCTTGCTGGTGCCGATGGGCAGGGGCGCGGGGCGTGAGGTGGGGACGCGGATGCGCAGCACCGCCAGGTCGTGCTCGGGGCTGGCGCCGATGATGTCCGCCTCGTAGTTCCGCTGATCCCAGAGCCCCACCTGGGCCGAGCGGACGCCCTTGATGACATGGTAATTGGTGACGACGTGGCCCTGGTCGTCCCAGATGAACCCCGAGCCCGTGCCCCGCGGGATCTCGGTGATATCCCGGGTCCAGAGGTCCAGGACCCGGGTGGTGGTGGTGATGTAGACCACCGCCGGGGTGGATGCCTCGAAGATGGCGATGGTGGTCTGTTCGTCACCCGCGAGGTCCCCCCGGGGGGCGATGGCCCGGGGCTCGGCGCGAAAACCGATCAGCAAGTCCTCGACCCAGGGGCGCAGCGCGAGGGCCAACAGCAGAAAGAGGACGAACCAGAAGAGGAACCGGGCCGAGGTAAGGGAGCGCATGGGGTAAGTGCCTGGGAGAGACGGAAGGGATGGGTCGCCTGTTGGGCCGGGGCGAATACCTTGGGGCTGGGGCGAATGCCGGCGGCCTGGGGCGAATACCTTGGGGCTGGGGCGAAAGCCGGCGGCCTGGGGCGAATGCCTGAGGGCGTGCGCTGAAGGCCGAAGGCCATGATCGGCGATGAGCGGCACTGCGCCGTGGGACCTCAGGTGGCAAGGGTCTCGCCGTTCGCGCGTGGCCAGGCGGTCAGGATCGCCTGCACCAGGGTGGCCAGGGGGATGGCGAAGAAGACGCCCCAAAAGCCCCAGAGCCCGCCAAAGACCAGGATGGCGACGATGATGGCGACCGGATGGAGATCGACCACCTCGGAAAAGAGCAGCGGGACCAGGACATTGCCATCCAGGGCCTGGATGATGAAGAACACCGATGCCATCCAGGCGAACTCGCTGGACCACCCCCATTGGAACCAGCCCACCAGGAGCACGGGGATGGTCACCACCGAGGCGCCGATATAGGGGATGATCACTGACAGCCCCACCAGCAGGGCGAGCAACATGGCGTAATTGAGCCCCAGCGCCTGGAAGGCGATCAGGGTGACGACCCAGACGATGAGGATCTCCCAGAACTTGCCCCGGACATAGTTGGAGATCTGCCGGTCGACGTCATGCCAGACGGTGCCGGCGATCCGGGTGTGTTTGGGCAGGTAATTCATGAACCAGGCAATGATCAGATCCTTGTCCTTGAGAAAGAAGAACACCAGCAGGGGTACCAGGATCAGATAGACGAGGATGGTGATGAAGCCGACCACCGAGGCCAGGGACCAGGACAGGACGCCCTGGCCAAAGCTAGTGATCTCGGCACGGATGGTGCCGATGACCTGCTGGACCTGGTCCGGGGAGATCACCTCCGGGTAGCGTTCCGGCAACTGGCCGAGAAAGACCAGGCCGGAGGAGATCATGGAGGGCAGTTGCTGGACCAGGTCGGTCACCTGGCGCGACACCACGGGGATGACGCCAAAGAGCAAGGTGATGACGAAGACCAGAAAGGCGATATAGACCACCAGCACCGCGACCAGGCGCGGCCAGCCATACCGCTGGAGGTAGGAGACCAGGCCCTCCAGCAGATAGGCGATGACGATGCTCGCCAGGGCCGGGGCCAGCATGTAGCCCATGGAGAGGACCACGGCGAAGCCCACCAGGAGGGCCGCAGCCAGGAAGACCACCTGGGGATCGGAAAAATAGCGCCGGAACCAGTCGGTGATGACCTGCATGGCGGAAAGGCTTTCCTGTGCGGGGTGGATCAGCGCGAGAAACGATCACGGTAGGCGCCGTAGTGGCGGGCAAACAGCGCCTCCAGTTCATCGATGACGTCCCGGGCCGGACGACCATTGAGGACGTGGGCCGCCATCAGGCTCGAGGTCTCATCGAGCATCTGGTGACGATCCAGCATATGGTAACGCAGGGACAAGCGCTTGATGGCGCCGACCACGGTCTCCGAGGCGGGTCGCGGGATCGCCTCGGGTTCCGCCAGGCGCAGTGCTCCGGAAACGGCATCCGCGTCAGGATCGGGGGCGCGCCCGACGCCATCCTGGTGCAGAAACTCGGCGAAACGCAGCAGGTTCCGCCGGGACTCGGGGTCCAGGCGGCGGAAGATCCGGGTCAGGCGGCGCTCATCGCTAGGCGGCATTGGAGGTGGCAGCATGGGCGGTTCCTGGGGACGGGTAGCCGGTTCTGGCCGTGAGGCACGAGGGGGAAATGGGGGGACAGGGGTCTCAGGTCTCGGGGGCGGGATAACGGACCCGACCAGAGGCGATCGGGGGTGGAGAGCGGGCGGGGCTGGGGCGGGAGCTCATTCGCGCGATCGACCTCTTTCCGCCCACTTCCTTGCCGCGGAGGGCGGGCGAAACCGCGAGGTCCAGCGCCCGACCCACCCTAAGGATGTTCCTCGCAATAGGCGCGGGCGAAGTCCAGGAGTTCCTCCATGACCCGCAGCCGGAACTTCTGTTTCTGGTGGACGAAGGAGAAGGGCCGCTCCAGGGGGGGGTCCAATTCCACCGCCACCAGGGTGCGGAGGCGCAATTCCTTTTGGATCGTCGCCCGCGAGACCACGGATACCCCCATGCCAGCCTCCACCGCCCCCTTGACGGCCTCCGGGCTGCCCAGTTCCATGGCCATCTTGAGCGCGCCCTCGCACTCCGGAAACTGATCCAGATATTCGCTGATCACGCCCCGGGTGCCGGAGCCCTCTTCCCGGCAGATGAAGGGATATTCCAGCAGGCGGACGAACTTGATGGATCTCTTTCTGGCCAGGGGATGACCTGGGGGGACGATGGCGACCAGATGGTCGCGCTTGCAGACCTCCACCGCCAGATTCTTATTGGTGACCGTGGATTCCACGACCCCCAGATCGATGGTGTTACTTTCCACCAGGGAAACGATGCCCTCACTGTTGGCCACCTTGAGGTGAATGGTGACCGCGGGATATTTCTCCTTGAAATCCCCCAGGAGGGTGGGAAGCATGTACTCGGCGATGGTGGTGCTGGCGCCAATGGTCAGGGCACCGCTGATTTCCCCGGTGAGTTCGCGGACCGCGTTCTCCATCTCGGCGTAGAGTTCGAAAATCCGGTCGGCGTAACCCATGACCTGCTCACCGGCGGGGGTGAGGGTGATGCGGTTATGGGTGCGGTCGAAGAGACGGGTGTTGAAATGCTCCTCTAACTGGCGAACCTGGAAAGTCACCGCGGGCTGGGTCATGTGCAATGTTTCAGCGGCCTTGGTGAAGCTCAACAGGCGCGCCACCGTATGGAAGACTTGCAGACGCCGATCCGCCATGGACATCCCCGGTGCCAAGAGCAAATAAAAACTTTTTATATCATGAAAAAATGGAGAGGAAAAGCGGAAAATGGAAACGCCGCCCAAGGGCGGCGTCAGCGGTGGCCTGGGGTCCGGTCAGGCCCCCGGATCAGATGTAGAGGCAGATATCGCTCTCGCCAGCGAACTCGAAGAAGGCCGCGGCCCCGGCGTACTCGACACCGTCGATAAACTCGGCGGGGTTCAGCTCGAAAAGGTCCACGGTCATCTGGCAGGCGATGAACTTGACCTCGGCCTCCTGGCAAAGCTCCCGCAGATCCTCGATGCTGGCCACCCCCTTCTTCTTCATCTTGGCCTTCATCATGGAGGTCATCATGCCCTGCATGCCGGGGAGGGTGAGGCCCAGGACCGGGAACCACTTGTCCATGCCCATGGGCATGGGCATGCCCGGGTTGCCCAGGGGGGTGACCTCCAGGGACAGATCCTTTTTGAGGAGCTGGAGTCCGTAGAAGGTGAAAAAGATCTGCACCTCATAGCCCAGCGCCGCCGCCGTGGAGGCGAGGATGAAGGGTGGGTAGGCCCAGTCCAGCGATCCCTTGGTGGCGATGATCGCCAACTTCTTCTGTTCCATCGGCAAACCTCTCAAAGGGTGTTAGGGGTGGGTGCCCGCGGGTTAGGCCTTCTTGATCAGGAAATGGAACTTACCGCCCTCTTCCTTGGACTCCATCAGTTCGTTACCGGTCTGCTTGGCGAAGGCATCGAAGTCCTTTACGGAACCCGGGTCCGTGGCGATGATGTGCAGGACCTGGCCGGAGGCCATGGAATTGAGGGTCTTCTTGGCACGCAGGATGGGCAGGGGGCAGTTCAAACCGCTGGCGTCAAGTTCTTGATCGAAGGCTGCCATGTAAATCTCCGAGGGTGATGGTGGTGATGAGGGTTAGAGGCATCGAGGTTGGCGGTTTATAGGCCAAACCGGAGGAAAAGGCAAACACGCCGGGGGGGGCGCGCCGCCGCTGGTCACGCCAGGCGGCCCGGCTCGATCGGGAAGCCGTGACGCGCCCAGGCGATGATACCGCCCCGCAGGTTGATGGCGTTGTCGAAACCCTGCTGGGCCAGATACAGACAGGCATGGTAGGAACGCGCCCCGCTGCGGCAATACAGCACCACCTCCTTGTCCCGCGGCAACTCGTTCATCCGCAGGGGCAAGAGATGCATGGGCAGGTGAAGGGCGTTGGGAATGGCGGCCTGGACGATCTCCGCTGGCGTGCGGATATCCACCAGGCAGATATCCTCTCCCGCCGCGATCCTCTCCTGAAGGCCGACGGAGTCGATCTCGTTGACCACGGTTATTAACCTATCCTGTATCCAAGTATTTCAGTATATTAAGATGTTTTCACCCGCGGCGCAACCGCCGCCCCCCTCCCGCGACCGCCAAGCCTGATCTAAGTCCATGGACCTGCTACCAATCTTTCTCGACATTCGCCAACAACCCTGCCTGGTGGTCGGCGGCGGCGCGGTAGCCGCCCGCAAGGTCACCAACCTCCGTCGCGCTGGTGCCCGCGTCCATCTGGTGGCCCCCGAACTGGGTCCGGACCTCCAGGTCCTGGCGCTGGCGGGGGACATCGTCCACCACCCGCGCCCCTTCCAGGACGCGGACCTCCAGGGGATGCGCCTGGTCATCGCCGCCACCCGGGACCGCGCCGTCAACCGCCGTGTCGCCGAACTGGCCAAGGCGGCCGGGATTCCGGTCAACGTGGTCGATCAACCGGAGGAGTGCAGCTTTATCCTGCCCTCGGTCATCGACCGTTCGCCCGTGGTGGTGGCCGTCACCACCACCAAGGCCTCGCCGGTGCTGGCGCGCCTGCTGCGCACCCGCCTGGAGTCTCTGATCCCCGCCGGCTATGGGCGCCTGGCCGACCTCTGCGCCCGCTATCGCGACGCCGTCAAGGCCCGCTTCAGCGACGAGCACGACCGGCGCCGTTTCTGGGACCGGGTCCTGGTCGGGGGGGTGGCGGAGCGGGTCTTTTCCGGTCACCTGGAGGAGGCGGATGCCGCCATGGCCCGCGAACTGGCCACCACCGAAACC
The DNA here is from genome assembly GCA_937862735.1 of uncultured Gammaproteobacteria bacterium. GTDB lineage: Bacteria > Pseudomonadota > Gammaproteobacteria > Chromatiales > Chromatiaceae > M0108. The sequence continues at coordinate 42,188 of CALMDH010000330.1, forward strand.
GGAACCGGCCGGGGGGAGGTCTACCTGGTGGGCGCCGGGCCCGGCGATCCAGACCTGGTCACCTTCCGCGCCCTGCGCCTGATGCAGCAGGCCGACGTGGTGGTCTACGACCGCCTGGTGGCCAAGCCGATCCTCGACCTGACACGCCGGGATGCCCGGCGCATCTATGTCGGCAAGGAACGTGATCATCACGTCATGCGCCAGGAGGACATCAACCGCCTCCTGGCCGATCTGGCCAAGCAGGGCCAGCGGGTCCTACGGCTCAAGGGCGGCGATCCCTTCATCTTCGGTCGTGGCGGCGAGGAAATCGACACCCTGGCCACCGAGGGCATCCCCTTCCAGGTCGTTCCGGGCATCACCGCTGCCTCCGGCTGCGCCAGTTACGCCGGCATCCCCCTCACCCACCGGGACTACGCCCAATCCGTCACCTTCGTCACCGGCCACCTCAAGGACGGCAGCATCGACCTGAACTGGCCGCAACTCGCCCAGCCCCACCAGACGGTCGTCTTCTACATGGGCCTGGTGGGCCTGGCGGTCATCGTCGACCAGTTACGCCGCCATGGGGTGCCGGCGGACATGCCCATCGCCCTGGTCCAGCAGGGCACCACCCACAATCAGCGGGTCTTCACCGGTACCCTCGCGACCATTCAGGACGTCATCGCCACGGACAAGCCCGAGCCACCGACCCTGATCATTGTCGGTGAGGTCGTGCGGCTGCGGGAAAAGCTCAACTGGTATCAGACCCCGGCCGAATCCGACCAGGAAGCCTTCGGCGCTAGCGGTCCAGCGGCCGCCACTCCTGAAGCGGTCTGATCTCTAGGCCGCAGACTCGGCTCAGGGCCGGGAGGAGGCGAGTATCGAGAATCGCCCGTTCCTGGCCCTGAAGGCGGTGAAAGTAGACGTCGAGTTCCTCGACCAGGAAATCCGTGGCCGCGGCGAAGGCATCGAGGGGGATCTCGATCAGCATCTCGAAATCGGGGCCGAGCAGGGTGCGGAACCGCTCCTGATCAAGCTTGCCCAGGAGGGCCCGGGTCCCCGCGGTCCGGTCCTGGATGAAGGTCAGGGTGAGATAGCCGCTACCATCCGGGCGCTGAAAGGCGGCGACCTTGACGATCCCCTCCCCCGCTTCTCCCCCGGGGCCAGCCACCCGGCTGAAACCGGCGAAGCCGATCATCCGCTCGTCGGCCTTGGTCGCCACCAGGCTGGCCATCAGGTCATAGACTTCTTCCACGACGACTCCTCGGATAGGGTGTGGCGGTAGATGGACGGACGACCGCGGCAGCTTCCACCATCTTTGTAGCTGGATTGAATGGTTCGTTATGCAACGGATGGATGGAAGGACGGCCGCGGCATCTTTCACGGACGGGGGCGTGGAGCAGCCTGGCGTGGCGTCCTCCCATGACCCTCAGTTACGCTTCATGACGCCGCCGTGCTCGGCGGCGCCGGAGCGGCTGGTGAAAGGGTGGGACAGATACTCGGGCGGGCGCTCCCCGAGCAGTTCGTAGAGCTGCCGCAGTTGCTGCCGGAAGAGGCGCTCGAAATCGACGACCGCCTCCGCCGGGTTGTCATCACCAAACCACCAGAACCAGTCGGAGCCCTCGCAGGTGGCGAGTTGCCGTTCCAGCCGCTCTCGTTCCGCCGGGGTCCAGTCGCGCCCGGCCAGTGCCCGGTCAAAGGCGGCCTTGGCCTCGCCCAGCATGTCCCAGGCACGGTTTTTATCGACATTGCCGATCCAGGTGGAGAGGGTGCCATAGACCCAACTGCCGGCCACCAGCCGCTCCAGGGAGGGCGGCGGGCTGGTCTGGGCGGCGAGCAGGGTGGAGAAGGTGGTCAATTGCAGGCGCGGGTGGCTGGCCAGACGCCGATAGAGCTCCGGCAGAAAGAAACTGGCGTTGTGGGGGTAATACTCCCAGGCATTCTCCCCGTCCATGATGATGGCCAGGGCACGGTTGGGATGCCCCTGGGTGGCCGCGGCGACGCGCTCCAGGTGCTCGACCAGGTTGGCGACGGCGTCCTGGGCGTGCCAGTCGGCATAGGTAAAGCCGATGAGATCGGAGATACCATCGTCACGGAAAAAGCATTGAATGGCCCCGTCACGCAGCCGATAGGGGCTCGTCAGCCAGTGCTCGGGCAGGTGATCGCCATAGCGGGCGCGCAGGCTGTGATAGAGGACGCGCTGGCCGCTGGCGGCCCAGCGGATGCCTTCCTCCTCCAGCAGGCGCAGGGTGGCCTCGCTGAGGGCGCCCTCGGAGGGCCAGCAGCCGGCGGGGCGGCGGCCGAAGTGACGTTCGAAGGTGGTCAGGCCGCGGCGGAGGTGCCAGCGTGCCCGCTCCTCGCCACCGGGATAGGACGGCAATGCCGGGAGGGGGCTGTCGGGGAGGGTCTCCCGGGCCGAACCCAGATCCAGCAGCAGCGGCAGGATGGGGTGGGCGTAGGGCGAAAAGGACAGCTCGACCCGCCCGGCGTCCGCCAGGCGGCGATAACGGGGTACCAGGGCCTGGAGCTGCTCACCGATCAGACCAACCAGGGCCCGGCGGTCATCCAGGCTGAAGCCCCGGCCCTTGCGTTGCAGGGAGTCGATCCGCGGGTCGTTGTCGCGGATGTGCTCCCCGGTCCAGGCCAGGTGATACCAGACCAGGAGGTCGGCGAGAAACTGGTCGTTGACGTAGAGGTCCGCCTGGTGGTGGCGACCGAACCAGTCGGCCAGGTCGATGAGCTCCCGCAGGCAGGGAAAACGATCGATGAGATGGGTCTTGTTGGCCTTGCGACAGGCGGCGATCAGTTCCCGGCGTCGGGGCAGGTCCAGGGGCAGCCCCGGGCCGGCGAGGGCGGCCAGCAAGGGGTCATGGATGCGCTGGCCGGTGGACAGCCAGGCCTGGATCTGCCGGGCGTAATCCTCGATCTGTTCCAGCAGCACCGGGGCGAAATTGACCACGGCGCGGGCCAGGGGCTGGGCCTCCAGGTGCGCGGCCATGTCCGAATAGTCCTTGAGGGCGTGGAGATAGACCCAGGGCAGGTGGTATTCGCGCCCGTTGGGCCCCCGGTAGTCTGGCTGGTGCATGTGCCAGCACAGCACCACCGGCAGGCGCGCTAGGTCCAGGGCCGGGGCCAGGGAGGCATCAGCGGACATAACTGGGCTCCTGATGGAGCATCTCGGGGGTGACCAGGGTCACGCCGCCGTCGGTGACATGGAAGCCCCGGGCGCGGTCCTGGCCCGAGTCATGGCCGATCACCAGCCCCTCGGGGAGGCGACAGCCGCGATCGATGACGGTGTAGCGCAGCCGGCAATTGCGGCCCACGTCCACGTCCGGCAGGATCACCGAGTCCTGGACGTAGGCGTAGGAGTTGACGCGGACATTGGAGAAGAGCAGGGAGTGGCGGACTACGGCGCCGGAGATGATGCAGCCCCCGGAGACCATGGAGTCCACCGCCATGCCACGGCGGTCCTCGTCGTCGAAGACGAACTTGGCGGGGGGCAGTTGTTCCTGATAGGTCCAGATGGGCCAGGAGGCGTCATAGAGATTGAGGGGCGGGGTCACGCCGATCAGCTCCAGATTGGCCTGCCAGAAGGCGTCGACGGTGCCCACGTCCCGCCAATAGGCCTGCTCACCACTGCGGACATCGCGGAAGGGGTAGGCCAGGACCCGGTATTTCTCGATGACCCCCGGGATGATGTCCTTGCCGAAGTCGTGGCTGGAGGCGGGGCTGTCCGCATCGCGGATCAGCTGCTCGTAGAGAAAGCCCCGGTTGAAGACATAGATCCCCATCGAGGCCAGGGCCACCCCGGGGCGACCCGGTATGGGGTCCGGCTGGTCCGGTTTTTCGACGAAGCGCCGCACCCGGCCATCCTCGTCCGCGGACATGACACCAAATTCACGCGCCTTGCCGAGATCCACCTCCAGGCACCCCACGGTCATGTCGGCGCCGGACTCGACGTGCTGGGCGATCATGGCCCCATAGTCCATTTTATAGATGTGATCGCCCGCCAGGATGAGGATGTAGTCCGGGTTATGGGCGCGGATGATGTCCAGGTTCTGGAAGACGGCGTCGGCGGTACCGGCGTACCAGGAGGTCTCGGTGATCCGCTGTTGAGCCGGCCAGAGCTCCACGAACTCGCCGAATTCGCCCCGCAGGAAACCCCACCCCTTCTGGATGTGAAGGATGAGGGAGTGGGACTTGTACTGGGTGAGGACGCCGATGCGGCGAATCCCGGAGTTGATGCAGTTGGACAGGGGGAAATCGACGATCCGGAATTTGCCGCCAAAGGGCACGGCGGGCTTGGAGCGCCACTTGGTCAGGTCATGGAGACGGGAGCCCCGGCCACCGGCCAGGATCAGGGCCAGGGTGTTGCGGGTAAGGCGACTGACGAAACGTAGGCTTGCATCCGGCATGGGATACCCCTTTGACGATGGTTTTCCTGGTTCGGGTAAGATCAGGTCAGGTCAATGCGCGCGATCAAAAATGCGGATCCGGTTCGGTATTCCCGCTCCTCCCTGGCCCTAGCGTGACCGAGATGCCGCCGCTGGAACCTCAGGGTACGTCGCAACCAGGCAGGCCGATAGGCGACGGCGTAACAGCCCCCTTCCTCACGCCCGTCATTGCGCGGATGGTCTCGCTGTTGGCTATTGGAGGCTGGCGGCTGGCAAACCCTGATAGGGCCTTATGGTACCATTTTCCCCCGTTGCGCCACCGCACCCCGCCGTACAGGAGAGAGGCTGTCATGACCACCGGATCCACCCCCGCCCCCCAACTCCCCGAGCCACTCCTGCGCATCATCGAAGCCCGCCACCACGACCCCTTCGACGTCCTGGGGCGGCATATCGACAACGGCCTGTGCAGCCTGCGGCTCTTCCTGCCCAAGGCCGAGCGGGTCCGGGTGGCCGGCACCACGCTCGAGGTACCCCGCATCGCGGGCACGGACCTCTTCGTCTGGGAGGGCGACCCCGCCCTGGTGCCGCCGGGCTACCAGATCGATTGGACCGATGCCCAAGGCCAGATTCACCGCCTGATCGACCCCTACGCCTTTCCTCCACAGCTCGCGGACTTCGACCTGCACCTCTTCGGCGAGGGCCGGCACTGGCACGCCTACCGCTTCCTGGGCGCCCACCCCCGCACCGTCACCGGTGTCCCGGGCATGCACTTCGCCGTCTGGGCCCCCAACGCCCAGCGCGTCAGCGTGGTCGGTGACTTCAACGCCTGGGATGGCCGGGTCCACCCCATGCGCGCCCGCGGCGGGTCCGGGGTCTGGGAGCTGTTCCTCCCTGGGATCGGCCCGGGGGAACTCTACAAATTCGAGGTCCGCGACCAATACGGCCACGCCCACGTCAAGATCGACCCCTACGCCTTCGCCTTCCAGGTCCGTCCGGAGAATGCCTGCATCACCCAGCCCGAGCCCGATTACGTCTGGGGTGACACCGACTGGCTGGCGGCCCGCGCCCAGGCCGACTGGAACCACCAGCCCCTGGCGGTCTATGAGGTCCATCTCGGTTCCTGGCAGCGCAGCGCCGACGGTGAGTTCCTCGGGTATCGGGAGATCGCCCGCCGCCTGGCGACCTACGTCAAGGAGGCGGGCTTCACCCATATCGAGCTGCTGCCCATCACCGAGCACCCCCTGGACGCCTCCTGGGGCTACCAGACCACGGGCTACTTCGCCCCCACCAGCCGTTTTGGTTCACCGGACGACTTCCGCTGGTTCGTCGACCATCTGCACCAGCAGGGGATCGGCGTCCTCCTCGACTGGGTGCCGGCCCACTTCCCCCGCGACACCTTCGCCCTGGCCCGCTATGACGGCTCGGCCCTCTACGAGCACGAGGACCCACGGCTGGGGGAGCACAAGGACTGGGGGACCCTGATCTTCAACTTCGGACGGCACGAGGTGAAAAACTTCCTGCTCTCCAGCGCGCTCTTCTGGCTGGAGGAGTTCCACCTGGACGGCCTGCGCGTCGACGCCGTCGCCTCCATGCTCTATCTGGACTATTCCCGCAACGCCGGCGAATGGCTGCCCAACAAGTTCGGCGGCAACGAGAACCTGGAGGCGGTGGACTTCCTGCGGCAGCTCAACGAGGTCACCCACGGCCAGCACCCCGGCACCCTCATGATCGCCGAGGAATCCACCGCCTGGCCGGCGGTGTCACGGCCAACCTTCGCCGGGGGCCTGGGCTTCAGCATGAAGTGGAACATGGGCTGGATGCACGACACCCTGGCCTACTTCTCCAAGGACCCGATCTATCGGCATTACCACCACGACATGCTGACCTTCGGGCTGCTCTACGCCTTCACCGAAAACTTCGTCCTGCCCTTCTCCCACGACGAGGTGGTCCACGGCAAGAAGTCCATCCTCGACCGCATGCCCGGTGATGGCTGGCGCAAATTCGCCGGGCTGCGCCTGCTCTACACCTTCATGTTCAGCTACCCGGGCAAGAAGCTGCTGTTCCAGGGCTGCGAGTTCGGGCAGGGGCGGGAGTGGGACTTCGCCGCCGAGCTGGACTGGTACCTGCTGGAGCGAGAACCCCACCAGGGGGTGCAGCGGCTGGTGGCGGACCTCAACCGCCTCTACCGCACCCAGCGCGCACTCTATGACCTGGACTTCCAGGACAGCGGCTTCGAGTGGATCGACTGCCACGATGCCTCCCAGTCCGTGCTCAGTTACCTGCGCAAGGATCGGGAGGGCCAGGCAAGCGTGGCGGCCGTCTTCAACTTCACCCCGGTGCCGCGGGCCGGCTACCGCCTAGGGGTACCCGCGCCCGGTTACTACCGCGAGGCGCTGAATTCCGACGCCGAGATCTACGGCGGCAGTTCCTTTGGCGAGCGCAAGGGGGGGGCTTCCGAGGCCATCGAGTGGATGGGGCGGCCCCATTCCCTCCTCCTCGACCTGCCCCCACTGGCCGGGGTCATCCTCGTCCAGGACCCTTATCCGGAGGCCCTGGAACCGCCGACGGCGGGTGACGAGGCCCTGGACGCCGACGCCCAATAGGAGAGGTTCCCTTTCCTGGTTCCCGATTCGCGCCTTGTTGGGCTTTCATCATCTGGGAATCAGCCCTTGGGGGGCCTCGCGATCCGGAAACCAACTGATGGATGCTGTCTGAGAGGACCCTCGCCCGCCACCCCGAGCGGAAGGGGTGGCGACACGATCAGGGTAAATGGCGCGTCAAGCGTTCACCGCCCCCAGCCGCCTGGGCTGGCATAGTAAGCGCAACCCGCTGATTACCTTACCCCTCCCTACGGTTGGGGAGGGTTAGGGTGAGGGGGTCGAAACGGTTACAGCCGCGCGCGCCGCGCGCCGCGCCTCAGCCACGGACCTGGGATGTCAGATGCTGGACGAGGGTGCGGATGCGCTGCAGATCCGTCTCGCTCAGGCGCGGGTCGATGGTCCGCGCCACCTCTTCCTTGATCGCCGCCCAATCCGCCTCCTTCAGCACCTGGCGCGCCAGGGGAAAGGCCTCGGTCTCCTCCAGATTGAGGTGATGGCGCAGGGTGGTGACCATCTCCCGACCATAGGCCTCGACCTGATCGCGGCGCTGGACCTCGCCATTGACCACGCCCTCCACGGCCTGGCGGAAATTGCGGGTCATCTCATTGAGGGCCTCGTGCTGGCGGGTCAGGACATCGAGGTAAGGCTGATTTTGACCCGCCAGGCGGAGGTGCTCGCGGATTACCTCCTCGACCGGGTGATGGATCTGATCGGAATACTCCTCCATGTACTGCAGGAGTTCGCTGAGGATTTCATAATCCGGCTCCTGGCCGCGATGGAACATGGCGAGAATGTCGTCCAAAAGATCCAGCAACTTGCTGATTTGCTTGTGCTCCTGATGGAGGCGATCAAGAATTTGCGTCATGGGTCATGATCCTCTTGGCGTGGATGGAGGCCCTTACAACTCGGCCGGCGTCAAAAAAACGGGGGTGATCCGATCCCGGTGCGGCCCGGCCCCGGGCAACCGTTGGCCATCCGTCCGGGCCAACCGCGGGTGACACGGCCCATGTTCAGGGCAACCATCAGGCAACCGGTCGGCATCACCCACCATACCCATCGCCGATCACTTGACCGTCTTCCCGGATCGGCCAAAAACCGCAGGGCGATGGGTAGAGTTTGCGGCTAGTATGGCATAGACGGGGACCGATCACGCCAATCCCCACCCCCGCCACCTGAACTCGCCAAATTGCCTCACCACCTGGGCTCGCCATCTGGGCTTACCCACTCGGCTAACACCGGCCTCTTGGAAACCATCCAGCCCTGGTTTCCCGAATTGAGCGCGTCGTCTCCCAAGGAACGGTTCGTCCCGAGGAATGGCTCGGCAACTGGAAAATAGACGCTTTCCTTACTCTTAACCCCGACCCGTGACGGAGTGAGTCTCCTTGGCTGCCCCGCGACGGAAGAGCCAGCGCCAGATCAGACCTTCCGGCGGGCTGGCGCCGTCCAGGACATAGTTTAGGGCATGGAAGTTCTGTAACGTCCAGCCGAGGCGCGAACGACTGAGGGAACAGCCGCAGAGCAGGAGCCGGTCGCCACCCCGCAACCGGCGCCCCCCATCGGGGATGACCTCCCGCGCCTCGCCCTGCACCAGGAGCAAGGGAATGATGGACAGGGGCCGCTCGCGGTCGTGGGGGTCCCGCAGCAGGTCCCCCAGGGTCAGGAACCCGCCTTGGCTGATCAGGGTATGGACGGCGTACGCCTCCTCCTCATCGATCAGGACCTCCCACACGGCGGGTACCTGATCCTGCACCATGGCGACGATGCGGCTGACCAGTTGACAGCACCAGGCATCGTCATAGCCCTGAATCAAGTGCTCGAATTCCGTCAACAGGGGGGTGACGAGGAGCACGCGGATACGTTCGGCGATGATGCTGCTGGGATGCATGACGATGTCGGCGCCCACGGCCTGGAACAGTTCCTCGTTGTCCCGGTGATTCTCCCGCACCACGATAAAGAGGTCGGGATTGAGGGCGCGGGCCGTCATGACGATCGAGAGGTTGTTGGCATCGTCGTGGGTGCCCACCACCAGTCCCACCGCCTGACGCACCCCCGCCTCCTCCAGGGTCCGGACCTCGGTGCCCCAACCCAGGACGAGGGGCAGACCCTCAGGGTAGCCCGTCCGTTCCGGCGCCGCTTCCACGACCACCAATTGCAAGCCCCGGGCGCTGAGATTGGTGGCGATGGCCTTGCCGAAGCGCCCGTAACCGCAGAGGATCCACAGCCCCCGGGCGGGCGGAAAGAGGGGTTCCTTGAGGGGGTCACCCTGCAGCCCCGACAGCCAATCGCGCAGCAAGGTCAGGCCCGGGGCGGCGACGGCCATGGCCAGGTAGGCACCGAATATGTCGAAGGGGTCAAAGATGTAATTGGTGCCGAAGGAGGCCATGTTGGCCTCGACCTCATGGGAATCGGCGCGGCAGATGACCTTGACCTCCGGATGCATCAGCTTGGCGGCGATGGCGATCTTGAGATTGGTCTCGTTGACGTCGGTCAGCGCCACCACCGCGGCGCAGCGGGGGTGCTTGAGACCCGCCTCCAGCAGATGGCGGGGGCGGCGGGCGTCACCGCACAGGGCGGGGACGTACTCCCGCAGATTCTCGAGCTGCAACAGATCCACCCGCTCCTCGCGCAGGTCGATGACCACGGCATGGCGGTTACCCTCGGTGATGGCGCGCACCAGGGCCCCGCCGGTCTCCCCATAGCCGCAGACCAGATAGAAAGGCTCCCGCATGCGCCGGATACGCCGCGCGAAGCGCAATTCCGCCAGGGAGTTCTGAAAGGTCTTGTCCTGCAGCAGGGCGATGAGGGTGCCAATGGAATAGAACCAGGCGACCACCGACAGATAGATGCCCAGGGTGACCCAGAGGCGCTGGGCATCGCTGAAGGCATAGGGGATCTCGCCGAAGCCGATGGTGGTGGCGGTGTAACTGAAGAAGTAGAAGGCGTGGAAGAAGTCCATGTGCCAGAGGTTGCCCTCGGCATCCTGCCCCGGGATCAGCACCAGCCCCATCACCCCGACGGCGTAGATGGCGATGAGGACGATCAGGGGGGCGCGCATGCGCCGGAAGATCAGGAAGGCGACGTTATCCATGGCCAGGACGCCAGCGACCCCGTACCGCCACGTCAGCGCCGCAACATGACCGTCTCGATCACCAGCAGCACCACCGAGATGACATTGGCGATCATGGCGCCGCCACTCAGGGAGACGATGCTGGCCATCACGGCGGGAGTCAGCCCTTCCTGGGAGACATGGACCGCCATCGCCCAAACGATGACGGCGGCGATGAGCTGCAGCATGGCCGCTAGACTGGTGGCCAGGAGTACGGCCCCCAACTGGGTGCGGTCACCGAATTTGAGCACGGTGGCAATGGCGTTCACCACCAGGGTGGCGAAGAGCTCCCAGACCTGGTGATGTTCCGGATTGTCCAGATCACCAATGAAAAACCCGAAGTTGAGGGTCAGCGAAAGGACGATGAAAAAGCCAAAGACAACCTTTTCCGGATTCATGGCGTAACCTGGGGGCGAACTTGACGGGATCGGCCGCCGATCATCTGGGAACCGGTGATGGCCGTGAGATAGATAGCTGGTGGATTATCGGCCCGCCTCCGCCGCGGGTAAAGCCTCCTCTGAAGCCTCCTCTCAGGCAAAATCCAGGACGACGCGCCACTGTTCATCCAGGCGGAGCCGGGCATCGAGCTGGACACCGGAGGCCGCGGTGAAACCCCGGATCAGGCCGGTGCGACCGGTGGCGATCAGTTCTCCGATCTGCCCGACGGTCAGTTCGCGTCCTGCCACCTCCTTCCACACCACGAAGTCGCAGCCTTCGCGGTAGCGGTCACAGCCGTAACCCCGACGCCCAACGATGATCTGGCCGCGCCCACACTTAGGGCAGGTTAGGGGGCCGAGGCCACCGGTCTTGTCCGCGGTGTCCCGCCGGCAGCCATTCCCCGCCGATTGCTGACCCATCCTTTGGTCTGCTATCTGGGAGCCCTGCGGACTTGCCGGCTGTACCCTCGTCTGGTTCGCCTGCCGACTCGCCTGCTGTATGTTTCTCTTATTCGCCTGCTGACGTGCTCTCTGATCCGCCCTTTTACCTACCTCCTGACGCGTCTGCTGAACTTTCTGCCGACCCGCCGGGGGCCGCGCGGGCACAGCCGGCAAACGGGGCAAGGCCTGCCCCTGGCCCAGGGTCGGGATCAGCCCCCGCACCCAGGCGACGATATCGCGGTAGAAATCCTCCGCCGCGGCCTGCCCCCGCTCGATATCCTTCAGCCGTTGCTCCCATTGCGCGGTCAGCTCCGGACTGCGCAGGGGTTCGGCAACCAGCCCGATCAGGGCCTGGCCCTTGGGGGTGGCCCGCAACTGCTTGCGCTGACGCTCCACGTAGCCGGTGCGGATGAGCTTCTCGATGATCTCGGCCCGCGTCGCCGGCGTGCCCAGGCCCGACTCCTTCATGGCGGCGGCGAGGGCGTCGTCCTCGATCTCCCGCCCGGCGTTCTTCATGGCCGCCAGCAGGCTGGCGTCGTCATAGGGCCGGGGAGGCTGGGTCTCCTTCTCCACCACCTCCAGGCGGCAGACATGGACGATCTGACCGACCGCGAGGGGTGGCAAGGCGCCCTCCTCGTCCGCTGCCTCCTCGAGATTAGCGGGGGATGGCGACTGACCGTTCGCGCCTCTCCCTTTGTCATCGCCAGCGGCGGGGCGGCGCAAGGCCTCCCCCGCGGCCTGCCCTGCGGCCTGCCCCACCGCCCTCCCGCCAATCCTGCCTTCAGTCCTCGCAACAGCTACCCCACCATCTTTTCCGTCTGCCTGCCCCGCGGCTTGACCGGCGGGCTGCCCGGTGGCTGGGACCGCCGCATGGCCCATGGCCTGCGCTCCAGCCTGCCCGGCAACGGCCTGGCCGGATGCGGAACGCCGGCGCGGGGGCTCGGCGCGCTTCCAGCCAGGGTCCAGCACCCGGCTGCCACGGGCGAGAAACTCGGCGCCGCCGATATCCAGGATCACCCGCGTCTCCTCCACGGTCTCGTCGGGGAGAAAGACGGCGACGAAGCGGGTGGCCACCAGATCGAAGATGCGTCGGGCGCTCTCCGGCAAGCCGGCGGGCGGGCGCTTGCCGGTGGGGAGGATGGCGTGGTGGTCGGTGAGGCGGGTGTCGTCGACGTAGGCCTTGCCGAGCCTGTGCCCCGCCTCCAGCCGGGCCAGGGCCTCGCCGGCCAGGGGATGCTCCAGGCCGCGGAGGATGGCCGGCAGGCGGGGGACCAGATCCTCGGGGAGGTGGCGGCTCTCGGTGCGGGGGTAGCTGATGAGCTTATGGGTCTCGTACAGGGCCTGGGCCTGTTCCAGGACCTGGGCAGCGGTGAGGCCGAAGCGGCGATTGGCGTCCCGCTGCAGGCTCGTCAGGTCGTACAGGGGCGGCGGGCGATTGTGGCGGACCTTGCGCTCCAGGCGCGTGACCCGGCCGGTTTCATGCGGGACCAGTTCGCGGTGCAGGCGCTCGGCCTCGGCGCGGGTGTCGATACGGGTCTCGCCGTTCCGGCAGTAGCGTGCGCGAAAGCCCTCCGCCAGGGTCGCCACCAGTTCGTAGAAGCAGGAAGTCACAAAGCCGGCGATGGCCTGATCCCGGGCCACGATCATCGCCAGGGTCGGCGTCTGCACCCGGCCGATGGTGCACAGGACGCGATTGTGGACCGTGTAGCCGCGGGTGAGGTTCATGCCCACCAGCCAGTCCGCCTGGGCGCGGGCCCGGGCCGCCCGGGCCAGGGGATCGAAGGCGCTACCGGGCTGGAGCCGGGCCAGGCCCTCGCGGATCGCCTCGTCGGTCAGGCTGGAGACCCAGAGGCGTTGCACCGGCTTGCGGCAGCGGGCGTGCTCATAGATGAGGCGGAAGATGTGCTCCCCCTCGCGGCCGGCATCCGTGGCGCAGATGACGGATGCGGTCTCGGGGGCGTTGAGCAGTTTCTCAACGATGCGCAGTTGGCTGGCCGTGCGCTCAGCCGTCCGAAACTGCCAGGATTCCGGGATCATGGGTAACTGGGCCAGGGACCAGCGCGCCGCCCAGGCGCCGCCATAGTCGTCGGGCTCGGCGAAATGGACCAGATGACCCAGGGCCCAGGTGACGCGATAGCCACCCCCCTCCAGATAGCCCTCCCCCCGGCGCCCGGCGCCCAGGACCCGCGCCAGATCACGGGCGACGCTGGGCTTTTCGGCAAGGACGAGGATGGACACGGCGGCCGGGTTCAGTCGCCGAGCAGGACGCGCTTGGCCTCGTTGAGCTTGGCGGCCAGGTAGTCGGAGCCACCCCGATCGGGGTGAAGTCGCTGCATCAGCCGGCGGTGGGCGTCCCGGATGGTCGCCTCGTCCGCCCCTGGGGCCAGACCCAGGACGGCCAGGGCCTCCTCCCGGTTCATGACGCCCCCCCCGGACGGGGCCTGAGTGCCGTCCCGCCGGCCACCCGGGCCCGTTTGACCCTCATCCGGCCGGCGCCAGGCCGCCCCCTGGGTACGATCCAGATAGGCCTCCAACAGGGCCGCCGACTGGGTATCCTCGTGGCGATAAAGCTCCAGGAGGCGGAGTAACTGATCAAGGCCCAGGGCGGACAGGCGCTGCCCCTGGGCCTCCCCCTCCAGCACCAGGCCCTCCAGGTCGCCACTGGCATGGTCCAGGGTCATCTCCAGAAAGCGGGTGCGGATGGAGGATTGCTGGCCAGCGCCCACTCCACCCAGGGCCCCACCCAAGGACCCACCCTGGGCGGCGCCCGCGCCCCCGGCGAGTCCCCCCAGGCCCAGGTTGCGCAGGGCCTGGCGAATGGCCGGGAGCATGAGCAGCAGGTTGACCCCCCGCATCACCACCGGAATGGCCGCCGCCACGGCGGCGAAGAGGGGGTTGAGGCGCCCGGTCAGGGCAAGGAAAAACACCAGACCGATGCCCCCCCACAGCGCGGACTGGCGCAGGCGCCGGGCCACCAAGTGGCTGGGGGTGCGGCGAAACCAGCGTAGAAACCAGAACAGGCCGACGATGGCCAGCAGGAGGAGGAGCAGACGTCCCGCCATGGGCTAACCCCGGCCCAGCCCCTGGGTGAGCCGCAGGATCGCCCCGCCCCGTCGCCGGGCCAGATCCTCCAGGGCCGGGCGGCCGCCGGCGGCGAAGACCGCCACGGCGCTCAGCAGGTCCCGCAACACCTCGGGGCTGTGGCTATCGAAGGGGCTCCAGGCACCCCCGCTGAGCCGGGCGATGGCCCGCAGGGTCTCCTCGGCCTGGGGATCGTGCCCCTCCTGGAAGACGAAGGCCGGCAGCCCCAGCAACCCGAGTTGACCGGCCAGGTCGCGCAGGGGGGCCGGTTCCTCCTCCAGGGCATCGCCGATCAGGACCAGGGCATTGACCCGGGTCCGCCGGGTCTCGGCGAGGGCATGTTCCAGGACGCGGCCGATCTGGGTCAGACCCGCCAGGCAGCGCACCCGGGTCATGCGCGCCAGCAGTTCTTGGGAATGATGGCACCAGGGCGAGGCGGAGAATTCATGAAAGCCCCCGTAATGGCACAACTGCACCGACAGCCCGCCCAGACTAGCGGTCTCGCTGAACATGGCGGCCTGAATGGCCATGGCCTGGTCCCAACTGGGCTCGCGGCTGGCGGTGGCGTCCAGGGCGAAGATCAGACGCCCCCGGGGGCCACTGGCCGGGGACGGGACGGCCTTGAGCTGATGCAAAAAGGCGGCGACCGCCCCCGCGTTAGCGGTAGGCCCCAGGTCCTGACGGTCGTTAGTCATCGGTCATGGCGTCCAGGGGTGTTGCGCGATGGCCCGCGCCCAAGGGGATAACTAAACAACTAAGAATGGACAGGGATTATACCCAACTCAATTTCAATTGTTGGTCAGGCGGACAAGGCACCTGTCCGCGGTCCGCGGTTGTCCCGCCTCGAAAAGCCCGCGCCGGCCCGGTACCCGGTTGACCTGAGTCAAAGCACTACATGTTGGGCCTTCTATAATCATGACCACTAGATATTGGGCCTAGAGGCAACAACCCGTGCTTACCCCCTTACAGCGCCCCGCCATCCTCCCGACCCGGATCCGCAAGCGCGACGGTCAGGAGGTCGCCTTCGACGCCGCCAAGATCCGCTCGGCCATCGAACGGGCCGGACGCGCCAGCGGCGAATTTCCGGCGGTGGAGGCACAACGACTGACCGCCCAGGTAGTCAAGGTCCTGAGCCATCGTTACGACCAGGGCCGTTCGCCGGAGGTGGAGTCCATCCAGGACCTGGTGGAACAGACCCTGATCGCCGCCGACCACTTCGCGACCGCGCGCGCCTACATCCGCTATCGCGAGCAGCACCGCACCCTGCGCACCGACCGCCGCACCCTGGTGGACGCCGCCGCCAGCATCGACGAATACCTGGACCGCTCCGACTGGCGGGTGGCCGCCAACGCCAACCAGGGCTGGTCCCTGGGGGGGCTCATCCTCAATACCTCGGGAAAGATGATCGCCAACTACTGGCTGTCCCACGTCTATCCCCCCGAGATCGGCACCGCCCACCGCGAGGGGGATCTCCACATCCACGACCTGGACATGCTGGCGGGCTATTGCGCCGGCTGGTCCCTACGCACCCTGCTCCAGGAGGGTTTCAACGGCGTCCCCGGCAAGGTGGAATCCAGCCCGCCCCGGCACCTGTCCTCCGCCATCGGCCAGATCGTCAACTTCCTCGGCACCCTGCAGAACGAATGGGCCGGCGCCCAGGCCTTCTCAAGCTTCGATACCTACCTGGCGCCCTTCGTGCGCCGCGACGGGCTGAGCTATCCCCAGGTACGTCAGGCCATCCAGGAACTGATCTACAACCTCAACGTCCCCTCCCGCTGGGGCTGCCAGACCCCCTTCACCAACCTGACCTTCGACTGGGTCTGCCCGGAGGACCTACGGGACCAGATACCGGTCATCGCCGGCGAGGAACAGCCCTTCACCTATGGCGAACTCCAGGTGGAAATGGACCTCATCAACCGCGCCTACATCGAGGTGATGACCGCCGGGGACGCCAGGGGCCGCATCTTCACCTTCCCCATCCCCACCTACAACATGACGGCGGACTTTCCCTGGGATAGCGCCAATGCCGAGCGCCTCTTCGCCATGACGGCCAAGTACGGCTTGCCCTACTTCCAGAACTTCATCAATTCCGAGCTCCAGCCCCACCAGGTGCGCTCCATGTGCTGCCGGCTACAGCTCGACCTGCGGGAACTGCTCAAGCGCGGCAACGGCCTCTTTGGCTCCGCCGAGCAGACCGGCTCCCTGGGGGTGGTGACGATCAACTGCGCCCGCCTGGGCTTTCTCCACCCCGGCGACGAGGCCAGCCTAATGGACGCCCTGTATCGTCTGACCGACCTGGCCCGGGACAGTCTGGAGATCAAGCGCAAGGTGATCCAGCGCCACCTGGACGACGGCCTCTTCCCCTACACCAAACGCTTCCTCGGCACCCTGCGGAATCATTTTTCCACCATCGGCGTCAACGGTCTCAACGAGATGATCCGCAACTTCACCACCGACCAGGAGGACATCACCACCCCGACGGGTCAGGCCCTGGCCCTGCGTTGTCTCGACCACCTGCGGGAGCGCCTGGCGGCCATCCAGGAGGAGACCGGCCATCTTTACAACCTGGAGGCGACCCCGGCGGAGGGGGCGACCTACCGCTTCGCCCGTGAGGACCGCAAGCGCTTTCCCGGCATCCGGCAGGCCGGCACGCCCGCGGCGCCCTACTACACCAACTCCTCCCAACTGCCCGTGGGCTTCACCGATGATCCCTTCCTGGCCCTGGAGATGCAGGAGGACCTCCAGACCCGCTATACCGGCGGTACCGTGCTGCACCTCTACATGAGCGAGCAACTCTCCAGCGCCGAGGCCTGCAAGCGCCTGGTGCGGCGCGCCCTGAGCCGCTTCCGCCTCCCTTACCTCACCATCACCCCCCGCTTTTCCATCTGCCCCCGCCACGGCTACCTGGCCGGGGAGCATGAGTTCTGCCCGCGCTGTGACGAGGAACTCCTGGCCCGGCGCCCGGGCCAGCCCCCAGCCACCGACGAGACAAAGGGTCATGGCAACTCGTCACTCACCACACCGGATGAAAGCGCGGGCCTCTCTCGCGCCAAGTTCCGAGCCAAGGCCTCAGACCATGCCGGTGTCCAGGGCTTGCCTCCGATCAAGGCCCAGCACCCCCCGGTTCCGGTTCCTCTTCAGGTCCCGAACCAGACCCCGGTCCCGGTTCAGATTCCTGTACAGGGCCAGCCTCCGGGCCAGGTCCCGATCCAGAAGCAGCCCAGTGCGCAAGCCGCCTGACCGACCCTGCCTCCATCACCCGAGAAACCAATGGAGATCCCAGCCATGTCACCCCCCTCAGCCGCACCCGCCAATACTCCCTTCCCACTGCGGGACGAAGAACGCACCCGATGCGAGGTCTGGACCCGGGTCATGGGCTATCACCGCCCGGTGAGCGCCTTCAATGCCGGCAAAAGGGCCGAACACCAGGAGCGGTGCTACTTCACCGAACCAGGGCGCGATCAAGCCCCGGAGCGATGCTAAAGTCCCCTGTCCACCACCACCCCCCCGGCCCCGCCCAGCTCCGGTCCAGACCGATCCGATCCGGACCCGCCCTATGCCTAATCCTTTGGGCCCCCTCTCCCCAGCCCTCCCCCGCCAGGGGGGAGGGAGTAAGAGAAACAACGGCTTGCGCAACCAATTCCAGCCCAGGGGCCTTGCCAGCCCAGGGGCAATACCAGCTCAGGGGCAATACCAGCCCAGGTGCCATGCCAGCGCAGGGACCATGCCAGCCCGTGAGCATGGGGGCGTACAGGTTTAACTTATGCTCCAGGTTGGCGGTCTTACCCCACTGACCAGCATCGACTATCCGGGGGAACTGGCGGCGGTGGTCTTCTGCCAGGGCTGTCCCTGGCGCTGCGGCTATTGTCACAACCCGGACCTGCTCGCCCCCCGGGGCCGCCACCCCCTGCCCTGGCCCCAGGTCATGGACTTTCTGCGCCGCCGCCAGGGCCTGCTGGACGCGGTGGTCTTCAGCGGGGGCGAACCCACCCTGCAAGGGGGCTTGGGCGAGGCCATGAACGAGGTCCGGTCACTGGGGTTTCGGATCGGCCTGCATACGGCCGGCATCTATCCCCGACGCCTGACCAGGCTGCTGCCGCGACTGGACTGGGTGGGTCTCGACATCAAGGCCTTGCCGGAGGATTACCCGGCCCTGACCGGGGCGCCTAACGCCGGGGCGCGGGCCTGGCGAAGTCTCCACCTCCTGCTGGCCAGCGGTATCCCCCTGGAGGTCAGGACGACCCTGGCCCCACCCGGCAAGTTCCTCCCCAAGGATCGGGGCAATCCGGGCGATGAGGGTGACCGGCACTTTGAATTTCAGGTGACGACCCTGATGTACCGGCTGGCGGCGGCCGGGGTACAGCGCTACGCCCTTCAAACCGTTCGCGGCGGGAATCGTCCTCTGGGACCGCCCCTGGCGGGGGCCCCCGCTCTGCTCCCGCCGGCGGCCATCCAAGCCAGAACCCACGAAGGCCTAGGGCAAACCCTGTTCCCTCACTTCGAGTTGCGGTAGCATGAAACCCAACTTCTGAGCGTCTGGCCTCCAAAGCCAGGATGACCGCCATTGCTCCTATTCGGTCAGGCTCCCTCCCTTTCCCGCAAAGTCTCCGGTCATGAAGAAGAAACTCAAGCGCCTCGCGACTTCGCTCCTGCCGGTGGCAGACAACCGCGTCGGCAGTTGTAACCGCTGCGGTGAGTGCTGCAAGCTCCCCTATCCCTGCCCCTTTCTGCGCTACGATACCGAGGGCCTCAGCACCTGCGCCATCTATCATTTTCGCCCCCCGAGTTGCCGAAAATATCCACGAACCTCCGATGAGAATCTGACGGCGGAGGTCTGCGGTTTCAGCTTCGTCCCCGCCCCCGAACCCCTGGAGGTCGCCCCACCCGAGCCCCTTCCGCCCCTCGTGCCCGTGGAACAAACCGCCTGAAGGGCACGCGGCCATGGTGGTGGACATCCACGTGCAGGCCGAACCCCTGGATCCCCTCGGCGAACAGGCGTCCCTCTGGCAAGGACAGCCCCAGGTGGGGGCCCTGGTCAGTTTCATCGGCCTGATGCGCGACTTCAATGAGGATGTCGCGGTCAGCCATCTCATCCTCGAACACTATCCCGGCATGACTGAAAAGGCCCTGGCCACCATCGCCGCCGAGGCCACACGGCGCTGGCCATTACTGGGTATCCGCATCCGGCATCGCGTCGGTAGCCTAGCTCCCGAGGACCCCATCGTCCTGGTCGCCGTCACCGCCAGCCACCGCGGCCCTGCCTTCCGCGCCTGCGAATTCCTGATCGATTACCTCAAGACCCGCGCCCCCTTCTGGAAAAAGGAGATCACCCCGGCGGGTGAGCGCTGGGTGGCGGCGCGGGATACCGATGCCGCCGCCGCCGACCGCTGGGTGACACCTGAGGCTGAGCCAAGGGCCTAACGGCAAGAAGCCGAGCGGGAAGCAGCGCTGGCTGGCATCAAGACCCAGGCTGGCGCGAGAGGGGCGATGGGCACGTTGGCAGCAGCATGATGGGCATGGTTGGACGGGTCACCGGCCTGAGGGACTGACACCATCACGGATGAGATGGCGTCTGTGATATGGTGACTCACTCCTCTCATCCGCTATTTTGGAACTCACCACATGATCAAACGCCGTGTCTTTCTCACCCATGCCCTGATGGGCCTGGCCCTCCTGGCCTCGGGCGCCACCCTGGCGGAGCAGACCCCCGCCAAACAGCCCTCCGGCACCGTCAGCATCGACGAGACCCAGATTGCCTTCATCGTCGGCGGCAGCTTTGGCAAGGGACAGCTCACCTTTCGCGGTCAGACCCATGACTTCAAGATCAACGGCATCAGCGCCGGCGCGAACTTCGGCGCTTCCAAGGTCTCCGCGGTGGGTGAGGTGTACGACCTGAAAAAGCTGGCGGACTTCCCGGGTACCTACGTCCAGTTGGAAGGCGGCATCACCCTCGCCGGCGGCGTGGGCGGCACGGTCCTCAAGAACCAGAACGGGGTCATCATGCGCCTCCAGTCCACCTCTCAGGGCTTGCAGTTCAACCTGAGCTCGAGTGGCGTCACCGTCAAAATGAACTGATCCCGCCCATCCCGTCACCAGCCCCGGCAGGTTGCGGCCGGTCCCGTCCAGGTGACCCGGCCATCACCCTGTCCCCGGTTTAGCCAGACGTAATTGTTCACACCCCCATGCTGCCTGGGGTGGCATAGCTATTTTAAGCCCCTGATTCTCCTACTCCCTCCCCCCCAATCGGGGAGGGTTGGGTAGAGGGGGCTGAACGGTTACCCCCAGACCAGCCCGCCGCCCACGACCACACCGATGCCACAAGCCCCCGCTTCACCCGATCCGAGCCCGGCCCCCCTGGACCACGACCGCAACGCCGTGAACCGGGCGGTGGAAATCGCCATCCGCATCAGTCTGCTCGCCCTGTGGGTCGCTCTGTGCTTCGCCATCATGCAGCCCTTTCTGGTACCAATCGCCTGGGGGGTCATCATCACCGTGGCGGTCCATCCCGCCTACGTGGCCCTGCTGCGGCAGGTCGGCAACCGCCGGGTCCTGGCCTCCTCCCTCTTCATCCTCATCGCCCTGCTGGTGCTGATCCTGCCGATCTATCTGCTGAGCGAGACCCTGGTCCAGGGTGCGGAGAGTCTGGCCCATGGCTTCGAGGGCGGCCGCTGGACCATCCCGCCCGCCCCCGACCTCAGTTACATCCCCCTGATCGGGACCGATATCCAGGACCTCTGGCACACCGCCTCTCACAACATCGAGGAGGCCCTGCGCCAGATCGAACCCCAGTTGCGCCTGGTCGGTCAATGGGTGCTGGGATTCGCCCGGGACGCCGGCATCGGCATCCTCCACTTCATCCTCGCCATCTTCATCGCCGGGGTGATGCTGGCCAAGAGCGAGGTGGCTGGAAACGTGGCCCATGGCATCGCCCACCGCCTGGCGGGACCCCACGGATCCCGCTTCGCCGAGTTGGCCATCGCCGTGGTCCGCAGCGTCTCCCGCGGCATCCTGGGGGTGGCGATGATCCAGGCCACCCTGGCCGGCCTCGGCATGCTGGCCGCCGGCCTGCCCGCGGCGGGACTCTGGGCCCTGGTCGCCCTGCTGCTCAGTACCATTCAACTGGGCGTGTTCCCGGTCATGCTGCCGGCGGCCATTTATCTCTTTTATACCGCCAGCACCACCACCGCGGTCCTCTTCCTGATCTGGACCTTGTTCGTCGGCGCCATCGACAACGTCCTCAAACCCCTGCTGCTCGGCCGGGGCATCTCGGTCCCCATGCTGGTCATCTTCGTCGGCGCGATTGGCGGCTTCATCGGCCAAGGCATCATCGGTCTTTTCCTCGGCGCCGTGGTCCTGGCCCTGGGCTACGAACTGCTCCTGGCCTGGCTGGGCGAGATGACCTCCCCGACGGCGGAGCCCGGCACCCCGCCCCCGGGGGAGGCGTCGCCACCCGCCCCTGGAAAAAGCGAACATTGAGTGGCGATGGGTATAAACTCAAAGCAGGGAGCCGTTGGCGCCCCCACCATGGGGCCAGGCCGGGTCCCAACCACCGCGCGCCCCGTGCCCGTGGGTCGCGCCCTTTAGGAGCAGGAGGAACATCATGGCCATCTGGGTATTAGCCGCCGATAACAGCCGCGCCCGCTTCTTCACCGCCGAAAAACCCGTCAGCCCCCTCACCGAGACCAGGGACCTCACCTTTCCCGAGGCGCGGCTGCACGAGGGCGATCTGGTATCCGACAAAACCGGTCGCGACCGCAACCCCAGCACCGGCAGCGCCCATGGCGTCGGTGCCGATGCCTCCCACAAGCAGGACGGCGCCGATCGCTTCGCCCTGTCCGTCTGTGAAGAACTCGACGCCGCCCGTCTCGCCGGCAGCTTCAGCAAGCTCTATATCCTGGCCGCGCCGGCCTTTCTCGGCCTCTTGCGCAAGCATCAGTCCGATGGTCTGAAGCAGGCGATCGTGGCCGAATTCGACAAGAACCTGACGACCCAGGACCCGGCGGCCATCCGCAAGCACCTGCCTGAATATCTCTAGGCTCGCGCGGGATCAGCCCAGCCCCGGGCCCCACCCCGCCCACCGGGACGGGGCCCGGAAGGATGAGAGACCATGGAACCGAGTGTGCCCCTGACGGCAGCCGATCTCTACCACCCCTGCAACCTTTCCAGCCTCGACTTCGTCGATACCAGCGAACTGGAGCCCCTACCCCCGGGCCTGGGTCAGGAGCGGGCGTTGGAGGCCATTGACCTCGGCATCAGTCTCCCCCACCGGGGCTATAACCTCTACCTGATGGGCTCCGCCGGCCTCGGCAAGCATGCCCTGATCGAGGGCGTCCTGGCCCAGCGCCGCCGCGAATCCCCCGCCCCCGACGACTGGTGCTACGTCGCCGACTTCAACAACCCCCAACGCCCCAACGCCCTGCGCCTGCCACCGGGGCGTGGTCGTCACCTGCGCGCCGACCTGCGCCAACTGGTGGAGGACCTGCTCAACGCCGTCCCCGCCGCCTTTCAGGGCGAGGACTACGGCCATCGCGCCGAGGAGATCCAGAAGGAATTCAAGGCCCGGGAAGAGGAGGCCGCCAGCGCCATCGGTCGCAAGGCCAAGGACAAGAGCATCGCCCTCATCCACACCCCCACCGGCTACACCCTGGCGCCGGTGCGCGAGGGCCACATCATGGCCCCGGACGACTTCAACGCCCTGCCCGAGGAGGAACGGGAACAGATTGGTGAGGTCATCGAGGAGTTGCGCGAGGACCTGCAACAGACCCTGAGCCAGGTCCCCCTGTGGCAGAAGGAGATGCGCGGACGCTTCAAGGTCCTCAATCAGGAAACCATGGAGCGGACGGTGAGCACCCTCATGGCCCAGCTCGCCGCCGACTATGCCGACCTGCCGGCGATCCAGGACTACCTGGCCGCGGTGCGCAAGGACATGATCGAGAACGGCGAACTGTTCCGCCAGGGCGAGAGCGAGGACAGCCACACCCCCAACCCCGACGATCCGCCCTTCACCCGCTTCCGGGTCAACCTGCTGGTGGACAACGCCGAGTTGCACGGCGCCCCGGTCATCCACGAGGACAATCCCAGCTATCTCAATTTGATCGGGCGCATCGAGCACATCGCCCGCATGGGCACCCTCTCCACCGACTTCACCCTGATCAAGGCCGGGGCCCTGCACCGCGCCAACGGCGGCTACCTGATCCTCGACGCCCTGCGCCTGCTAACCAACCCCTTCGCCTGGGACTGCCTCAAACGGGTGCTGCGCGCCGGTGAGATCCGCATCGAGTCCCTGGAGCGGGTCCTGAGCCTGGCCGGAACCACTTCCCTGGAGCCCGAGCCCATCCCGCTGGAGGTCAAGGTGATCCTGGTGGGTGAGCGCCTGCTTTACTACCTGCTGGACGCCTACGATCCCGACTTCGCCCAGCTCTTCAAGATCGCCGCCGACTTCGCCGAGGACCTGCCACGACAGTTGAATCAAGTCAATAACGGCAGCCTGGCGGTTATCAGCGGGCGGATGCACCAGGCGCATCATTGGGAGCCTGAGGACCAGCCGCTAATCCCGAACACAGAGGGGCCGGAAGGGGAAGACCGGACCAAACGAGGGGTCCTGCTTGCGCCAGAGACGCACCAGAGCCAGGACCCGCTCTACGCCCGCCTCATCGCCACCCTGCAACGCCAGGAGCGCCTGCTACCCCTGAGCCGTGCTGCCGTGGGCCGGGTCATCGAGCAGGCGGCGCGCCGGGCGGCGGACGGCGAGCGTCTCTCCATCCACCTCGGCGGTGTCCTCGACCTGTTGCGCGAGGCCGACCACCTGGCCCGCCGCGAGCGCCTGGAACGGATCGACACCTGCCAGATCGAGGGCGCCATCGCCGCCCGCCGCCGGCGCCTGGGGCAAATGCGCGAGCGTATCCAGGAGGAGATCCTGCGCGGCACCCTCTTCATCGACACCCAGGGCGTCCAGCTCGGTCAGGTCAACGGTCTCTCCGTCATGGCCCTGGGGGACCAGGCCTTCGGCACCCCCACCCGCATCAGCGCCACCGCCCGCCTCGGCCATGGCGAGGTGGTCGACATCCAGCGCGAGGTGGAACAGGCCGGGCCCATCCACTCCAAGGGCGTCCTCATCCTCTCCGCCTACCTGGGCCGCCGCTACGCCCGCTTTCAGCCCCTGTGCCTGTCCGCCAGCCTAGTCTTCGAGCAGACCTATGGCCCGGTGGAGGGTGACAGCGCCTCGGTGGCGGAGTTGTGCGCCCTGCTGTCCGCCATCGGCGACATCCCCCTCAAGCAAGCCCTGGCCATCACCGGCTCGGTCAATCAGCACGGCGAGGTCCAGGCCATCGGTGGCGTCAACGAGAAGATCGAGGGCTTCTTCGACATCTGCCAGGCCCGGGGTCTGACCGGCGCCGAGGGGGTCATCATCCCCCACGCCAACCGCAAGCACCTGATGCTGAACCAGGCGATACGCGAGGCCGTGGCCCGGGGAGACTTCCAGATCCACGCCGTCGCCCACGTCGACCAGGCCCTGGAACTCCTCACCGGTCTGCCCGCCGGCCAGCCGGACAAGGATGGCCTCTATCCCCCCGCCAGCATCAACGGCCAGATCCAGGAGCGCCTGGCCACCTTCTTCGCCGTCCGCCAGCAGATCAATCAGGCCAAGGGGGAAGAGGCGGATTGAGGCGAATCCTCAATCCAGGTCGCCCTCCACCAGCCTTTTGATCGTGCGGATCGGCAGGTAGAGTTTCAGCCCATCATCGGTCAGGGGGATAAACCCGAAGCGGCGATAAAACGCTACGGCTTCCGGTTTACTGTTCACGATGACGCATTGCACGCCGATGGTATCGGCGGCGCGCAGGGCTTGCCGGAGGGCGTGGATCAGCAGATGGGAGCCGATGCGCAGGCCGGATTCCCGCGCTCGTCGGTCGCTCGCCAGGCGTCCGATCAGCACGGCGGGTACCGGGTATCTTGGCAAGCGGCGGGCAAGGCTTTCAGGCAATTCCCCGTGGCTAAGGGAAGCCGCCGAGAGAGTGTAATAGCCCAGCACCTTGCCATCGCTCGCCTCCGTGACGTACACCTGCGCCAGATGGTGGCGTTGACTCTGGCTTGCGTATCGCCGCAGGTAGTCGTCCAGCGCGGCGTGGCCACAGTCAAAGCCCCCTCGTTCATGGCGGCGGGGGTCGAAGGGGACGATCCTCACTCCGGTTCCATGTCCCGGTAGTCGCGCCAGGCGACTTTTAGAACGTCATTCGGTTCGGGGGGGGCGTTCAGCGTGGCTACGAACCGCTGCCACTCCCCGGCATTCAGCGAGAAGTGCTGATGACTGCTGAGAATCTCCCGCGCCTTGTCCAGGGCGGCGTTCAGCACCAGGCCGGTTAGGCTGTTGCCGCTGATCTCAGCCGCCTGCAGCAGCAGGTGTTTGGCGTTGGCAGGCAGGCGAATGTCGAATCGCTCCATGGCTTCGGGCATGTTGGGCTCCATACGGTTTATGTCCGTACAAGTATACATGCTGGAGCGCTCGATTCCAATTCAGGCCAGGCGCGAGAAGATGCTTATCCACTCGGCTGGCCAGCGCGCCGACTTCCCCGCATAGGGCAGGTAAAGAAAAGATGCGATGGCATCGCACCTTTTTGGTAAGCGCGATAGAAGTACCGAATCAGAATCAGGTTGCTACGGCTAAACCCCTTTTTTTGATGTTACTAATGGACCTTGCCGAAGGTGCAGCGCTGTATCCTAACGCGGCCGCCGCACGGCCATGACATCCGGGATCATACGCAGCCGGTTGATGAGATGCTCAAGCTGGTCCATGTCGTGGACCTCGGCGGTGAAGCGCATGGTGGCGCGGTCGGTGGTGCGGTCGGTGCTGGTGTTGACACCGAGGAGGGTGATGTCGGCGTCGGAGAAGACGGCGGAGATGTCGCGCAGCAGGCCCTTGCGGTCGGCGGCGACCAGGAGGATGTCGACGGGATAGGCGGCTTGGGTCCCGGCCAGGCTTCCGGATTGAGTCCCGGCCTGGGCCCCGCCTGGGGTCCCACCTTTAGCCAGGTCCCGCGCCCAGGACACCTCCATCAGCCGGGCGGGCTCGGCGGCGGCCAGTTGGCGCAGGTTCTCGCAATCGCGGCGGTGGATGGTCAGGCCCCGGCCACGGGTGATGTAGCCGCGGATGGGGTCCCCCGGCACCGGCTTGCAGCAGTGGCCGAAGTGGGACATGAGATCGTCGATGCCCGCCACCACCACCTCCGGGCGCCCCCGACCCGCGGGCGGGGCGCGGCGCCGCCGCTCGCGCTTGCGGCTGACGAGGTCCTCCGGGACCAGTTCCTCCCGCTCCCTCTCCGCCGGGGCGGTCAGTTCACCAATCTGGCGGGCGACCTGACCCACCGCCACGTCGCCGCGGCCGATGGCGGCCAGCAGGTCCTCGCCCTTGAGGAAGTTGTAGCGCTGGGCGATAGGTTCCAGGGGCTGAAGGCGGATCTCGATGCCCAGGCGCGTCAGTTCCTTGTCCAGCAGGGCGCGGCCTTCCGCCAGGTAGCGGTCGAAGTCCTGCTGCTTGAACCACTGGCGCACCCGGTTGCGCGCCCTGGCGGTCATCAGGTAACCCTGATGGACGCTCAGCCAGTCGCGGCTGGGGGTGGCGTTCTTCTGGGTGATGATCTCGACGGTCTGGCCGCTGCGCAGGGTCTGGTTGAGGGGGACGATGCGGCCATCGACCTTGGCCCCCCGGCAGCGGTTACCAATCTCGGAGTGGATGGCGTAGGCGAAGTCCAGGGGGGTGGCGCCGCGTGGCAGGTCGATGACCTTGGCCTGGGGGGTCAGGACATAGATGTGGGCCGGCTCGAACTCGGTCTTGAAGCGCTCCAGGAAGTCGGCGTCGTCCTCGCCCTCGTTGAGCAGCTCCATCCATTGGCGCATCCACACCAGGCGGCGCTGGAAGGCGTCGTCCGAGCCCTTGCTCTCCTTGTAGGCCCAGTGGGCGGCGACGCCCAGCTCGGCGTGGCGGTGCATGTCCCAGGTGCGGATCTGCACCTCCAGGGGCTTGTCCTCGGGTCCCACCACGGCGGTGTGCAGGGACTGGTACAGGTTGCCCTTGGGGGTGGCGATGTAGTCGTCGAACTCCTTGGGGATGTGGCGCCAGAGGCCATGGACCAGGCCCAGGGCGGCGTAGCAATCGGCCACCGTATCGACCAGGATGCGCACCGCGCGCAGGTCGAAGATCTGCTCGATGTCCACGCCCTTGCGCTGCATCTTGCGCCAGATGCTGTGGATGTGCTTGGGGCGGCCGGTGATCTCGGCCTTGACTCCGGCCTCGGCGAACTTGGCCTTGAGCAGGGCGATGACGTGGGCGATATAGGCCTCG
The DNA here is from genome assembly GCA_937862735.1 of uncultured Gammaproteobacteria bacterium. GTDB lineage: Bacteria > Pseudomonadota > Gammaproteobacteria > Chromatiales > Chromatiaceae > M0108. The sequence goes on from CALMDH010000330.1 coordinate 69,562, forward strand.
CGCTCGGCACGCTTGTCGCCAAGGAGCTGGGCGATACGGCGGTAGGCCTCCGGCTCCAGGAAGCGCAGGGCCAAGTCCTCCAGTTCCCACTTGATCTGCCAGACGCCCAGACGGTTGGCCAGGGGGGCGTGGAGGCGCCGGGTATCGCTGGCGAGCTTGCGCTGCCGGGCCTCGTCCAGGCCCTTCATGCATCGCATGAGATGCAGGCGCTCCGCCAGCACCACCAGCACCACGCGCACGTCCTCGGCAATGCCGAGCAGGAGGCGACGCAGGTTTTCCTCGTGACGCTCCTGGGCCTTGCCGGCGATGACCGCCTCGACGTTGGCGAGCTGACCGATCTGGCGCAGATCCCCGACCATGCGCGCGATCGCGGGGCCGAAGCGCCGGGCCAGTTCGTCCTGACTCAGCACGCCCCGTTCCAGACAACCGTTGAGCAGCGCGGCAATGAGGGTGTCGGCGTCCAGGCGCAGCCCCGCCAGGATATCGGCGGTGGCGAGGCGATAGCGGACTTGCGTCTCCCCCGTCTCCAGGGTCTGGCGGCCCCGGCAACCCAACAGCAGGTTGCAGGCGTCGCGCACCCGGACCCGGTCGGCCTCGGGATAGCGGTCGGAGAGGGCCGCCAGCCAGTGCTCGACCACCGCCGGATCGTCGGCCTGGTCGTCGGGGAGGTTGTAAACCGAGGTCACCATTAGCAGAGAGTCAGCAGCCTGAGAATCGGTCGCGGGCAAGGTTTGGCCGGATCTGGATCTTCACCAGGCACGTACACCTATCTTTTCAACGCGATGGCAAGTATTCATCCCTGTTGGTCCGTGTTGATCCGTGGCTCGGTTACCCAGTCTGCCGGGCGATGAGGGGCCGAGGTTATGATCCTGGCCCCTGCCCGCCGTCAACCTCGGAACCAGGATTGGCTATCAATCCAGGACATGACTCACCAAGCCGTCCGCCAGCTTGGGCTCGAACCAGGTGGACTTAGGGGGCATGACCTCCCCGGCGTCGGCGACGGCCATGAGCTCGGTCATGCGGGTGGGGAAGAGGGAGAAGGCGACGCGGTAGCGGCCTTCGTCCACGGGTTTGACCAGACCCTCCAGGCCGCGGATACCACCGACGAAGTTGATGCGCTCGTCCCGCCGGGGATCGACGATGCCGAGGATGGGCTCGATGAGGTTGTCCTGCAGCAGGCTCACGTCCAGCCGGCCCACGGGGTCGTCCCACGGGATGCGCCGCTCGTCCAGGGTCAGGCGGTACCAGGCACCATCCAGGTACATGCCGAACTCGGCGGTCTTGGCCGGCTTGACCGGTGTGGGGCTGGGTTCGACCTGGAAGGGCACCGCCACGCGGCGCAGGAACTCGTCCCGGTCCAGGCCGTGCAAGTCCGTCACCAGGCGGTTATAGTCCATGATCCGCATCTGGTCGTGGGGGAAGATGACGGCCAGGAAATAGTTGTAGGCCTCCTCCCCGGTGTGGGCCGGGTTGGCGGCCCGGCGCGCCGCGGCGACGCGGGAGGCGGCGGCGGAGCGATGGTGACCGTCGGCCACGTAGAGGGCGGGCAGGGCCTCGAAGGCCGTCGACAGCAACCGGATGAGGTCGCCATCCCGGACCACCCAGATCTGGTGGCGGACCTCGCCGGTGGCGCGGATGTCCACCGCGGCTTCGCCCTGACTGACGGCGGCCAGGACCGCGTCGATGCGCGACGTGGCCCGGTAGACCAGAAAGACCGGACCGGTCTGGGCGTCCAGGACGTCGATCTGGCGCACCCGATCGTCTTCCTTTACCGGCCGGGTGAATTCGTGTTTCTTGATGCGCTCCTGGTCATAGGCCGTCACCGAGGCGACGGCCACCAGACCGGTCTGGACATGCTCGCCCATGGTCAGGCGGTAGACGTAGTAGCAGGGGGCCGGATCCCGCTCCAGCACGCCCGCCACCAGCATGGCCTCCAGGTTTCCCCGCGCCTTGGCATAGACCGCCGGGGCATAGGGGTCCGTGTCCGCGGGCAGATCGACCTCGGGGCGGGAGATGTGCAGAAAGCTCCAGGGCCGGCCCGCCACCATGGCGCGGGCCTCATCGGTGCTCATCACGTCATAGGGGGGCGCGGCGACCTCAACCGCGCGGCCGGGGGCCGGACGCAGGCCGGCGAAGGGCTTGATCAGGGGCATGAGGACAGGGTTCCAAGGGGTAGGAGGATGGGAAAGGGGGCGGCCACGACAACAACCTAACCGTCACCAGGGGGTCTTACCGCGCCCCTGATGATGACCGTCATTGGGGATGGCCTTCACGCGAACCGTCATGAAGGGGCGCGCCACCCTCCTGAATATGAAAGACTTTGTTATAGCTTTCACGCAAACTCTGATGAGGTGGCGCGCCACACCCCTGATGGTGACAGACAGGGCTGGTGACTGTCACGCTAACGCGGCGGCGGCGCGTAGAGCAGACCGCCGTCATTCCACAGGGCATTGAAGCCACGTTTGGCCTTGAGCGGCGACTGATCACCCAGGTTGCGCGCGTAGATCTCGCCATAATTGCCCACCTGGCCGATGACCCGCGCCACCCAGTCCCGATCGATCCCCAGGTTCTTGGCGACCTGGCCCTCGACATCGAGCAGCAGGCGGGTATCGCTGGCCTGGGCGTCGCTCATGGCGCGCTGGACGTTACGGGAGTCGATACCCAGTTCCTCGGCGTCGATCAGGATAAAGAGGGTCCAGCGCACCAGGTCGAACCAGCGGCCATCGCCCTCGCGCACCGCCGGGCTCAGGGGCTCCTTGGAGATGATCTCGGGCAGGACGCGGTGGTCCTGACCCTTCTCCATTCCGGCCCGCAGGCCATGCAACTGGAGGTGATCGCTGGTCAGGACCTGGCATTCACCCGCCAGATAGGCCTTGGCGGCGGCGCCCATGTCGGGGAAGAGCCGCAGGTCGAGGTCCATGCGATGACGGTCGAAATAGCGTCGGACATGATCGGCGCTGGTCGAGCCCTCCAGGGCGCAGACCCGCTTGTCATCGAGTTCCAGGGCGCTGAGGATGCCGGTATCGCGCCGGACCAGGAACCCCTGGCCATCAAAGAGCAGGATGCCGACGAAGCTGATCCCCGCGCTGACGTCCCGCTCCAGATTCCAACTGAAGTTGCGCGCCAGCAGATCCACCTCACCCTGGGCCAGGGCCACCGGGGCGGCGGCGACGGTCAGGGGGACAAACTCCACCTTATCCTTGGACCCGAGGGCGGCGGCGGCGACGGCGCGGCAGAAATCGACGTCCATGCCACGCCAATGGCCGGCGGGGTCCTTGAGGGAAAGGCCCGGCGCCTCACCGTTGACGCCACACTTGAGCGAACCGCGCGCCTTGACGCTTTCCAGGGTCCCGGCCAGCAATGGCTGGCTCAGGGCCAGAGTCAGGGCGAGGATCGACAACGACCGGACGACATGTCTCATAAGAATGCTCCTGAACCAAAGGGGAGGGTAACCACCTTACCCTGGCGGTCAACCGGGACTACCAGCGCATCAGCACCCACTGGGGCACCTGGGTAGCCGCGGGGCCGGTGCCACTGTTCCAGGACAGGTCACCGGAGCCATCCTGGTCGACCAGGTAATAGGGCGCGCCGACGCTGGGCGTGATCCTAACCTTGTAGAGGCGGCCATTGATCCGGTACTCCTGGACGGTACGATTCTCATGCTCCCGCAGGGTGACATCCGGGGCCAGGTCGGACTCGTGCAGGCTCAGATCAAGTCCGGCGACCTGGCTGGCAAGGCCCCCCAGCGGCAGCGCCAGGGCGGCGACCAGCAGGGGGAAGGGCGGGATGAGGGAATGGGGCATGGGGCGCGGCCCTGGGCAGCAGGAAAAACGCGCCTATGGTAGCAGGAAGGTCTTCTGGATGCCCCCGGGGATCGGAAGAGGACCAGAGGGGACGGAGGGGCCAGGCGTCAGCCCTTGCGCTCGTCGTATTCGGTCCGGGAGCCGGTCTGATCCCAGGCGAAGGTGCAGTCCAGATGGGCCAACACCGCCGCCAGGCCCGACTCACCATCCTCGATCATCACGCTCACGGGCGGACGCCGACCGAATTTGCGATTGCCGCGCTTGATCCACAGCGAACGCATCTCGGGGTTGCGGGGGAAATAAGTGCCCAGGGCGTGCTCGATCCGGGCGAGATAGCCCAGCCGGCGGTTCACCGCCGCCTCATCTGGAAAGGCCTCCTGCTCGACGAAGCGCGGGACATGGCGAGCCTTGACGGAGTCCGGCAGGGCCAGAAGGGTGAGGATGTCGCTCGCCCCCAGACCCCAGTCTTGGCACAGGGCCATGATGTGGCGCGTGGCCTCCATGCGCTCCTCGGGGGTGAGAACGGGGGTCAGGGGCAGGGCTGTGGTCATGGGTGGTTCCGTCGTGGGAGCGGCCGCGGTATCCGGCCTATGATGCGCCAAAGTTGAGTACGCGGCCGGGTAATTCAAGCCGGGGTGGATCGGGAGGTAGGTCGGAAGGGGTCGGCGGGGATGTTCCGCCCGCAATATGCGCGGTATCCGCCGGCGCGGCGACTCAGCGCATCAGCCGCTGGATACGCATCACCCGCGGAACCTGCCGCAGCCGTCGCATGAGGCGGGCCAGATGGGGCCGGTCGCGGACCGTGACCAGGAAGTCCAGGCTGGTGTTGTGGCCATCACGCTCCCGGGACTGGATGTTCTCGATATTGGAGCCCAGCTCGGCGATCGCGGCCGCCAGGCTGGCGAGGACGCCCCGTTGGTTGCCGACATCGACCCGGATCTCGGTGACGAAATCACCGCTGGGTTCACTCGACCATTCCAGGTCGAGCCACTGGTCCTTGTGGCGTTGGAAATCGCCCAGATTGCGGCAGCCCTGACGATGAACGACGATGCCCTTGCCCGGACTGAAGAGCCCGGCGATGGGGTCGCCGGGGATGGGCCGGCAGCAACGGCCATAATTGACCACCATGCCCTCGGTGCCCTTGATCGCCAGCCTGGGCCCCTTGCCCCGTTCCCCCGCCCCCGTGGCCTCGGCGGCCTCCTCGCCCATGAGCCGCCGCACCACCAGCACCGGCAGGCGATTGCCCAGCCCTACCTCCACCAGCAGGGTGGCCAGGTCGGGCAGCGCGGCCCGCTCCAGATAGGCCGTGACCTGGGCCGCCGGCAAGCGCTCCAGGTCCAGGCCCTGCCCCGCCAGTTCGGCGTTGAGCAGACGCCGCCCCAGGGCCTCCGCCTCCTGGCGTTGCAGGTTCTTCAGATAGGCGCGGATGTTGGCGCGGGCCTTGCCCGTCACCACGAAGTTCAGCCAGCCGGCATTGGGCATGGCCCGGGGGGCGGTGATGATCTCCACCGTCTGACCACTGCGCAGGGGGGTGCGCAGGGGGGCCATGCGTCGGTCGATGCGCGCCGCCACGCAACGATTGCCCAGACCGGAGTGGATGGCATAGGCGAAGTCCACCACCGTGGCCCCCACCGGCAGCACCTGGATATCGCCGCGGGGGGTGAAGACGTAGACCTCGTCGGGGAAGAGATCGACCTTGACGTGCTCCAGGAACTCCATGGAATCCCCGGAGCCGCGCTGCATCTCCACCAGGCTGCGTAGCCAGTCCCCCGCCAGGGCCTGGGGGCTGACGCCCTCCTCACCCGCCTTGTACATCCAGTGGGCGGCGATGCCGCTCTCGGCGACGTGCTGCATCTCCAGGGTGCGGATCTGGATCTCGATGGGGACGCCCTGGGGCCCGAAGAGCAGGGTGTGCAGGGACTGATAGCCATTGTTCTTGGGGATGGCGATGTAGTCCTTGAAACGCCCGGGGATAGGCTTGTAGAGGTTGTGCGCCACGCCGAGGACCCGGTAGCAGGTGTCGATGCGGTCGACGACGATGCGGAAGGCGAAGACGTCCACCACCTCCTCGAAGGCGCGCTGCTTGTTGCGCATCTTGCAGTAGATGCCGAAGAGGTTTTTCTGGCGGCCCACCACCTCGGCTTGGATGCCGGCCTGGGACAGGCGATCCCGCAGGGCGGTCTCCACGTCCGCCACCAGGGCCTTGCGCGTACCCCGCGCCCGTTCCACCGCCCGTTGCAGCAGAAAACGGCGCCAGGGCCAGCGATGGGCGAAGGCCAGTTCCTCCAGTTCCGCCCCGATCTGGCGGATACCCAGGCGGTTGGCGATGGGGGCGTAGATCTCCAGGGTCTCGCGGGAGATGCGGCGGCGCTTCTCCGGGGCCATGATCCCCAGGGTGCGCATGTTGTGCAGCCGATCGGCGAGCTTGATGAGGATGACCCGGATGTCCTTGGTCATCGCCAGCAGCATCTTCTGCAGGTTGGCCGCCTGATTCTCGGCCTTGGTGGGGAAGTCCAGGCGGGTCAGCTTGCTGACCCCGTCCACCAGCTCGGCGATCTCCTCGCCAAAGAGGGCCGCCACCGATTCCCGGGAGTGACCGGTATCCTCGATGACGTCATGGAGGATGGCCGCCATCAGGCATTTGTAGTCCATGCGCATCCCGGCCAGGATGCGCGCCACGGCGACGGGGTGCTCGATGTAGGGCTCGCCGCTTTTGCGCGTCTGGCCGGCATGGGCCTCGGAGCCGAGCTGATAGGCGCGGTAGACCTCGCGGATCTGTTCCGGGGTCAGGTAGGATTCGAGATAGACGCAGAGGTCCTCGATCTGGAAGCGCGGCTTTTCCACCGGCGCCAGTTCGCTGACCGGGGGGAGCGTGGGGGACACCAGGGCCTGGATCATCGACGCGGTGCCCGTTGGGTAGCGGCGCCATCCGCCGGGTGGCGGACCGCCGTCAGGATCAGCCGGGCAAACCGATTTCCCGCCCGCGCCCGCTCAAGGGCCCGGGACCCACGGCGCCAGCCCGGGGGCCTACTCGTCGCCGCCCAGTTCAGCCGCCAGTTCCGCGGCAATCCGCATCTCCAGGGAGCGCTCGGCGCGGCGCTGCTCGCGCTCCCGCTCCACCACCTCCACCGCCTCCTGGGTGAGGACGCCATCGGCGATCTCGCGCAGGGCCACCACCGTGGGCTTGTCATTGGCCCAGGGGATCAGGGGTTCGACGCCATTGGCCAGTTGCCGCGCCCGCTTGGTGGCGAACAGCACCAGATCGAAGCGGTTATCGACATGATCGAGGCAATCCTCGACGGTAATGCGTGCCATGAGTGGGAATGACTCCGTATGCGTGATTGATGATTAAGGTTAGCAAAAGCCCGCCAGGCAAGCGACGGGCGCGATGGTTAGGGGCCATCGGGCGGACGATCACTCCGCCAGCAGGCCCACCAGCAGCCCCCGCCAGCGGCTGGCGCCATGGGCCAGGCGCAGGCGCTCGGCCCGGATCAGGCATGCCAGGTCCTCGAGGGCCGTCTTGAACCGATCGTTGACCACCAGATAATCGTACTCGTCGTAGTGGGTCATCTCGTCCCGGGCCTGGCGCATGCGCCCGGCGATGACCGTCTCGCTGTCCTGGCCCCGCCCGCGCAGCCGGCGCGCCAGTTCGGCGGCGGACGGCGGCAGGATGAAGATCGTGACCGCGTCGGGGAACCGCGCCCGCACCTGCCGGGCCCCCTGCCAGTCGATCTCCAGCAGCAGGTCCTGACCCGCGGCCAGGGCCTCCCGGACCTTGGCCTCGCCGGTGCCATAGCGATTGCCAAAGACCTGGGCATGTTCGAGAAAGGCCCCCGCCGCGATCATGGCCAGGAAGTCGGCCTCCGCGACGAAGTGGTAATGGACGCCATCGGTCTCCCCCAGCCGGGGCGGACGCGTGGTATGGGATATCGCCAACCCCAAGGTGGGTTCCCGCTCACGCAAGGCTTTGACCAGGCTGGTCTTGCCGGCGCCGGACGGCGCGGAGATGACGAAAAGGATGCCTTCGCTCATGTAACCCGTGCCCAAAAAGTGGGGAGCCAAGTCGAACCCCGGGGCCCCTGGTCTGGGGTCCCGCGCCGGACCTGTCGCTCGTAGGCCGGCAAGTATACCCTTCGCCAAACGATTTTCCGTGATTACCGCAGCCTGGGGATCAAGAGGCGTGCGCGGGGTTGTGGCAGAGAAATCATTCCCCCCTTCCGCTGCCTGGGCTGGCGTAGATAGCACAAGCCGATGATTCTCTTGCTCCCTCTCCCCTATCGTAAGAGGGTTGGGGAGAGGGGCAGAACGGTTAGGCGGTGGGATCATCACTGGGCAAAACGCCAATCCCGCCCCCGCACGAGGCGGGAAATCAGCCGTCAGCGATGATCGGGGCTGACTTATAATTACCGACATGCATCCTCGTCTCGGAGTTATTGCCATGTTCGAGATCCCCACCCCTCGCGTTCTCCTGGCAGGCCTGGTGTTCCTGGCCCCGCCCTTTGCCCTGGCCCAGACTCCCGCCGCTCCCGGCTATGCTGCCCCCGGCTATGGACCCGCGCCCGCTGCACCGCCGATGCAGGGCTATCTCCCCCCGCCGCCGGACTTTCCCGCCCCTCCGGGTTTCACGGGCCCTGGGGGCTACGATTTTCAGCCCCCGCCCCCACCTGACTTCTCCGCTCCCCCCGGCCTGGCCGCCCCGGAGCGCGGGATGCCGGGTCGTCTCGGGGGTCCCCTGCGCTTTAACCAGTCCATCACCGCCGAGGGCTATGTCTTGGAGATCCCCCTGGAGGGTATGAAGCCCGAAGAGATCCAGGTCGACGTCCAGGGTCGTTCCCTGCGCATCTCCCGGGATACCTCCACAAGGACCTCCCGCGAGGACAACTTCGACGACGGCCGGGGTTACCAGCGCAGCTACAGTTTCTCCAGCGGCCGGACCAGCCGCCGCCTCCCCCTGCCCCCGGACGCGGATGGCGCCGCCCTGCAGCGCCAGGATAGTGCCGACCAGGTCCGCATCCTCATCCCCCGTCGTCAAGGCGGATAACCCCCTCCGGAATCATGTCAGCGCCATGCCCGAACGCTACGCCACCCCCCAGGACGCGGAAGACGCCTTTTACGACGCCATCGACGAGCGTGACGCGGAACGCCTGCGCGGCGTCTGGGAGGACTCCCCGGACATCGCCTGCCTGTTGCCCATGCAGCCGCTGCTCCACGGCGACCAGGTCCACGAGGCCTGGGCGCCGCTCTTTGGCGGCGACTTCCACCTCGACATCCAGGTCACTCACATCCGCTGGCTGCAGGCGGGCGACCTGGCCATCCACTACCTGGAGGAGCGGGTCACGGTCCCCGGCCGGCCGGCCCAGCCGCCGGTCCTGGCGACCAACATCTACCGCCGTGGTGCCGAAGGCTGGCGCCTGATCCTCCACCAGAACTCCCCCGCCCCCCCGCCCCCCGGGCCCTTCCCCGGCATGCCCCCCGGGCTCATGCCTGGTCTCGAGGGCTGATGCGCGTCAGCCTCCAGGCCCTGGGCTGTCGGCTCAACGAGGCGGAACTGGAGACCTGGGCCCGGCAGTTCCAGCAACTCGGCCACCAGGTCAGCGCCGATGAGCAGGACGCCGATCTGGTGGTGGTCAACACCTGTGCCGTCACCCAGGAGGCGGTGCGCAAGTCGCGCAAATTGCTGCGCCGCGCCCAGCGCGCCAACCCCCGCGCCAAGCTGGTGGTCAGCGGCTGCTTCGCCACCCTGGAGACCCAGGCACTGGCCGCGGAGGGCGGCATTGACCTGCTGGTCCCCAACCGGGACAAGGACCGTCTGGTGGCGATCGCCGCCGCCGAACTCGACCTGCCGACCATGCCGGTCACCGCCCTGGCCGCCGACGCCAACCCCCTCTTCGCCCGCGGTCGCCAACGCGCCTTCGTCAAGGTCCAGGATGGCTGCCGCTATCGCTGCACCTTCTGCATCGTCACCCTGGCCCGGGGGGATGAGCGCAGTCGCACCATCGCGGAGGTGGTGGCGGAAATCAACCGGGCGACGGCGGAGGGGGTTCAGGAGGTGGTGCTCGCCGGGGTCCACCTCGGCGGCTGGGGCAGCGACCTGGGCCTGGGGCTGGACGACCTGGTGGCCGGCGTCCTGGCCAACACCGATCTCCCTCGCCTGCGCCTGGGGTCCCTGGAGCCCTGGGAACTGCCGGAGCGCCTCTGGGACCTCTTCGCCAACCCGCGGCTGATGCCCCATCTCCACCTGCCCCTGCAGAGCGGCGCCGACAGCGTCCTGCGGCGCATGGCCCGGCGCTGCCGCACCGGGGAGTTTGCCGCACTTGCCGCCCAGGCCCGGGAGCGGGTGCCGGGCATCAACCTGACCACCGACCTCATCGTCGGCTTCCCCGGCGAGACCGACGCCGAGTGGCAAGAGAGCCTGGAATTCGTCCGCCAGATCGGTTTTGGCCAGATCCATATCTTTCCTTACTCCCCCCGCCCCGGCACCAAGGCCGCTACCCTGCCGGACCAGGTCCCCGCCACGGTCAAACGGGCGCGCAGTCAGCAACTGCACGAGCTGGCACGACGCCTGAAGGGCGAGACCCTGGACCGCCGCCTGGGCGCGGAGGCCACCCTCCTGGTGGAAGGCCACCATGGCGGTGATCCCGCGGGTGATTGGTTCGGCTATACCCCGGACTATCTCCCGGCGCGCCTGTCGGCGACCGCGACCCCGGATCTGACCAACCGCCTGCTGCGGGTTAGCCTTACCGGCCGCCATGCCGACGGTGAAAGCCTGGTCGCGACCCCACTCCCCGCTCGGGCCGCCAGGCCGGTCACCCGCCGGCCCGCACCCTAATGCCGATGAGGGTTGGCGCCTGGCTTGCGCGTGTCACCAGGATGGCCCATCCACGTGGCCTAGCGGCCCTGAACCCGGGATGAGGACCGCCCCGCCCCTCGCGCTGGCCGCGAGCATCGCCCGACGCTTTCGTCTGGAGGCGGAGGAACTCGAGGTCAGCCCCCTGGGCCGGGGGCTGATCAACGACAGCTTTCTGGTGCGGACCGCCACCGGCCGCTGGGTCCTGCAACGCCTCAACGGCCAAGTCTTCCCTGATCCCGAGGGGATCATGGCCAATCTCGCCCGGCTTGATGCCCACCTGGCCCGCCAGCCACGGCTCGACCTGGTCTGGCCGACCCTCAGAACCGTGGTCAGCGGCGCCACCTGGACCCGTGATGAGGCCGGCGCCACCTGGCGGATGATGAGCCACCTGCCCGGCGAGCCCCTGACGGCGATCACGACCCCAGGTCAGGCGGCGGAGGTCGGCCGCCTGCTGGGTGAGTTTCATCGCGCCGTGGCGGACCTGGAACCGGCGCACTTGCGGGTCACCCTCCCCGGCTTCCATGTCACCCCCGCCTATTTGCGCCAGTTCGATCGGGTCCTGGCGGCGGGAGTCCCTCCCCAGGTCCAAGGAACGGAGGCGTCGCGATCAGACCCTGACCTGGAAGAGGCCCTGGACTTCCTCGCCCGCCGGCGGGAGGGCCTGGCCGAGGTGGAGGATGCCCGCCAGGCGGGCCTCATCCCGGAACGGGTGGTCCACGGCGATCCCAAGCTGGACAATCTGCTGTTCGACGCCACGGGGCAACGCGCCGTGGCCCTCATCGACCTGGACACCGTCCAGCCGGGACTGACCCTTCACGACATCGCCGACTGCCTGCGCTCCTGCTGCAACCGCCAGGGGGAGACGGCCCAGCCGGCCGCGATTGGCTTCGACCTCGCGGTCTGTCGTCCCCTGCTAGCCGCCTATGCCTCCGCTTCCCAAGGGCTCCTGAACCCCACCGAGATCGCCCTCCTCTATCCGGCGATCCGCCTCCTCCCCCTCGAGTTGGGGTTGCGCTTTCTCACCGATCATTTGCACGGCAATCGTTGGTTTCGTGTCACCGCGCCCGGCCAGAACCTGGCCCGGGCCAAGGTGCAGTTTGCGCTGGTAGCGGCGATCGAGCGCCAGGAGACACTGATTCGACAGGAGATCTCCGCCTGCTTTGGACAGCGTCCTGCCCAAAGATACTGATCCTGGGGTCTCGCGCAACTTGTCAGTGGCCCCCTGCCAGCGTCGCGCCCCCCGCGGTTGCTATCGGCGACGATCCTCCCCCTACTGCCAGCCCCGGTCTTGCGGTAAGATCGCACCACTTTTCGCGGTCGCGGCACGGCGAACGCAGGGAGTTGGCGGGCCTTATCCTCAATGGGGTCGACTTGCTCCGCTCGTTTAAACATTTGCTCCTCCGGAGCATCGGAGAACATCATGGGCATGGGTGGTATCAGCATCTGGCAGCTTCTGATCATCCTGGTGATCGTTCTGTTGCTCTTCGGCACCAAGCGCCTGAAGAGCATCGGTTCGGATCTGGGTAACGCGGTCAAGGGCTTCCGCTCGGCAATGAGCGACTCGGACAAGGAGGAGGAAGAACCCAAGCGTCTGGAAGAAGCTCCCCCTTCCACAGCCGCGGGCTCCCAGGGCGTCACAGGGGCACAATCCGGCCCCTCCGCTCAGCCCACGGCCCCCCGCACGGCAACCCAGGACCCTGGCACCAGGGTCGAGAACCGGGACCGCGCCTGACGCTCCACTGAAGACCCAGGCCAGGCCAAGGCTATGTTCGATATTGGTTTTCTTGAACTGGTCGTGATTGGCGTCGTGGCCCTCATCGTCGTGGGTCCCGAACGCCTGCCCCGGCTCGCACGTACCGCCGGCCTCTGGCTAGGACGGGCGCGCCGGACCCTGGCGACGGTGAAGGCGGAAATCGACAGCGAACTCAAGGCGGAGGAACTCAAGGAAATCCTGGCCAAGCAGGCCCGGGAGAACCCGCTGGAGACCCTCATCGAGATGCCCGCGACTCGCTCCCGGGATAACCCCGCCTCCGCCAGCGTCGAGGCGCGGGGCGACAAGGGCTCCGCCTCCGCCGATAAAAGCGGCTGAAGGCTCCAGCCTCCCGGCAAACCCCGCCCCTCCGCCGGGCCGGCCTGCTCCCCTTTACCATCGGATACGGCTTAGCCATGACAACGCCGGCTTACGACGAAGATCCGGGCCCGGAACAGCCCTTTATTTCGCACTTGATGGAGCTCCGCGACCGCCTGTTGCGCATGATCCTGGCTATCGCGGTCGCGTTCCTGGTCCTCTTTCCCTTCGCCAACGACCTCTACACCTTCGTCGCCGAACCCATCCGCGCCCAGTTGCCGGAGGGTTCGACCATGATCGCCACCCAGGTCGCCTCGCCCTTCCTCACGCCCTTCAAGCTGGCGCTGGTGGCGGCGGTCTTCCTTTCCATGCCCTACCTGCTGTTCCAGGTCTGGGGCTTCGTCGCCCCGGGCCTGTACCAGCACGAAAAGCGCTTCGCCCTGCCCCTGTTGGCCTCGAGTATTGCCCTCTTTTACTTGGGGATGGCCTTCGCCTATCTGGTAGTCTTCCCCCTGGTGTTCGCCTTCTTCGCCGCGACTACCCCCGACGGGGTGGCCCAGATGCCGGACATCAGCTTCTATCTGGATTTCGTCCTCAAGATCTTTTTCGCCTTCGGTGTCGCCTTCCAGATCCCCATCGCCACCATCCTCCTGGTGGCCATGGGGTTGACGACGGCTGAAAGCCTGATCGAGAAACGCCCCTACGTCATCGTCGGCTGCTTCGTTGTCGGCATGCTCCTAACCCCGCCGGACGTCATCTCCCAGACCTTGCTGGCCGTGCCCATGTGGATGCTCTACGAGGCCGGGATCTTCTTCTCCCGTTTCTTCCGCAAGGATGAGGCCGAGGAGACGGAGGAGCCGCTCCCGGCGGGTCCCGGGCCGGGGGCAGGACCCGGTCGGAGTCCCGCGGGCGGTCAGTCCGCCCCCGCGAGCACCGCTGAACCAACCGTGACCGCCGGGGGTGCCGATCCAGGCACGGCGGCCGCGGTGGGCGCTGGCCTGGCCAGCGTGGCGGCAGCCAGCCGCGGTGGGACCGCGGAGGGTGCGGAGCCAGCATCAGCCTCCACCGCATCTTCGGCGACGGGTTCAGCCCCGTCGTCATCCGCCACGGGGGGCCAGACCGCCACCCCGGGATTCGCCCCGGGAGAGGTCGTCATCGGCGCGGACATCGACGGTGGCGATCCCTTCGCTCCCGGTCGCTTCGTCCCCTTGACCCCGGAGGAGATGGAGGCCGAACTCGATGCCATCGAGGCGGCGGAGGCGGCCCTTGACCCTCTGGCGGACCAGGCCGCCGACGAGGATCAGTCCGCCCACCCGACCACCCTCGACCCCATCGATGCCCTGCTGGAACGGGTCAAGGAGCTTCGCGAACTGGAAAACGAGGCCGGGGCCCGCCAACTCCTCTACCGGGTCCTGGCGGATGGCAATGAGTCCCAGCGCTTTGTCGCGATGAACATCCTGACGGAAATGGATCAGCCCTGAAACCCACCGAACCCCACGCCGTGGGACCATTCCGACCCACAAGGCCCTGGGCCGGAGCGCGATCACGCCGTGGATAGGGCAACAGGTATCCCAATCGGACGAATCCCCATTTAGTCCTTGGCCTTGCGGCGCGCCAGGGAAACGCCACCGAAGACGAGCCCCGCCCATGGCCTCCGCCACCCAACTCCATTACAAACAGAACCGGCTCAAGCAATTGCGGGCCTTTTGCCATGCCGCCCGCTCGGGCAGCGTCAGCGCCGCCGCGGATCAGATCTTCCTCAGCCAGCCCACCGTTTCCCTGCAAATTCAGGCCCTGGAGCGGGAATTCGACACCCTCCTGTTCGAACGCCGCGGCCCCAAGATCAAATTGACCCCCGCTGGGGAGGTCCTTTACGAACTGGCCCAGCCCCTGGTGGAGGGCATGGACAAACTCCACGAGACCTTCTTCAGCCACTGTGGACGCGTGGATCAGGGCACCCTGGACCTGGCTGCCGGCGAATCGACCATCCTCTACATCCTGCCGGAACCGATCCGGCAGTTCACCGCCAACCATCCCGGTATCGAGATCAAGCTGCACAATGTCACCGGCCGCGATGGGCTGGCGATGGTGCGGGCCGACGAGGCCGACCTGGCCGTCGGCTCGATGATCGAGGTGCCCGACGACATCACCTACCGCCCCTTCGTCACTTACCGCCCCAAGCTCATCACCCCCCTTGACCATCCCCTGGCGGACAAGACCAACGTGAGCCTACGGGACATTGCTCCTTACGGCCTCATCCTCCCCCCCAGCCACCTCAGCACCTGGCGAACCGTGGACCTGGTGTTCCGCCAGCACAACCTGGCGTACAAGGTCGCCATGGAGGCCGGCGGCTGGGAGGTCATCAAGAAATACGTCGAGTTCGGGCTTGGCATCTCCATCGTCACCGATGTCTGCCTCACGGGTCAGGAGCGACTGGCGGCCATCTCCCTGGAACAGTATTTCCCCAAACGCAGCTACGGCATCGTCCTGCGCCGTGGCAAGTTCCTCTCCCCCCAGGCCAAACGTTTCCTCGAGGTCCTGGATGCCAACTTCGCCGGCCAGGAAGTGGAGCCGCAACTCCAAGGCCCCCAGCATGGCGAATGGGAGGATGCCCACCTGGTGTGAGGGACCGAAAGTTCACCAGGGGATTTATCCGCCTGATTTCAGCGAACGTCGGTCAGGCTGAGGATTTACCCATCAAGGGATTGCCCACCCGACTTGATGGACCGGAGGTAAGATCAGCACAAAAGCAGGGGGCCTACGCTGATCGAAAGGTGGCCCGATGGGATGCGACTGGGGGACGAGCAGGGGGAGCTAAGGTATATTTACAGCTAACGCACTGATCAATAACCAATTTTTTATAGTAAATGGCGGAGAGAGAGTCCGCTGATACCCTGTTTTTCCTGTCTCCCATAGTACGCTAGGCCCTATATTTTCAGTTAGTTAGTATCCTATACTGTCTCTGTAGTCCACCCATAGCCAAATCCCATTGGGGGGCGAGTTGGGGGGCGAGTTTCAAACTGACAGAGATCGGAGGGCACCATGGGCAACCTAACTGCAAAGTTTTGTGACTCCGCCGCCGTGGGCACCCATGAGGATGGCGACGGGCTACGCCTTGTCGTCAGTCCCCGTGGGCGCCGCTGGTTGCTGCGGATCACGGTCAAGGGCAAGCGCCGCGAGATCGGTCTAGGGAGCTACGGCAAGCAACCCCCTGGTGTATCGCTGGCGGAGGCCCGGCGTGCGGTCTCAGAGCTGCGGGGCAAGGTTGCAGCCGGTCTTGACCCATTCGCGCCCGATACCCCGCCACCGACCACACCGACCTTTACCCAAGCCGCCGCCCGGTATATCCGCCAGCATCGGCGGGGATGGAGCAACCGGAAGCATGCCCGCCAGTGGGTCAGCACCCTCAAGACCTATGCCCGGCCGGTCATAGGCAAGATGACGGTGGACACGATTAAGACCGAAGACGTCCTGAGCGTGCTGTCTGGCATTTGGACCGATAAGAATGAGACCGCCAAACGAGTGCAGGGGCGAATCGAGAACATCCTAGACGCGGAGGCCGCCCTTGGCCACCGCCATGGCGATAACCCCGCCCGCTGGCGTGGCCACCTTCAGCGACTTCTCCCGGCGCCGCGCAAGGTCCAGAAGGTTCGCCACCAACCCGCCATGCCGTGGGCGGAGGTCCCCGCCTTCATCGCGGAGGTTGCCGAGCATACCGGGATATCAGCACTCGCCTTGCAGTGGCTGGTCCGCACCTGCACCCGCACCGATGAAACCCTAGGCGCCACCTGGTCAGAGATTGATCGGAGCGCGAAACTCTGGACCATCCCCGCCCATCGCATGAAGGCCCGGCGCCCACATGAAGTCCCCCTGACGGATGCCTGTCTGGCCGTTCTCGACAAGCTACCGCGCATGGCAGGGAGCGACTGGCTATTTCCCTCAGTTCAACAAGGCAAGCGCATGAGCAATATGAGCCTGCTGCAATTGATGCGAGGCATGGGTCATGGCGTGGGGGGCAATAAATCGGATTATGTCCCTCATGGTTTTAGGTCTTCATTTCGCCAGTGGGCCGGCGAGACCACCCCCCATCCGCGTGAAGTTATAGAACATTGTTTGGCACACGCTGTTGAGGATGCTACCGAGCGCGCCTATCAGAGATCCACCCTGCTATTGAAGCGCCGCAAAGTGATGGAAGATTGGAACGATTACCTAGACCGGCCGCCAGCAAAAATAATCCCGCTGGCACATCCGCACGGGACGGCAGAGACCAGCAAAGCATCCGCCTAGCAATCAATCATCTATCACCACACGCCCGGCCCCGCCGGGCTTTTTTTTGCCTGTGGATATTGCAATACGCTGATTATATTGGGTTTAAGTTATTGGGTTTTGTGGATGGCATTTGCTGAAAAAGGTTTTTTAACAACCTTGTCCACAGGCAAATTTCTAAACCACAAGATCTAGTGGTTGATGGAAAATAATTTAGGAATTTATGCTGTGTCTCACACGACCAAATATTTTTTTACTGTGGAGTGTTTCCCTATGTTGGACAAAGTTGCCCCCAAAATACTGCGCATGAATGAGGTCCTCCGAAAGACCGCATTTAAGAGCCGGTCTAGCATTTATGCCGCGATCGAAAACGGGAGCTTTCCCAAGCCAATTCGGCTAGGCGAAAAGGCCATTGGATTTATCGAGTCCGAATTGGATGAGTGGATATTGCGCAAAATCGCGGAGCGCGATACCGCCAATCCGCCGGTTACGCCGCCCGTCCGGCGTGGACGTGGGCGCCCGCGCAAGGCCATGGCCTAGGGAGGGCAGAGTCATGGCTGTAACCCTAGAGCGTCTGGCCCTGAGCCAATCCCGCCTGTCTGAATACTTCAGCGCCAAAGAGCTGGCGATGCAGATCGGTGGCGACCAAGACGCCTGGCCCCTGATACTGGTCAAGGAGCTGATTGACAACAGTCTTGACGCCTGCGAGGCCCACACCCCGCCCGTTATCGAGGTGGAGGTCCATGGCGATCACTTCCGCGTCTCCGACAATGGCCCCGGTCTGCCAGAGGATGTGCTGCTGGGGAGTCTCGACTATGGCCAGAGGATCTCCACCAAAGCCGCCTATGTCTCACCCACCCGTGGCCGGCTGGGCAATGCCCTGAAGGTCCTCTGGGCCGCCCCTTTCGTGGCGCATGGCGATGAGCCCATCACCATCGTGGTGGACACCCCGATGAATCGCCATAGCATCCATGTGAGCTATGACGCCATCCGCCAGACCCCCACCATCACCTGCACCCAGGAACCCCCGACCGTAAAAAATGGCACATCGGTCATGGTCCCCTATCCCTTGCTAGCTAGCTTGCTGGCGGATGGTGGCGATCGCGACTTTTTACGATGCTTCGCCGCCTTCGCCGCCGGCAACCCTCACACCACCCTCCGCTGGCAGATTGGCGAGGATCAAGGCGAGTATGCGGCCACCAACCCCGACTGGCGGAAATGGTCCGTCACCAAGCCCACCCCCGTTCACTGGTACACCCAAGACCAGTTCACCGCCTACATCGCCGCCCACCTGGCTAATGGCCATGAGGCCCTGACCCTCCGCCAGTTTGTGGCGCAATTTGCTGGCCTTTCGAGCACGGTCAAGCAAAAGGACGTGGTGGCGAACACCAAGACCGGCGCCACCCTGGTGGACCTGCTGAAAGACGGCAAGATCGACGGCGCCGCCGCCCAGCGCCTTTATGCGGCCATGAGCGCCGCTTCGACCCCACCTAAGCCCATGGCCCTAGGCATCATCGGCAAAGAGCATCTGGAGGCATGGATGAGGACTAGGGGCACGCTAATCGACTTTAGCTGTGACTATCGCAAGGCGACGATGGAATTAGACGGCAAGCCTGTGGTGATTGAGGTTGCCTTTGGGCTGTATCGGGACCTTGACCGCCTGGAGTTGGTGGAACTGGTCAACTGGTCAGCGCCCATTAGTCCCCCCTTCATTCTGAGCCATGCCCTGGAGGTCGCTGACATTGGCTACCGGGACCCCGCCGCCCTGGTCATTAGCGTGGCCATGGCGGATGCCCGTTTCAGCGATCACGGCAAGGCCCGCCTGGAGTTGCCAGGCGATATTCAGGTAAAGCTACATGAAATGATCGTGGCGACGGCCAAGATCTGGACCAAATACAAGTCCAAGCTGCGCCGCGAACAACAAGCGGATGCCCGGCGTTGGGAGCGGGAGATCGCCGCCACCCGCGATAAGGAATTGACGGCCAAGGCCGCCTGCCAGACCCCCGGCGTCATGAAGGCCGCCTATCTGAAAGCATCCGGCAATGGCCAGTATCCCGCCAATGCCAGACAGATCATGTATGCCATCCGGCCGGTCTTGATTGAATTGATGGGCAAAGAGCAGCCCTGGAAAAACGACTCCACCTTTACCCAAGGCATCCTGCCGGACTACATCACCGACCACCCCGATGAGACCGCCGATTGGGACGTGGTGTATGACGACCGCGGTCACTTTGATGAGCCCTATACCGGCCGCGGTATCGGGCTGGGCACGGTGGCAGTCAGAGACTACATCGGTAGTTGGGGCAAAAACGAGCCCTGCCCATCCATCGGTGGCTGGCAAGTGGAGCGCCTGGTCTCCACCGCTGGCCCCGCCAATCGCTTCCAATACGCCCTATTCATTGAAAAGGAGGGTTTTGCTTCCCTGTTGAAAGCAGCGAAGTTTGCCGAACGCTACGATCTTGCGATCTTCTCCACCAAGGGGATGAGCGTCACGGCCGCCCGGATGTTGGTGGAGGCCCTTAGCGAGGTTGACGTCACCATCCTGGCCCTACATGACTACGACAAGGCCGGCATTAAGATCCGGCATACCCTCTGCAATGACACCCGCCGCTATGCCTTCAAAACCAAGCCCAAGGTTATCGACTTGGGTCTCCGCCTGGAGGATATCGCGGCTATGCAATTGGACCCCGAGCCCGTCCTGTACGGCACGCGCATAAATCCGCGATTAGACATCCTGGCATCTGGGGGCACCCATGCCGATGCGAATTATCTAGTGCGAGGTGGCGGTCCTGGCGATTGGCAAGGCTATCGCGTTGAATTGAACGCCATGACTTCGGATCAATTCGTCACCTGGCTGGATAGCCGCCTAGCTGAGCTGTGTATCGAAAAGGTCATCCCGAGTGATGCGGTCTTGGCTAATGCCTATATCCGAGCGCAGCGATTGAAAAGGTTGGAGCGCGAGGTCTCCACCATCATCGCCGCTATCAATGCCGAGCCCATCATCATCCCGCCCGACCTGTTTACCCAAATCAGCGATGAATTAGACCTGCTACCGGGGCAGAGTTGGGATGCCGCCATCGCCGCCTTGGTTGAGGGCGATACGGCAACCGACCCGCCCATTAAAAATCCCGCCCCCGTGCCACCGGGAGCGGGATCAAGTGAGACCATCATCTCTGCCAACCCTGGAGGGCTGACCCCATGAATCATAGCACTATACCGCTGAGCCGGTCTGCGGGGGGGCATAACAATACCGCCCTGACCCCGTGGGCGCCCACCTTCGAGGAACTGGCGGAGGCCCTGAGCAAGCCGACCGTGGGCGCCAAAGACGGGAGTTATTTCGTCAGAGGCCCGACAAACGGCACCGCCATCCGCGCCGATGAGCATATCCCTGAGGCCAATCTGGTCATTCTCGACGGCGATAAGCGGATCGACACGGAGACAGGCGTTAGCGAGTCCGGCGCCCCCCATCCCCTGCTGGTCCATGAGGCCCTGCGGGATGAGGATATCAACCACATCATCTATACGTCTCACTCGCATGGGGGCAACAAGGGCAACCGCTGGCGAGCCGTGATACCGGCGCCGCTGGGGGGCGACCATAGCGCCCTGATGGCGACGGTGGACCATCTTATTGGCATCCTGCACCGCGCCGCCGTGCCCGTGGCGCCTGCGAGGGAGAACTATAGTTGGGCACAGGCATGGTATTTCCCCCGAGTCAGAGACTCCGGCGCCGAGTTTTTGACCTATGCCCATGACGGGGGCGAGACCCTGGACGTGGCCACCATCCTGGCACAGTGGCACCGGGAGGCCCCGTTACAGCCGGACGTGGCGCCCGACAAGCCGCGTCACCAGTCTGCTGATAGTCTGATTGGCCGCTACGTTGCCGAGCATGGGACCCCCCAGGAAATGGCCCAGCGCCTGGAGGCCGCTGGCTATCTACTCAAGAGCGCCCACACCCTTAACGGCGCCCCCTGCTACCGCTACCTGCACCCCCGGAGCCAGACCAGACAAGCCGGCGTGCTACTGTTCAAGGCCCGCACCGGCATCTGGCGCGTGGTCAGTCACCATGGGGATTATGACCCCTTGGCCGCTATCGACCCCAAGACCGGCAAGGTCCTGGCCCATGACGCCTTCGACGTGCACCGCCTGTTGGATCACGGTGGCGACCTGGCCAAGGCCCTGAAGGCGATCGACCCGCGCCCGGTCATCCGTGTGTACGGTGGCAGTTTGCGCAGCAATGCCACCCAGGCTATTCGCGCCTTGGGGAAGCAGTCTCCGCCCGTGGTTTACCAGAGGGGAAGCATCCTCACCCGCGTGGCGCACCTGCCAGAGACGACCGAGCTGATGGGTATGTGGATACCCAGGGGCACGGCTACCCTGGTCACTCTAAACCCGGTAGACACCCGCCTAAGGCTGGCGGATGCCGCCCGGTTCGAGCGAGCGATCACCGAGAACGGCGCAGTGGTCTGGACCGAAGCCGACCCGCCTGGTCCCCTGGCCCAAGCCATCCTCA
Organism: uncultured Gammaproteobacteria bacterium; assembly: GCA_937862735.1. GTDB lineage: Bacteria > Pseudomonadota > Gammaproteobacteria > Chromatiales > Chromatiaceae > M0108. The sequence goes on from CALMDH010000330.1 coordinate 91,059, forward strand.
GTGCCCAAGGGGAGTGGGGCAGCATCCCCGTGCTGACCGCCATCGCGGAGGCCCCCGTCATCCGTCATGACGGCAGTCTCTTCGACCAACAAGGCTATGATCCCCAGACCCGCCTTTACTGCGAGGGCCGGTCTCCGCGGCTAGCAGTCCCCGACCATCTTGATCTGGAGGCCGCCCGCAGCGCCGCGGAGCTGCTGCTGCAACCCTTCGCTGAGTTCCCCTTTGCCGACCCCGCCTTGGATAGGTCCATCGTCCTGAGCTATCTGCTGACCCTGGCACAGCGCCCAAGTCTACCCTTGGCCCCGCTGTTTGGTGTCAGCGCCACCGCGCCTGGGAGTGGCAAGGGTCTACTGGTTGAGGTCTGCAATCTGATTGCCAGAGGCCGGGACGCCGCGATCATGCCACCCCCTGGTGGCATGGATGGGGAGGCCGAGACCCGCAAGCGCATCACCGCCCTGCTGTTGCAGGGGGTCTCAAGTGTCCTGTTGGATAACTGGACCAGTGCCATCGGGGGCGACTCCATGAACGCCCTTCTCACTTCGGCGCAGTGGTCCGACCGCATCTTGGGGCAAAGTCAGACCGTGACCTTGCCGAGCAGAGTCACATGGGCAGCGACCGGCAACAATCTGACAGTCAGAGGTGACATGGTTCGCCGCACCTTGCTGGCGGTTATCGACCCCCGCTGTGAACGCCCGGAGCAGCGCAGTTTTCAGGTTCGCAACCTGACCCAAGCGGTCATGGAGAATCGCGCCGCCCTGCTATCCGCCCTTTTCACCATCCTCCGCGCCTATCGCCTAGCCGGAGAACCTGAGCGCGACGGTCCCACCCTAGGCCGCTTTGAGGCATGGAGCCGGGCGGTTTGTGCACCCATCCGCTGGTTGGGCTGGCCCGACCCCGTGAAGTCGCAAGATCGTTTGCGGGCTGATGATCCCGAGACCACCAAGCTATCCGCCCTGCTATCGGCGTGGGCCGCTGTCTTCCGCGATCGGAGCATCACCGTCAGCGAGCTGATTGAGGGCGCCATGGGCGACGGCTACGGCGCCCCGTCTCACACTCGCCTGGCCCTGCGAGAGGCCCTGGAGGATGCCGCCGGCGACCGGCCGGGGCAGATCAATCGCCGCAAACTTGGCTGGTATCTACGGCATTTTCACGGCCGTGTATGTGATGGACTGGCCCTGTTTATCGACCAGACGCGACAAAACGCCTTGCGCTACCGAGTTGGCCAAGCGCCATCACTGACACCTTAGCGCCAAATCCGTGGTTTCTGTGGTTTCTGTGGTTTTTCGTCAGCCGGCAAAAAATGAAGGACATGACCCAGCAAAATTTTTCCGGCTACGGAAAAACCACGAAAACCACGGAAACCACGGCCACCCCAAGACCGGCATCTCTTCACCCACATCATTAAGGCACCGACATGACAATCGAGCGCAAAGACGGGGCGACCTTCCCCTTTCAACCTGGCGCCACACCGCGCTACTACGGCGACTTGCCAAAGAGCGTGCGCAAGGCGATTGAGGATGACCGCCGCTGGTTTCTCCGGCATCCAAGCCGCACCGTTCGCCTTCGCGACCCAGCGCCCGGCGAGCCTGAATCACTCGCCACATCCGACATGGACGTGCCACCGGAGGCCCAGGGATACCCTCTGCGGATTGCGGTTACACAGCACGCCCCCGGCTGGCGTGTCCGGCGCCCGGTATGGACGATCTTGGATGCAGGAACCCCGGAGGAGGTTGTTTCGGCTTTCCTTGGCCTGGTGATGGATGGGCTGGATCAAGGTTATGAGGGCGAGATCGTGGCCGCTGACATGGCCGCCGCCCTTGGCTGGGAAACATCCGTGACGAGGCATTAGGCCATGAAAAAAAGTCATATAAAACAATATGTTACGGGTCCCATTGGCAAGCCCGCTGGGCCGCATTTCGGACCGCCCGACCTGCCCAGCCAGAAATATGCATATATGTCAGACACATACAAAACGCCCGGAGACTTTACCCATGGCTGAGCCCGTTACACCCTTGACCCAGGCACAAGGCGCCGCCCTGGCCGGGCTGAGCTTGAGGCATTTTCAGCGCCTGTTGGCTGAGCCCGGAGCGCCGCCCCGCCTGGAAAATGCGATAGGCCGGCAAAGTGGCCTGCCTGTTGAAGCCTTCGCTAAGTGGTTAAGGTCCCGTATCGCCGCTGAGCTTGGGGCCGATGAAAATCTTTCCCCCCAGGCTGAGCGTGCCCGATTGGACCGCGCCCGCGCCAATCTAGCGGAGCAGGAATTTGCCCGCCGCTATCGGGAATTGATCCCACGGGATGAAGTTGCACAAGCCTGGTCTGAACAGGTGACGATCGCTAAGAATCGCCTGCTATCCCTGCCTAGCCGGGTATCGAGCGACGTTTTGCGACTGAAGACGCAGCGTGCAATCGAAAACGCCCTAAAAGATGCGGTCATTCAGATTCTGACCGAATTGAGCAACGACCCTGTTAAACCCTGACCATCCTGATGAGGTACTGACCGATGAGACCCACACCATTGGCACCCCTGGCCCCCCTGGCCCGCCGCGCCCTTCATACTTCCACCCATTGCAAGGTTATCGAGGCCCCCGGAGCCCCTGGCTTGTATGCAATTCAGGTATTTAGCAGAGACAGCCGCCCTGGCCTGCTGTTCGGGACTGACGGCTATCTCTGGCTGTTCGAGAGCCGCGAATTTGCCCAAGGCTGTATCTGGCACCATCACGATAACGCGACGATTCTGCCCGAGGACCGCGTATGCTGACACACCCAGACCGGCATGGTCCCGGCGATTTTTTGCCTAAGCCCGTGCCGAACGGCAACCCAACGGCAACCAAGCGCCAAAAAAATGCGCGAAGCCCGCCAGCGAAAACGCTAAGCACCTGTATTTGCTGACGTAGCAACGGCAACCATGGCCATGACCTTATGATTAGCAATCATAGGCCCATGACGCGCCGCAGTATCGGCAGAGATAACGTCCGCCGATATTGCGCATAACATGCTGATTTATTGTCTCATTATGAGACAACAAACAAGCCAGTCCCCCATTCAGTCCCCCACATCGTTTTGGAAGGCATCATGGGCCGCTGGCGTGGAACTGGTCCTGACGCCCATCTAAGCCTGGTCTCACCCCCCGAGAGAGAAAAAAATTAAGGCAAGCTAGCGCCGATTGGGGGGTGAGTTGGGGGGTGACTTGCGATTTTTTATTTTTTTTCGCTTTGTTTTCAGTCACTTACAAAATGATATGGCGGAGAGAGAGGGATTCGAACCCTCGATGGAGTTTCAAGCCCCATACTCCCTTAGCAGGGGAGCGCCTTCAGCCTCTCGGCCATCTCTCCAGAAAATTGGCGGGCGTTTTGGAAGGGCGAATTATAGCCCCGCCCGCCACGGGGTGCCAGCCCTAATCGAGGTCGTCTTCGCTGTCGCTATCGGGCGGATTGGCCTGACCGGCCTGCTCACGCTTAATGCGCTCGTAGATCTCCTCGCGGTGGACGGCAACGTCCCGGGGGGCGTTGACGCCAATCCGAACCTGATTACCCTTGACGCCAAGTACGGTGACGGTGACTTCGTCACCGATCATAAGGGTCTCGCCGACCCTTCTCGTGAGTATCAACATTTCGCGTTCTCTCCCTTACAGTCCATTACCCAGAACGCGGACCAGGAACGGCGAGGAGCGGCAAGGCCGGCTCAAGCGCTGGAACCGCGAGGCGATAACCACGAAGACCTGGATACGACTCCGTGATAATTGAATTTTAGCAATAGCCAGGTGGCCTCAAAAGTTTTTTCGGCGGGAGACGGCCCCAGCGTTGCGATCATCCCGCCAAATGCACCCATTTGGGGCTAAATAACGGCGATCAGGCCGCCTTATCCAAATCAAAGGCGGCATGCAGGGCGCGCACGGCCAGTTCCAGGTATTTTTCGTCAACGACCACGGAGATCTTGATCTCGGAAGTGGAGATCATGCGGATGTTGATCCCCTCCTTGGCCAGGGCGGCGAACATCTTGCTGGCGATGCCGGCATGGGAGCGCATGCCAACCCCGACGATGGAGATCTTGGCGATACGGTCGTCACCGGTCACCTGGCGGGCGGCCATGGCCTGGGCGGTGTCCTTGAGGATCGCCAGGGCACGCTGGTAGTCGTTGCGGTGGACGGTGAAGGTGAAGTCCGTCGTCGCCTCGTCGGCGGCGATGTTCTGGATGATCATGTCCACTTCGATATTGGCGTCCGCGATGGGACCCAGGATCTTGTAGGCCACGCCCGGCTGGTCCGGGACCCCCAGGATGGTCAGCTTGGCCTCGTCACGGGCGAATGCAATACCGGAAATGACCGCTTGTTCCACGGCGTCCTCCTCGAGTGAAATTAGCGTGCCCTCACCCTCTTCCAAGCTGGAGAGCACGCGTAATGGGACCTTGTACTTACCCGCAAACTCCACGGAGCGGATCTGCAGGACCTTGGAGCCCAGACTGGCCATCTCGAGCATCTCCTCGAAGGTGATGCGATCGAGCTTGCGGGCGCGCGGCTCCACGCGCGGGTCCGTGGTGTAGACGCCATCAACGTCGGTGTAGATCTGGCACTCGTCAGCGCTCAGCGCGGCGGCCACGGCCACGGCGGAGGTATCGGACCCGCCCCGCCCCAGGGTGGTGATGTTGCCGTGCTCGTCGACGCCCTGGAAACCCGCGACGACCACGACGTGGCCGGCATCCAGATCGGCCCTGATGTTGGCGCCCTCGATCTCGCGGATGCGCGCCTTGTTGTGCGCGCTGTCGGTGAGGACCTGGACTTGCCCGCCGGTATAGGAGCGGGCGGGACAGCCAATGCTATCGAGCGCCATGGCCAGCAGGCCGATGGTGACCTGTTCGCCGGTGGCCATGATGACATCCAGTTCTCGGGGGTTGGGCGGATTCTGGATGGCCTTGGCCAGGCCGATGAGACGGTCCGTCTCGCCGGACATGGCCGAGACGACCACCACCACCTGATCGCCCTGATCGCGCCAGCGTTTCACCCGCCGGGCAACGTTCTGGATGCGCTCCACGCTGCCGACGGAGGTGCCGCCGTATTTTTGAACAATGAGCGCCATGGCACTCTCCTTAGGTCATTGCAATGTCTGGGGTAACCGTTCAGACCCACTCTCCCCAACCCTCCGCCGCCAGGGGGGAGGGAGTAAGAAAACCAGCGGGTGGCGTTACCGAAGCCTCCCAGGGTGCGAGGGGTCTGAACGAATACTGTCTGGGATGGCAAACCGCGGGCCAAGGCTCGACGCGGGCGGCGCCTGGTAAGTACCGGACACGCCGCGTCGGTCATGCTGGCCGGGAACCGCTACAGCCGGCGGATGATAGATGAAAATTAGCCGGGACTGAAATATACCCGCCGCATTTCGGCATTCGGGGGAGGTTTGGGGAGAAGGGGCTGAACGGTTACGACCGGATTAGGCCTCCACCCGCGCCCGCGCCCAATCCTTGGCCAGGGCCAGGGCCGCTGGCAGGCCCGCGGGATCATTACCACCCGCCTGGGCCATGTCTGGCCGACCGCCGCCCTTGCCGCCGACCTTGGCCGCGGCCTCGCGGATCAGGTCCCCGGCCTGGAAGCGGCCAGCAAGGTTCTTGGTCACCCCGGCGATCAGGCTGACCTTACCCTCGTTCTCGGCGGCAAGCAGGATGACGGCGGAGCCAAGCTTGTCCTTGAGCCGGTCCAGGGCCTCGCGCAGGGCCTTGGGGTCGGCGCCCTCCAGGCGCGCCGCCAGGACCTTGATGCCCTGACCGATGTCCTCGGCCTGGGCGGCCAGGTCGGCGCCCGCGGCGCCGGCAGCCTTGGCCTTGAGGTCCGCCAGCTCCTTCTCCAGGCGCTTGGCGCGCTCCAGCAGGGCGGCGACCTTGTCGTCGAGGTCCTCGCGCCCGCCCTTGACCAGGCTGGCCAGGCGCAGCAGGCGCTCCTCGTCCGCCTCTACAGCCGCCAGGGCATTGGCCCCGGTGGTGGCCTCGATGCGGCGCACCCCGGCGGCGACGCCGCCCTCGCTCAGGATCTTGAACAGGCCGATGTCCCCCACCGCCTGGACGTGAGTGCCGCCGCACAACTCGGTGGAGAAGTCGCCCATGCGCAGCACCCGCACCTGGTCGGCGTATTTCTCGCCGAACAGGGCCATGGCGCCGCTGGCCTTCGCGTCCTCCAGGGCCATGAGGCGGGTCTCGACCGCATGGTTGGCGCGGATCTGCTGGTTGACCAGGCGCTCGATGGCCCGCAACTGCTCGCGGCTGACGGGCTCGAAGTGGGAGAAGTCGAAGCGCAGCCGCTCCGGGTCCACCAGGGAGCCCTTCTGCTGGACGTGGTCGCCCAGGATCTGGCGCAGGGCGGCGTGCATCAGGTGGGTGGCGGAGTGGTTGAGGGCGGTGGCCTGGCGGCGCTCGGCATCCACCCGCGCCTCCACCACGTCGCCGACCGTCAGCCGCCCGTCCTCCACCCGGCACAGATGGCCGAAGACGTCCCCGCCCAGCTTCTGGGTGTTCAGGACGGTCAGGCGCACCTGCTCGCCGGTGAGCCAGCCGCGGTCGCCGACCTGACCGCCGGACTCGGCGTAGAAGGGCGTCTGGTCGAGGATGACGATGCCCTCCTCGCCGGGCCCCAGGGTCTCCACCGCCATCTCGCCGCGATAGAGGCCGGTGACGTGGGCGCGGTCCTCCAGGTGCTCGTAGCCGGTGAAGCAGGTCTCGCCCTCCAGGCGCAGCCCCGCCCCGTAGGCAACGCCGAACTGGCTGGCGGCACGGGCGCGCTCCTTCTGCCGCGCCATCTCCCGGTCGAAGCCGGCGCCATCGATGCTCAGGCCCCGCTCCCGGGCGATGTCGGCGGTGAGATCGACGGGGAAGCCATAGGTGTCATAGAGCTTGAAGACGGTCTCGCCGGGGATGACATCGCCGCTGAGGCCGGCCACGGCCTGGTCGAGGATGCGCAGGCCCTGGTCCAGGGTCTCGGCGAAGCGCTCCTCCTCCAGCCGGAGGACATGGGCCACCCGCTCCTGGGCCTTGGGCAGCTCGGGGAAGGCGGCGCCCATCTCCGCCGCCAGGGGGGTAACCAGTTGGTGAAAGAAGGGCTGCTGCTGGCCGAGTTGGTAGCCGTGACGGATGGCGCGGCGAATGATGCGGCGCAGGACATAGCCCCGCCCCTCGTTGCCCGGGGTGACGCCATCGACGATGAGGAAGGCGGCGGAGCGGATGTGGTCGGCGATGACCCGCAGGGCCTTGGAGTCGCGGTCGGTGGCGCCGGTCAGCTCGGCGGCAGCGGCGATGAGCCGGGCGAAGAGGTCGATCTCGTAGTTGCTATGGACGCCCTGCATGACCGCTGCCAGGCGCTCCAAGCCCATGCCGGTGTCCACCGAGGGCTTGGGCAGGGGCGTCAGCTTGCCGCTGGGGTCGCGGTCGAACTGCATGAACACCAGGTTCCAGATCTCGATGTAGCGGTCACCATCGGCGTCAGGCGAACCGGGAGGACCGCCAGGGACCTCGGGGCCATGGTCGTAGAAGATCTCGGAACAGGGACCGCAGGGGCCTGTGTCGCCCATGGCCCAGAAGTTGTCCTTCTCGCCGCAGCGGGAGAAGCGGTTGGGGTCGACGCCGACCTCGTCCAGCCAGATGGCGGCGGCCTCGTCGTCGTCCTGGAAGACGGTGACCCAGAGGCGCTCGGGCGGGATGCCCAGGACCTCGGTCAGGTACTCCCAGGCATAGCGGATGGCGTTGTGCTTGAAGTAGTCGCCAAAGCTAAAGTTGCCCAGCATCTCGAAGAAGGTGTGGTGACGGGCGGTATAGCCGACGTTCTCGAGGTCGTTGTGCTTGCCGCCGGCCCGCACGCAGCGCTGGGAGCTGGCGGCGCGGTGGTAGGGGCGCTTGTCGCGGCCGAGGAAGACGTCTTTAAACTGGACCATGCCGGCGTTAGTGAACAGCAGGGTCGGGTCGTTGGCCGGCACTAGGGGGCTACTGGGCACCACCTGGTGGCCGTGGCTGGCGAAGTAATCGAGGAAACTGGCTCTCAGCTCGGCACTGCTCTTCATGACGTGAAACTCATTGGTTACTCAGGGTTAGCCACTTAGGCGACTTGGGTGACTCGGCTCGGGCCATCGCACTCCCCCCGCCCCGGCTGACACGACCGGCTGTGCCAATTCTGGCCACCCACCTCCCCCTGCACGCGGGGGACGGCGACCGCTGACTCAGCTCAGATCACCGCGCAGGTAGCGGCGGACCAGCTCGGGCGGAAAACCGCGATATTCCAGAAATCGGGCCCGACGTGCCAGTTCCTTAGGGTCGGCGGCTGGCTCCGGGCCGAATTTCTTGTCCGCCACCCGGGTGAGGAGCACTTGCCAGTCCTCCTCGTCCCGGTCGAGGAGCGGGGTGATCAGCTCATCCTCCACCCCCCGCTCGCGCAACTCCTGGCGCAGACGACGCGGGCCGTAACCCTTGCGCGCCCGGGCGGTGACATAGGCCTCGGCCGTGCGCTGATCGCTGACCAGATCGCTCGCCGTCAGCTGATCCAAGACCGGGTCGATGGCCGCCTGCTCATGGCCCTTGGCACGGAGCTTATGCACCAGTTCCTGGCGACTATGCTCCCGGCTGGCCAGCAGGCGCAGGGTCCGCTCCCGGATGGCGTTCTCCTCCAAGAGAAACGAGCTTGGCTCCTCCCCAGGCCCGTCGCCCGGGCTCCGATCATCACGCATCTCGTTCTCTACCACGCCACCACCGGTTTTCGTCAGGGACCCGCATCAACGGCACGGGGCCTTGGCGTGAAAGTCACCACAAAGTCTTTCATATTCAGTGGTGTGGCCCGACCCCTCATGACAGTTAGCGTGAAAGTCACGAAAATTTCTTTCATCTTCAGGGGGGTGGCGCACCCCCTAATGACAGTTGGTCGGCTCACCCGCCCCCTCACCGCTGCCGGGCACCAAAGGCACCCCGCCCTGAAGTGAGGCCCGATGCCGTCGTGCCGCGGTCAACCTTCGGCCAGGCTCTCGGCGGGCTCCGCGGGCGCGGCGACATCGGCCGCCGGCAACAGCTTTTCACGGATCCTGGCCTCGATCTCGGCGGCCAGGGCCGGGTTCTCCTTGAGATAAACCCGCACATTGTCCTTGCCCTGGCCGATGCGGGTGCCGCCATAGCTATACCAGGCGCCGGACTTGTCGATGATGCCGTGCTGGGCGCCCAGGTCGATGATCTCGCCCTCGCGGGACACGCCCTCGCCATAAAGGATGTCGAACTCGGCCTGCTTGAAGGGCGGCGCCACCTTGTTCTTGACCACCTTGACCTTGGTCTCGTTGCCGATGACCTCCTCGCCCTTCTTGATAGCGCCAACGCGCCGGATATCCAGGCGCACCGAGGCGTAGAACTTGAGGGCATTGCCGCCGGTAGTGGTCTCCGGGCTGCCGAACATGACGCCGATCTTCATGCGGATCTGATTGATGAAGACCACCAGGCAGTTGGAGCGCTTGATGTTGCCGGTGAGCTTGCGCAGGGCCTGGGACATGAGGCGCGCCTGGAGGCCGACATGGGAGTCGCCCATCTCGCCCTCGATCTCGGCCTTGGGGGTCAGGGCCGCCACCGAGTCCACCACCACCACGTCCACCGCCCCGGAGCGCACCAGCATGTCGGTGATCTCCAGGGCCTGCTCCCCCGTGTCCGGCTGGGACACCAGTAACTCGTCCATATTGACGCCCAGGCACTTGGCGTAGACCGGGTCCAGGGCATGCTCGGCGTCGACGAAGGCGCAGGTGCCGCCCAGCTTCTGGGCCTCGGCGATGATATGCAGGGTGAGCGTGGTCTTGCCCGAGGACTCGGGCCCGTAGATTTCCACCACCCGCCCCTTGGGGACACCGCCCACGCCGAGGGCGATATCCAGGCCCAGGGAGCCGGTGGAGATGACTTCCACATTGCGCACCGCGCCGGCATCACCCATGCGCATGACCGAGCCCTTGCCAAACTGCTTCTCGATCTGGCTGAGGGCGGCGGCCAGGGCCTTCTTGCGATTTTCGTCCATCGTTGCTCCTGTCTGGGGTTTGCCCTCGCCGGGCTGTCAGGCACGGGGCCGGGAATTTCTTAAGGGGGTGAAGTATCGCATAGCCCTTGAGCGGCGTCATGGTACCCCTCGGCGGTGCGCCGAGGGGGGAGGCATCCGCGACGGTTCACGCCTGGGGGACACCCCAAGGCCGCATCGTGGTGGGCGCTAGACGTTGACGAGGATCCCAATCATGGCTAGGGCCGCGCCAGGAGCCAGCGTCGCAGGATGCGATAGCGCGGCGGTGGGCCCTCCTGACCATAGGCCAGGACAAAGGCGTCGACCGGCCAGGAGATGGGCTGATCCAGGGGGCGTGCCGCCAAAGGGCGGGCGTTGCGCGCCAGGGTGGCATGGGGGGCATAGGGCCTCGGATCGAGGGCTAGGCCGCAAGCCCCTAACTCGTGGCGCAGGGTGGTAACCAGTTGGGCCAGGGGCGCCGGCGCCGGATCGGTGCCGCACCAGACCACCCGCGCCCGGGGGAAGGAGCCGACCCGGTCCAGGCTCAGCGTGAAGGCCGGGGACCGCACCCGTTCGGCGGCGGACTCGGCGCATTGGCGCTGTTCCGGCGGCACGGCACCCAGAAACACCAGAGTGAGGTGGATATCCCCGGGGTGGATCAGGCGCCCGCGGAATGGCGGTCGGGCCAGCGGGGTTTGGCCGGAAGCGGTGACGTCCCGGCCGATGGTCTCCCCGGTGGGTCTGACCGCTGGGGTCGTTGGTCCCGACAGCCCTGTCAGTCCTGACAGTCCCGGCAACCCCGATAGCCCTGACAGATCAGCCTGAACCCGGGCAAGGGCCAGGCGCTGGGCCTCCCCGGGCCAGAGGGCGAAAAAGAGCCGCTCAGCCACCGCCGCCGCTACCGTTCTCGCTCTCGCTACCCCCACCGGCACCATCACCGCCGCTGCCGCCGCTGCCGCTGCCGCTGCCGCTGCCGCTGCCGCTGCCGCTGCCGCCGAGCAGTTCTAGCAGTCGCTCCAGGGCGATGCAAACCGTCTGCCGACGCACCGCCTCGCGATCCCCGCTAAGATACAGGCGCTCCACCACCGGCGACTGCCCCGCCAGGGCCCAGGCGACGAAGACGGTGCCGACGGGCTTCTCCGCGCTACCGCCCCCCGGACCGGCGATCCCGCTGACCGCCACCGCGATCTGGGCCTGGCTGCGCGCCAGGGCACCCGCCACCATCTCCGTAACCACTGGGGCACTGACCGCCCCATGCGCCGCCAGGGTAGACCCAGCAACGCCCAGCATCTCCTCCTTGGCGCGGTTGCTGTAGGTCACGAAACCCCGGTCGAACCAGGCGCTCGACCCCGCCACTCCGGTCACGACCTGGGCGATCCAGCCACCGGTACAGGATTCCGCCGTGGCGAGCACCCGCCCGGTTGCCATGAGGCGCTGGCCCAGGGCCGCCGCCAATTGCTCTAAGTTCTGGTTCATGAGCCGAGTTTCGGTCACCAGCGGGGTGCGGTGCAAGCACCACGCCGGACGGCGCCAGGCCAGCGAGGCTATGCCTGCCGAAGGGTGGTGAGAAGTCAGGCAAGGGGGGGAAAGGTCGTCGCGGCTTGATCGGGTTCGCGGGCACCCCGAGAATGCGGAGGATTCGTAACTCGCGGGCCGATCGAGCCCGGTTGGTTTCATCCTCCTCTTACTGTTCCACGGAGACCGCGTCATGAGTCCGCACGACGATCTGGAAATTCGTTGCGAGCACAAGCCCTCACCTGCCAAGCTGGAGGTGCTGGGGGTCGAATACTGGCCCATCTGGCGCAAGGAGGTCTCGACCTTCTCCTGGCATTACGACCAGACCGAAACCTGCTATGTCCTGCGGGGGCGGTTTCGGGTGACGCCGGAGGGTGGCGAGGGGCGAGAGTTCCAGCGTGGTGACCTCATCACCTTCCCGGCTAGCCTGTCCTGCGTCTGGGAGGTGCTGGAACCGGTGGAGAAGCATTACCGCTTCGATGCCTGACGGACCCTGAGGACGCGTAATGCGCCCGGAGGAATCTCCAGCCGCCAAGGCCTCTCCACGCGCTCCCGTCACGACATACCCAGCGCCAGAAGATTGTCCGGTCCCCGGGTCGGTCGAACCTCGCAAGGCGCTGGCTACAAAACGAAAACCCCGATCCGCTTCTGGTGCAGATCGGGGTCGCCGGGCACCCTCCCTGTGCCCGATGGTGCCTTATCTCACCCGGCCCGACTGGCCGGCGGGTGATTACTTGGCCTCGGCGGCGGGGGCGGCCGGAGGAGCGGGCGGGGCATAGGGGGCGTAGGGCGCGCCGTAGGGGGCATAGCCGTAGGGGCCACCCCAGTAGGGGCCGTAGCCATAGCCGTAGTAGTCACGATAACGGTTGTAACCGCGGCCCCAACCACGTCCGCCACCGGACATGTTCATGTTGAAGTCGCCATAGCCGTCACCGAACATGTCGTTCCACCAGTCGTTGCCGGAGTTGCCCCAACCCGGGCCACCCCAACCTGGGCCGCCCCAGAAGGCGGAGGCGGAAGCGGACACACCCAGCAGGGCGGCGACGGCGGCGGCGGTAGCAAGCTTTTTCATCTTAGAGATTCTCCGATATGTTGTTTCTGTTGGCAGCAAGGACCGGCGTCTTATGTGCTCTGGGCGCCGTCCATGGGTGCGTAGAATATTAGTGTATTCTGATATGGTCAAGCACTATTTTGCGGTCAACGAAAAAAAAGCCCCGCCTCAGCGCTCCTGATTCCTGAGCAAGACCAGGCCGACCAGCAGAAAGCCGAGCCCGAAGGCCGCCAGGACCCCATAATCCAGCCAGAGATCCCCCGGTTGCAGCCCCTTGGTGAAGGTGCCGACACTGACGTGATTGAACCAGGCGCTGGGAAAACCATAGCCCATGAAGCGCGCCGCGCCGGTCAGGGAGGAGACCGGCACCAGCATGCCGGAGAACAGGATGGTGGGGATGGTGCTGACGATGGCGGTGCCAAATACCGCGGCAATCTGGGTGCGCATGAAGGTCGACATGAGCAGCCCCAGGCCGGTGGTGGCGAAGACGAACAGCGCCGCCCCCAGGGTGAGGGCGCTCAGGCTCCCGGTCAGCGGCACGCGGAACAACCAGAGGGCCATCAGCAACAGTAGCAGGTAGCTCAGCAGCGCCAGCCCCAGGTAGGGCAACTGCTTCCCCAACAGGAATTCCAGGCCCTTGGTCGGCGTGGCGTAGAGATTGATGATGGAACCGAGTTCCTTCTCCCGCACCACCCCCACCGCCGTCATGGTCGCCGGGATCATGATCAGCGACAGCATCAGGATCCCCGGCACCATGGCATAGACGCTCTTGAAATCCTGGTTGAAGCGGAAGCGGGTCTCGATCGCCACCGGCGGCAGGGATGATGTGGCTTGGCCCGCAGCCAGGGTCTCCAGGTACTGCCGATGCACGCCCTCCACGTACCCCCGGATGGTATCGCCGCGGAAGGGGATGGCGCCGTCGACGAGGAGCCGGACCTCGGGTCGCACCCCGCGCTTGAGGGCGCGGCCAAAGCCGGGGGGAATCTCGATGGCCAGGGCCAGACGCCCGCTGGCCAGACTCCGTTGCAGATCGGCTTCATCCGCGAGGGGCGCCTGTTCGGCGAACCAGGGGGTACCGGCAAACTGCTCCCGGTAGGCGCGACTGGCCGGGGTGCGGTCACGGTCGAGGACGGCGAAGGCGATCTCGTCCACGTCAAAGGAGATGCCAAAACCCATCGCGATCATCAGCAGGACCGGCCCCAGGAGGGCAAAGGCCAGGCGAATGGGATCCCGGACCAGTTCAGCCCCCTCGCGCCGGGCATAAGCCCAGAGCCGGCGCCGGGAAAGGTGCGGGTGACGGGCCGGATGGGCCCTGAGGGCCGGGTTGGCTGACTGAGCTCCGTGCGTTGGATGTGCGGGAGCCACAGGCGGCGCTTGCCCGTTCCTCTGGTTATCCGTCGGGTGCTTCAGCGGTTTGTCCGCCGCCAGGCCCCCGGCCGGCTGGCCGGTCGCGACCTCCTCGTCCGCGGCCCCCTGCTCCATGTAGGCGATGAAGGCCTCCTCCAGGGTCGCCACCCCTTGGGCGGCCTTGAGGTCCGCCGGCGTTCCCTGGGCGAGGACGCGCCCGGCGTGCATCAGGGACAGTCGATCGCAGCGTTCCGCCTCGTTCATAAAGTGGGTGGAGATGAAGAGGGTGACGCCCTGCTCCCGGGACAGGGCGACGAGCTCTTCCCAGAAACGATCCCGGGCGATGGGGTCAACGCCGGAGGTAGGCTCGTCGAGGATGAGCAACTCCGGCGCATGGATCACCGCCACCGCCAGGGACAGGCGCTGACGCATCCCCAGGGGCAGTTCCTCGGCGCGGGCCTCGAGATAGGGTTCCAGATCGAAGCGCGCCGCCAGTTCCGCGATGCGCTGGGGAATCCGCCCCGCCGGCAAGCGATAGAGCCGGGCGTGGAGGTCCAGGTTGCGCCGCACGCTGAGCTCGCCGTAGAGGGAGAAGGACTGGGACATGAACCCCAGGCGCTGACGCAGGGCCGCGTCCTCCGCCGCCACCGGCTGGCCGAAGACCCAGGCCTGACCGGCGCTGGCCGGTAGCAGGCCAGTCAGCATGCGCATGGTGGTCGTCTTGCCGCAGCCGTTGGAGCCGAGAAAACCGAAGATCTCCCCCGGGTGGATGTCCAGGCTGACGTCCGCCACGGCGACGAAATCCCCGAAGCGGCGGCCCAGTCCCAGGGCGCGGATCGCCGGCTCCCCATCGTCGGCCGTGTCGCGCGGGGGGACGACCAGTCGGCGATGGCCACCGCGCTTGGCCGCCGGCAGCAGGGCGACGAAGATCGCCTCCAGGTCCTCCTCCCCGGTGCGCGCCCGCAGATCCGCCAGGCGTCCCTGGGCCAGGACCTGGCCCGCGTCCATCGCCACCAGGTGGTCGAAGCGGGCCGCCTCCTCCATGTAGGCGGTGGAGACCAGCACGCTCAGGTCCGGGCGGCGCTGGCGCAGGCGGTCCATCAGCTCCCAGAAGCGGCGCCGGGATAGGGGGTCGACGCCGGTGGTGGGCTCGTCGAGGATCAGCAGGTCCGGCTCGTGGATGAGGGCGCAGCACAGGCCCAGCTTCTGCTTCATGCCCCCGGAGAGGTTCATGGCCGGGCGATCGGCGAAGGGGGCCAGGCCCGTGGCCTGGGTCAGCTCGGCGATGCGCGCCGCCCGGGTCGCCCGGTCCTGACCGAAGAGCCGGCCGAAGAAGTCCAGGTTCTCGCGGATCGACAGGCTGGGATAGAGGTTCCGTCCCAGACCCTGGGGCATGTAGGCGATCCGCTCCACCACCCGCCCCCGCCCGGCGGGTCGGCGCAGGTCCTGGCCCAGGACCTCGACCAGGCCGGTCTGGATCCGCCGCACCCCGGCGATGAGCCCCAGGAGGGTGGACTTGCCGACCCCGTCCGGGCCGATCAGCCCACAGACGGCGCCAGCGGGCAGTTCCAGGCTCACCCCCGCCAGGGCCCGCACCTTGCCGTAGCTGTGACTCAGCTCCCTGAGGCGGACGACGGGGGGAGGCGAGGTCAGATCAGGGCTCCCGGGAGCGGGTCGTGACTGGACCGATCGTCCCCGGCTCAGGCTCAGGCTGATGCTCCGTCTTCGACTTTGATTCCGGCTCAGGCCCCGACGTAGCGCCTTGATCCGGCTCCAGCCCTTGCGCCCGCTTTGACGCCGTAACTGCCTTTGGCCCTGGCGCAATGTCAGACCCTGGGTCGTGATCGGCACCCGCATCCTTTAAAGGTTCCGGCGGCAGCCGGCTGGCCAGCTTCGCCGGCCAGGGGGTGTCGGGGTCGAGCCGGACATAAGCGACCCCGGGGAGGCCGGTCTTGACCAGGGACTCGTAGCGGACGAGGAGCTCCGGGGCGATCTGGACCTTGACGCGAAAGGCCAGTTGCTCGCGCACGCTTTGGGTCTCCACCTGCTTGGGGGTGAACTGGGCGCGCGGCGCGACGAAGGAGACGCTGGCGGGGATGACATACTCGGGGGCGGCATCCAGCACGATCCGGGCCTCGCCGCCGAGGGGGACGCGGCCCGCCGCCGGCGCCGGCAGAAAGATCACCAGATAGACGTCGGTGAGGTCCAGCAGGGTCAGGACCTTGCCGCCGCTCCCCAGGACCTCGCCGGGCTCCGCCAGCCGATACAGGACCCGTCCGTCGCGCGGGGCGCGCAGGGTGCCATCGGCGATATCGACGGCGATGCGCTCGCTGCTGGCCTGGGCCGCGGCGATCGCCGCCTCGGCGGCGACGACCTGGATTCGCGCCGCCCGCAGGGCGGCCTCGGCGGTCCGCGCCTTGGTGCGGGCCTGGTCCAACTGGTCCTCGGCGACGAACTTGCCCGAACTGGCCAGCCGTTCCAGCCGGGCCAGCTCGCGGCGGGCATAGTCGAGCTCGCTGGCGCGCTGCTCCCCCACCGCCAGGCCCTGCTCCCGTTCCTGCTCGGCCCGGCGCTGCTCCGCCTCGGCCTGGCGGCGCTGCGCCTCCAGGGCGGCGGTGTCCAGCACCGCCACCACCTGGCCCGCCGTCACCCGGTCGCCCTCCCGCACCCGCACCTCCAGCAGCCGCCCGGGGATCTTGGTCGCCACGTCGACCTCGGTGGCCTCCAGACGACCATTGCCCTGGGCAAGGCCCTCTGGCAGGGCGCGATGGTTCAACAGCCCGAGTAAGGCTTGCGGCAGGGTGACCAGGTCAGCGCCGGCCCGCAGTCCCCATGCCACCACCATGACCGCGATGAGGACGGAGACCAGGAGGCCCCCCACCCACCACAGGCGGACCTTCGTGCTCATCGACAAGAGGTCAGTAATATCGATCCAGGGCCGTCAGGAAATCCTCCCGGGCGGGCAGCAGGTCCGGCTGGATGGCCAGGGGCAGGGTGACGGCCCGCTGGCCGCGGCCGCCGCGAAATTCCATGAAATCGAGGCGGCGGGCGGCGGCATTGTCCGGCTCCCGGACGATGTTCATGGCATCGAGGTAGAGGGTGATCGGCTCCACCCACAGATGCTGCCCGGGGTTGGCCAGGACCTCGATCACGATCCCCAGATGGGTCTCCAGGGTCTCCTGGTCCGGCCCCAGGGCCTCCAGTTGGGCGGTGACCTCATCCAATTCCTTCATGAGCGTGGCCAGGTCCGGGTGCCGCGGATCGAGGGCCTTGAAGCCCCAGCCGCCTTGCTCCAGGGCACTGAGCTTGCGCTGCAGCAGATCGCGTTGCCGGGACAGGTCGGCCCGTTCCAGCTTGACCTCGCTGATGCGGTTCAGGGCCTGGGTGAGGAGAAAGTCGAAGGCCCGGCGCATCAGTTGGCGCCGCCCCTCCTCCTCGCTGAAGTTGGGCTCCAGAACCCGATGGGCGACGAAGCTGACCACCACCTGGGCCACGTCCCGGCGAATCTGATCGCCCACCAGGTCCATGCCCAGGACATTGCGCTCCACCCGTTCCGCCATGAGCAGGCCGACCACCCGCCGCGCCACCCGCCCCTCGCCCGTCTCGAGATATTCCCGCAGGCCCTGGTCCCGCCCCAGGATGTCGAACATGCTCTCCGCGGAGGCGAACAGGGCGCCCAACCGCGGGTCGGCGCCATGGGCGGCGGCGGTCACCTCCAGGAACCCCGGGATGCCTTTCACCACCTCGATGACATGGTCGATGCTGCGCACGATGGGGTCATGGAGCCGCCGGCTGAGACCGGACAATGCCCGCAGCCGGGGATCCGTTCCCTCCACCACCCGCTCGGTCGCCAGCTCGATCAGGGAGGCCGGATAGCGGCCGCGCTCCTCCCGGCCACCAAAAATCGAATGCAAGAGTTTCAACATGGGCTTACCGATGTGGGCATCGCAGGTGATGATGGGACTAGATACCGCCGCTTGGGGACCGGCGACGGCTGGGCCGCCCGCCGGTCCGAGCGCGAATCAGAGACTGGCGAGTGCTACCCTGTCAATAGATTCCGCAGATGCGGGGACCGGGGTATTCTTCACCTCCGCCGGCCTGACGGCCGGCAACCCCAGACGGGCAAGCCCCTCACCCAGTCCCCTCGCCCATGAACAGCGTGACGCCAGCCCCTTACCATCCCGGACAATTCATCGACCTCTACCTGCGCCTGGGCAAGCTGCTGTTTCAGCATGGGGCCACGGTGCAACGGGTGATCGACAGCGTCCAGGCCCTGAAAAATTACCTCGGCGGTGACGACATCCATGTCCTGATCGAATACGACGGCCTGATGATCACCGACATTCGCGGCCGGCACTTTCGCACCCGGGTGGAACGGCGCACCAGCTTCGTCACCTTCAATATCGAGGTGCTGATCGCCATCAGCCACCTCATCCGCGGGCTGGAGCGCGAGCGCCCCAGCCCCGACGACCTCCGCCGGCGCCTGGACGGAATCGCCCATCGCCACTCGCCCCTGAGCGGCTGGACCCAGCACCTGCTGGTGGGCCTGGTGGCCCTGGCCTTCGGCATCGTCAACGGCGCCGATATGCTGGCCTGCGCCGCCATCCTGCCCGCCGCGGTGCTGCTCAGCCTAGTGAAGAAGGTCCTGCTGGGGCGGGGCCAGAACCTCTACCTCAGCGTCCTGCTCGCCGGCCTGGCGGGGGTGCTGATCTCCGGTCTGGTCGCCAGCCTGCTGGGCACCACCACCGGGCTGGTAGCGATCATCGCCGTGCTCTTGCCCCAGGTCCCGGGTTTTCCCCTGATCAATGCCGGATTCGACATCCTGCACAACCACAACACCGTGGCCTGGGGTCGGCTCGCCTACGCCGGGATGATGATCGCCATCCTCACCCTGGCGGCGAGCGTGCCCCTGCTACTGCTGTTCGACAGCCTGCAAGTGGAGACCGCGCCCCAGATCGGCTTGTGGCTGGTCCGCCTCGCCGACGGCCTCTTCGCCGGAGTCGCGGCCATGGGCCTGGGCCTGCTGTTCAACGTGCCGGGGCGCTTCATCCCCCTCCTCGGCCTGGGGGGCATCCTGGCCCGGGGCGTGCGCACCGAGCTGATCGTCCTCGGGGGGCTGGATATCGCCGTGGCCGCCTTTCTGGGGGCGGCGGCGGTCGCGGTGCTCATGTCCCTGCTCGCCCGCCGCACCCCCCTCCCCTCGGCGGTGTTCGCCCTGATCTGCGTCCTGCCCATGATCCCCGGCTTCCTGGCCATCGACGGGCTCAACCACCTGTTCCTGCTGACCCAGTTGCCCCCCGCCGCGGTCCCCCCGGAGATGGCCACCCACACCTTGCAGACCCTGCTCAAGACGGTCTTCACCATCAGCGCCCTGATCTTTGGCGTCATCTTCCCGATCTTCCTCCTGGAGGGCCGCCGGCCGCGGATTTAGGTGCAGGATGGGGTATCCAGAGCCCCGCGCATCCAATGTGGGTTCCCCGATCCTCTTCGCTATGAGCAAAAACCAGCATGCTTCGGTCAGGTATAGTTGACACCGCTTCCCGCCCAGGGACCCTCATCCGCCGCTGGGCCCAACCCTTATCCCGGAGTAGCGGCCCATGAGGCTCCTCTTTCGCATCAGCGGCTTCCTGCCCTTCATCGGCATGATGTTTCTCAATGCCTTCGTCGACCTGGGCCACAAGATCATCATCCAGAACACCCTGTTCAAGACCTATGACGGCGATGCCCAGATCCTGCTCACCGCCATCGTCAACGCCCTGATCCTGCTGCCCTTCGTCCTGCTGTTCTCCCCCTCGGGCTACCTCGCCGACCGCTTCGCCAAGCCGCGGGTCATGCGCCTGGCGGCCTGGGCGGCGGTGGCCATCACCCTGGCCATCACCCTCTGTTACTACCTGGGCTGGTTCTGGCCGGCCTTCGCCATGACCTTCCTGCTTGCCGCCCAGAGCGCCATCTACTCCCCGGCCAAGTACGGCTACATCAAGGAACTGGTGGGCAACGAGGCCCTGGCGACGGCCAACGGCTGGGTCCAGGCCACCACCACCACGGCCATCCTCTTCGGCATCTTCTTCTTCTCGGTGCTGTTCGAGGGCTACCTGAGCGAAGCGGTCTACACCACCCCCGGGGAGGTGATGCACCTCATTGCCCCCCTGGGGTGGCTGCTGGCCCTGGCCTCCCTGGTGGAGGCATTGCTCGCCTACCGGCTGCCCCAGACCCACCCCGGCGAGGCCCTGACCTTCGACTGGGCCCGCTACCGGCGCGGGGCCTACCTGCGCGACAACCTGCTGACGGCCTGGGACAACCGCGTCGTCTGGCTGTCGATCATCGGCCTGTCGGTCTTCTGGTCCATCTCCCAGGTGATCCTGGCGGTCTTCCCGGCCTTCGCCAAGGACAGCCTGGGGGAGACCAACACGGTGGTGATCCAGGGCATCCTCGCCAGCTCGGGTCTGGGCATCATCCTCGGCTCCATCATAGCCGGGCGGGTATCGCGTAATTACATCGAGACCGCCCTCATCCCCCTGGGGGCGGTGGGCATCGCCATCACCCTCTTCCTGGTGCCGGGGCTGGACTCGACCTGGGCCCACGGCCTCAACTTTTTCCTCATCGGCATCCTCGGCGGCTTCGTCCTGGTGCCCCTCAACGCCCTGATCCAGTTCAACGCCGGCGAACAGGCCCTGGGACGGGTGCTGGCGGCCAACAACTTCGTCCAGAACCTGTGGATGCTGGCCTTCCTCGGCATCACCATCGCCGCCGCCGCCCTGGAACTGGGGGACCAGACCCTGATCCTGGGCCTGGCCCTGATCGCCCTGATCGGGGCAGCTTACACCCTCTATCAGTTGCCCCAGTCCCTGATCCGCTTCCTCATCCAGCGGCTGGTGGCGACCCGCTTCCGCCTCAAGGTCATCGGCCTGGACCACCTGCCGGCCACCGGCGGGGTCATGCTCCTGGGCAACCACATCAGTTGGCTGGACTGGGCCCTGGTGCAGATGGCCTGCCCGCGGCCGGTGCGCTTCGTCATGGAACGGGAGATCTACGCCCGCTGGTACCTCAAATGGTTCCTGGACTTCTTCCAGGTGGTGCCCATCTCCCGCGGCAGCAGCCGCCACGCCATCGCCCTCCTGGCGCGGTTGCTGGAGGAGGGTCAGGTGGTCTGCATCTTCCCCGAGGGCACCATCAGCAAGAACGGCCAGCTCGCCGAGTTCAAGCGCGGCTTCGAGCTCTCGGCGCGCCAGGTGGCCGCGGACCGGGAGGCGGTCATCGTCCCCTTTTACCTGCGTGGGCTCTGGGGCAGCCTCTTCTCCTATGCCACGGCCCGGCTGCGCCAGAGCCGCGAGGAGGGCCGGCTGCGTTCGGTAGTGGTGGCCTTCGGCGCCCCCCTGCCCCTGAGCGCCGGGGCCGAGGCGGTCAAGCAGGCAGTCTTCGAGCTGTCGGTCAGCTCCTGGGAGGACTATGTCCACGGCCTGCCCACCCTGCCCCTGGCCTGGCTACACACCGCCAAGCGCCATCCGGACCGGGTGGCGATCATCGAGTCCAGCGGCACCCGCCTGACCCACCGCCGGTTGCTCACCGCCGTCCTGCTTTACGCCCGCCGCCTCCGCCGCCTGGCCCCGGAGGCGGCGGTCGGCATCCTCCTGCCCGCCAGCGGCGCCTGCGCCATCGCCAACCTGGCCGGGCTGCTGACCGGCAAGCGGGTGGTGAACCTCAACTACACCGCCAGCCCCGAGGCCCTGGGCGCCGCCATCGCCAGCGCTGGCATCCGCCATGTCATCACCGCGGACCGCTTCCTCACCCGGCTGGCGGCCCGGGGCATCGATGTCCGCGCCATGTTGGGCGCGGCCACCGCCCCGGCGAACGGCACCCCCGCGGAACTGGCGGCGGTCATGAGCCAAGCCGGGACCTCGGCCGGGGTCGAACTCCACGCCATGGAGGACCTGCGCGGAGGAATCGGCAAGGTCGAGGGCCTGCTGACCCTGCTCCTGGCCAGCCTGCTGCCGGCCCGCGCCCTCCTCACCCTCTGGGGCCGCCACACCCACCCGGAGGACACCGCCGTCATCCTCTTCTCCAGCGGCAGCGAGGGCAGGCCCAAGGGGGTGGAACTGACCCACCGCAACCTCATGGCCAACAGCCGGCAGATCGCCGACCTGCTCAACACCCGGGAGGACGACATCCTGCTGGCCAACCTGCCACCCTTCCACGCCTTCGGCCTCACCGTCACCACCTTCCTGCCCCTGGTAGAGGGCATCCCGATGGTCTGCCACCCGGACCCCACCGACGCCCTGGGCAGCGCCAAGGCCATCGCCTGCTACCGTGCCACGGTTCTGTTCGGCACCTCGACCTTCCTGCGGCTCTATACCCGCAACCGCAAGGTCCACCCCCTGATGCTGGCCCCCCTGCGCCTGGTGGTGGCCGGCGCCGAACGTCTGGCCCCGGAGGTGCGCGAGGCCTTCAGCCTCAAGTTCCAGAAGACCCTCTACGAGGGATACGGCGCCACCGAGACCACCCCGGTGGCCAGCGTCAACGTCCCGGACACCCTGGACACCGACGACTGGAAGATCCAGACCGCCTCCCGGCCCGGCACCGTGGGTATGCCCCTGCCCGGCACCAGCTTCCGCATCGTCGACCCGGACACCCTGGCCGCCTTGCCCCCGGGGGAGGACGGGCTCATCCTCATCGGCGGCGTCCAGGTCATGAAGGGCTATCTGAACGACCCGGAGAAGACCGCGGCGGTCATCGTCGAACTGGATGGCAAGCGCTGGTATCGGACGGGCGATAAGGGCCACCTGGACGTGGATGGCTTCCTGACCATCGTCGATCGCTATTCCCGCTTCGCCAAGATCGGCGGCGAGATGATCAGCCTGACGGCGGTGGAGGAGCAGGTGCGCCGGGTCCTGGCCCAGCCGGAACTGGAACTGGCGGCGGTCAACCTGCCCGACGCCCAGAAGGGGGAGCGCATCCTGCTGCTGGTGGCGGCGGACCTCGACGGGGACGAGCTGCGCCGCGCCCTGCTGGCCGCCGGGGCCAACCCCCTCAGCATCCCCGCCGAGGTACGTCAGGTAGCGGCCATCCCCAAGCTCGGCAGTGGCAAGACCGACTTTGGCGCTGTCAAGCGGCTGGCCGTTGAGTTGTAAGCCCTTGATGGCAAAAGTCCGCTGATCTCTTTCGCCCAAGATTCTCGATATTTCCCCGCTTGCCACTCCTTTCGCCCGCCCCTTCGGCATAGACTGGAATCAGGAACCCAAGCAGCGAGAGAGACCTTTTGGCATGACCCCCACGCCCCTGCTTTCTGATTCGGCGACGACCACTCAGGAGTCCACCACAGCGGCGGCCCGCGCCCCGACCTCCCCCAGGCAGACCGCGGCTCCGGCGACGACCACGCCTCCCCCAGCCGAAACCAGTGGCGGCCTGGACCTCGCGGACCCCCCCCGCCGGCGCTGGGTCCGCTACCTGCTGGCGGCGCTGGTGCTGCTGGCCCTGGGGGCTGCCGCCCGGTTCTGGCTCGCGGAGTCTACTCCGGAGGGGCCACGCTACAAGACCGTTACCGTCGAGCGTGGCGACCTCGTCGTCAAGGTCACCGCCACCGGCCAGTTGCAGCCGGTAACCCAGGTCGACGTGGGGACCGAGGTCTCCGGCACCATCGACGAGGTCCTGGTGGATTTTAACGACCGGGTGACCAAGGGGCAGGTGCTGGCCCGACTTGACCCGGATACCTTTCAGGCCAAAAAGCGGCAGGCCGAGGCGGCCCTGACCCTGGCCCTGGCGGGGGTCAAGGAGGCGGAGGCCACCGCCATCGAGACCGCCAACAAGCTGCGCCGCGTCCAGGACCTGATCGCCAAGCGCATGTCTTCCCAGGAGGAACTGGATACCGCCGCCGGCGCCGCCCGTCGCGCCGAGGCCGCCCTGGCGGTGGCCAAGGCCAAGGTCGAGCAAGCCCAGGCCCAGCTCGACGCCGACAGTCGCACCCTGGTCAAGTCCGAGATCCGCTCCCCCATCGACGGCACCGTCCTCAAGCGCCAGGTGGAACCGGGTCAGACGGTGGCGGCCTCCCTTCAGACCCCGGTGCTCTTCACCCTGGCGGAGGACTTGACCCAGATGGAGCTCAACGTCGCCGTGGACGAGGCCGACGTGGGCCAGGTGGCGGCGGGGCTCAAGGCCGAGTTCACCGTCGACGCCTATCCTAACCGGCGCTTTCCCGCCACCATTACCCAGGTCCGCTATGCCCCGGAGACCGTCAACGGGGTGGTGACCTACGCCGCCCTCCTCTCCCTGGAGAACGACGACCTGTCCCTGCGCCCGGGCATGACCGCCACCGCCGAGATCCTGGCGCGGGAGGTCGACGATGTCCTCCTGGTGCCCAACACCGCCCTGCGCTTCAGCCCGCCGAACGCCAACAAGACCGCCAAGGCCGACAACGGCGGCCTGGTTGGGATGTTACTGCCCCGTCGCGCGCCCTCCAGCCGCACCGCCACCACCAAGGAACCCAAGTCTGGCAAGGGCGCCCGGGTCTGGGTGCTGCGCGAGGGCCAGCCGGTGGCGGTCCCGGTCGCGACCGGCGCCACCGATGGCAACCTCACCGAGATCCTGTCCGGTGACCTGGAGCCCGGGACTGAGGTGCTGGTGGAGATGGAACGGGGCGGGGCCAAGTCATGACCGCGGAGACACGGGTGACGCCCTCTCCAGCGGATGAGGCGGCCACGGCCACGCCGGTAAGCATTTCTCAGGTGGAGGCAGTTGATCCGAAGGCATCAACGCTGAGCCCTGAGCGAGCGTCGCCTGACCCCAGCGGGCCAACCCCAATCCCGGCGGCCCCCATCCTGGTGGAATTTCGCCAGGTGACCAAGGTCTACGGCCGGGGCGTGGCGGCCATGCGCGCCCTGGATGGCGTGGACCTGCGCATCCGCGCCGGGGAGTTCGTCGCCGTCATGGGCCCCAGCGGCTCCGGCAAGTCCACCGCCATGAACATCCTCGGCTGCCTGGACACCCCCAGCGGCGGCTCCTACCTGTTCCAGGGCACCCCTGTCGAGTCCCTCAGCCGCGACCAGCGCGCCCGTCTGCGGCGCACCTACCTGGGCTTCGTCTTCCAGGGCTTCAACCTCCTCAACCGCACCTCGGCCCTGGAAAACGTGGAACTGCCGCTGATCTATCGCCACGTCCCCGCCGCCGCGCGCCGCGCCCGCGCCCGGGCCGCCCTCGGCCTGGTGGGTCTCGCCGGCTGGGAGGACCATACCCCCGGCGAACTCTCCGGTGGTCAACAACAGCGGGTCGCCATCGCCCGCGCCATCGTCACCCAGCCCAGCCTGCTGCTGGCGGACGAACCCACCGGCAACCTCGACAGCGCCCGCGGCCACGAGATCATGGCCCTGCTCACCGGGCTCAACCGGGACCAGGCCATCACCATCCTCATGGTCACCCACGAGCCGGAGATGGCCGCCTACGCCCACCGGGTCATCCACTTCCGCGACGGCCGGGTGACGGAGTAACGCCCATGCTGTGGAATGCCTTTCTGCTCGCCCTGCGGGAGATCCGCCGCAACGTCCTGCGCTCCTTCCTCACCATCCTCGGGGTGGTGATCGGCGTCGCGGCGGTCATCGTCATGGTCACCCTGGGCGGTGGCGCCACCCGGGCGGTGGCGACCCAGATCGAGTCCATGGGCACCAATCTGCTCATGATCCGCATGGGGCAACGCATGGGCCCCGGCTCCGGGATCGGCGTCCCGCCCTTCGATATCGAGGACGCCGTCGCCCTGCAGCGGCAGATCCCCAGCATCCGCGTCCTGGCGCCCTCCGCCAACCAGACCGCCACCGCCGTCGCCGGCAACAACAGTTGGGCGACGTCCGTCACCGGCACCGACAACCGCTACCTGGACGTGCGCAACTGGCCCCTGGCCGCGGGTCGCCTGTTCAGCGAGGGCGAACTGCGGGCCGGCAAGCCCGTGTGTCTGATTGGCGCCACCGTCCAGCGGGAGTTGTTCGGCAATCTGGACCCCGTCGGGGAAAACCTGCGGCTCAAGACCCTGTCCTGCCAGATCATCGGCCTCCTGGCCACCAAGGGGCAGAGCAGCATGGGGCACGATCAGGACGATCTGGTCCTCATGCCCCTGCGCACCTTTCAGCGGCGCATCGCCGGCAACCTGGACGTGACCCTGATCCAGGTCTCCATCCAGGAGGGGGCGTCCACCGAGGCAGCCAAGGCCGACATCGAGCGGCTGATGCGCGAGCGGCGCAAGATCGGCGCCGGGGAGCAGGACGACTTCAGCGTCCGCGACATGAAGGAGGTGACCGACATGCTCACCGGCACCACCCGCATCCTCACCACCCTGCTCAGCGCCGTGGCCGCCGTGAGCCTGTTGGTGGGGGGCATCGGCATCATGAACATCATGCTGGTCTCGGTGACGGAGCGCACCCGGGAGATCGGCATCCGCCTGGCCATCGGCGCCCTGGAGCGGGAGGTGCTGCTGCAATTCCTGGTCGAGGCGGTGGTGCTCTCCTCCCTGGGCGGCATCCTCGGCATCCTCCTCGCCCTGGTCGCCGCCGTGATCCTAGCCGACGTGCTTCAGGTGCCCTTCATCTTCAATGGCGGAATCGTCATTACCGCCTTCCTCTTCTCCGCCGCCGTGGGTATCGTCTTCGGCTACTTCCCCGCCCGCCGCGCCGCGCGGCTGGACCCGATCGAGGCCCTGCGGCGGGAATAATCACCGACCCGCCGCATTGCCAACGATCGTCACCCGACGGCGGTTAGCACCCCAACCCGCCACGCTGGCGGCCACGAGGTCAATATCCCCGTCAGGATCCCTCCGGAGGCACAACCTTCATGTGCAGTCAATGGCCCTCCCGCCCCCGGTTTGTCTGGACCGCGCATGACGAAAGGCCCTGGCCGCATAGCGGCGCACCTGAGTGCCATGGCGCGCAAAAAGGGTTTTCATGGCCTCGGCAAAAACCGGGCGCAATTCCGGGGCGAGGCTAAAGCGGTCGTCGCTGAGAACCATGGCGACCTTCCCGCCGATGCTAGCCAGCCGCTCGCTCAAGACCTGAAGGAAACGCTCCAGATCGAGGTGGCGGTGCAGATGCAAGCCACCCAGATCGATGAACAAGAGGCCGCGCTCGGGATCATGGACCACCCGCTCCTCGAAGGGGAGTTCCAGCAGTTTGACCCGCAAGTGCATCGGGCTGGCGCGGAAGATCCGTTCATCCATGAGCCGCGGAGGTGCGGGCATCATGGGGACAAAGTCCATCTGGTCGAGAATGTCCCGCTGGAGATCCACCCCCGGCGCGATCTCGATCAGCTCCAGCCCCTCCGGGACGAGACGGAAGACGCAGCGCTCGGTGATATAGAGCACCCGCTTGCCTTGAGCCGCCGCCACCGGGCCACTGAAGGTGCGATGCTCGACCTCCCTGACGAACTTACGCTGATGGCCTTCGGCCAGAATCCGCAGACCGGTCTGGTCGATGCTGATCTGCCGCTTCCCCGCGGTAAAGGTGCCGACGAAGACCACCTCCTGGGCGTTCTGGCTGATATTGATGAAACCACCCGCGCCCGCCAGTCGCGGACCAAACTGGGAGACGTTGAGGCTACCCTGGCGGTCGGCCTGGGCCAGACCGAGGAAGGCGATATCCAGCCCTCCCCCATCGTAGAAATCGAACTGACTGGGCTGATCGACGATGGCCTGGGTATTGATAGCGGCCCCGAAGCTCAGCCCCCCCGCAGGAATCCCCCCGATCACTCCCGGCTCGGCGGTTAGCGTGATGAGATCGAGGATATCCTCTTCCGTCGCCACTGCGGCGATGCCCTCGGGCATCCCGATGCCGAGGTTGACGACATCGTTGGCCGCCAACTCCAGGGCTGCCCGGCGCGCGATGACCTTGCGCTCGTCCAGAGGCATGGGGGGAAGGGACGACAGCGGCACCCGGATCTCCCCGGCAAAGGCCGGGCTATAGGGCTCGGCGAAGGTTTGGGGGTGATACTCGGGGCGCTCCGCCACCACCACGCAATCCACGAGAATGCCCGGGACCTTGACCAGGCGCGGGTGAAGGCTGTGGCGTTCGGCAATCCGCTCGACCTGGGCGATGACCAGCCCACCCGAGTTGTGCACCGCCATGGCAATGGCCTGCGCCTCCAGGGTGAGGGCCTCGCGCTCCATGGTGAGGTTGCCGTCCAGGTCGGCGGTAGTGCCACGGATAAAGCCGACATGGACCGGTAAGGCCGGGTAAAAGAGGTACTCCTGGCCGTCGATCTCCAGTAGCCGCACCCGTTCCTGGCCGCAGGCCCGCGTCCGGTCGTTGAGTTTGCCGCCACCTTGACGGGGATCAACAAAGGTCCCCAGCCCAACCCGCGTCAGGGTCCCCGGCTTGCCGGCGGCGATGTCGCGAAACAGGTGGGAGATGACGCCCTGAGGAAGGTTCCAGGCCTCGATACGGTTGGCGCGGGCGAGTTCCTGCAGCTTGGGCACCAGTCCCCAGTGGCCACCGACCACCCGTCGCACCAGTCCCTCATGGGCGAGGTGATTCAGTCCCCGGTGATGACCGTCGCCCTGGCCGGCAGCATAGACCAGGGTCAGCCCACAGGGGTGGCCTATGCCTTGGGCATCGCGGGCCTGACTGTCCAGGAACCGCTGCTCCAGGGCCAGTGCCAGATTTTCCGGAAAGCCGATACCGACAAATCCCCCCGTCGCCAAGGTATCGCCATCGCGAATGAGAGCAACCGCGTCCTGAGCGCTGACGACCTTACCGCTCAAGCCCAGAGGCACGGGTACAGAGAGAGTGACTTGGGTCATTGCGAAGCGAGAGGGCTGACGTAAAGGGGGAGGCTAAGGTGTCGGCCTCTGGCGGTCGGAACATCCCGCCGCGCGGCACACACCGGTCATCATTCCGCTCGGCATCCTTGGCGTCATACCGGGCCTGGTCGGCCCGCCGCACAGGCTGATCGATCGACTCAACTTCGGCGCCGAGATCGGGCACACCGATTATAGACACGATCACCAGAGGGTGTTCCGCGCCGCGCCAGGCCCGGCCGTTACCAAAACAGGCATGAGTCGCCGATGGCGCCCGCTCATGGCTCGTTGGGGAGCGAGGCGGACCATGCCATTACGCGTATTCTTAATCCCGCTCGGGGCATCTGACATCCTACTGCCCGCGGGATTCGCTCCCACTGCTCGACCCGGCAGAGGTCATCTTGCCACTCTCGGCCGGCCTGACAAAAATATGGGTTAGTTTCGCAATTTGGCCTGTTTAGCGAGCCCCGCAGATATGGGTTCGTTTCGCAATTTGCCCATTTTTGGCGAGACCAGTTCTTCACCGGCCCCATCCCCTGCCGTTGAGATCGACCGCCAAGCCACGTCTCATGCCTGGAACTATCTTACCGACCGCCGAGGAAACCCATGGAAACTCCCTTGTCTTACTTCAATGCCGCCCTGGCCATGGCCGCCGAGGCCCATCGGGGGCAGATCCGCAAAGGCACCGCCAATGCCCTGGGACTGCCGTTGCCCTATATCACCCACCCGGTGGCGGTAGCGACCCTGGTGCAGCGTTATGGCGGTGATGAGGACCAGATCATCGCCGCCCTGCTCCATGACGTGCTTGAGGATGGGGGACCGGCCTGGCGCGAGCCCATCCGCGCCGCCTTCGGCGCTGGCGTGCTGGCCCTGGTGGAGTTCTGTACTGACGGGGTGCCTGATGCCGCTGGCCACAAGCCGCCCTGGCGGGGGCGCAAGGAGGCCTATCTCGCCCACTTGCGGGCAGCCACGGGGCCTGGCCTCTTGGTTTCGGCCTGCGACAAGCTGACCAACCTTCAGGCCATCCTGCTCGATCTGACCGAAATCGGAGAGTCCGTCTGGGAGCGTTTTACCGCCGGCAAGGAGGGTTCCCTCTGGTACTACGCTAGTCTGGTCGACGCCTTTGCTGGCCGGGTGCCGCCCCCTTTGGAGCGGGCCTTGCGCCGGGATCTGGTGGAGGTCCAGGCAATCAGTCGCGGGCGGAACGCCCAAGACCTGGAAAGCGACATCAAGCTAGCACCGAACGCAAAAACCGGTAAAACGCATCACATGAGCGCATCACACAAGGGGGAGGAGGGAAAAACCAGCTGCCGTTACGCAGGCAACTTATTAATTCGGATGGGGAATTTGGTGGGCGATACTGGGATTGAACCAGTGACCCCTCCCGTGTGAAGAAATCGGGAAACGGTTTCTTACGCTACCAGCCCCTACCTGCCACCCCAGCTAACCGCCTTGATTCCTTGGCTGTTCTTGCCTTCCGGCTGGGAATAACCTACCATTTAGTACCAGAGAATCCCATCTCAAATTCCACCTGAAATTCCACCTGAGGTGGAAAAGCAAAACCCGGCTCCGCGCCAACGGAAAACCGGGTTTCTGACCACAACGATTGTGAGGCAATCGCCATGGCTACCAATCAGTCTATCAGCCCCGCGAAAGGGCGCAACCCGATCAAAACCGACCTTCAGCTCTCGAAGCTGCAACCGCCAGCGTCGGGCTACTACGATGTGCCCGTGGCCATCGCGCCGGGGATGGTGGTGCGCGTCTATGCCACCGGGACCAAGACCTACCGTTGGGACCGTGGCGCTGGCTACAAGCCCCGCATCATCAGCTACGGGTCTTACCCTACGGTCAACCTAAAGGCCGCCAGCGAGGAGCATGACAAGGTCAAGCAGCGCCACAAGGATGGCGTCGACCTGGCGATGGGCGGCGAGGTGCCCAAGACCGTGGCCGAACTGGCCGAACTGTTCTATCGGGATCGCGTCCTGCCCGTGCGCAAGGTGCCGGGGAACGTCAGGCGGACCCTGGACACGGACATTCTGCCCGCCCTGGGTCGACTGCGTTTGCGGTCAGTCACGACCTTGGCGATCCGGTCAATGGTGCGCAAGGTGGTTCTCCGTGGCGCGGAATCCCAAGCCGGGACGGTCCTGCAACACGTCAAGCAACTCTTCCGGTATGGCGTCAGCATCGGTGCCCTGGACTACTCTCCGGCCGATTGCCTGGAACCGATGAACCTGGGTGTCGAGGACAACCGCCGCAGTCGCAAGTTGAGCGGCGAGGAGATCAAGCTGTTCCACGAGGGGCTTGACCGCTACACCGGCCTGTCACTGACGGTGCGTAATGCGCTCAAGCTGCTGCTGATCCTGGGTGTCCGGTCGGGCGAACTGCGCCAGGCCAAGTGGAGCGATCTGGATTGGCAGGAGAAGACCCTGACCATCCCCGTCGCCAACCAAAAGCTCAGCCCCCGTGCCGCCAAGACAGCTAAGCCGTTCGTGGTGCCCTTGCCCGATCAGGCCCTTGCCCTGCTGAAGGGGTTGCAGGGCGTTGATCCGGTCTGGATATGCCCCAGCCGGATACTGGAACGGGAACCGGCCGAGGGTGAGGATAAGGCCACCATAGGGGCCAAAGGTCCGGTCGATGACAAGGTGTTCGGTCATGCCGTGCGGCGTCTCCTAGACAAAGAGGTCGATGGGGTCAAGCTCCTGCCATTGGATGAGCCTTTTTGCCCGCATGATCTGCGCCGGACGTGCCGCACCGGGTTAAGCGCACTCAAGGTGCCGCCCCACATTGCCGAGCGGTGCCTGAATCATGCCCTGGGACGGATCGCGGAGACTTACGATCACCATGACTATCTTGATGAGCGCCGCGCGGCATTGCAGCGGTGGGCGGATCAGGTGGATCGATTCGTGAATCCTCCCGCCAACGTCGTCAGCCTGGTCAGCATGAGGGAGGCGGCATGAGTCTGCGTCGTATCCCGAAGGCTGACGCTATCCCCTGGGTAGCGGTCCGCAAGATGCTGGCTGACCGCATGTTTGCCACGGAAGGCGAGGCGTGTCTGTGGGTCACAGCGACCTTCAAGCTGCGCCCCTACCGGCGTGAACCGGATCAGGATGGTTGGCATATATGGTCATTCGATGAGTTTGCCGAGGCCAGGAGCGCCCAATGTAGACAGCTCCACACCACACCCTTTGCCCTGCTAAGCCAGTTCGCCTTCAGCCGGCGTGAGGTTGAAGTATTCACCCCAACTGCTATCGATAACACGATGGCGGTTGACTGGATGACCCTGCCTGACTATTACGACCTAAGCCAAGTAGAGGGAAACCCATCAGGCCGATTCGTGCCCTACCGCGCCGCCGTTGACTTACTGAGCAAGCAATCTGGTGTTGACCGTTCAGGCATTCGCTCGATGATTGATGGCAACAGCTACATCCGTACGTTCCACCCCGTCTGCTGGATACCAGACCCACGGGACGAGGGTACCTATCTGACGGAATCAACCGTCATCAGGCTAGGTCTGGACCTAGGGCTTTCCTTTGAGACATGGGACGCGCTATCCAATGGCGAGGAGGCAGTTCAGGATCAGTCATCAAACCAGCAACCACAGTCTCAAGCAAAGGCTGGCCCGCCATTCAAGCCTTGGAATACCCTGGCAACCGAACTGGCGGTTCAGGGGGTAGCACAAGGCAAGCCCATAAAGGTAGCCATCACAGAAGCCATTGAACAAGCTCAACAGGAATATCCCGACGCGACGATACGTTACGCGACCATAGAAAGAGGCGAACGAGAACGACGAAATAACCAATGAAATCAAGCCGCCTGCGGGCGGTTTTTTTATGCCCGCATGATTTGTAGTCGACCGGAATAATACCGGGATAATCATTACCCCGGTATTACCCCGAATACCCCGGATGTAATAGGTTTTCGCCTGTTATATCGTCGTTCGCGTTGAAACCAACGGAGACAACCGAATGACGAATTTTGCTGATGATCCGCTTGTGAGCCAGGCCGAGTTAAAAAGGCAGGCTGGCGGAATTTCCGACATGTCTGTATGGCGATGGCTGAAAAAGGGAATCCTGCCCCAGCCCATAAAAATCAACAATCGCAACTACTGGCGGCAGAGTCGGATCAACCAAGCCCTGACGCGGGTTGCCGGGATCAGCCAGTAAAGGGAGGTGCGCAGAATGAAGCAGGAAAGCAATAGAAATGCCCGCAGAGGCGCGACACACTGCGGGCATAGGGTGGATAGCAGGAAGCCATCTCATTATATGGCGAAGCTGTTGAATCAGCCAAGAATTTGGATCGCCATGCGGAACGGAGGGCTCCGGAGATGATAAATCGAATCACCATCCCCGCCACCGCGCCGCGCCATCCGCAAACCGGATTCCCGTCGATGCCCGCCACCGTGGAAAAGCCTTGGCAGAGGCCCAAGCCCGGACCCACCACATCGCCATCGGCATCCGCCCCATCCGCGCCATCAGCATCCGCGCCGACTGCGCCGCCTGTGCCATACCAGCGGCACATCGTTGACGCGCACGAGATACCCGCAGCACTGCGAGAGCTGAACTGTTGGGTGGCGTGGCGACTGAAGCCAAAAGGCATTGGCAAGAAGCCGGGAAAGGAACCCATCAGCCCCATTACCGGCGGCATGACCGGCTGGACCGACCCGGCGAATCAGGCCACCTTCGAGCAAGCCCGCGACTATGCCGAGGCGCATCACCTGCATGGCCTGGGTATCGTCCTGATGCCTGATGACGGCCTGATTGGTGGCGACCTTGACCATTGCCGTGACATAGCCACCGGCGAACTGAGCGAGGCCGCTAAGGCCATTCTGAGCGAAGCCGACACTTACACCGAAGTGTCACCGGGATTGTCGGGCATACGGTTCTTCGCCTTCGGCACCTTCGGTGGCCATACCGGCCGTAGCAGTGAACATGACGTCGAATTCTACGAGCAAGGCCGCTGGCTGACGATCACCGGCGACCACATTGAAGACACGCCCTTTAGTGTCGAGCGCCGCGACCTGAGCGAGTTGGGTAGACGGTACTTCCCACAGACGGCCAAGGCGAAGGCCGAGGAAACATCCATCCCGCCAGGATTCAAGCCGGTGGACTTGGACTCGATACCCGTCAAGGATTTCACCCGGCACGTCATCACCACCGGCGAGTGTCAGCACTATGACGGCGACCGCAGCAAGGCGCTCTTCGGTGTGGCAAAGGATTTGGCCAGGCTGGGACTGGACGACGCCACCATCGCCTGCATCCTCTGCGACCCGGCCAATGGGATCAGCGCCAAGGCGCTTGAGGAGCGATTCGGCAATGTCGAGTCAGCGATGGAGTGGACCATGATCTACACCGTCGCCAAGGCCCGCGAGGAAGTGGCGGCTGAACCTGCCTTGACCGAGGCGTTCTTGCAGGGTTTGAAGGCTGGCCCGCCAGCATCCGCCGCGACGGTTGACCCAACGGAGGGACAAGCCGAACAGGGCAAGCCCGCTTGGTTTGCGCATGTCAGCGAACTCATGGAGCAACCGGCACCCCTGGAGTATCTCATCCGCGATTTCCTGTTGCCTGACAGCCTGGTGTTGCTGTTTGGCGATCCGGAGAGCGGCAAGTCGCTCCTGGCCCTGGAGTGGGCGGCGAGCGTTGCGACGGGACGGGACTGGCTGGGCCGCAGCGTGAAGCAAGGCCCGGCCGTCATCATCGCTGGGGAGGGCCACCACGGGCTGCGCCGCCGCCTGAAGGCGTGGAGCATCGAGCACGATTGCGAGGAGGAGCTTCGCGCCGCGCCCATCTACGTTTCCCGCACCGGCACGCGCCTCATCGACAAAGCGGCTTTGCAAACCGTGGTGGCGGAACTGGACGCGATTGCCCAACAAGCCGGGAAGCCTGCCGTGATTATCGTGGACACATTGCACCGCAACCTGGGCGGCGAGGAAAACAGCGAGACGGACATCGGCAACTTCATCCGCGCCGCCGACGCTCTCCGTGAGCGGTATGGCTGCACCGTCCTGACCGTCCACCATAGCGGGCACGGTGACAAAACACGATCCCGCGGTTCTTCTTCGTTGCGTGGCGGCGTGGACATCGAGTTCTGCCTGACCAAGGACGCCTCCGGGTTGCGCACCCTTGCATCGACCAAGACCAAGGACATGGGGCCGACGGTCCCCATTGGTTTCGAGGTAAAGCAGGTCGAGTTGCCGTGGCTGGACAGCGACGGCGTGGCCGAGGTGTCGATTGTGCTTGAGGCTCGCGAAGTCACCGCCAGTCCCCGGCGAAAGACATCGGCACCTGGCGTGCGCTTGGCCTTCGAGTCCCTTCTTGGCGCGATGGCTGAGGCTGGCGAGCAGCCACCGGAAGGGTGGCACCCACCGAAGGGCGCTATGCCGGAGCGCATCGTCCCCAATGATGCCTGGCGGCAGGCCCATCATGCCCGCCATACCGGGGACAAGACCGACACCAAGGACAAGGCGTTTAGGCGCGCCAAGGCCGATTTGGTCAAGGCTGGCGCGGTCGATTGCTGGCATGACATCTATTGGCCAAGCCCGAATCTGGCTCATGGAGCCGGTTGGCCTGACCTGGCCTCTCTCTGGCTGGCGGACACACTGACAAAAGCCGCAAACCAATGATTTTCCTGCAATCGGACATCGGACAAGTACCGGACAAGTGCCGGACATGTCCGGACCGGCTTTCGGACGGACACGGACATCCCTCTATAGAGGATGTCCGGATGTCCGGCCCGCGCAAGTGTCCGACCTGGCAACCGACTCCTGACTTTGAGAGTACGCAAAGATGAGTACTGATCCCATGAAGATTGGCCGAGTCATTCACGGCCCGGATGGCAACCCTTCAAAGCCTTGCCGGCTGATCGTGGCAACCAGCGATAGTCAGCATCACATCTTCCCGACTGCCAGCGAGGTTGCCGGGAGAGAAATTGCCGGAAGCTGGGTACGGTTCACGCCTTGCACCCTCACTGGCGCGGCCCTGCGGTGGCAATGGTTGCCGGAGCCGAATCCTGATGGCAGTTGGAGCGGCACCGTCTACAAGGCTTCCTACCTGAGCTGCGGCGAAATGAATTTGACCGTCGCGGTGCCAGACGCGAGGACGGTGTTCGTCGCCAGGATGCCCCCGGACGCGGTTTTGGGGGACATTGCAAAGCGAGCATCCAGGGATACCCTGGCCCGGATCGCGACACGCATGAAGGGGGCCGAGGTGCGATTTTGGCCGCGGGCGGATGATGCCTTTTTTGCAAAAAATATCGTTCTTAACCCGCGCCAATGGCCGGTGCGCGAGGAGCCGCCGCGCCTGCGGCTGGTGGCGTAGCGACCTACAATATCTTGCGCTCTTCGCTGCGGTTGAGCACAAGATATGGGCCAGGTTGATTCAAGATATCTATTGCAAACATCAGGCGGTCAGCAATGCCATTCACAAAAGGTTCATCAGGTAATCCAAGCGGTCGAGCGCCAGGTTCACGCAATCGAGCCACCCTACTTCGAGACAGTCTGGCTGAAGATGTGCCAGCGATCATTGCGGTTCTGGTGGAGCAAGCGAAGGGTGGCGACATTCAGGCCGCCCGGCTGATCTTGGAGCGGACACTGCCACCCGTGAAGGCTGTTGGTCCGACTATCGAGGCTGAGCTTGACGGGTTCGCCAGTGGCGATCTGAAGGCCAGGGCCGAGGCGGTCACAATGGCAATGGCCCAGGGACAAATCCCGGTCGACGTGGGGCAAGCCTTGGTGTCGACCTTGAATACACAGTCCGCGATTGTGGAAAGCTGCGATCTTTCTGATCGCATCGCCAAGCTGGAGGCGCTACTCAATGTCAACCGCTAGCTTGAAGACCCGCCTGATCCGCCTGGAAGTGGCCACTCCCGCCGCCGCCGAGGTGAGCTTGGATGAGTTGGACGCCCTGGCCCGGAGACTGGACCTTGCAAACATCGACCTTGATACCCCGACTGGTTCACCCGCCCTGGTGGCGGTCAAGCGCGAACTTAAAGCACTCTTGGCGCGGCTGATGGCAGGCCAGCCAGGATGCCCGACACCCTGACAAGGATGGACCGAAGCGACACCGACCCCGCCGACTGCGGGGTTTTTTTGTGGGCGATGGTCCGGCCCTGCGCGACCGCATCATCCCGCCCTGGCGGCTACCATACCCCGCCAAAGGTAAGCGAATGGGTGGCGGTCATGACAAGCGACGAGTGCAGGGAGCTGGCCAAGGCCAAGGGTGTCACCGTGGCCACTGTCAGGAGATGGGTACGAGAGCATGGCGAAGATGCTGCCAGGCAACGGGTACGGATCGACGCCAGCCAGGCCGGGCGGATGGGGCGGAAAGTGAGCGGCGACACCTGGGGCTGGGACAGTAGACCGCCAAGGCCGAGGGTGCAGAGCCGTGATGCGCCCTTCGACTGGTAGACCCCGCCAGGAGCCGCTACAAGGCCCGTACAGCGATCGGTGGGGCTAGGCAAGGCCATGAGTAGGCCCTGACCCCGCTGGCGGCTATGGGGCGGCTGTGGCGGCACGATAGGCCCTGCCTGTTGGCATCACCTTGCATGCCGAAATTTCACCGATCGCTCGATAGGCGAGACTGGCACCATGCAAGCGCATGCCAACAGGTACGACCTATGGAACCGTGGCCATCGTGCCCCGAAGCCCCCGGAAGCCAGGCACCACAACGGCTGTGACGCCAGTCGCCTAACCTGAATGATGCTGACACCGGACCCTGCTGGTCCGTGAGCGGAGTATGGCGTTGCATACCCCGCGCCTATCGGCTTAGCAGGAACCATCGAAACAAACCATGAAGAAAAACCCTGGTGTATCAGGGTTAGATTTGAGCCTTCAGGAGGTCAGCCAGAGAGGTTTCTGGACATGATTCCACCTGAAATTCCACCTGAAGAGCTTTCCATGCTGCGAGGGTGGATTCTATCTCTTTGATTTAATTGGTGGGCGATACTGGGATTGAACCAGTGACCCCTCCCGTGTGAAGGGAGTGCTCTCCCGCTGAGCTAATCGCCCGATCAAGAAGGGCGCTATTCTAGGGAGCGACCCCGAGGGCGTCAAATCAGGTTGCAGGCTGATAGTCCAGCGCATCCCGCGGCTGGGTGGGAAGCGCGGTGGCACCTCGTCATGCAACCCTTGCAAGGGGGTTTCTGAAATGCGAAGGGGTGAGCGAGGTGCTGCCGCGTTTGGGGTGAAAACTCAAGGCCAGGGCCGATGGATCTTTGAAGAGGGTCCAGTCACCTCGACAGGTAGAGGCCAGGGCCGGACAAGGCGGGGATCAAGGGTTCAGCCGGTAATGGTGAAAGGCCTCGTCATCGCGATAGTGGACATCGGTCCAGCACTTGGGCAGGGACTCGCCGGAGCAGAACAAGAGATCGGCCTTGCGGAATTGCTCGGGGTCCTGGAGTTCCTCGCCGGCGTGATAACGGCCGACCAGTACCTCGTGGAGGGGGTTGAACAGGTCGCGCAGCCCTAGCACCTCAACGAGCTTGCCGCTGGCTTTGTGTTTCAGAAACATCACGGTCCTCCTCAGGGTTGGTTGTTGGTCGGTTCCTACAGCAAGTATGACTTGCCGCGTGGGGAATGCCAGGTTTTCAGGCCCCGAATCACCCGCATTGCAGGGCGGCCTGTTCCGGGGTCAGGGTCTTGATAGACAGGGCATGGAGTTCGCCACTTTCGATCTGGGGTTTGACCGTGGCCATGACCAGGCGCTGCCGTTCAAGGGGACTCTTGCCGACGAAGGCGGAGCTGATGACCAGGGCCTCGAAGTGGCTGCCGTCGCCGCTGACCTGGACCGCGGCATCGGGCAGGCCGGCACGGATAAGTTGGGTTATCGCTTGGGTTTCCATGGTGATTCAGGGTCGGTGAAAAGGGGATGCAGGCCGGGGGCCCGGCCATGTCAGGGGTAAGCGGTCAGAGCTCCCGGGTCGCCAGGAAGCGGATATCGGGCCAGCGCTCCTGGGTCAGGCTGAGGT
Source organism: uncultured Gammaproteobacteria bacterium (assembly GCA_937862735.1). Lineage (GTDB taxonomy): Bacteria > Pseudomonadota > Gammaproteobacteria > Chromatiales > Chromatiaceae > M0108. The sequence goes on from CALMDH010000330.1 coordinate 129,672, forward strand.
TGACGCGGGTCGGGGCCAGGTAGACGAGCTGGTTGTCGCCGTCCAGGGCCAGATTTTCGTAGGCCTTGTCGCGGAAACGCTCCAGCATCTTGGGGTCGTCGCAACCGATCCAGCGGGCGGTGTGGACGCCGACCGCCTCGACCACCGCCTCGACGCCGTACTCATCCTTGAGCCGGAAGGCGGCGACGTCGAACTGCAAGCTGCCCACGGCGCCCAGGATCAGGTCGTTGTTCTTGAGGGGCCGGAAGACCTGGGTGGCGCCCTCCTCCGCCAGTTGCACTACGCCCTTTTGCAGGGCCTTCATCTTCAGCGGGTCCTTGAGGACGACGCGGCGGAAGAGCTCGGGGGCGAAGAAGGGGATGCCGACGTACTTGAGGTCCTCGCCCTCGGTGAAGGTGTCGCCAATCTGGATAGTGCCGTGGTTGTGCAGGCCGATGATGTCGCCGGGCCAGGCCTCCTCCACCAGTTGGCGCTCGTCGGCCTGGAAGGTGATGGCGTTGGCGATCTGCACCGTCTTGCCGATGCGCACGTGGCGCATCTTCATGCCCTTGCGGTAACCGCCAGAGCAGACGCGCAGGAAGGCGATGCGGTCGCGATGCCCCGGGTCCATGTTGGCCTGGATCTTGAAGACGAAGCCGGTGAAGGCATCTTCCTCCGGGGCGACCTCCCGTTGCAGGGTCGCCCGGGGCCGGGGGGGCGGGGCGTAGGCGACGAAGGCGCGCAGCAGCTCCTCGACGCCGAAGTTGTTGATGGCGGAACCGAAGAAGACCGGGGTCTGGTCGCCGGCGCGGTAGGCGTCCAGGTCCAGGGGATGGCTGGCTCCGGCCACCAGTTCCATGTCCTCGCGCAGCTCGTCCGCCTGGTCGCCCAGGAGCTCGTCCATGCGCGGGTTGTCCAGGCCCTTGATCACCTCGCCGGTGCGGATGCGCCCACCGTGCTGGGCGCTGAAGAGGTGGGTCACGCCGCTGCGCAGGTCGTAGACGCCCTTGAAGCGCTTGCCAATGCCGATGGGCCAGGTAACCGGGGCGCAGCGGATCTTGAGGACCGACTCGATCTCGTCGAGGATCTCGATGGGGTTGCGCCCCTCGCGGTCCAGCTTGTTGACGAAGGTGAGGATGGGGGTGGCGCGTAGGCGGCAGACGTCCATCAGCTTGATGGTGCGCTCCTCCACGCCCTTGGCGACATCGATGACCATCAGGGCCGAATCCACCGCGGTCAGGGTGCGGTAGGTGTCCTCGGAGAAGTCCTCGTGACCGGGGGTGTCGAGCAGGTTGACGATGGCCTCGCCATAGGGAAACTGCATGACCGAGGAGGTCACGGAGATACCGCGCTGCTTTTCCAGTTCCATCCAGTCGGAGGTGGCATGGCGCGCCGCCTTGCGCCCCTTGACGGTACCGGCCATCTGGATGGCCCCGCCGAAGAGCAGCAACTTTTCCGTGAGGGTGGTCTTGCCGGCGTCAGGGTGGGAGATGATGGCGAAGGTGCGCCGTTTGGCGAGTTGCTCTAAAAACTGCGACATGCGGGGTCTGGTGGAGGTGACGGTGCCTGGAGGCTAAGGCGGGGGATTATAACCGGACCCGATATGCCTAGACGGGGGCCGTCTCTGGTCGCGGGGCAACTTAACGTTGCCGCGCCCTCCTTCACCCCCTCTCCCCGGCCCTCCCCCACCAGGGGGGAGGGGGTAAGACAGAATCGCCGCGGTTTTAGGCCGGCAGCAGTTGGATGACTGGCACTGCCAGATTGGCTATCAGGCGCCGAAGAAGGTGCGGGACAGGATGCCGATGAGGATGCCGAAGGAGCGCACCGCCTCCAGGGAGACATTGGTGCCCTTGAGCTGGCCAGTGCCGTCGATCTGGCTGGCCAGGTCCTCCTCCTTGCCCTCGACCATGGTCTTCACGTAGGCCGATTCCTTCATGATGATCTGGCCGGTGACGCCGTCGACGTTGGCGAACAGGTCGCTGTCACCGTCGGCGCTGGCGAAGAGGGCCTCATCGGAGCCCAGGGTGGCGCTGGGTAGGGTCAGGGTCAGGTCATACTGGGTCTGGTTGGCGACGCCGGGGGTGTCGGTCCAGGGCATGTTGCCCTTGAGGGCATAGTCCCGGTCACCGCAGCGGGCGCTGAGGTTGATGAACCAGGAATTGGTCTGATAGGAGAAGATCATGTCCCCGTTCCAGGTGCAGCCCTTTTCCGAGGGCAGGCCGGCGGAGGGGATAAAGAACTTGCTGAGCTGGACGCTATCCACGCGCTCGTCGATCACCGAGCCCGCGGTCTGCTCGCCCCGCAGCTTCTTCAGCAAGGCCGCCTGGAGTTCCGCCGCCCCCGGCGAGGGGTTTTCCGGCTTGAGGGTCATGCCGCCACTGAAGGCCTCGGCGGAGGCGGGGACCTTGCCCATGGCCAGGTAGTTGACGCTCAGGGTGCTGCCCTCGACCTGACCGTTCTCCTTGACGGTGAAACCACCGGCATACTGGGTGCGCGGCAGCTTCTGGCTGGGGTTGTTGGGATTGACGATATTGCCCGTTCCCGAGACGCTGCACTGCTCGTTGGTGCGCAGCACGAAGGCCTTGGTCCGCCCGGCCTGGCATTCCAGAGACAGGGTGGTGACGACCTTGGCGTCGGCCACCGTGAACTTGAAGCTATCGTTGCGCGCGGGGTCGCGCAGGGAGGGCATGTTGGCGCTAAAGCTAAGGTCGACCTTGGCCTCCTGGGCCAGGACCGGCAGGCTGGCCATACCGCACAGGGCCGCGAGGATGAATTTTTTCATCGTCTTACCTCGAGTGTCTGGTGAGTAATCCGGGGTGAGGGACGGGCCGGGCAGATGCCGGTTCATTTGAGTATGGTCGCCACCCCCGCAAGGGTCAAGGTAAGGGTCCTCGGGCAGGGGGCCTCAAGCCTCGGCCAGACACTGGGCCAGGGATGCCTCCCAGGCCGGCAGGGCGAGGCCGAAGACCTCTTGCAGACGGCCGTTGTCCAGCACCGAATAGGCCGGGCGTTTGGCCGGGGAGGGATAGTCCCGGGAGGGGATGTGCAGCAGCCGGCAGCTCAGGCCGCTGGCCTCCTGGATGGCCTTGGCGAAACCCCACCAACTCGTCTGGCCACCGCCGCTGACGTGGTAGAGCCCGCCCTGGGTCTTCAGATCGATGTCGCCGCGCAGGACGCGGTAGAGGAGTTGGGCGCTGACCTCGGCCAGCAGCCGGGCCCAGGTGGGGGCGCCGATCTGGTCGTCGACGACCTTGAGCTCGTCCCGTTCCCGCAGCAGGCGCTGCATGGTGAGGAGGAAGTTCTGGCCATAGCGGCCATACACCCAACTGGTGCGCAGGATCAGGGCCGGGGCGCCGGAATCCAGCAGGCCGTTCTCCCCATCGAGCTTGGTGGCGCCGTAGACGTTGATGGGCCCGGGCTCATCGTCTTCCCGGTAGGGGCACTCGGCGTCGCCGGAGAAGACGAAGTCGGTGGAATAGTGCAGTACCGGGACCTGTCGTTCCGCCACCAGGCGGCCCAGCAGGCCGGGGGCATCGCCATTGACTCGCCGCGCCAGGTCCGGCTCGCTCTCCGCCTTGTCCACCGCGGTGTAGGCGGCGGCATTGATGACGGCATCGGGCTGGGTGGCGCGGATCAGTCGGGTCAGGGACTCGGCATCGGCCAGATTGACGGCCTGCTCCCAGCGCCCATCCAGGGTGGCGCGCACGACCCGGCCCAGGGGCGCCAGGGTGCGCTGTAATTCCCAACCGACCTGGCCGTCGGCACCGATGAGGAGGAGGGTCGGAGGTGTCTTCATGGATGGTACCGATGCAGGGCTGGAAACAAGGGTCAGCAGGGCCGGAGACAAGGATCAGGCAACCCTACTCACGCCCCTCGTGGGGGAGAGCTGGAAGAATCAAGCAAACCCACTCCCTCCCCCCCTCGTGGGGGAGGGCTGGGGAGAGGGGGGTCTGAACGGCTAGGCCTCATCTAGCGCTAGCCGGCAGGATGGGCGGACACATAGCTCGGCAGCCTCCCGGCCGGCACCTCGGTCAGTGGGATGGCGGCCAGGTCCTTCGCCGACAGGATGGGCTCACCCTGCAGGGGCCAGTCGATGCCGATGGCCGGGTCGTTCCAGGCGATCGACAGCTCGTGCTCCGGATGGTAGAAGTCGCTGCACTTGTAGCTGAACAGGGCGTCCTCGCCGGTGACGTAGTAGCCATGGGCGAAGCCGGGTGGCACCCAGAACTGGCGGTGGTTGTCCCCGGACAGCAGCACGCCAGTCCAGCGGCCGAACCAGGGTGAGCCGGGACGGGCATCCACGGCCACGTCGAAGACCTCGCCGCGCAGCACCTGCACCAGCTTGCCCTGGGCATGGGGGTGCTGGATGTGCAGGCCGCGCAGGACCCCATGGCGGGAATAGGCCTGGTTGTCCTGGACCAGCCCGGCGGGGATGCCGGCGGCGGCATAGCGCTCCCGCTGCCAGGACTCCAGAAACCAGCCCCGCGCGTCACCAAAGACCTGGGGTTCGATGATGAGGACGTCGGGGATCGCGGAGGGGATGATCTTCATTGGTAAGGCATGCTCGACTAAGGTCCTCAAGGCTCCGCGGAGCGCTCCAGCAGACCCAGGAGGTACTCGCCGTAGCCGCTCTTGGCCAGGGGGGCGGCGATGGCACGCAACTGGTCGGCGTCGATCCAGCGTCGCTGCCAGGCGACCTCCTCGGGACAGCAAATCTTCAGCCCCTGGCGGGACTCGATGGTCTCGATGAAGTTGCTGGCCTCCATCAGGGATTGGTGGGTGCCGGTGTCGAGCCAGGCGGTGCCGCGCCCCAGGCGCTCCAGGTAGAGTTCCTCCTGGGCCAGGTAGCGGTTGTTGAGGTCGGTGATCTCCAGCTCGCCGCGGGGCGAGGGCTGGAGGCCCGCCGCCAGGTCGCACACCTGGCCGTCATAGAAGTAGAGCCCGGTGACGGCGTAATTGGACTTGGGCCGGGCCGGCTTCTCCTCCAGGCTGAGGACCCGGCCCATGCCGTCCAGCTCGGCGACGCCATAGCGCTCCGGGTCCCTGACCCAGTAGCCGAAGACCGAGGCGCCGCGCTCGCGCAGATTGGCGGCGCGCATCTGCTGCACCAAGCCGTGGCCATAGAAGATGTTGTCGCCGAGGATGAGACAGCTCGGGTCCCCGGCGATGAAGTCGGCGCCGATGAGGAAGGCCTGGGCCAGACCGCCGGGCTCGGGCTGGACGGCGTACTGGATGGCGATGCCCCACTGGCCGCCATCGCCCAGCAGATCCCGGAAGGCGCTGGCGTCCCGGGGGGTAGTGATGACCAGGATCTCCCGGATCCCCGCCAGCATCAGGGTGGCGAGGGGGTAATAGATCATGGGCTTGTCGTAGACCGGCAGCAGTTGCTTGCTGATGGTGTGGGTCAGCGGATAAAGCCGGGTGCCGGAGCCGCCAGCGAGGATGAGGCCTTTACGATTCATTGGGATTCCTTGAGCAGCGGCCTTTAGAGCGGAGCTGATCTGAGGTGAGGTAAGCCGAGGGCCGTGAAACGGATGAGCCCAGGGCCCTAACCTGCCCCCAGGCGCTGGCCGCGATAGCTGCCATCCATCACCCGCCGGCACCAGGCCTGGTTGTCCAGGTACCACTGGAGGGTACGGCGCAGGCCGGTCTCGAAGCGCTCCCGCGGGGCCCAACCCAGCTCGGTCTTGAGCTTGGTGGCGTCGATGGCATAGCGCAGGTCATGGCCGGGGCGGTCGGTGACGAAGGTCTTGAGCTGGGCATGGGGCCGGTGCGGGGAATCCGGGACCAGTTCGTCGAGGAGGGCGCAGAGGGTGTCGACCACCTCCAGGTTGGTGCGCTCGCTGTCGCCGCCGACGTTGTAGACCTCGCCCGGCCGGCCGGCCTCCAGGACCCGCCAGATGGCACGGCAATGGTCCTCGACATAGAGCCAGTCGCGGACGTTGGCGCCGGTGCCATAAATGGGCAGGGGCGCGCCGGCCAGGGCCTTGAGGGTCACCAGGGGGATCAGCTTCTCCGGGAATTGGTAGGGGCCGTAATTGTTGGAGCAGTTGGTGGTCAGGACCGGCAGGCCATAGGTGTGGTGCCAGGCCCGCACTAGATGGTCCGAGGCCGCCTTGGAGGCCGAATAAGGAGAATTGGGGGCATAGGGGGTGGTCTCGGTGAAGCGCCCCTCGGCCCCCAGGGTGCCGTAGACCTCGTCGGTGGAGACGTGCAGGAAGCGGAAGGAATCCCGCCCGGCCTGGCCCAGGCCCGCCCAGTAGCGACGGGCGCAGTCGAGCAGATTGAAGGTGCCGACGACGTTGGTCTGGACGAAGTCGGCGGGCCCGTCGATGGAGCGGTCGACGTGGGACTCGGCGGCGAAGTTGACCACCGCGTCCACGGCATAGTCCGCGAGCAAACGCTCCACCAGGGCCTGGTCACCGATGTCACCCTGGACGAAGACGTGGCGGGTATTGCCCGCCAGGGGCGCCAGGGTGTCCAGATTGCCGGCGTAGGTCAGCTTGTCCAGGTTCACCACCTGGACGCCCGTCTCACGCAGCAGGAAATGGATGAAATTGCCACCGATGAAGCCGGCGCCACCCGTTACCAGAAGGGTTTTCATGAGGTCCTTGTCCTCAAGCATCGCCCCCCCGGGAGTCAGGTCCGGGGAACTCGATGCGGTTGGTGGATCGGAATAAAGCCAGGTGCCGTGTGAGTTGGGTGACGTGAAAGACCCCGCCCATGGGCAACAGCCCGCACGGCATCTTCACAGCATCAGCAGGTCCGCTACGTCGCCGATATCTTAGCGTGACAGTCACGGGAATGGCTTACATTGTCAGGGGTGTGGCCTGCCGCCTCATGACAGTTAGCGTGAAAGTCACCAGGCTTGTCTGTCACCATCAGGGGTGTGGCGCGCCGCCTCATGAGAGTTAGAAGGGGATATCGTCATCGAAGTCCACTGGTCCAGGGCCACCGGGCGCCGGACCACCACCGCCGGTGGGCTTGCCGAAATCGTCGTCGGGCCAGCCTCCGCCGCCACCCTGGGGGCGCGACTGATTGCCGCCCTGGTTGTCGTAGGGCGCCGAGGTCGGTCCGCCACCGCCTCCGCGACCGTCAAGCATCATCATGCTGCCTTTCATATCGACCACGATATCCGTGGAATAGCGGTCCTGGCCATCGGGACCCTGCCACTTGTTGGTGCGCAACTGGCCTTCAATGTAGACCTTGGAACCCTTGCGCAGGTATTGCTGGGCGATCTCTCCCAGCTTGCCGAAGAGGGTCACCCGATGCCACTCGGTGCGCTCTTGAGGCTCGCCGGTGTTCTTATCTTTCCAGGTCTCGCTGGTAGCGATGCGGATCTTGGTGATCGCCATGTTGCTGGGCGTGTAGCGGGTTTCCGGATCGGCGCCCAAGTTGCCGATCAGCATGACTTTGTTAAGGCTTCCCCTGGACATGAGTTCCTCCGGCCCTGATGTGGTGATGAGCGCCCCGGATGGGGTTTCAATAGGTAGCAAAGATCAACGATTTCAGTTATTGGCGTTCCGGGTCGGGTGGCATCTGGCGGGGGACGCCGTGAATACATCCCTGTAGGCTTGGCAACCGCATCCTTGCGGTTGACACCCCCGCCAGAAGCCCCCCGACCCTCCCTGGTGCCTGGGCTGGGGTGGCCTCTGGCGGGGGATACACTGAAAACGTCCCCGTAGGCTTGACGACCGCATCCCCGCGGTTGACACCACCGCCAGAAGCCACCGACCCTTCCGGCTTGCCTGAGCTGGGCTGGGCTTGGCGTCAGACCGCCGCGGTGAAGGCGTCCAATCTTGCCCAATCGACGCGACCCTTGTCCACTTTGAGGTAGGCGACGCCCTCTTCCGCCACGACCAGGACTTCCTCGACGCCGGGGATGGCCATTAGGGCCGCTGGCAGGTTGGGGTCGGCGGCGCGATCGCCGACGGGGATGGTGTGGGGCACGGCCTGGCGCGGCGGGCGCATGCCGTAGGCCACCAGGAACCAGATCACTACCGCGAGGGCGGAGAAGACCGGCACGGCATGGGCGCCCCAGTGCTGGTGGATCCAGCCGCCGATCAGGCCACCGAGGAAGGCGCCGGTGAACTGGGAGGTGGAATAGACCCCCATGGCGGTGCCCTTGGCCCCGGCATGGGCGACCTTGGAGACCATGGAGGGCAGGATGGCCTCCAGCAAGTTGAAAATGGTGATCAGGACCAGCAGCCAGAAGGCGGTCACCAGGAGGTTATGGCCCAGGAAGTTGAGGCCCAGCAGCCCCAAGGCCAGGGCCAGCAGGCTGCCCAGGAACACCGGTTTCATCCGCCCCTTGCTTTCCGCCTGGATGATGAGCGGGACCATGGCCAGGATCGCCAGCAGCAGGACGGGGAGATAGACCATCCAGTGATCGACGGGGGCCAGCCCCCCCTCCCCCAGAAACAGGGGCACGACCAGAAAGAGGGAGGTCATGGTCAGATGCAGGGTGAAGATACCCAGATCCAGTCGCAGCAATTCCCCATCCGCCAGGACGGTACGAAACTGGCTGGCCACGGGCTCGGCGTCCCGATGCAGGCTGGAATGGACGGGATTCGGCACCACGAAGAGGATGATGAAAATCCCCGCCAGGGCCAGGGCGGCGATGAACCAGAACAGCCCCGGCAAGCCGCCCCAGTGGGCGACGATGGGCCCCAGGACCAGGGCCAGGGCGAAGGACAGGGCGATGCTGATGCCGATGCCGGCCATGGCCCGGGTGCGCACCGACTCGCGGGTGAGATCGGCGGTGAGGGCCATGATGGCGGCGGCGATGGCCCCGCTGCCCTGGAGCAGGCGGCCCAGGATCACGCCATAGATGTCGGTGGCCAGGGCGGCCAGGACGCTGCCGATGAGAAAGATCATCAGACCACCCAGGATCACCGGCTTGCGGCCGATGCGATCCGAGAGCATGCCGAAGGGGATCTGGAACAGGGCCTGGGTCAGGCCATAGATGCCGATGGCGATGCCGATGAGGAAGGGGGTGGCGCCGGGGACGTCCTGGGCCTGGATGGCGAAGACCGGCAGGATGAGAAAGAGCCCCAGCATGCGCATGGCGAAGATGCCGGCCAGGCCCGCCGAGGCGCGCCTTTCGTCGGCGGTCATGGGAATGGGCGGGGGTCCGGATCGGCTCATCGTGGGGTACTTCGGCTTTGCCTCGGCTGGGAGTGGCTGAGCATAATAGCAGTTTCGCCCTAACCGGTTCAGGCTCATGGACAGCATCCGCCTCCGCGGCGCCCGCACGCACAACCTCAAGAATATCGACCTGGACCTGCCCCGGGACCGGCTGATCGTGGTCACCGGCCTGTCGGGCTCCGGCAAGTCCTCCCTGGCCTTCGACACCATCTACGCCGAGGGCCAGCGCCGCTACGTCGAGTCCCTGTCGGCCTACGCCCGCCAGTTCCTGTCGGTGATGGAGAAGCCCGACCTGGATCAGATCGAGGGCCTGTCGCCGGCCATTTCCATCGAGCAGAAGACCACCTCCCACAACCCCCGCTCCACCGTCGGCACCATCACCGAGATCTACGACTATCTGCGCCTGCTGTTCGCCCGGGTCGGCACCCCGCGCTGCCCGGAACATGGGGAGACCCTGGACGCCCAGTCCGTCAGCCAGATGGTCGATCAGGTCCTGGCCCTGCCGCCGGGGGACAAGCTGATGCTGCTGTCGCCGGTGATCTCCGAGCGCAAGGGGGAGTATCAGCGCCTGTTCACCGAGCTTAACGCCCAGGGTTTCGTCCGTGCCCGGGTGGACGGCGACCTGTTCGAGCTGGACGAGCCCCCGGAACTGGACCTCAAGCGCAAGCACAGCATCGAGGTGGTGGTGGACCGCTTCCGCGTCCGCGACGACCTGCGCACCCGCCTGGCGGAGTCCTTCGAGACCGCCCTCAAGCTGTCCAACGGCATCGCCCGGGTGGCCTGGCTGGACGAGCCCGACCGGCCGGAGCTGATCTTCTCCGCCCGTTACGCCTGCCCCGTCTGCGGCTACAGCCTGCCGGAGCTGGAGCCCCGCCTCTTCTCCTTCAACAACCCCGCCGGGGCCTGCCCGAGCTGCGACGGCCTGGGGGTGGAGCAGTTCTTCGACCCCGCCAAGGTGGTGGTCCATCCGGAGCTGAGCCTGGCGGGCGGGGCGGTGCGCGGCTGGGACCGGCGCAACGCCTACTATTTCCAAATGATGCGCGCCCTGGGGGAGCACTACGGCTTCGATGTCGAGACCCCCTGGGCGGAGCTGCCGGAGCGGGCCCGTCAGGTCATCCTCTATGGCAGCGGCAGCGAGCGCATCAAGCTCAAGCTGCCCCATGAGAGCGGCGCCGGGCGCCTGCGGCCCTTCGAGGGCGTGCTGCGTAACCTGGACCGCCGCTACCGGGAGACGGACTCCGTCACCCTGCGCGAGGAGCTGGCCAAGTATCTGTCCCACCAGGACTGCCCGACCTGCGCCGGCACCCGCCTCAACCCGGCGGCGCGCCACGTCTATGTCGCCGAACACACCCTGCCCCAGGTCACCCGCCTGCCGGTGGGCGAGGCCCTGGCCTTCTTCACCGCCCTGGACCTGCCCGGCCAGAAAGGCGAGATCGGCGCCCGCATCATTAAGGAGATCGCCCAGCGGCTGCGCTTTCTGGTGGACGTGGGCCTGGATTACCTGACCCTGGAGCGTAGCGCCGAGACCCTGTCCGGCGGTGAGGCCCAGCGCATCCGCCTCGCCAGCCAGATCGGCGCCGGCCTGGTGGGGGTCATGTACATCCTCGACGAGCCCTCCATCGGCCTGCACCAGCGGGACAACGCCCGGCTGCTGGGGACCCTGACCCACCTGCGGGACTTGGGCAACACCGTCATCGTCGTCGAGCATGACGAAGAGGCCATCCGCGCCGCGGACCTGGTGGTGGACCTGGGGCCCGGCGCCGGCGAGCATGGCGGCGAGGTCGTCGCCCTGGGGCGGGCCGAGGAGATCGCCCACTGCCCCCAGTCCCTGACCGGCCGCTACCTCAGCGGGGAATTGCGCATCGCCATCCCGGAACAGCGCACTCCCAGCGACCCGGCGCGCCAGTTGCGCCTGCTGGGCGCCAGCGGCCACAACCTGCGCGGGGTGGATGTCAGCCTCCCGGTGGGTACCCTGTGCTGCGTCACCGGGGTCTCCGGCTCAGGGAAGTCGACCCTGATCAACGACACCCTCTTCCCTCTCGCCGCCCGCCACCTCAACGGCTCCAACCTCCAGCCGGCGCCCTTCCGCGCGGTGGAGGGCCTGGAGCACTTCGACAAGGTGGTGGACATCGACCAAAGCCCCATCGGCCGCACCCCGCGCTCCAACCCAGCCACTTACACCGGGCTCTTCACCCATGTGCGGGAACTCTTCGCCACCGTCCCCGAGGCCCGCACCCGGGGCTATACGGTCGGGCGCTTCAGCTTCAACGTCGCCGGCGGCCGCTGCGAGGCATGCAAGGGCGATGGGCTCATCCGGGTGGAGATGCACTTTTTGCCCGACATCTATGTCCAGTGCGACCTCTGCCACGGCCGGCGCTACAACCGCGAGACCCTGGACATCCGCTACAAGGGCAAGACCATCGACGAGGTCCTCAACCTGACGGTAGAGCAGGCCCTGGAGTTCTTCGCCCCGGTCCCGCCCCTGGCGCGCAAGCTCCAGACCCTGATGGACGTGGGCCTGTCCTACGTCCGCCTGGGCCAGAGCGCCACTACCCTGTCCGGCGGCGAGGCCCAGCGCGTAAAGCTCAGCCGCGAGCTTTCCAAGCGCGACACCGGCCGGACCCTTTACATCCTCGACGAGCCCACCACCGGCTTGCACTTTCACGACGTCAAGCAGCTGCTCGATGTCCTCCACCGGCTGCGCGACCACGGCAACACCGTGGTCGTCATCGAGCACAACCTGGACGTGATCAAGACCGCCGACTGGATCATCGACC
>CALMDH010000331.1:0-13154 GCA_937862735.1 uncultured Gammaproteobacteria bacterium
CCGCGCCAACTTGGCGCGACGAAAGAAAACTTCAGCGAATTAGATGCTTATGAATCTCGCTGCCGCCCGCCGCTCGTCTCGTGGGGTGCAGCAAAACGCGCGCCATCCACGGCGGGATTGGCGGTAAAACACCATGTATTCATGGAGATGGACTGCGCTGATCGCTTTCGGTCAGCTCATTTCGCTGCACCCCTCCCCAGCCATCAGGACGACCCCGCGGCAGATAACCCCGATCGGATACCCCAATCAACTGCCCCTCCAGACGCCCCAGCCGATGCGCCTCATGGGATGCCCCTCAGCAGGCGCCCCTCCCGATGCCTCGCATCGGCCGCGCCTCACCCCATACCCCTCAACGTATGCCCAGGTCAGCCCCCAGGTCCCAGCCATCTCATCCCGGCTCTTCCAGGCCGGCCCTGCCAGGCCGGGCGGGATGGAGCGTCGCAGACCAGACCCGCCTCAGGCGGCCCGCTCGCGCATGTATTCCCGGCAAGCCATGTCGGTCTCACGAAAGTGATGCTCGATATAGTCCGACAGGAGCCGGGCAATCCGCTTGTTCTTCAGCTCCTTGAGCATTGACTGGTAGATCAGCTCCGCCAGCAGTTCGATGAACTGGTAATGCTCCACCTTGTGCTCCGCCAGATTGGGACAGCCATTCAAGGCCAGGATACGTTCCTCGGCGGCGAAATGAACCTCGGCCAGGTCGACGATTTCATTCAGCAGGTGCCGGAACTCGCGGCGGATATGGTTCCCGGCCTTGTCGTTGAGCAGTTCCGCCGCCCGCTGGTTGAGGGCCAGAAGCTGCTTGTGGTGTTCATCGAGCTCCGCGTTACCCACGCTCAGACTCGGGTCCCAGACCAGTAGGGTCTCCATTCGTCTCCCCCTCGGAATCGTTATAAATGGCAGGTTATCCCTGGTGCGCGCCGGATGCTTGCCGGCGCCCAACCAGCGGGCCATGCCCGCGCAAGGATGGCGAACGAGGACGCCGCCAGACGAGCAAGGTCCCGATCCGCGACTCACGCGCCGGCTAACAGGGGATCACGATTTTCTGATAGAGCCCACGGAAGAAGGTGGACTTGCGCAACCGGGTCAAGTGGGGACCGGGGGGCAGGAATTCCTCCACCTCATGCCGCCACAGGTCGAGGGCGAAGGGTTCCAGGGCCGCCAGGACCGCCCGCATGGGCAGGCGCAGGAGATGGCCGGCATCCGGGCGATGGTAGTCAACGATTACCAGCTTGCCGCCGGGCCGGGTCACGCGCAGGGCCTCGGCCAGGGTGGCGCGCCGGACGTCCTCGGGTTGCTCATGCAACAGGAAAAACAGCAGGGTGCGATCAAAGGTGTCATCGGCGAAGCGCAGGGCGCTGGCATCCTGCTGATGCGGATGCCAGCGCGGGTCCGGCCGCAACTTGCGCTGGAGGTTGTCGAGTTGGATCGGCGCCACGTCGATAACGTCCAGCCGATCCCGGGTCCCCATCTGGCCCAGCAAACGCTCGGTGAGATCGCCATAGACGCAGGCCACCTGGAGGTAGCGCCGCTCACCAGGCCCCGTGCCACCCGCCGCCGCGCCCCCGGTCCGTCCGTCGATCTCCCCGAGTTCCGCCAGGGCGGCATCACAGAGGGTCCGGTAATTGCCCCAGAGGATCAGATTGACCAGCCAGTCGCGCTCGAAGACATGAACCGCCTTGGGGTGGAGGTAGGCCCACCAATACACCTTCTCCAGGTAGTCAGGAATAGGGGGAACGGCGATCTCGCCACCGAGACCACGGCGTATACCGGTCATGCACTCCTCCTGGGCTCGGGGCCCTATGTAGTTATCACGGCCATCAGGGGTGACCGTTGTTGTCATCATGGCCATCACGGGGGGCCGATGGCGGGGCCGGGGGACATTAAGGGCGAAAGCGTAACATGACTGTCATCACACGGTAACAACTAAATACCCCCCCGGCCGTACTCATCGCCAAGGCGCGGCCGCCAGCCAGGCGGGGCGCTGCGGTCATGTGTTCACGCGGGCACTTCGGGCGCGGCTACTTCAGACGCGCGCTTCAAGCACCTGGTTCAGGCAGGCGCCTCAAGCGGGCGCTCACGGCGGGTGTTTCAGACGGGAAAGTGGCGGTTGTACAGAACCGTCAGGGGCTCGACGGGATAGCGCAAGGGCAGGAAGCGCTCGGCGACCAGGGCGACGATGCCGATCCACTCCGGGTGAGCGCCGAAGACGACGTGATGGGCCTCGATGTTGCCGGCCTCAAGCCACAGGGTATCGTCATTGGAGAGGGGGGTGTGACCGACCAGGAGGGGGACGTAAGGGCCAAGGCCCAGGGCCTTGCGCAGGCGCTTGATGTCGCCGGGGCCATAACCGGCAGGCGAGTTGGGCTTGCGCAGCCTGACCCGGGTGACCTCCCGCTCCAGGCGGGGGTTGTCGCGGATATCGATGAGTTGGGCGCGGGTGACGCTGGAGGTGGGCGGGCCGGCATGGCAGGCGACGAAGCGGGGGGAGGTGGCGACATAAGGCAGGCAGTGGTAGAGCCGGCTCATGGCCTCGAAATAGGCGCCTCCGCGTTGCTCCCGCAGGGCATGCTCCCAGAGGACGCCCTGGGGGACGCCGTTCTTGCTGATCTCCTCGGAGAAACTGTCGTGATTGCCCCGCAGGTAATAGACCTGGCCAGGGAAGGCGAGCTGAAGACGGAAGATCAGGTCCATCAGCAGCATGGAGGTCCCCATCTCGCCCTCCTGGCCTTCCTCGTCCGGATGGGGGGCGTCGCCGATGATGATCAGCGCCACCCGTCCCGCCTCCAGGCCATCGAGGACGGCGTTCTGGGTCAGGACCACCAACAGGTTGTCGATCCGGGCATGGAGGTCGCCGACGAAGACCGGGTCCAGTTCCTCCGGCACCTCCACCAGGCCACCGGGGCGCCCCTGGCTATCCTTGCGCTGATTGGGATCGGCCGCAATCTGGGCGATGACCCCCTCGATCAGGGCCAGGGCCGCCTCGGGACTGGGTTCGGCGATGGGGGCCCCGAGCACCTGGGCCAGGTATTCGAGCTTGGCGAGGCGCAATTCGGCGGAGGATTTCCAGCCGGCCTTGGGCGGCAGGGGCGAGAGACAGCTCCCTTCCACGGGGGCCAGGTTCTTCAGGGTCAGGCCGTCGGCACCCAGCTTGATGCGCAGATGTCGCTCCGCCACCGTCGGCGGATAGTCCATCAGGTCCCGCTGCTGGAGCTCCTCCCGCCCCAGGACCAGGGCATCCCCCGGCACCAGGCGCAGAAAACCCTGGAGCTGGCCGACGGCGTATTCCGGGTCCTCGATCAGATAGGCCCCCGTCGGCGCCATGCCCCCCGCCGCCGTCAGCAGGGGCTCGGGGTAGAGTTGCAGCCGCTTGCCCTGCTCGCCCCCCAACTGCATCAGGATGGGGGCCAGGGGACAGGGGAAGCGCACCTTGGTCTCGCTGAGACTGACGGACCCCGCGATCTCGATTTCCTCGCAGGCCCCGAATTCATCCACCAAGTCGCGGAAACGGTTTAAAAAACCCTTCGAGGACTTCTTGGTGGGGAAATTCATGTTCAGCCTCCCGTTGGTTCCAGGGTGATCCGCCAGGGCGGCTCGTCCACGTTCTCGCGCACATAAACTCCCATGCCGGAAACCTGAAAATGAGCCGCGACCTCGGCGAATACCTCCATTTGGCGGCGAATATGCGCCAGGTCAAGAAACTCATCCACTGGATGGGTACCCTCCCGGGCCCGGGCCAGACGGCGCTCCAGGACCAGTTCCGCCGGCGGCAGCAGAAACTCGAAGACGAAGCGCTTGGTCCAGTCAGTGTCCCAGAAGTGGCGCTTGGGGGGCGGCAGACGGATGCGGCCCGGCTCCAGGTGCAAGTCATGGCAGCGCGACAGCCACTCCGGCTCGAAGAGGGCCAGGCCCTCCTTCTCACCGACGAAGGGCAGGCCGAGCTGCACCTCCCGGGGGCGCAGGGCCATGGCCTGGGACTTCCACCAGCCGGCGAAGCTGATATCGATGTAGCCCTCCTCCGGCCAGCCCTTGATGCGCTTGATCAGGGTCGTCTTGCCCGAACCCGGGGGTCCGGTCACCACCAATTGGCCAAACCTGAGATCCGGGGGAAAGAGCACCCCCTTGATCTCCTGACAGTTCTCGATGGGCATCAGGGTCAGGCCGGCGGCGGTCTGTTTCATAACCCAGCAGGCCTCGTGGGGCTGGGACGCGAATCTCGGCGCAAAATGCTCTCCCGTCGACCGGGCAAGGGTCGGTTACCACTGAATCCATGAATTGGGAAGGTACAGGCAGCAGGGCGACCGCGGCCACCCTGCTGCCTGCACCTCACCCCGAAGGGCGAGGCACGGAACCTGGCGCCCTCCCCGCTGGCGCGGGGTGGGCGCCCACCAGCGCGCTAGGCGCCGAAGATCAACAGCAGGATGTAGTAGCAGATGGCGGCCAGGATGGCGCCCACCGGCAGGGTGATGAACCAGGACACCACGATATTGCCCAGCACCCGCAGGTCCAGGGCGCCGATGCCGCGCGCCAGGCCCACGCCCATGACCGCGCCCACGGCGATGTGGGTGGTGGACACGGGCATGCCCAGGCCGGAGGCCACGACCACGGTCGCCGCCGCCGCCAGGGTGGCGCAGTAACCGCGGCTGGGGGTCAGCTCGGTGATCTTGGTGCCGATGGTCTGCATGACCTTGTAGCCGAAGGTGGCCAGACCGACAACGATGGCCAGACCGCCAGCGAGCAGCACCCACCAGGGCACCGCGGCCTTGGAGGCCAGCTCACCCTTGGAGACCAGTTCCAGGACGGCGGCCAGGGGGCCGATGCCGTTGGCGACGTCGTTGGAGCCATGGGCGAAGGACATGGCGGCGGCGGTGAAGACCATCATGGGGGTGAAGACCTTCTCGACGCTGGCGTAATGGAAGGACTTGTCCGCCGTATTGTCGACCTTGACCTTATTGACCAGCATCTTGCCGATGATGGCGCAGATGATGCCGACGATGACGGAACCGATCTGGGTCTCCAGGATGCTGAAGTCGAGCTTGAAGTTCTTCAGGCCCTTGGAGATGGTCACCACGGAGACGATGTAGCCCACCAGGAAGACGTAGAAGGGCGCCCACTTCTTGGCGTTGCCGAAGGGGTCGTCGGTCTCGAACACCAGCTTGCGGACGCTGAGCATCAGGATCAGGGCGATGATGCCGCCGGTAACGGGCGAGATGAACCAGCTCGCGACGATTTCGCCCAGGCCACCCCACTTGACGGCGTGCATGCCGATGCCGGCGATGCCAAAGCCCACCAGGGCGCCGACGATGGTGTGGGTGGTGGAGACCGGCCAGCCACGGCCGGAGGCGACCATCAGCCAGATGCCCGAGGCGAGCAGGGAGGCCAGCATGCCGTAGATGAGGAGTTGCGGCGTGGAGGCCAGGACCGAGGGGTCGATGATGCCGGACTTGATGGTGCCGGCGACGGTGCCGCCCGCCAGGAAGGCGCCGGCAAACTCGAAGATGCCGGCGATGATGATCGCCTGCTTGACGGTGATGGCGCCTGAGCCCACGGAGGTGCCCATGGCGTTGGAGACGTCGTTGGCGCCAATGCCCCAGGTCATGTACATGCCGAAGACAAAGGCGAGGATGATGAACCACATGCCGTATTCGGCAATGATCGGATTACCAGCGAAGATTTCCATGAATCCCCCAGAAAACTTGAGATCAGTAGGAGTCGGTCATCCCATGGGCGCGCGCCGGCCAGGGGCCAGGGAGCGGGACATGGGCCAATCCGGACGCGGCCGGGCTCAGCGGGCGATGAGGAGACGCAGGCGGTCGCCGACCTTCTCGGCGTAATCGGCCAGGTCACCGATCCACTGGATCAACTCGTACCAGAAGATCACCGCCACCGGCTTGAGACTGTCTTCCTGGGCGAACAGGGCCTTGGACAGGGCCATGCCAAGCTTGTCGGTGTCGTCCTCGATGAGATTCAGCTTCTCGATCATGCCCGCGACCGTCTCGGCCTCACGACCGCCGAAGCCGGTCTCCACCAGCTCGTCCAACTCCGCGATCACCACCCCGGCCTGATTCACGGCATCGACGCACCGGGCCACCAGGGCGCGGAGGTCATCCGCCATGCCCGGGGGCACCTGCATGTCGCGCTCCACCAGCAGGCCAGCGATGTCCTGGGCGGTGTCGGCGATGGAGTCCTGCATCCCCAGCAGGTCCAGCAGGTCGCGGCGATCGACCGGCATGAACATGCTCTTGGGCAGATGGGCCCGCAGGTCATTCTTGATGGCGTCCGCCTCGTGTTCCTTGGCGAAGATAAGATCTTTCGACTTCTCGATGCCGGCCTTGTCGTTGGCGATCAGGGCCTCGAACAGCGCCGGCACTTCGGCGACGCACTCGGCAACCACCGCCATGTGCTTTTGCACTGGCTTAAAGGGGGAATGCCCGAACAGCGAAGCAATAGGATTGGTACCTTTCAAGGGACTCGCTCCTCATTCAATTAGTTGGAAGTGTTATGGCGACCACGCGGGTGAGATCCGGAAGCGGCCCCCGTGCCGTCCCGCCTCCGCTGGATCCGTTGACGTGAATCCTTTGGAACCGCGGCGATGTCCCACCTCGCGCAACCGCTATTTTGTCAGCGAAATGTCAAGAAACGGCAAATTATTTGTCATCATTGCTTGATCAAGGTCATCCATTGACCAGTACCCCCCTTGTAGAATTTCGTCCCTGCCGGGGTCAGCCGTTTCAAGCCGTGCCGCCCCCTCCCGGCCGGGCCCAGCCAGCCCGGCCATCGCCCCCCGGCCCCAGATCCCCAGCCCCGTCCCGGGGCAAAGGCCCTTTCCATTCTCCGGATTCCCGGACCAGCCCCAGGTGCATGCCTTATGGAAGCGGGTGACATCGAACTCATCCTCCGTATCATCCTGCAAGTCGCCCTGCTCTCGGGTTCGGCGATCTTTTCCGGCTCGGAGGCCGCCCTCTTCTCCCTGAGCCGCATCCACCTGCAGAAGCTGCGCAACACCCGGGACCCGGCCTCCGAGGGCATCCACGCCCTCCTCGACGAGCCGCGGCGGCTGATCATCTCCATCCTCTGCGGCAACGAACTGGTCAACATCGCCTCCTCCGCCAACATGGCGGCCATCCTGCTGACCCTGTTCGGCGCCGAGGACGCGAGCTGGATCAACATCGTCGTCATGGTGCCCCTGCTGCTGCTGGTGGGCGAGGTCACCCCCAAGACCATCGCCGTCACCTTCCCGGTCGGTTTCTCCAAGAACGTCAGCGCCAAGGTCCTGCCACGCTGGATCTGGCTCATCACCCCCCTGCGGGAGGCGGTGCGCCTGGTGGCGGACCGGGTGACCACCTGGGTGGTCGGCGACGCCGTGGCCCGGGAGAACCTCCTGCAGCCGGACGAGCTCAAGACCCTGCTGGAGGAGGGCGAGGAGACGGGCGTCATCGACGCCACCGAGCGCGTGCTCATCGACAACCTGATGGAGGCCTCCAACACCGAGATCTCCCACATCATGACCCCGGGACCGCGCATCCGCTTCCTCGACGCCGAACTGCCCATCGAGGAACTGATCGAGGAGTTCCGCCGCCATCGCCACCCCCGCATCCCGGTCTATTCCGGTCATTGGGATAACGTCATCGGCTTCCTCTACTCGGAGGACGTGCTGCGCCTGATCCGCGGTGGCGTCGACCTGGAGCGGGTCCAGATCGAGGACCTGTTGCGCCCGGTCCATTTCGTCCCCCCCACCATCAAGGTGGACGAGATGTTCAACTACTTCCAGAGCCACAACACCCGCTCCGTCATCGTCCTGGGCGAGTTCGGCGAGGTGCTGGGCATCGTCACCATCAAGGACGTGCTCAAGTTCATCTTCGGCGAGATCTCCAGCCCCATGCGCAGCGTCGCGGACCATGAGCGCGACGAGGTCGGCTTCATCGTCCCCGGCGACATGCGGCTGCTGGAGTTCTACAACCTGACCAACATCGACATCACCGACCCGGTGATGACCACCGTCGGTGGCGTCGTCTTCCGCCTCTTCGGCCGCCTGCCCAAGGTGGGCGAGAGCGTCGTCCATGACGCCTACAGCTACACCGTGCTCCAGGTGGACCGGCTGCGCATCGCCCGCCTGCGGGTGGCCCCGGTGGATGAAGGCGCCCTGGAGGAGCAGGAACTTCAGGACCTGATCGACGAGCAGGAGGTCGCCCAGGACGAGGTCCCTCAGGCCCTGGAGGCGGTTCTGGAAGCGGCGCAGGAGGCGGCTCAGGAAGCCGGCCGCGAGGCCCCCTCCACGGCTTCCCGCGCCCAGGCCACCGCGCCCGCCACCCCCAACCCCACCGCCGACGCCCGCTAGGAGACGCGAATGGAACTGCTCATCACCTTCCTGATCATGCTGGTCTTCCTGGTGCTGAAGGGCTTCTTCTCGGGCTCGGAGATCGCTATCGTCAACTCCGACAAGTTCAAGATGCGCCACCTGGCCAAGACCGGGGACCGCAAGGCGGCCTTGCTGCTGAAGATGTTCCGCACCCCGGACGTCATCCTCGGCACCACCCTGGTCGGGACCAACGTCGCCACGGTCACCATCTCGACCCTGGGCGCCATCCTCGCCATCGAGGCCTTCGGCGAGATCGGCGACCTCATCGGGGTCCTGATCATGACGCCCTTCCTGCTCATCTTCGGCGAGATCGTGCCCAAGAGCGTCTTCCAGCAGAAGGCCGACAACGTCGCGCGGGCCATCATCCCCATCCTGCGCGTCTTCTCCATGATCTTCTACCCCGTGGTGTTCGTCTTCAGCCGCATCGCCCGCTTCGCCACCCGCCTGGTGGGCGGCTCCTCCACCGGGCACACCCTCTTCATCACCCGCGAGGAGCTGAGCGTGCTCCTCGACATCAATGACGCCGGCACCGGCGCCACCCCGGGCAAGGTCGACCGCCGCAGCATCCGCCGCGTCATCCGCTTCGCCGACACCACCGTGGGCCAGGCCATGATCCCCCTGGCGGACGTGGTGGGTTTCAACGAGGTCCGCACCACCGCCGATGCCGTGCAGACGGTGCTCAAGTTCGGTTTCAACCGCCTGCCGGTCTACCGGGGCAACATCACCAACGTCAAGGGCGTGCTCACCCTCACCACCTGGGACATGCTCGACCCCACCACCGAGGAACGGCGGCTGAGCGAATTCATCCGCCCGCCCCTCTACCTGTCGCCGCAGCAGACCATCGACCAGACCCTCAAGCTGCTCCAGGCCCGGGAGGACCACATGGGCATCGTGGTGGACGAGTTCGGCTCCGCCATCGGCATCATCACCATGGAGGACATCTTCGAGGAGGTGGTGGGCGACATCGAGGTCGGTTACGACTTCGACGAATATCAGTCCAAGCGCCAGTTCACCATCGAAGAGGAAAACGAAAACAGCTACGTGATGAGCGGCCGCGCGCCCCTCTCCGAGGTCAACGACAAGCTGCACATCAAGCTGCCGGTCTATGCCGCCCATACCATCGGCGGCTACGTGGTCTCCCGCCTGCGCCGCATCCCCCAGGAGGGGGACTTCGTTCAGGACGAGGGCTTCCGCTTCACCGTCCTGGAGGCCGATCCCCGCACCGTGCTCAAGGTGCGCATGGAGCGGCTCTGACCAGCCGCCGAATCGGCCCCACCTCCAGGCCCTGAGCCAGGTCGTGCCGGGCGACCTGGCCGGGGCGGCCAAGGCACGGGAGCACCGTGCCCAAGCCCTTCGCCCCCCGCCTCCGGCCAGGGCCTGAAGCCCTGGCATTCCTGGTTGGCATGGCGGGATACCGCGGGTAACCTGTGTCACCTCCATCACCCGTCGGTTGCCCCCTGACTTCATGACCCCCTGGTTTCAACGCGTCCGCTCGCGGCTGCTGGTCTTTGTCCACGACCTGGCGATGATCCCCCTGGCCTGGGGGCTGACCTATTGGATGCGCTTCAACCTGGCCTACATCCCGCCGGCGTTCCTGGAAGAGGCGGTGGCGATGCTGCCGCTGGTGATGCTGGTGATGGGGGCCAGCTTCTGGGCCTTCGGCCTCTACCGCAGCGTGTGGCGCTTCGCCTCCCTCACCGACCTGGTGCGCATCGGCCAGGCGGTGGCGACGGGGACGACCCTGCTGCTGTTCCTGCTGTTCGTCTTCAACCGCATGGCCTTCGTGCCGCGCTCCCTGCCGCTCCTGTACCTGATCTTTCAGGTACTGCTGTTGGCGGGGCCGCGGCTCCTCTATCGCTGGTTCAAGGACCGGCGCCTGGACTTCGGCCACGGCCAGCGGGTGCTGATCGTCGGCGCCGGCCGGGCGGGGGAGATGCTGGTGCGCGACCTTCTGCGCGATCGCCAGGCCGGCTATGTCCCGGTGGCCTTCGCCGACGACAAGCCGCGGCGTCAGGGGGGCGTGGTCCACGGGGTGCCGATCCGCGGCACCTGCGCCGCCATCCCGCAACTGGTCGAGGTCTTCGGCATCGACCTGATCCTGCTGGCGGTGCCCAGCGCCTCGGCGCGGGAGATGCAACGCCTGGTGGGCCTGTGCGAGGCGGCGGGCAAACCCTTCCGCACCGTGCCCCAGGTCAAGGAACTGATGGCCGGCCAGGTCGCGGTCAACCAGTTGCGCCCGGTATCCCTGGAGGACCTGCTGGGCCGCGACCCGGTGACCCTGGACTGGGACGGCATCCGCCGCGGCCTGACGGACAAGGTGGTGCTGATCAGCGGCGCCGGCGGATCCATCGGCGCCGAGTTGTGCCGCCAGATCTGGCGCTGCCGCCCCCGGCGGCTGATCCTGGTGGATCAGGGGGAGTTCAACCTCTACCAGATCGAGATGGAGTTGGCGGAGGCCGGGGGCGACAGCGGCCGACTGAGTCGCTATCTGCTGGATGTCACGGAAGCAGGCAAGGTCCAGGCCCTCTTCGACCGCCTGCGCCCGGAGGTGGTCTTCCACGCCGCCGCCTACAAGCACGTGCCGCTGCTGGAGGACCAGATCGCCGCCGCCCTGCACAACAACGTCCTCGGCACCCAGGTCATGGCGGAGGCGGCGGCGCGGGGCGGGAGCGAGCGCTTCGTCCTCATTTCCACCGACAAGGCGGTGAACCCCTCCAACGTCATGGGCGCCAGCAAACGCTTCGCCGAGCTGATCTGCCAGGACCTGGGCCAAGGCTCCCCCTGCCGCTTTCTGACCGTGCGCTTCGGCAACGTCCTGGGCTCCGCGGGCAGCGTGGTCCCGCGCTTTCAGCGCCAGATCGAGCGCGGCGGGCCGGTGACGGTGACCCATCCCGAGATCGAGCGCTTTTTCATGACCATCCCCGAGGCCTGCCAGTTGATCATGCAGGCGGCGGTGATTGGTCAGGGCGGGGAGACCTTCGTCCTCGACATGGGCGAGCCGGTGAAGATCCGCTACCTGGCGGAGCAGATGATTCGCCTGGCGGGTCGCGAGCCCGGGCGGGATATCCCGATCGTCTACACCGGTCTGCGCCCGGGGGAGAAGCTGTACGAGGAACTGTTCTATGATTCCGAGGCTTACGCGCCGACACCCCACGCCAAGATCCGCGTGGCGCGGCCGGTGACCCTGGACACGGGGGATGAGGGGGCATCGGCAGGCAACCCAACTAAGGCCACTCCCTTGCGGGCCGCCCTGGCCACCCTGCCCGCGGCCCTGGCGCGGGGCGACGAGGCGGAACTGAGGGCCCTGCTGGCGGCGGTGGTCACGGATTGGCATTCCCCCCCCCGGGGCGATCGCGACTCCTCCCGCCGCTTGGCCCAAGGATCGAACCACCTTTGATGGCCAAACCCGCGACCAGGGCCAAGGGCCGAACCCAGGATGACCTGCCGTCCCTCCTGATCGATCAGGCGGAGGCGGGAACGGGGCTCTCAGGCGAGGGGCCCAGGGCAAGCCCTTGCCCGGGGCTGGCCCCGGAGCGGACGGACTTCAGTGACGCCCGGCGGATGACCCGGCGATCATCAGCCCTTACACTGGTAGCCTCCCCACCGAGGACGCCCCGATGCTGAAAGCCTACCGCCTGCAAGAAGGTCGACTGGTCACCCTGAAGCCCGACGAGGAGGGCCTCTGGTTGCAGGAGGCCCAGTGGATCGAGCTGGTTAAACCCAAGCCCGCCGAACTGGCCCTGGCCCAGCAGGTCTGCAAGCTAACCCTCCCCAAGATGAAGGAGGTGGACGAACTGGAATCCAGTTCCCACCACCTGGCCTCCGACCAGGGTTTCCAGCTCAACAGCCTCTTCTTTCACCGCCCTGATGGCGAACCGCGCAACACCAACGCCGCCTTCATCTATGACGGCGAGCGCCTGGTCTTCCTCTGCTCCCAGGTCCTGCCCCATACCCGCCTGCTGCGCCGGCGCAACAAGATGGGCATGACCCCCCTCGCCGATCCCCTGGAGATCCTGCTGGCCCTGCTGGAGAGCAAGGTCGAGGGCCTGGGCGACGAGACGGAGCAGGCCTATCACACCCTGACCGCCATTCAGCAAGAAGTGCTGGGTCGCCGCAGCCAGGACCTGGAAGACGCGGTGGATGGCCTGGCGGAACAGGAGGACCTGGTGGGCAAGGTTCGGCTCTGCCTCATGGATGGCCAGCGTGATATCCGCTTTCTCGCCCGCCAGCCACAGATGCCGAAAAAGTACGGCAAGCGCGCCGCGGAACTGTTGCTGGATATCGACGCCCTGATGCCCCACAACGATTTCCTGTCGGAAAAGGCCGACTTCCTGCTCAACGCCGCCCAGGGCTTCATCAACATGGAGCAGAACCGGCTGTTGAAGATCTTTTCCATCGCCGCCCTGGTCTTCCTGCCCCCCACCCTCATCGCCGGCATCTATGGCATGAACTTCGAGCACATGCCGGAGCTGGCCTGGCCCTGGGGCTATCCCCTGGCCTTGGGCCTGATCCTGACCGCCGCCGTCGTCCCCATCCTGCTGGTCAAGCGCAAGGGATGGTTGTAAGGGGCCGCCGGTTCAGGCGGTCATCATCCAGCCCCTATCCGGCTGTTGCCAGCGCCACGCGAAGGCGCATACTTACGCCCCCTTCCCGCCAGCCCTGCGGAGGATGCCCCCATGGATGCCGTCCCCAGCGACGTCAAACAAGAAAATTATCAGACTGCCGTGCGCGTCACCCTGATCGGCGCCGGCGCCGATACCCTGCTCACCCTCGGCAAGCTGATCATCGGCTTCCT
>CALMDH010000332.1:0-59042 GCA_937862735.1 uncultured Gammaproteobacteria bacterium
AGCCACCCATGCCGCGCCTGGATTGAGGCAGGCCAGGTGAGCTGAATAGATACCACTGTAAGAGTCATCCCACTCCTCCAGGGTTGGTTAAGTCGGCGGACTAAGTTTAGTTGGTAGGTATGGAGTGAGCACGTTCCCCGGGGAAACCCTAGGCGCTATGGCTTTCACGGCACTTCCCATGCCTACCCAAGCCGCCGCGCCACCGCTTAGTTGCGAGTTAGCCCCCCTCAGGTCGAACCCGATTCCGCCTCCGTCCACAGCCGGTAGCCCAAGCCGTAGCCACTGAGGATGGTCTCCCGGCCGATCTTATGCCGCAGGCGCATGATCAGGCGCTTGAGGGACCGCTCGCTGGAGTGATCCGGGTCGTCATCTAGAATGCCGAATAAGATCTTGAAATATAATAAATATAGATCTTATAACTCCGCAAGTTACGCATTCATATTCCTTAATTTACGCTGAAGCCTCCCGCATTTTACGATAGCATGCGGCGATGAACACCACCTCTCTGTTCCCCCGTTGGATTAAGCCACGTATCGCGGAAGCCATGGCCGACACGCCCGTGGTTCTCCTGGCTGGTCCGCGCCAGGCAGGCAAGACCACGCTCGTGCGCCAAGTGGCTGAGAACGGGCTGCGCTACCTGACGCTGGATGATGAACTCACGCTGCTCTCCGCGCGCGAGGACCCGGTGGGCATGATCCGCAGCCTTGATCGCGCCGTCATCGATGAAATTCAACGTGCCCCCGCCTTGCTGCTGGCGATCAAAAAGAGCGTGGACGAAGACCGTCGCCCCGGGCGGTTTTTGCTCACTGGCTCGGCCAACTTGATGGCCTTACCTACCGTGACCGACTCGCTGGCGGGACGCATGGAGACCTTGTCGCTCCTACCTTTGTCACAGAGCGAAATCGCAGGGCAGTCAACGAACTGGATTGACAGCGTCTTCACTGGCCAGTTGCCGCGGCCGGGCTCATCTGCCCGTACGGATGACCTGGCCGGACGGGTGCTGCGCGGCGGTTACCCGGAAGCGATATCGCGCTCGACGGCCAGGCGGCGGACGGCCTGGGCCCGGCAGTACCTTGATGCCATCCTTACCCGGGATGTGCGCGACGTGGCGGGCATCGAAAAACTTGATCAGTTGCCGCGTTTTTTGCGTGCCCTGTCACAGACGGCTGGGCAAATGTGCAACTACACCCAACTGGGTGGCCAGGTGGGCCTGGACGGCAAGACGGCCGCCAAGTACATCAGCGTCTTTGAGCACATGTACATGCTTAAGCGTGTGGATGTTTGGGCGCGTAACCGACTTAACCGGGTCGTCAAGGCCCCCAAGCTGCAATTCATTGACGCTGGCCTGCTGGCCACGTTGCTGGATTTGACGCCGGATGAGGTGGAGAAAGACCGGACGCGGTTTGGCAATGTTCTGGAAACATTCGTGTTCGGAGAATTGCTCAAGCACACGACCACGGCCGAGAGCGACTACCGCCTGCTGTATTATCGCGATGCCGACAAGGTCGAGGTGGATGTGGTGATCGAGAACGCCGTCGGCCAGGTGGTGGGCGTTGAAATCAAGTCGGCGGCGACCGTCAAGGAGGGAGACTTACGCGGCCTAAGAAAGTTGGCTGGTTTGGCGGGGGGCAGTTTCCAGATGGGCGTGTTGCTCTACGACGGCGATGAGACCATGCCCCTGGGGGATGGCATTTGGGCCGCACCGTTGTCGACGCTGTGGGGGAAGTAGAGCGCCAACTGCGTGCCCGCCCCACTGGATATCTGCATCACCACCGCTGAGCCCCCCTCAGGTCGACCGTCAACGACCTGAGCCGCGGCTGCCTGGTGGCCGACATCGTCAACAACGTGGTCATCACCGCCATACAGGCCCAAACGGGGCTTTGATTACCCGCGTCCCGGTCCACGCTCCTGCCGGGCAGAGGCGTCCTCATCCTGGCGGCCGCCGGGAAACGGGGCTTCAACTTGCTGGCCTCCCTGGCCCCGAGAGGCAGGCCAGGCAGCGGGCGGGGATAACCGGCCGGCGACGATGGGCATGACCCTTCTCCGATTCGCAGCGAATTTACTGGGTTACTTCCTTGGGAACTTGGGACGTGACTCGGCTTCCCATGCCAAGCCTTATATTATCAATATGTTACAGGATGAATGGCGGCTGGAGACTGGGTGGTGGTCAATGGCTCGATTGACTCGCAAAGTCGCAACAACTGCCATCGGATGTCTGCTGGCGCTGCCGTCAGATCCACGGTAGCAAACCGAATGGGGTGCCCCTGGATCAGTACCATCTCGTCGAACATCTGGCCGATCGCTGGATGCAGCAACAAGCCGCTGGCGCAATCGGCAAGCGCGTCACCGCGCCCGACCTGAGAATGCAGATAGGCATAAATCTGGTACAGGTAGCCGTTGCGTATAGTTTCCTCACGGTACCAGCCGCTGGTCACGATGGAGGTGAACTTGGTGTCAATGACGATCCGCCGGCCAGTTGAAGGGTGGTCGAGCACCACATCAGTTCGCATCGTCGGCAGAATCTTGTCGATTCCAGCCGTCTTGCGCTCAACCTGCCAGCCCATTATCCCGCCACTCAGCACACGCCAACCCCGCGGACTCAAAACCACGTTGTAGAAGCCGCCCACCGCTCGTTCGAACAGGCGACGTACCCAAGTTGCCTCTCGATCTGGCAAAGAGAGCTTGTTCGCGCCGGATGCCTCCGTTGGTAGCGTCAGATCGAATGCCAGCTTTGCGGCTGCCAGCATGAATCGGTCGTCCCCATCGTTACGGCCAAAATGATCGGTGCTCATTTGGGTGCGGGTCGGTGCGTCGCCCGCTACACCCATCGCTTTCATGCCACTTGCCAGTAACCGGCAGCGATGGGCAATGTCCCTCCTCCGCACGATTCGGGAGATGGATTCCAGGGCTGCGCGGACAAAGCGATTACGTGGGGTGTCGAGGGTGAGTTCGTCGAACCGGCACGCCACCAAGCCCCGATCAAGCAACTGATGACGCTCGGTGGCCAGAACATTGATCCGGCCACGCACGCGATTGATCACGGCGCCACGCGATCGATAGCCAAGACTCAAGCGGCGACGCTGTCGCACCTCAACCGCATGGGCAAGAATCTCAGCGACCAGATCGGGCAGATCATCCGGGCTATCTTCCAGACCGACATTGCCGATCCCCCGAGTGCGGAACAGATCCGAGGCATAGAGCATCAGAAGCCAGAGGTTGCGCACTGGAATGCGACCGATGAACCCTGCGGCGCTGGCTGATGCACCTTCAACCCCTTCCGCGATGGCGGTCATCACCAACCCTGAGTCAGCCGTGCAAGCGCATTCCGTGCTTCGCCGGGTGCGTCGAACCAGTATTCATCCAGCAGAGGGCCGATTTCCGTCTCTACGACCTGCTGGAACCATTTCTTAGTGTCTCCCACCTCCAGTCGATGCGTGGGGGTTACATAGCTGTGGCCAATCCGGAACTGCTTGCCAAGACGGGCATCCGCCGCAATCTGGTCGTTCAACTCGGCGATACGGCATTCGATATCCGCGACCAAGGCGGGATCGACGGCACACTCCTTGACCACCCAGTCCCGCCATACCGGTCCTAACCTCGGCTCCAGTTCAACGAAAGCAAATCGGCGACGGAGTGCTAGATCGACCAGGGCAAGTGATCGGTCGGCGATGTTCATGGTGCCGATCAAATAGAGATTCTCGGGAATGTGGACGGGACGTCGTTTGCCGTCAGCATCCGGATAGCAGAGTTCCAGCGCCTCGTTCGGTGTCCGCTTACCGGCCTCCAGCAAAGTCAGAAACTCGCCGAAGATCTGCGCCGGGTTTCCCCGGTTGATCTCCTCGATCACCACGACAAACTTCGACGCAGGATCTTTCGATGCGGCCTTGATGGCTTCCATGAAGACGCCGTCCGCCAGCGACAATTTTCCTTCGCCCGTCGGGCGCCAACCGCGAACAAAGTCCTCGTAGGACAGGTTGGGATGAAACTGCACGGCGCGGACCTTGCCGTCGTCCTTCTGCCCCATGAGCGCGAATGCGAGCCGCTTGGCCAGCCAGGTCTTGCCCGTGCCCGGTGGCCCTTGCAGGATCAGGTTCTTTTTGGAGCGCAACCGATCAAGCAAAAGATCGATCTCTGCCCTCTCAAGGAAGCATCCTTCCGTGAGAATGTCCTCGACCGAGTACGGAACAATAGGTGCCGCCACTTGAAAGGCTTCGTGAACCTCACCTTCTGTTAGCTGCTGTTCTACGGAGCGATCATCAACATCACTGGGAGGCACGGATTCGTCGGCAAGGTCTTTGTACATCCAGGACGTCAGCGACAGGTCCGGAAAGCTATGAACGGGATAGCCGTCTTCGCCAAAGCGCGAGCGCAGATCGTCTAGCAGCTTCAGATAACTCCGAGCATCACAGGGGGCTTGTTTGCCATTGTGGCTTACAACCAGACCGAGACGCTTGTTGATGTAATTTCGCGACTGGCTATCGAGGGTCAGAAACTCCCATGGGTGCGCCCAGTAAAGCCCGGTCGAGAGATTCCAGGCGACGCCCCATACCTGAGTTGCCTCGTCGTAGGCCTGAATAAAGGCATTCTGGGCATCCGGATTATCGGTCTCCACCATGTGGTGCGCGGCCACGAACACCCGCCACAAGGTGTCAATGTCGCCGGTCCCCCGCTTGTCGGCATAACCAAAGAACCAGGAGCGTTGATTGTTGAGGACGGGAATACCTTCGAATGAGGGTGGCACGGGAACGGTGACCCCCAGAAACCTGGCTAGCTCAGCCGCGATGATCTTGCGGTTGGCATCGGTCATCGTACGATTGAAGATGCCCATGGCCGTGAATGGGCAGATATCCCGGAGGGGGCTAGTACTGCCATCCGGGAACTTGTCCCGCAGAATCTGAAACTTTGGGACATGTTGGCCAATTTTGTGAATCGCCGCCACCAGAGGCGCCCGGTTGTCGGCGTAGGGCAGCAGTTTTTCGGCCACCGACTCGTAGAAGTCCGTCCATTGGAAGCGCTGCTGTTCCGCTGGGATATCACCAAAGCGTTCACGCCAGTAAGGCTCATTACGAAATCGCTCAAGATCCTGCGGTGCGTTGTCGAAAGTGAACGCGATCAACGCATCACTCATCCAG
Source organism: uncultured Gammaproteobacteria bacterium (assembly GCA_937862735.1). Lineage (GTDB taxonomy): Bacteria > Pseudomonadota > Gammaproteobacteria > Chromatiales > Chromatiaceae > M0108. The sequence goes on from CALMDH010000332.1 coordinate 5,133, forward strand.
TCACCAGGCAGTACACGCCAGATCGTGGCCCGGTAGGTATAGAAATACCATTCCCGAACGGAATCATCCACCTGCCATTGCACCCGCACCTGCTCACCATCCCGCGGGTTGCCGAGGATGGTACCCACCGCCTTGATGCGCATCACGGAAACCGTATGGCTGCGATTATCGAACGGCAAGCCATTCTTGCGGGTATAGGCGGCCTTGATCGCGATGCGTTCACCCGGTTGCATGGACCGCACCAACGCGCTTTCCTTGTCGGTCGGATTACGGATTTCCCAAATACCTTCGGCCAGAAAGCGCGCCACCTGGTCCTCGGCGCCATGGCCAAAGCTGGCGCCGACGAACCAGGTTGTACGAGAGCCAGTGCTGTCGGTGGTGGGATTCATGGCTGACCTCAGAGGGTGGGGCTCAAAGCGACGACCGGGTAACGCGGCCCATTCTACTAGCGCGGAAAAGGGCGCCGCGCAAATCGCGAAGCGCCACGCAGGCCAGGGGTTGGCGTGAAAGTCACGGGAAAGCCTTTAATTATCATGGGGGTGGTGCCTCTCCCCATGACGGTTAGGCAGGGTCATAAGGTTGCCGAAGTCGGGTGCGATGCAAGCTCAGATAAGACCGGGGCCCTTGCGGCGTTATGATTTCATGCACGGCCACCAGTAACCGCCGCAGGCAATCGCACGCCACCACCTCCAGGTCACAACCCGCATCCCGCACCAGTCATTAATTGGCCGCCTGGAGGGGCATGGGCCTTGCCCGGGGCGGAGGCTCATGGTCAGGCAGTTCAATGCCAAAATTCAATTCGACCGATATCGCGAGGGGATCGAGCCGAAACGCATCGAAATCCGCCCATGAAAACCCCGTCTCGGATGTCGGGTGCGGCGATTCGCGAGAAACTGCGCGGGACTCGCAGCCGCACCGAATGCCTTGTCGGCGCGGGCGCCTTTCAGGTTAGCGAGGCTAGTAGATCGATCCGCTAATCTGCTTTAGTGCTTCAAGGACATAAGCTTATATAAAACAAAACATTATGCATATTACGTTCGTAAGGATATTGGTGAAACGAACTACTAGAGAGGATTCCGGGCGGTCACCGGCGCGCGCAGCTGGCGCACGATGGCCATGGCCATCTCCAGGGCCTGCTCATAGTTGAGGCGGGGGTCGACCTGGGTGCGGTAGGCGCGCTCCAGGCCCACCTCGTCCAGGCCCCGGGCGCCGCCCAGGCATTCGGTGACGTCATCGCCGGTGAGTTCGAAATGGACCCCGCCCAGCCGGCTGCCCAGTTCCCGGTGAATATCGAAGGCGAGGCTGAGCTCGGCGAGGATCTTGTCAAAGCGGCGGGTCTTGTAGCCGCTGGCGGTAGTCTCGGTGTTGCCGTGCATGGGGTCGCTGACCCACAGCACGGGGATCTCGGTCGCGCGCACCGCCGCGATCATGCCCGGCAGTTCCCGGGCGATCTGGTCGGCGCCAAAGCGGTGGATCAGCACCAGGCGCCCGTTCTCCCGCGCCGGGTTGAGCCGCTCCACCAGGGCGCGCAGCCAGTCGGGGGTGGCGCCGCCGCCGACCTTGACGCCGATGGGATTGGCGATACCGCGCATGAATTCCACGTGGGCCCCCCCGGGGTCGGCGGTGCGGTAGCCGATCCAGGGCAGGTGGGTGCTAAGGTCGAACCAGCCCGGGAAGCGCCGCACCTGGCGGGTCAGGGCCTGTTCGTAGGGCAGGTGCAGCGCCTCGTGGCTGGTGAAGAATTGCACCCGCGCCAGTTCCCCGGCCCCCCCGCAGCCCACCGCGCGCATGAAACGCAGGGATTCACCCAGTTCCTTGACCACCTTGCGGTAGTCGCGGGCGCTAGGTGACTGGGCGACGAAGGCCAGGTCCCAGTTTTCCGGATGGTGAAGGTCGGCGAAGCCGCCCTCGGACAGGGCGCGGATGAAGTTCAGCGTCAGGGCCGCCCGGCCGTGGCCCTGAAGCAGCCGCGCCGGGTCCGGGGTGCGCGCCGCGGCGGTGAATTCAGGTCCGTTGACCAGATCGCCGCGGTAACTCGGCAGAATGATGCCGTCGCGAGTCTCCAGGTCCGCCGAGCGCGGCTTGGTGTACTGGCCGGCGATGCGGCCGACGCGGATCACCCGCTGCTTGAGCCCCAGCACCAGTACCAGGCTCATCTGCAACAGGATCTTCAGCTTGTTGGTGATGACCTCCGGATTACAATCGATGAAGCCCTCGGCGCAGTCGCCCCCTTGCAGCAGGAAGCCGTCACCCTCCTGGGCCCTGGCCAACTGCTTGCGCAGGGAGTGGACTTCCCAGGAGGTGACCAGGGGCGGCAGGGACCGCAGCTCCGCCAGGGCGGCCTCAAGGGCTGCAGGGTCCGGGTAGTTGGCCTGCTGAAGGGCGGGCCGGGCTTGCCAGGAAGCGGGGGACCAGTCACTCATGGCCGTGGATCATCGGCTATTGCGGGCGGTTGAAAAGGGGTTAGACTGGCCAGCTTACATCAACGACTCTTGCGGGCGATGGGAGGGAGTCGGGGGGCAGCGTACTATGGCCATCCGCAATGCCACAGCCGGGGATGCCGGCGTGACCGTCATCCTGGCCGGACATCGCGGATGCTCCGCGGTCGGTCAGGAGGCCGCCTGGGCCGCCCGCCCGGCCTCGAAGGCCGTTTCGTTGACCGCCACCAGGTCCGGCTTGCGGGCGCGGAAGCGGTGGACGATCTCCTCCTTGAGGATCTCGGCGGGGAAGGGCAGATAATCGGCGATGGCCCCGAGCATGACGGTGTTGACCAGCTTGAGATTGCCCAGCTCCCGGGCGATGGCGCCGGCGTCAAAGGCGTGGACCTCGATGCCCCGGGCGCGCATCTCCGCCACCGGATCATCGGGGTAGGTGAACAGCCCCAGGGTGACCACGGGCGGTTCCTGCCGCACCCGGTTGACCATGGCCACGCCGCCGGGGCGCAACTGGCCGCACCAGCGCAGGGCCTCCGCGGGCTCGAAGCCCACCAGGATGTCCGCCTCGCCATCGGGTATGGCGGGCGACAGGACGCGCCGCCCGAAGCGCACATGGGAGGTGACGACCCCACCGCGCTGGGCCATCCCCGCCACCTCGGTCTTCTTGACATCAAAGCCCTGGGAGAGGGCGGTCTGGGAGAGGACCTCCGCCGCCGTCATGACGCCCTGGCCGCCGATGCCGGCGACGAGGATGTTGGTTACCTGATCTTCGCCCTTCATGATCCTGCTCCATTCACGTGGGCCACCGGGGCACTGGCTGTCAGATGAACGGCGGACCCGCGAACCAGCGCCGACCGGCGCATCCCGTCTGCCACTCTCCGCCCGATCCGCATGGTCATACCGTCCGCAGCCGTAAGCCCACTTCGCTGACTCATATCGTCCGCCTCCCTCGACACGATCCACTGAGACATCACATCCGCGGCTCTCCGCCCGATACACCCGCTCATACCCGGGCCCCCGCGCGACTGAATTCCGCCAGCGGCCGGATGGCCTCGGGCCCGCAGGTACCGGGGCAGAGGTCACAGCCGGTGCAGGCGGCGCTGTCGATGGCGACGAAGGTCAGTTCCTTCTCGCTGCCATTGGGCTTGATGACGGTCTCGCGCCGGGTGACGGCGATGGCCGGACAGCCCACCGCCAGGCAGTTGGAGCAGCCGGTGCAGAGTTCCGCGTCCACCGCGTAAGGTGGCTGGTGGCTGTAACGGTCGGTGAGGACGCAGGGCTGGTTGGTGATGATGACCGAAGTGTCCTCGACCTTGACCTCCTCGCGCAGGGCCTTGAACAGGGTCGGCAGTTCGTAAGGGTTGACCTCGTGGATGCGCTCGGGCTTGACCCCCAGGCTCTCCACCAGCTTGCGGAAGTCGACCTGGGGGGCCTCCATGCCATGGATGTCACGGCCGCTGCCCGGGTGCTCCTGACCGCCGGTCATGCCCACCGTGCTGTTGTTGAGCAGCAGGATGGTGACGTTGCCGCGGTTATAGACGATGTTCAGCAGGCCCTGCATGCCCATGTGCAGGAAGGTCGAGTCGCCGATGACGGCGATGACGCGCTTGTCCTTGTCCGCCGGGCCGCGGCCCTTGTCCAGGCCCAGGGCCACGCCCATGGAGGCGCCCATGGCGATGCAGGTGTCGAGGGCGTTCCAGGGATGACCGGCGCCCAGGGTGTAGCAGCCAATGTCGCCGGCGATCTGGGTGTTCTTGATCTTGGACAGGCAGTAATAGATGCCCAGGTGCGGGCAGGCCACGCACATGGTCGGCGGCCGTGGGAAGACCTTGACCGGCACCGTGAACTCCAGGGTGCGCCGGGGGGCACGCTCGGGCTCGACCGCCTCGCCCAGGAAGGCGCGGATGGCCGGGCGCAGGACGTGGGGGGCCAGTTCGCCCATGCGCGGCAGCAGGTCCTTGCCATGCACCGGGATGCCGGCGGCGCGGATCTCCTGCTCCAGGAGCGGCTCCACCTCCTCGACCACCACCAGGTGCTCGACCCTTGCCGCCAGGGAGCGGATCAGGCCCAGGGGGGGCGGGTAGCTGAAGCCCAGTTTGACCAGGGGGGCGTCCGGGAAGGATTCCAGGACGTGCAGGTAGGTCGGACCCGAGGTGACGAAACCCACGCGGGCGTCCTTGCCGTCCTCGATGCGGTTGAGGTCGGTAACCTCGGCGAACTCCCGCAGCTTTTCTTCCCGCTGGAGCATCAGCGGGATGCGGCGGCCGGCGTTCAGGGGGGTCATGACCATGCGCGCCGGGTCCTTGCGGAAGCCCAGGACGGGGCGCTCCTCGCGCTCGCCCGGCACCACCACGCCCTTGACGTGGCAGATCCGGGTGGTGAGGCGCAGGATGACCGGGGTGTCGAACTGCTCCGAGAGGGCGAAGGCCTCCCGGGTCATCTCGTAGGCTTCTTGGGCATCGGCGGGCTCCAGGACCGGGAGGTGGGCGAAGCGGCCCCAGTGCCGGGAATCCTGCTCGTTTTGGGACGAGGACAGGCCCACGTCATCCGCGACCACCACCACCAGGCCGCCGCCGACGCCGATCAGAGTCTGGGTCATGAGGGCATCGGAGGCCACGTTCAGCCCCACGTGCTTCATGGCGCACATCGACCGGCTGCCGGCCAGGGAGGCGCCGATGGCCACCTCCAGGGCGACCTTCTCGTTCACCGACCACTCGGCGTAGAGGTCGGCGTAGGTGGCGGCGTACTCGAGGATCTCCGTCGAGGGCGTGCCGGGGTAGGCCGCCGCCACCCGGCAGCCGGCCTCCCAGGCGCCGCGGGCCACGGCCTCGTTGCCAGACATGAAGCGGCGTTCGGGTTGGGGTAGAGGATTCACAGCGCTCAAGGCTGGGGCTCTCCGAGTGTTCGGTGGGAAAAATATGGCATTATACGGGCAAAGCTTGAGCCTGGGACCCCCCTCAACGGAGCCGCGCATGTCAGCCGTACAGACAGAAAACCTCAACGTCACCGCCTTCGATCACATGCCGTCGCCGGACGAGATCAAGGCGCGGGTGCCGCTGACGGACGGCGCCGCTGAGGTGGTGGTGGCCGGGCGCCGCGCCCTGACGCATATCCTGGACCGCCAGGACCCACGACTGTTCGTCGTCGTGGGTCCCTGTTCCATTCACGATCCCGTCGCCGGGCTGGATTACGCCCGTCGCCTCAAGGCCCTGAGCGATGAGGTGGCGGACGTGCTGCTGCTGGTGATGCGGGTCTACTTTGAAAAGCCCCGCACCTCCACCGGCTGGAAGGGCTTCATCAACGATCCCTTCATGGACGACTCCTTCCGCATCGATATCGGCATGGAGAAGGCCCGGCGCTTCCTGCTGGATGTCTGTGAATTGGGCCTGCCGACGGCCACCGAGGCCCTGGACCCCATCGCTCCCCAGTATTACGGCGATCTGGTGGCCTGGACCGCCATCGGCGCCCGGACCTCGGAGTCCCAGACCCACCGCGAGATGGCCTCCGGTCTCTCCACCCCGGTCGGCTTCAAGAATGCCACCGACGGTGATCTGGAGGTGGCGATCAACGCCATCATCTCCGCCGCCCATCCCCACAGCTTCCTTGGCATCAATAGTCAGGGTCAATCGGCGATCACCCGCACCCGGGGCAATCCCTATGGTCATCTGGTGCTGCGCGGGGGCGGTGGGCGGCCCAATTACGACACCGTGTCCATCTCGCTGGCGGAAAAGGCCTTGGCCAAGGCCGGGCTGCCAGGTAACATCGTCATTGATTGTTCACATGCCAATTCCTGGAAGCAGCCCGATTACCAGCCCCTGGTGATGCGGGATGTGATGCACCAGATCCGCGAAGGTAACCGTTCCGTCGTCGGTCTCATGATCGAAAGCCACCTGGTGGAAGGGAACCAGCCCATCCCGGCGGATTTGTCGCAACTCATTTATGGCTGTTCGGTCACCGATGCCTGCGTCGGCTGGGAGACCACCGAGGCCATGATCCGGGATGCGGCGGCGGTCTTGAGGGAGGTGAGGGCGGCTGACCCTGACCGGAACGCTGATTGACGGGTCCTGGGCACGGGTCACCGACCCGGTGCCGGCCGAGCGCCCTTTTGTTTCTTTCCGACGCCCGAACCAGGCGCAAATGGCCTCTGGACGGGTGATAACGACAGTGGAATAAGCCTGAACCTCTCGCGGGCTTGATCCCTGATCCGACGCCGGCATGCCGCCGGCGTTTCGCCAATAACAACGAGAGAGACGAGGTCTCAAGAGACATGGGGAATAGTATGAAACTGGCGGGGGCGTTGCTTGCCCTGGCCGCGACACCGGCGCTGGGTGCAGAGGGGTTTTCCTGGGGTGGCGACTTTCGCTTCCGGATCGAGGCGTTGAATCACATCCCGACCGACCGCCCCCTGAACGCCGAGTTCTACCAGCTATATAATCGCGACCGCACGCGCCTCTGGGCCAAGTACGGCTTCAACGAAAACATCGACTTCTTCGCCCGCCTGGCCAACGAGTTCCGCTTCTTCGACACCAGCGATGGACGCCAGGATCCGGGTACCTGGGAATTCCTCGGCGAGGTCACGCCGGACCAGTTTTACCTGGATGCGCGCAAGTTATTCGATGGCCTGATCGACACCCGTCTGGGCCGGCAGGATTTTGTCTACGGCACCGGGAAGATTTTGTCCGATGGCACGCCGCTCGATGGGTCCCGGACCTTCTTCGCCGACGGCGCCAAGGTGACCTTCAACTTCGAGGGCCACAGCCTCGACCTGTTGGGCCTTTACACCGCCCAGCAACCCCAGCCGGTGATCAACAATCAGGACACCAACCTGATCGAGTCTGATCAGTGGGCCGCGGGCCTGTATGGCAAATACAACCGCTTCGAGCAGGTCCCCTTCGAGTACTACTGGATCTACAAGCAAGAGTACGACACGGCCACCAGCTATAAGGCCGCCGGCAAGTTTGTCCTCGCCGATGCCGACTTCAGCACCTTTGGCTTCCGCGTCATGCCCAAATTCGGTTATGGGTTGACGGGCAATCTGGAGGTCGCCACCCAGGCGGGCACTCACGGCGAGGATGACGTCAACGGCACGATGGTGGATACCAGCCTGTCCTTCGCCCCCCCCGGTTTCCTGCCCGATTTCAAGCCCCTGCTGAAGGTCGGCTACTGGTACCTCTCGGGCAACGAGCCGGATTCCACCCGCAACGAGGGCTGGCATCCGGTTTATGGCCGCCAGCCCCAGGACAACTGGGGCGAACTGCTCGGCTATACCCTCGTTGGCAGCCAGTACTCGATCTTTGGCTGGAGCAACTTCTCGACCCCCTTCGTTACCCTGGAGGCCTCGCCCCTCCAGAAAACCCGCCTGATCCTGCGCTACTCCTGGGTGGGCGCCGAGCAGGATGACGGCCTGGGCGGCGGGGATGGCACCGATCGCGGCGATCTCTTCTTCGCCCTCTTTACCTTCGAGTTCAATCCTCAGCTCAAGGGTCATCTCTGGGGTGAGTGGTTCGATCCGGGTGACTACTACGCGGACACGGCGCGGGGCGACAGCTTCCTGCGCCTGAATCTCGAGTACAGCTTCTAATTCGCCTCTCACCAAGGGTCACAGCACATGAAACTCAGACACATGCTCCCGGCCGTCGCCTGCGCCGGCCTGCTGGTCATGGGTGCCCCCGCCCAGGCGGCGGAGACCATCAAGATCGGCTCCTTCCTTGCCGTCACCGGCCCCGCCTCCTTCCTCGGCGATCCGGAACTCAAGACCTTGCAGCTCTATGTCGATGAAATCAACCAGCAAGGCGGCCTGCTCGGCAAGCCGGTGGAACTCATCCACTACGATACCGGCGGCAACGCCAAGGAGGCGGTGAACTTCTTCAAGCGCTTGGTCAAGAAGGACAAGGTGGACATCATCCTGGGCGGCTCCTCGTCGGGTGAATCCCTGGCGGTCATGCCCCTGGCGGAGGAGGAGCAGATCCCCTTCATCTCCATGGCCGGGGCGGTGAAAATCATCGAGCCGGTGCAAAAGTGGACCTTCAAGACCCCCCACACCGATCGCATGGCCGCGGCCAAGATCTACGAGGACATGAAGCGCCAGGGGATCACCAAGGTGGCCCTGATCACCGGGGACGGTGGTTTCGACAAGTCGGGACGGGAGGAATGCCTGAAGCTGGCCCCGGAGTATGGCATCGAGATCGTCGCGGATGAGTCCTACGGCAACAAGGACACGGACATGACCGCCCAGCTCACCAAGATCCGCAACAGCGGCGCCCAGGCCATCCTCAACTTCGGCTTCGGTACCGGCCCGGCCATCGTCACCAAGAACGTCCGCCAATTGGGCATCGATCTGCCGCTCTATCAGTCCCATGGCGTCGCGTCGAAGAAATATATCGAGCTGGCCGGCGAGGCGGCGAATGGGGTCCGCCTGCCCGCCGCCGCCCTGCTGGTGCCGGAAAAGCTGACGGACGACGATCCCCAGAAGGCGGCCCTCCTGGCCTACAAGCAGAAGTACGAGGCCGCCCATGGGGATGTCTCGACCTTCGGTGGCCATGCCTACGACGCCTTCGTCATCGCCGTCGACGCCATCAAGCGCGCCGGCACCACCGACAAGGCCAAGGTCCGGGACGCGATCGAGCAGACTCAGGGACTGCCCGGTACCGCCGGCATCTTTAACATGAGCGCGACGGACCACATGGGCCTGGGCCTGGACGCCTTCAAAATGTTGCAGATCTGCGGCGGTGACTGGGTCATCGTCGACGAGGGGGCGGCAGGCGACAGCCTGGCCAAGGCCAACGGCGACAAGAACTGCGGCTGAGCAGTGGTCCAAGGGGCCTGGGCCGCCAGGGTATCGGCCCAGGTCCCTCTCAGGCCCCCTAGCCAGGTAAGTCAACCACCCTCAAGATGTGGGACCAGATCCTCCAGTTTCTGCTGACCGGCGTCACCCTGGGCTCCACCTACGCCCTGGTGGCCCTGGGCTTCGCCATCATCTACAACGCCTCGGACGTGGTGAACCTGGCCCAGGGCGAGTTCGTGATGCTCGGGGCCATGAGCGCCATCGCCTTGTCGGCGGGGGAGGGCCTGCCCTTGCCTCTGGCCATCCTGCTGGCGGTGGGGGTGACGCTGGTCGTGGGTCTGATGTTGCAGCGCTTCGCCATCGCCCCCGCCAAGGGGATCACGGTGGTGGGGACCATCATCATCACCATCGGCGCCTCCATCTTCCTGCGGGGTCTGGCCCTGCTGCTCTGGGGCAAGGACATTCATGCCTTGCCGCACTTTTCCGGGGAGACCCCACTGCGCCTGGGCGAGGTCACCCTCCTGCCCCAGAACCTCTGGGTGATGGGCGGCACGGCCCTGCTGGTCCTGGCCGTGCATCTCTTCTTCAACCGCACCCTGGTGGGCAAGGCGATCCTCGCCTGTTCCTGCAACAAGACCGCGGCCCAGCTCGTGGGGATCAACGTCGGGCGCATGCTGCTGGTGGCTTATGGACTCTCGGCCCTGCTCGGGGCCATGGCCGGGGTGCTGGTGGCCCCCATCACCTACACCTCCTATGACGCCGGGATCATGCTCGGCCTCAAGGGCTTCGCCGCCGCGATCCTGGGTGGTATGGGCAATCCCATGGGGGCCGTGGCCGGGGGCCTACTGCTGGGTCTGGTGGAGTCCCTGGCGGCGGGGCTGATCTCCTCGGGTTATAAGGACGCGATCGCCTTCGTCATCCTGCTCCTGGTCCTCTTCTTTCGTCCCAGCGGCCTGTTCGGGCGCGCCACGGCGGAGCGGGTGTAGCGCGATCATGAAGCGTTTGCGGGGCTGGTGGTTGCTCGCGGGGGTGCTGATCGCCCTGCCGCTGCTCTTTCCCGGCAACTACTACGTCACCGTGGTTGGTGCCGCCGCGGCCCTGCACGCCATCCTGGCGGTGGGGCTGAACCTGTTGATGGGCTATGCCGGGCAGATCTCCCTGGGGCATGCGGCCTTTTTCGGGCTGGGGGCCTATAGCTCCGCCATCCTCACCACCCGCTATGGCTGGAACCCCTGGCCCGCCCTGGGGGCGGGGCTGGTCCTCACCGGCCTGGTGGCCTATGGCATCGCCCGGCCGGTGCTGCGCCTCAAGGGTCACTACCTGGCCATGGCGACCCTGGGCTTTGGCATCATCATTCACATCCTGCTGGTGCAGACCGGGGAGCTCACCGGCGGGCCCGACGGCATCGGCGAGATCCCCCCCCTGGGCCTGTTCGGCTGGACCGTTGACAGCGACGAACGCTGGTACGGGGTCATGGCCGGCGTGCTGCTGCTGGTGGTGCTGCTGGCGCTGAACCTGATGGACTCGCGTCCCGGGCGGGCGCTGCGCGCCCTGCATGGCGCCGAGATCGCCGCCGGGCTGATGGGCATCGACACGGCGGCGGCAAAGACGGCGGTCTTTGTCCTCGCCGCCCTCAGCGCCGGGCTGGCGGGGAGCCTGTTCGCCCATCAGCAGGCCTTCGTCAGCCCCGACTCGTTCAACTTCTTCGTCTCCATCGAACTGGTGACCATGGTGGTCCTGGGGGGCATCGCTTCCACCTGGGGGGCGATCCTCGGGGCGGTGATCCTCACCCTGCTGCCGGAGTTGCTGGTGGTGTTCGAGGACTACGAGGTGCTGATCTTCGGCGCCATCCTGATGCTGATCATGATCTTCCTCCCCCAGGGCCTGGCCGGGGGCCTGCGGGACCTGTGGGCTCGCCGCCCGGACCGTGACGGGGCGCTGCCGCCCGGGCCACCGGCGCCGCTCGCCTCGCCCGGGCCACCGGCACCGGGCAGCGGGTCGCCCTCCCGTGATAGGGCCGCTGAGCCAGCCCCGCGTGACCGGGCCACTGGAACGGGCCCCCGTGACCGTGCCACTGGGTCGGTCCGCCATGACCTGGCCTCTTCGTCCCCGTCGGTGAGCCAGGATGTTGCTTGAGGCCCGGGGGCTGACCAAGTCCTTTGGTGGCGTCACCGCCATCGCCGACCTGGACTTTGGCGTACCAGCGGGCCTGGTCTACGCCGTCATCGGCCCGAATGGTGCCGGCAAGACCACCCTCTTCAACCTGCTCTCCGGGCTCTACCGCCCGGACGAGGGCCAGGTGCGCTTCGCGGGTGAGGACCTCGCCGGCCGCGCCCCTTACCAGATCGCCCGGCTGGGGCTGGCGAGGACCTTCCAGAATCTCCAGATCTTCTTCAACATGAGCGCCCTGGAGAACGTCATGGTCGGCGCCCATGGCCGCGGTCGCGCCGGCCTGGCCGCGGCCCTGCTGCGCACCCCGGGCCTGCGCCGGGAAGAGGCCGCGATCCGCCGTTGGGCGATGGAGGCCCTGGTATTCTGCGGCCTGGACGACCTGGCCGACCGCCCGGCCAGCGCCTTGCCCTATGGCGCCCTCAAGCGCCTGGAGATCGCCCGCGCCCTGGCCGCCCAGCCACGGCTGCTGCTGCTCGACGAGCCGGCGGCGGGGCTCAACGACACCGAGACCCTGGCCCTGCAAGGGCTGATCGGGCGCATCCGCGACCAGGGCATCACGGTGCTGCTGGTCGAGCACCACATGGGCCTGGTGATGGCGGTGGCCGAGCGCATCCTGGTCCTGGACTACGGCAGCCGCCTGGCGGAGGGCGCCCCGGCGGAGGTCCGTGCCAACCCGGCGGTGATCGCCGCCTACCTGGGCGGGGAGGTGCACTATGCCGTGGAGTAAGATCCCTTGGCGGGGTGGGGTGTTGCGCGCCGTGGATCGGTTAGGGGCGGAATGGCTCCGGGGCCATGGCCAGCAACCGGCGCGGCCCGGTATCAGCGCCGTGCCCAGCGGCCCGTCCGCGGTGTCGTGGAGACCCCGACATGGCTGAGCCCCTGCTGGAGGTGCGCGGCTTGCGCGGCCGTTATGGTCCGGTGGAGGTCCTGCATGGGCTCGACCTGGAGGTGGCGGCGGGGGAGCTGGTGGCCCTGGTCGGCGCCAATGGTGCCGGCAAGACCACCCTGCTGCATCTGCTGTCCGGCCTGCTACGCCCCAGCGGTGGGAGCATCCGCTTCGCTGGCCAGGACTTGGGGCGCCTGCCGCCGCACCGCATCGTCGCCGCCGGCCTGTGCCAGGTACCCGAGGGGCGCCAGGTGTTCGCCCCGCTGAGCGTCGCCGACAACCTGCGCCTGGGGGGCTACGCCCAGCGCCACGACCCGGCGTGGCTGGCGGCGCAGGAGCGGCGCATTTACGAGCTGTTCCCCATCCTGGCTGAGCGCCGCCATCAGCTCGCCGGCACCCTGTCCGGCGGCCAGCAACAGATGCTCGCCCTGGGCCGCGCCCTGCTCGCCCGGCCACGGCTGCTGCTGCTCGACGAGCCGTCCATGGGCCTGGCCCCGCTGTTGGTCGCCGAGATCTTCCGCGTCATCGGCGAACTCAACCGCCAGGGGGTGACCATCCTGCTGGTGGAACAGAACGCCCGCGCCGCCCTGGGCCTCGCCCATCGTGGCTACGTGCTGGAGACCGGCCGGGTGGTCCTGGCCGCCCCCGCCGCCACCCTGCTGGCCGACGCCGGTATCCAGCGGGCCTATTTGGGCTATTGAGCGCCCCCGCACGATGGGTCACGTTGCCTGCTGCATCACGTTGTCTCCCGAGACCCTTCGCGCCAGAGACGTTCGCCCTCAGGACCCTCGCCCCCGAGACCCGCGCCTTTAGACCTTCGCCACCCCTGAAGCCCGTGCCCGATACCTTCGCCCCCAAGATCCACCCCTAGGATCCACACCCCGAGACCCCTTGCATTAGCGACCCTTCACCCCCGAGACCCCCGAGAACGCCCCAAGGACCCGCCATGTACGTCGAAACGATCATGAGCCGGCCGGTGGACACCGTCACCGCCGACCTCAAACTCAGCCAGGTCGCCCATCTGATGCGCGAGAAGGGGCGGCGCTTTCTGCCGGTGGTCGACGCCGCCGGGGGCCTGGTGGGCCTGCTCTCCCACCGTGAGGTGGAGCGGGCGGCACCCTCGGCCATTACCACCCTGTCGGTGGGCGAGGTCAACTACCTGATGGCCAAGGTCACTGTCGGTCAGGTCATGCGCCGCGAGGTCATCACCTGCGGCCCCCGCGCCCTGGTGGAGGTCGCCGGCCAGTTGATGCGCACCAAGGGCATCGGCTGCCTGCCGGTAATCGACGATCAGCGCCGGCTGCTGGGCATCGTCACAGACGACGACATCCTCGACTTCTTTCTCGCCATCACCGGCTGTGGCCTGGACGACACCACACGCATCGCCGTGCATCTGCCGGACCGCACCGGCGAGCTAAGCCGCTTCCTCGGCGCCATCAACGCCCAGGGCGGCTACATCGCCACCGTGGTCTCTCCGGTGGCCCCCGACGCCACTGGCATGCGCGTGGTCATCGCCCGCTACCGCGCCGCCGACCCCCAGGCGGTGGATCGCCACCTGCGGGCGCTGGGGATCGATATCTTCACCGAGGAGATGGCCCGCGCCCCGGTAGCGGCCGCCGCGCGGCCGGCGGCAACGGTTGCGGAGGTCCAGCCCGCGCCAGCCGCGCTGATGCCGCCCGGCGCCACCACGGTTACCGCCAGCGACCGCGCCTCCAGCCCCGTCACTGTCGTTGGGGCGTCTGACCCCGCCTTGGGGGAGCCCAGCACCGCGCCGGTGTCTTCCCAGCATATCGAAAGGGCGACCGCCCCGACCCTATCCGCGGCGGCCATCGTGACGCCAGCTACGGCTGTCGTCTCCTTCTCCACCCCGGCCCCAACGCCGGCAGTGACCAAGCCCGCGGATTCACAGGCGGAGGCTGAACGGATCGGTGCCTGGATGGCGCGGGAGGACCGCCTCGCGCGATTGCTGGGCATGGAACTGACCGCGGTCAGCCCCGGGGCCTGCGAGGTGCGACTGGTGGTGCGCGACGACCTGCTCAATGCCGTGGGCCTCACCCATGGCGGCGCCACCTACGCCCTGGCCGACTTCGCCTTCGCCGTCGCCTCCAACAGCCACGGCGAGGTGGCGGTGGCCCTGAGCACGCAGATGAGCTATCCCGCCGCCAGCCGGGTGGGTGATACCCTGATCGCCACCGCCACCGAGCAGAGCCGTGGGGCGCGCACCGGGCTGTACAGCATCGAAGTGCGCACCCAGCGCGGCAAGCTGGTCGGCCTCTTCACCGGCACCGTCTTTCGCCGTGGCGAGCCCCTCGCCGCCTGGCTGCCCGCCTGACGGTCAGGCGGGAGCACGTCACCCTCTGATAATGAGAGACTTTGCCGTGACGGTCACGCTAACTCTCATGAGGCGGCGCGCCACACCCCTGAAAATGAACGTCTTTGCCCTGACGGTCACGCTCATGGCCTTGCGGAAGGGCGCCACCCCCTGGCTCCGGCACGGCCTGGGCCATGACGTTTACGGTAACCCCCGGGCGGCCCAGTTTCGCCGCCCTCAGCCCCTTGGGAACTGACCATGATCCTGCACACCAAAGTCGAGACCCTGCCGCGCGAGGACCTGGAGCAACTCCAGCTCAAGCGTCTGCAAGCCACCGTTGAGCGCTGCTACCACACCGTTGGCTTTTACCGCGACGCCATGGACGAACTGGGCGTGCAGCCGCGCCATATCCAGCGCCTGAGCGATACCCGGCTGCTGCCCTATACCAAGAAGGAGCACCTGCGCGACGGCTATCCCTTTGGCCTGTTCGCCATGCCCCTCGACCAGGTGGTGCGCGTCCATGCCTCCTCCGGGACCACCGGCAAGCCGACGGTGGTGGGCTACACCGCCCGGGATATCCGCACCTGGGCGCAACTGGTGGCGCGCTCGCTGATGGCCGCCGGCCTGCGCCCCGGCGACCGGCTGCACAATGCCTATGGCTATGGCCTGTTCACCGGCGGCCTGGGGCTGCACTACGGCGCCGAGGAACTGGGGGTGATGGTCACGCCCATGTCCGGCGGCCAGACGCAAAAGCAGATCATGCTGATCAAGGACTTCGAGGTTACGGGCCTGAGCTGCACCCCCTCCTACGCCCTCAACCTGGCCGAGGAGGCCGAGGCCCTGGGGGTGGACCTGCGCAAGCTGCCGCTCAAGGTCGGCATCCACGGCGCCGAGCCCTGGAGCGAGGAGATGCGCTACGAGCTGGAGTCGCGCCTGGGGATCGACGCCATCGACATCTATGGCCTGTCGGAGGTGATGGGTCCCGGGGTGGCGGTGGAGTGCCTCCAGGCCAAGGACGGGCTGCACGTCTGGGAGGACCATTTCCTGGTGGAGTGCGTCGACGTCGACACCGGCCTGCCGCTGCCCTATGGCGAGCAGGGGGAGATCGTCTTCACCTCCCTGACCAAGGAGGCCTTCCCGCTGATCCGCTACCGCACCCGCGATGTCGCATCCCTCAACCCCGCCCCCTGCAAGTGCGGGCGCACCCACGTGCGTATGAGCCGCATCACCGGGCGCACCGACGACATGCTGATCATCCGTGGGGTCAACGTCTACCCCTCCCAGGTGGAATCGGTGCTGATGAAGACCGAGATCCTCTCGCCCTTCTACCAGATCGAGGTCTTCCGTCAGGGCAGCCTGGACACCCTGGTGGTGAACGTCGAGGCCAGCCCGCCGCTGGCAGAGCAGGGCGAGGAGGCGATGCGCAAGGTGGCGGCCAAGGCAGTGCGGGACATCAAGGACTTCATCGGCGTCAGTTGCCAGGTGGTGGTGAAGAAGGTCGGGGAGATTCCGCGCTCCCAGGGCAAGGCGGTGCGGGTGGTGGATCATCGCAAGGAGAAGCGGTAGGGCGGCGCGCGTTGGCAAGCGGGCGGCAGGGGGTAGCCTTGCAGGGGGTCGCGTCATGAAATTCCTGCTCGATCCCCATGTCTTTCTGTGGTGGCTGACCGATGTAGAGGGCCGAATGCTATGGAGATGGAAACTGTTGTGTGATCGGCTCCATCAGTGGAGGCAAGTTTGACCCTGGTTGACCGGATGGCTGAAGCCACTGGTCATCCCACTGGGCCGATCGGCGGTGAGTCAGCAAACCAGGCGTGGCGAATCCTGGACACCCCTGCGGGGGTGGCGGCGGCAGCCGTGGAATGCCTTTTGACCGCAGCTCAAGCTGCCATCGCTGCCCGGGGCCGCTTTCGAGTGGTGCTGGCGGGGGGGCGGACACCGGAGCTGGCTTATCGCCTGCTGGCCGAGGGTGAGGCGGAGTGGGCGCGCTGGGAGTTGTATCTCGGGGATGAACGCTGCCTGCCCGAGGACCACGCCGAGCGCAACAGCCGCCTGATTGAACGGGCCTGGCTGTCCCGAATACCCCCGGACCTAGCCCGGGTTAACTTCATTCCGGCGGAACGGGGACCGGCGGCGGGGGCCGCCGGCTATGCGCCGGGGATCGCGGCGGCGGTGCCATTCGATCTGATACTCCTCGGGGTGGGGGAGGACGGGCATACCGCCAGCCTGTTTCCTGGCCCGCGATTGGACCCGGAGGCCTGGGTCGTTCCGGTCTGGGACGCGCCCAAGCCGCCATCGGAGCGGGTGAGTCTGGGGTGGCGCGCCTTGCGTGCCACCCGTCGGCTACTGGTGCTGGCTACCGGCGCGGACAAGCGGGTCGCCCTGGGGCGCTGGCGGGCGGGGGAGGATCTGCCGATCGCCCAGGTCTGTCGGGGCTTGCCGGTCACCGTTCTGGTCGATCGGGCCGCTGATCCCCAGCAATAACCGGGACCCTCACGGGTGCTCTATTTGGACCCTGTCCACGGAAGAGGGCCACTCGTCAGCAAAGGTTCCAGGCCCGGCCAGACGTTCTCCAGGATGCGGGGCTGGGCCGCGGCATTGGGATGCAGGTCGTCGGCCTGCATCAGTTGACGGTCTTCGGGGACCCCGGCGAGAAAATCCGGGATCAGAGGCACCTGCTCGGCGGTGGCGACCTCCCGGAACACGGCTTGAAAGCCGTCGGTGTAAGCCGCACCGTAGTTGGGCGGCAGCCGCAGGCCCGCGATCAGTATCTGGCTGCCAGCGGCGCGGGCCAGCCGAATCATGGCGGTGAGGTTGTCCCGCAGGACCCCGAAGCCAAAGCCGCGCAAGCCATCGTTGGCCCCCAGCTCCAGCAGGACCAGGCGGGGGCGATGTTCCGCCAGCAGCCGCGGCAGACGGGCGCGACCGCCAGCGGTGGTCTCGCCGGAGATGCTGGCGTTGACGATGCGATAAGGCAATGCCCTTTCGCGCAACCGTTCCTCCAGCAACTTTACCCAGCCGTCGTTATGGTCAAGCCCATAGGCGGCGCTTAGACTGTCGCCAAGGATCAGGATAACGGGCTCCGGGGCCGCAGTTGGCTGGGAGGCCGCATCCGGGGCCGGTTCGCTGGCGGCTACCGCCGGCAATATCGGCACTATCAAACCTAGCAGCAGGAGTAAGGGAATCATGGCGGTACCCATGGCTGATGTCGTTTCTCAGGCGGTTGGACTGAGCAAGCATGTTACCGGCCCGGCGGGCGATTTGACCATCCTGCAAGGGCTCGACCTGGAGGTCCAGGCCGGGGAAGCGGTGGCGATCCTGGGCGCCTCCGGGTCCGGCAAGTCCACCCTGCTGGGGCTGCTGGCCGGGCTCGACAACCCCTCCGCCGGGCAGATCCGGCTGTGCGGCCAGGTCCTCGACGGCCTGGACGAGGATGGTCGCGCCGCCTTGCGCGCCGGGCGGGTCGGCTTCGTCTTTCAGAATTTCCAGCTCCTGCCCAATCTCACCGCCCGGGAGAACATCCTCCTGCCCCTGGAGCTGACCGGTTCCGACGACGCATCCCGTCGCGCGGACGAGGCCCTGGAGCGGGTGGGCCTGACCGCCCGCGCTGGCCATTACCCCCGCCAGCTTTCCGGAGGTGAACAGCAGCGGGTGGCCATCGCCCGCGCCTACGCCCCGCGGCCCCAGGTCCTGTTCGCCGACGAGCCCACCGGCAACCTGGACCAGGCGACGGGGGAGCAGATTATCGATCTGCTGCTGGACCTGCGCCGCCAGACGGCCGCCGCCCTGGTCCTGGTGACCCACGATCCCCGCCTCGCCGACCGCTGTGATCGCCGGTTGCGCATGCGTGGTGGTCTTCTGGAGCGCCTGCCATGACCATTTGTCCTCAGCAAGTACCCGCAATTCCATTTCCTAACAAGCCTTGTGGACGGTCGTCAGGGCTTCCGTGCCAGGCCGTGAAACACTCTTTGACTCGGTTTCAATCCCCGTGGCGGTGCCACGGCGCTAGCTTTCCGGGGTATTCGTCATGACCTCCAGGCCCCTCCTGACGTGGCGCCTCGCCCTGCGCCTGTTGCGCCAGGACCGGCGCAGCGGGGAACTGCACCTGCTGGGCGCCGCCCTGGTCCTCACCGTCGCCGCCATCACCGCCGTCGGCTTCTTCACCGACCGGGTGGAGAGCAGCATGAATCGCCAGGGCGCGGACCTGTTGGCCGCCGACCTGGTGCTGGAGAGCACCACTCCCCTCCCGCCCGACTATCGCCAGCGGGCGGAGGGCTTGGGCCTGGCCATTGCCCAGACCATCGCCTTTCGTAGCATCCTGATGGGGGAGGGCGGGCCACAACTCGTCGAGGTCAAGGCGGTGGACAGCGCCTATCCCCTGCGGGGGCAACTGCGGGTGAGGGAAGCCCCGTCCCGCCCGGGGAGTGCAGCGGCGGCGGACTCCCCTCCTGCGGCGATCGTTCATTCTGGAACCCCGGGGGGTGCTGAAGCTCCCTCGGGAAGGGCCGAAGATCTCCCAGGTGGGGCTCAGACTGGATCATCAGCGCTTGCCGAAGCCCTAACAGAACGCCTTACAACCCGCGGCCCCCCTCCGGGCCAGGTTTGGGTCGAGTCCCGCCTGTTGCACCTGCTCGGGGCCGAACTGGGCACCACGGTGGGGCTGGGCGCCTCCCATCCCACCCTAGGCGCCATCCTGGGGGAGGAGCCGGATCGGGCCGGCGCCCTGTTCGCCTTTGCGCCGCGGGTGATGATGAACCTGGCTGACCTGCCGGCGACCGGGCTGGTCTCGGCGGCCAGCCGCGCCGAGCATCGCCTGCTGGTGGCCGGAGACCCGAGGGCCCTGGCCCGCTTCCAGCGGCAGATCGAGCCCCTGACCGCCAACATCCGCCTGATCGACAGCGCCAACGCCCGGCCGGAGTTCGCCGCCGCGGTGGAGCGGGCCGGGCGTTTCCTGCACCTGGCGACCCTGGTCACCCTGCTGGTGGCCGGGGCGGCCATCGCCCTGGCCAGCCGGCGCTTCGTCGCCCGCCAGACCGACGCCGTCGCCATCCTGCGCTGCCTGGGGGCACCCCATCACCTGCTGTGGCGGGTCTTCGTCCTGCGCCTGCTCCTCTTCGGCCTGTTCGCCAGCCTGGTGGGTTGCCTGGTGGGCTGGGCGGGTCAGGCCGGGCTCCTGGCGGTCCTCAGCGACTGGTTCCCCGCCGATCTGCCGGCCCCCTCCCTAACGCCGGTCCTGGCCGGGATCGCCACCGGCCTCGTCGCCCTGCTGGGCTTCGGGCTGCCGCCCCTGCTGCAACTGGCCCAGGTGACGCCGTTGCGGGTCCTGCGCCGGGACCTGGGTCCCGCCCGCGGCTCAGCCCTGGCTGCCGGGGGCGCCGCTCTTCTGGCCCTGGCTATCCTGACCCTGTGGCAGGCCCAGGACGCGCGGCTTGCCGGCTGGCTCCTGCTCGGGGTCGCCGGGGCCATCGCCAGCCTGGTCGTCAGCGTGCTGCTGCTGGTGCGCCTGGCCGGCGGGCTGGCGGGGCGGGTGCGCGGGGTCTGGCGCCTGGGGCTGGCCGGGCTGACCCGGCGCCCCGCCGGCGCCGTGCTGCACATCACCGGGCTGGGACTCGGCATCCTGGCCTTGCTACTGCTGGCGGTGGTGCGGGTGGACCTGCTCGCCTCCTGGCAGGAGCGGCTGCCGCCCGGGGCGCCCAATCAGTTCCTGATCAACATCCAGCCCACGGACGTCGCGCCCCTGGAGGCCTTTCTCCAGGAGGCGGGGATCAAGGTCGCGGCGCTCCACCCCATGATCCGCGGCCGCCTGACGGCCATCAACGGCCAGCCGGTGGAGCCCTCCGACTACGCCAATCCCCGCGCCCAACGGCTGGCGGCGCGGGAGTTCAATCTCAGCCAGGGCAGCCTGCTGCCCGCGGACAACCGCGTCCTTGCCGGCGCCTGGTGGACGGAGGGCGAGGCGGCGCCGCCCCAGTTTTCGGTGGAACAGGGCCTGGCCGAGACCCTGGGCATCGCCCTGGGCGACGAGATCAGCTTCCTGGTCTCGGGGCGCCCGGTCAGCGCCCGGGTCACCAGCCTGCGGGAGGTGCAGTGGGACAGCTTCAACGTCAATTTCTTCGTCGTCTCCTCACCCGTGCTCTTGGCCCAGGAGCCGGCCACCTACATCACCAGTTTTTATCTGCCCCCGGCGCGGGAGGACCTGATCCCGGAACTGGTGCGGCGCTTCCCCAGCGTCACCCTGCTGGACGTGAACGCCATCCTCGACCAGGTGCGGACCGTCGTCGACCGCGGCGTCATAGCCGTGGAGTACGTCTTCCTCTTCACCCTGGTCGCTGGCCTGCTGGTGATGTTCGCCGGCATCCAGGCCAGCCTGGAGGAGCGCCGCCAGGAGCATGGCATCCTGCGCACCCTGGGCACCGGCCGGCGGGCCCTGCTCACCAGCCTGGCGGTGGAGTTCACCGCCGCGGGGTTCCTGGCCGGCCTCCTGGCCTCCTTCTTCGCCGAGCTCACCGGCTGGTTGCTGGCGGAGCAGTTGTTCGGCCTGGCGTTTGGCTTCAATCCCCGACTCTGGCTCATCGGCGTCCTCGGCTCCGGACTCTTCATCGGCCTGGCGGGCACCCTGGCCACCTATCCGCTCCTCATCCGCCCGCCCCTCACCAGCCTCCGGGCCGCGGCGTAGGTGCTACGCTTGAGGGGAAGGTCCGGTGCCACCGCACCCCGGACCTGGGGATAGCCGCGGGCCCGATGTCATGACGGGGTCGGTTGATCCGAGAGTTATCGTCGTTTCCGCTCCAGGTCACTTCTTGACGCTACCGCCGTGAGCTTCCGTCTCAAGACGATTTTGGGAATCGCCCTCATTGAGGCGGTCCTGCTGGCCGTGTTGATCGTCAGTGGTCTGCGCTGGCTGCAGGAGTCCAATCAGGCCCAGTTGCTCCAGCGAGCCGAGACCAGCGTTCACCTCTTTGCCGCCCTGACCAAGGACGCGGTCCTGGCCGCTGACCTGGCGACCCTGGAGAGCTTCGTCCAGGAGATTCTGACCAATCCCGGGATCCTCTATGCCCGGGTCCGTGATGCCCAGGGGCGGGTGCTGGCGGCGGCTGGGGATGAGGCAGCCCTGGGCCGCGATTTCGTCCCCGATACGGCGCCGACCCAGGCGAGCGATGGCATCTACGATACCTTTGCCCTCATCGAGGTGGCCGGCGTCACCTTTGGCCGGGTGGAGATCGGCCTGGAAGTGGCGGCCTTCCGTGCCCTGCTCGATGAGGCGCGGCTCCGGGCCATCGCCATTGCCTTGCTGGAGATGGGGCTGGTGGCGCTCTTCTCCCTGCTGCTCGGGACCTACCTGACGCGCCAGCTCCGGCAGTTGCGGCGGGCGGCCGGTCGGGTGGTGGAGGAGGGGCCCGGCTTCCAGCTTCCGGTCAGCGGCAGGGACGATCTCGCCCAGACCCTGATCGCCTTCAATGACATGTCGGCGCGCCTGGCCCAGGCCATGGGCGCGCAGGATCGGGTGCTGGCGGAATTACGCCACCAGATCGCCCAGCGGGAGGCCCTGGCAGCGGAATTGCGGCTCACTGCCCAGGCCTTCGAGACCCAGGAGGCCATTTTCATCACCGATACCCAGGCCCGCATCCTGCGGGTCAACCAGGCCTTCACGCGGATCACCGGTTATGCCGCCGCCGAGGTGCTGGGCCTGACCCCCGCCATCCTCAAATCCGGGCGTCAGGACCAGGCCTTCTATCAGCGGCTCTGGGCCACCTTGCAGAGCGAGGGCCACTGGCAGGGAGAGATCGAGAATCGGCGCAAGGATGGCGATATCTATCCGGAGTGGCTCAGCATCTCCACCGTGCGCGATCCCCAGGGTCAGATCACCCACTTCGTGGCCCATTTCATCGATATCACCGAGCGCAAGCGCACCGAACAGGACCTGGAGGAGGCACGGCGGCGAGCGGAGCTCGCGAGCCAGGCCAAGTCCCGCTTCCTCGCCACCATGAGCCATGAGATCCGCACCCCGCTCAATGCCATCATCAACAGCAACGATCTGCTCCAGGAGACGGCTCTCACCCGCGAGCAGGCGGGCTATGTGGCGATGGCCGGCGAGGCGGGGCGGAACCTGTTGTCGATTATCAACAGCGTGCTGGATTTTTCCAAGATCGAGGCGGGACGGGTCGAGGCGCATCCCGAGCCCTGTGACCCCATCGAGCTCACCGCCATGGTGGCCCGCATGCTCCTCAGCCGGGCCACGACCAAGGGGATCGAGCTCGACCTCCTCGTCGACACCCGCCTGGGACCGGGTTTCACCACCGATCCGGGGTTGCTGCGGCAGATCTTGCTCAATCTGGTCGCCAATGCCATCAAGTTCACCGAGCGGGGCGGGGTGCGCGTCGAGATCCGCTACGAAGGCCTGGCCGTGGGCGGACCCCAGACCGGTGGCGAAGCAGAGGAGCTGGATCTGCCCTTGATCGGTGAGGAGGAGGCGCCCGCGGGTCCCTGGCTGCGCTTTGAGGTCATTGACACCGGCATCGGCATCCCGGCGGAAAAAATGGATGAACTGTTCAAGGAGTTCAGCCAGTTGGACAGCTCCGACCGGCGCCGCTTCAGCGGGACCGGCCTGGGACTGGCCATCAGTCGTTCCCTGGCCAGCATCCTGGGGGGCGAGATTGGCTGCGAGAGCCAGCCGGGGGAGGGAAGTCGCTTCTGGTTGCGATTGCCCGCCGGCCAGATGGTGCTCCTCCCAGGTCCGCCCCCCGCCGACGTGGCGGACGGGGCGCGCCGCATTAGCCTCCAGGAACCCCTGCCTCCGCCGTCCAGGCCCGCGCCCCCCGCGCCCTCAGCCACCCCGGCCGAACCCGATCTGCGGGCCGGTGCGACGGGTGCTCCCCAAGCGGCACCTCCCCCCGGCGCGCCAGTTTCCTCTGTGCCACCCATCCTGGTGGTCGACGACAGCGAGGCGAATCGTCTGGTCATGACGGCGATCCTGGCCAAGGCTGGCTATAGGACTGAGATAGCCGAGAACGGCCGCCTGGCCCTGGCCGCCGTGCGGCACCGGCCCTATGGATTGGTACTCATGGATGTCGCCATGCCGGAGATGGATGGGCTCGAGGCCACCCGCGCCATCCGTGCCCTGCCCGGGGAACGGGGCCGCCTACCCATCATCGCCACCACTGCCGCCGCTTTCGTCGAAGACCGGCAACGCTGTCTCGAGGCGGGGATGAATGACTATCTGAGCAAACCGCTGGTGCGGGGGGACCTACTGGGGATGATCGCCCGCTGGCTACCCGCGGGGGCACCGGCATCAGCGGCAGACCCGGCTTTCCTCCAGGCTGAATCATCCCGGCAGGCTGGGTCTGCTGCCCCGATGGAGGCCCCGGCGGCGGCAGGGGCGATGGCAATGAATGACACGGCGCCAATGGATCGAGCGGCGGTAGCCACTTGCGCCACGGCAACGGCTGGGACAATGGCGCCGGCGGGCGCGGGCGAACCCCTGCTGGACGAGACCTGCCTGAGCAGGCTGGAGAAGGACGTGGGGCCCGAACTGCTGATCACCCTGGTGGCAAGCTTCACCGCGGAACTGGAGCGCCGGCTCGGCCAGGTCAAAGCGGCGCGGGCGAATAGCGACCTGAGCACCCTGGCTCAGGAAGTCCATGCCATCAAGGGGTCGGCCGCTACCTTCGGCGCCCCCGCCCTCAGCGCCTTGGCCCTGACGCTGGAACGAGCTGCCCGCGCCGGGGAAGCCGGTCTGGCCTGGGGCACCCTGCCCGATATGTTGGCCATGGCCGAGGGGACCCTGGCCTCCCTGTATCAGCGCTTCAGCGGCCACCCGGAGGTGGCTGGCGCCAAGGGATCCGCGGCGGGAATCCAGCAGCCTTAGCGCTCACCAGGGCTCAAGGGGATGCCAAGCAGGGATCAATGTTGATACAGATCAAGGATAATCCAGGAGACCCGGACGATAAGGGGGATTGCCGCCGGCACGTCGGGGCGGATCTGAACACGGGGGTGAGAATGTTATGAAGGTTCATGCTTGGGTGATGGCGAATTGCCTCATGGCCGGCCTTTTGGCCAGTCCCCGACTGGGGGCCATGGAAATGGTCTTTGAGGGGGTCGACCTGCGTAACGGCAAGGATATCAACGAGGTATGCGCCGGTTGTCACGGTGAATTCGGCCAGGGGGGCAAGGAGGGGGAATATCCGCGCCTGGCGGGTCTGCCCCCGGCCTTCATCGCCCGCCAGCTCGACCTGTTTCGCGACCGCAAGCGCACCAATCTGGCCATGGTCGAGTCGGTTGACCATCGCCAGTTGCCCGACGCCGATGTCCTGGATGTCTCGGCCTATCTCGCCTCCATCGAGATCCCCAGCAAACTGCCGCCGGTGGACGAAACGGCCCCGGGTTTCAATGCCTACGAACGCCTTCTGGCCAGCAAACGGGTCGTCCAGATCCCCCGCGCCGAGGGCGACGTGGAGGCGGGCAAGGGGCTGTACCGGCGGGAATGCGCCTCCTGTCATGGGTCCCAGGGCGAGGGCGACGCCAAGGATGCCGTGCCCTTCCTCGCCGGACAGTACACCAGCTACCTGTGGCGGCAGGTGCCAAAGTACATCGCCAAGGGTCGCATCCATGACCCCTCGGCCCCGGAGGAACCGGAACTCCTGGCCAGCTTTTCCGATGTCGACCTGCAGAACATCTTCGCCTATCTCTCCATCCTGGATGATTAACGAGGCATATTAGCGGAGCGATGGTTTCCGTCAGTTTGGCGTAGCGCGCCTGCTAACTACCCATTAGCCAAGATATCATAGGCCCTTAGGCCCTCGGTGCAGCGGGAGGCCCGAGCATGCTTACGCCCGCCGCGCCCACCGATTCATCCGCCACCCCTTTGCCCGGCCCCAAAGCGACCCCATTCCCTGGGCAACCCCGGTCCCTAAGCAACCCCAGGACCGGGGGCCGGCAGGCCGATGGGGGCTGCTGCCAAGCCAAACCCCTTAGCGGCGGCGCGAGACGCGGTGGGGCTTCAATGGAAGACGGAGGGAACGGTACGGAACGGAGGGAGACCGGCGCAAGAGGCCGGCGGAAGAGGGCGTCCCCCAGCAGATAGCTTGTCACAAGGTCTTGTCGGTCGACAGGAGAATGATTTTGCCCGGAAAGCGTTTACATAAGATTATCGGCCTACTCGCCGTCGCTGGACTAATCGCCGCCGCCGGGATGTGGTGGCTGCACGCGCCAGCCGTGCGGACGATCCAGGTTGGCATCGGGATTGACTTGCCGGTGATTTATGGGGCGGTCATCGATCCTAGCGACAAGAATACCGGCGACCTGTTCCTCGAGGAGCATCCCCAGAGCCGGATCCGGGTGTACGACATGTACAACGACGCGCGACCGGAAACGGCGGCGCCGGATCTTGAGGCGGCCATTGCCCGGGGCGTGCGCTTCTTCGTCACCACCCATGCCTCGAGTCATGCGGTGCCGAGCCTTTATCTCTTTGCCGACGGCCGGGCGCTGGGCATCAATGTCGCCTCCGCCAGTCAGGTCTTGAGCGGCCAGGACGATTTTCTGCTGCGCATCATTCCGGATCTGCGTCAGGAGCAGCTTGAGCTGGCGCGGTTGGTGGAGCAATTGCCCGGCGAGCGCCTCCTGGTGCTGCAGGACACCGGCAATCCGGCCTATACCGATCCGGCCTTTGCGGTCTTCTCCGGCGCGCTGAGCGCCTCGGGCCGCTGGACCATCGTCCAGCACCAGCTGAAGGTGGCCGAGTTCCAGCCCGCCGAGCTCGGCGCGCTGATGGCGGCGCCCTACGATGCCCTCTACATCCTGGCCGGCTCCTTCATGCCGCCCATCGGCAACCTGGCGCAGCTTTTTCATCGGCACCATCCCCAGGCGCCGATCCTGCTGACACCCTGGGCGCGGTCGCCGGCGGTGCTGGAACAGGCCGGCGACGCCATCGACCGCGTGATCCTGATCGGCCACTATGGGTCGCGTCATGACGACCCGGCGGTGGACGACTATCTGCGTCGCTTCAAGGCCCGCTTCGGTTATACCCCTCAAGCCACCCTTGCTACCCGCCAGGCCCTGGAACTGCTGGATCAGGCCTTTGCCCGAGGCCACGACACCCCTGAGGCGGTCAAGCGCTACCTGCTCACGACGCCGGTCCACCAGACGAGCCTTGGCCCCATCGCCTTCGACCGCTACGGCGATGTGACCGCTGGCTTCCATACCCTGACCGACCTGCGCCGGGAGCTCCCATGAGCGCGGCCGTTCAGCCCCCCTCTCCCCAACCCTCCCCCACCAGGGGGGAGGGAGTAAGAAAATCAGCAGCTTGCGCTGCCATAGCCCACCTGGGGGACGAGGGGTCTGAACCAATACCCACCAACGCCCGACGCCGCATCAGCTTCTGGCACTACAACCTCTGGCTGGAGCTGTCAGCCCTCGCCTTGACGGCTTTTGCCTTTTCCGGGGGCAGGCTCGCCGACTATCTGCGCGCCAGGTGGGCGGATGCGGGCCTCTCCGAGATCATGCGCGGCTATGAGGACAACCGCTCCAGCGTCTATTACGCGGTGCGGGCGGGCACCGGGCACCTGCTGGGGCGCCTCGACCTGAGCTATGTCCAGGACTTCCTGGAGCAGTATTCGCGGTTCACCGGCGCGCCGGTGCTGTTTCCTGACAGGGCCAATATGCTGGATATTCTCAAGACCTGATAAGCTGAGACATGCCGGCGCCGACAACGATCCCGACGTGCGCGCTTTCACCACTGAACTGTACTCGTTGGAAGCCCCGTGGCTGAGTATCGTTTGGTGACAACCTGGCGCATCGCAGCACCGTTCGAAGAGGTGTACTCGACAGTTAATAACTCGTGCGCGCGCACCCGGGTATCCAGCCCGAGACCGAGTTCTTTGACCTCTGCGGTCGTGACCTGCTGGCGATGTGGATTCTGATTGGCCTACCTCTTGGTCGGTGTCTGGTCATCACGCTCTCAGCAGGGTGATGGAGTGGACCGGAACGGAAGGGGGCCGGCGGATGCGTATGAACCCAAAGAGCTAGATTTTAAAGAGGTGTTTTCCCTCGATAGGAGAATGATTTTGCCCGGAAAGCGTTTGCACAGGATGATTGGCCTCCTTGCCGTCGCTGGACTGATCGCCGCCGCCGGGATGTGTTGGCTGCACGCGCCAGCCGTGCGGCCGATCCAGGTTGGCATCGGGATTGACTTGCCGGTGATTTATGGGGCGGTCATCGATCCTAGCGACAAGAATACCGGCGACCTGTTCCTCGAGGAGCATCCCCAGAGCCGGATCCGGGTGTACGACATGTACAACGACGCGCGACCGGAAACGGCGGCGCCGGATCTTGAGGCGGCCATTGCCCGGGGCGTGCGCTTCTTCGTCACCACCCATGCCTCGAGTCATGCGGTGCCGAGCCTTTATCTCTTTGCCGACGGCCGGGCGCTGGGCATCAATGTCGCCTCCGCCAGTCAGGTCTTGAGCGGCCAGGACGATTTTCTGCTGCGCATCATTCCGGATCTGCGTCAGGAGCAGCTTGAGCTGGCGCGGTTGGTGGAGCAATTGCCCGGCGAGCGCCTCCTGGTGCTGCAGGACACCGGCAATCCGGCCTATACCGATCCGGCCTTTGCGGTCTTCTCCGGCGCGCTGAGCGCCTCGGGCCGCTGGACCATCGTCCAGCACCAGCTGAAGGTGGCCGAGTTCCAGCCCGCCGAGCTCGGCGCGCTGATGGCGGCGCCCTACGATGCCCTCTACATCCTGGCCGGCTCCTTCATGCCGCCCATCGGCAACCTGGCGCAGCTTTTTCATCGGCACCATCCCCAGGCGCCGATCCTGCTGACACCCTGGGCGCGGTCGCCGGCGGTGCTGGAACAGGCCGGCGACGCCATCGACCGCGTGATCCTGATCGGCCACTATGGGTCGCGGCATGACGACCCGGCGGTGGATGACTATCTGCGCCGCTTTGACGCCCGTTTCGGCTATACCCCCCAAGGCATGACCCTGGGCACCCGCCAGGCCCTGGAACTGCTGGATCAGGCCTTCGCCCGGGGCCACGACACCCCGGAGGCGGTCAAGCGCTATCTGCTCGCGACGCCGGTCCATCAGACGAGTCTGGGTCCCATCACCTTCGACCGCTACGGCGACGTGACCGCCAGCTTCCATACCCTGACCGAGTTGCGCCAGGAGCTTCCATGAGCGCGCGACGCCGCATCAGCTTCTGGCACTACAACCTCTGGCTGGAGCTGTCAGCCCTCGCCTTGACGGCGGTGGTGCTGGTACTCGCGGTGAGTTTCACCCTCGCCGAGGTCAATCGCAAGTACCTGGAGCTGCGGGTGGCCGATGCGATGCGGGTCGGTCTGTTCCTGGAGAACCACCTGAACGCCGCGCGGGATGCCCTCGCCACCTTCGCGGCGCTGCCCGAGGCCGAACGGTCGCCGGGGGTAATACAACTGATCGATACCTTCTCCGATATCTACCGCCTTGACCCGGACCTGCGCGTGGCGCACCTCTACAAGGGGGTGCCAGGCTCCCAGGTCTTTGCCGGTTTCGCCTTTTCCGCGGGCCAGCTCGCCGACTATCTGCGCGCCGGGGCGGCCGCGGCGGACCTCTCCGCGATCATGCGCGGCTACGAGGACAGCCGCTCCAGCGTCTATTACGCGGTGCGCGCGGGCACCGGGCACTTGCTGGGGCGCCTCGACCTGAGCTATGTCCAGGACTTCCTGACGCAGTATTCGCGGTTCACCGGCGCGCCGGTGCTGTTGGTGACGACCGATGGCTTTGTCATGCTCTCCGGCGATCCGCGGTTGCCGATCCCCGCCTTCACTCTTGCCGACTGGACGGGCGAGCCCTCCGCGCGCCGGACCTTGGCAGCGGGCGGGCAGCGTTGGATCCCGTTGGTTTCCGAGCCGCTCGCCATCGGCGCCCGGGTCGTGACCCTCATTCCGACGGACCTGATCGAGACGCAAGAGCAGGCCCTGCTGATCTTCGCCCTCCTGGTCGGCGCCAGCATCCTCGTCCTGGTGATCCTGAAGAATCTGCGCCTGCGGAAGCTCCTGATCCAGCCGCTGGTGGCCTTCGTGGAGAAGATGCGCGCCCTGGAAAAGGGCCGGCTCGACCCGGCCTTGTCCGACGCCGACCCCGACGCCGGGGCGGATCCGGACGACCGCTTCGAGGAACTGGCGGACATTCGTACCCGCTTCCGCGCCATGGCCCAGGCCATCCGCCAACGCGAGCAGTCGTTGGCGCGGATGAGCGCCCAGGCCCAGGCCGCGTCCGTCGCCAAGAGCGCCTTCCTGGCGAACATGAGCCACGAGATCCGCACGCCCATGACCGGCATCATCGGCCTGTCGCAGTTGGTGTTACGCCGCCCGCTCGACGGCCAACTCCGCGGCGACGTGGAGAAGATCGAGCGCTCGGCACAATCCCTGCTCGGCATCCTCAACGACATCCTCGACTTCTCCAAGATCGAGGCCGGCAAGCTGGCCATCCACCGCGAGCCCTTCCCGCTGCGCCAGACGATCGACGACGTGATCCATCTGCTTGAGCTCAGCGCGCGGGAGAAGGGACTCGCCCTCGCCGTGGAATTTGATCCCAACCTGGCGGAGCGTTATCGCGGTGACCCACTGCGCCTCAAGCAGGTCCTCACCAATCTGCTCGGCAATGCCGTCAAGTTCACCCACCAGGGCCAGGTGCGGCTGAGCGTGCGTCCCGGTGCGGGCTCCGGCGACGCGGGGCGGCTGCGCTTCGAGGTCCACGATACCGGCATTGGCATCAGCCCCGAGCTGCAAACCACGCTGTTCGATCCCTTCGCCCAGGCCGACGGCAGTACCACCCGCCAATACGGCGGCACCGGTCTTGGCCTGGCCGTCAGCAAGCAACTGGTCGAGCTCATGGGCGGCCAGATCGAGGTCGAGAGCAGCCCCGGTCAGGGCAGTTGCTTTCGCTTCGAGATCGCCGCCGAGCCGGTTGCTGGGTCGGTTGTGGAGCCAGTGGGAGAGCCGGTGTTGGCAGCGGGGGCCAAGGCGGAGCAGGTCGTGGTCGCGTCTGCGTCCGGTTCATCGCCTGGTCCAGAGACGTGTTTTACAACTGGTTTTGGGTCTGGCCCGGCTCCTGGCTTAGCAACTGATTCAGAGGCAGGCCGCATTGCCAGCTCAGAGGCTGGCCCTGCGACAAATTTGGAGGCTGATTCGGCGGATGGTTCAACAACTGGCTTAGCGGCTGGTCCAGCGGCTGGCTTAAAGGCTGGTTCAGAGACCGCGCCGGAAAGCGGACCGGCCAAGCAAATTGCGACCTCCCTTGCCGGTCGGCGCATCCTGCTGGTCGAGGATAACGCCATCAATCAGCAGATTGTCTGTGGCCTCTTGGAAGACACCGGATTGCTGATTGAGGTCGCCGACAACGGCCTGCGGGCGGTTGAGCTATTTCAGTCCCGCATGGCGTCCCAACTCGCCTCCCCATCCGGGGACCAACCCGGGAAGCCGATCCTCCTGGAGCGGAGACCGCCGGAGCTTACGCTTCCGGGGCGTATGCCCCCGGAGCCGAGCCTCCCGGAACTCATCCTCATGGACATCCAGATGCCGGTCATGGACGGCCA
Organism: uncultured Gammaproteobacteria bacterium; assembly: GCA_937862735.1. Lineage (GTDB taxonomy): Bacteria > Pseudomonadota > Gammaproteobacteria > Chromatiales > Chromatiaceae > M0108. Next base: position 36,287 of record CALMDH010000332.1, read on the forward strand.
TGAGGCCGCGCGCCGCATCCGCGCCCTGGACGCCCGGGTGCCCATCATCGCCCTCACCGCCAACGCCTTCCCCGAGGATATCGAAAAGGCCCACGCGGCGGGCATGAACGCGCACCTGAGCAAGCCCATCGACCTGCAACGGCTCAAGTCGCTGCTTGGCGAGTTCCTCCAGCCCACTTAGCCGAAACCCACATACCGCAAGCATCGCCGGAAACCGAGGCCTTCCCCGCCTAGCCTCGCGAGCGGGCCCCCAACTACCCCGGGTTTCCTCGGCCTTAACCCTTTTGCCGCCAGTCCTGCCTCGCAGGTCGCCCGTTCAGGCGGGGGCCACGAAACAGTCGCCCCAGACCCTGCTGAACCGCCGCGGAACGGCGCGACCGTTTTACGATGCCATCAAGGGATAATCGGTATAGCCCTTGGCGTCCGGCGTGTAGAAGGTCGACATGTCCGGCGCGTTCAGCTCGGCACCCGCACGCAGCCTTGCCACCAGATCCGGATTCGCCAGGAAGGGACGACCGAAGGCGACGAGGTCGGCGCGGTGCTCGGCAATGGCCGCCTCCGCGCTCGCCCGGTCGAAACCGCCGGCGAGGATGAAGGGGCCGTCGAAACGGCGACGCAATTGCGCCTTCAAGGCTTCAGGCACCGGGGGCGCACCCATCGCCGAATGATCGAGCAGATGTAGATAGAGCAGTCCGAGTGCCGACAATTCCTCGCACAGCGCAAGGTACTGGGCATCCACCTCCGGGAAGGCCCCCGTCGCGTTGAACACCCCATACGGCGACAGCCGGATACCCACCTTGTCCGCGCCAATGGCCGCGGCGACCGCCCGCGTCACCTCGATCGCGAACCGGTTGCGTCCCTGAATCCCGCCGCCGTACGCGTCGGTACGTTGGTTGATGTTGGGATTGAGGAACTGCTCGATCAGGTAACCATTCGCCGCGTGCAGTTCCACGCCGTCGAAGCCGGCGGCCAGCGCGAGATGCGCCGACTGGGCAAACTCCGCGACGGTCCGCGCGATATCGCCCTCGGTCATCTCTCGCGCGGGGCTGAACGGTTGCAGACCGAGGGCGTCGGTAAACATCTCTCCGGGACAGGTCCCGGCGACCGGACCCAGGACCTCCGCGCCAGTGGGCAAATTCGCGACGTGCGTCACGCGCCCCGTATGCATGAGCTGGATGACGATCTTCCCGCCTTTGGCATGGACGGCGTCGGTGATCAGCCGCCAGCCGCGGACATGCTCCTCATTGTAAAGGGCCGGGATGCGGGGATAGCCCAGTCCATTGGGCGAGGGCGAGGTGGCCTCGGTGATGATCAAACCGGCCGAGGCGCGCTGGGCGTAGTACTCCGCCATCAAGGCGTTCGGGGTATTGGCCTCGACGGCGCGACTGCGCGTCATGGGCGCCATGACGATGCGGTTGTTCAGTGACAGCGCGCGGATACGAACGGGGTCGAAGAGCATGGTGGATCTCCAGAACAATGAGAGGGCGATGGGGTTACGATAAATGAGCTCCAGCCGGATTGCCACGGTCAGCGTCCGCTCCTGTCAACGTCCGATCAGAGCACGGATCTGTCCGACAGCCCACAAGCTGGTACCGGGGGCCACTACGAAGGCGACGAACCGGCCGTCGGTCGCCGGGTTGACGGTGAAGCGCTGCTGGAAGCCCTCGATCGAAAACCCTTACCATGATCCACTCGAAGCGGCCGGCAATTCTGGCCGCCTTCGTGGCGGCAGCTCCTGTTTTGGCGCCCCGACGCCCCTGGCAAAGGTCCTTTTTCCCACCTACTCGGGCCCGCGCGCCTGATACCTAACACGGAGTCACCATGTCCGCCACCCCCCCGGAACCGATCCCGGTCCTCGCCACGGCCCCGGCCCCCGTAAGCCTGGGGGAGGCCCTACGCTACTGGCTCAAGCTGGGCTTCATCAGCTTCGGCGGCCCGGCCGGGCAGATCGCCATGATGCACCACGAGTTGGTGGAGAAACGGCGCTGGATCTCCGAGCACCGCTATCTCCATGCGCTGAACTACTGCATGCTGCTGCCCGGGCCCGAGGCCATCCAGCTCGCCATCTATATCAGTTGGTTGCTCCACGGGGTGCGCGGCGCGATTGTCGCCGGCGTGCTGTTCTTCCTGCCGGCCTTCGTACTGCTCTCCCTGCTGGCGGCCCTGTACCTCGCCTTCGGCGACATACCGGCGATGCAGGGGCTCTTCTACGGCATCAAGCCGGCGGTGGTCGCCGTGGTGCTGTTTGCCGCCTGGCGGATCGGCTCGCGCGTGCTCAAGAACGAAGTGCTGGTCGGCATCGCCGCGCTGGCCTTCATCGGCATCTTCTTCTTCGGTATCGGCTTCCCGTGGATTGTGCTGATGGCTGCCATCCTTGGCGCCATCGGCGGCAGGGTCATGCCTGCCAAGTTCCGCGCTGGTGGCGGCCATGGCGCATCTAACAAGAACTATGGTCCCGCGCTGATCGACGACCACACCCCGCCGCCCGAGCACGCCAGGTTTTCCTGGCCCAAGCTCGCCCTCATGGTCGCGCTCTTCGTCGTGGTCTGGGCCGTCGCGATGCTCGCGGTCCAGGGCGTACCGAGCCTCGCTGACATGGGCGGGTTCTTTACCAAGGCGGCTTTTCTCACCATCGGCGGCGCGTACGCGGTGCTGCCCTACGTCTACCAGGGCGCCGTCGAGCACTTTGGCTGGCTGACCGGCCCGCAGATGATGGACGGGCTCGCGCTCGGCGAGACCACGCCGGGGCCACTGATCATGGTCGTCACCTGGGTTGGCTACCTCGGCGGCGTGACCAAGGAGGTCGTCGCAAACCCGGTGCTGGCGGGCATCGCCGGGGCGTCGGTCGCCACCTTCTTCACCTTCCTGCCGTCCTTCCTCTTCATCCTCGTGGGCGGGCCGCTGGTCGAGGCAACGCGCGGGGAGTTGCACTTCACCGCGCCGCTCACCGCCATCACGGCCGCCGTGGTCGGCGTGATCCTCAACCTCGCCGTATTCTTCGCCTGGCATACCTTCTGGCCGCAGGCAACCGACGCCGTGCCCTTCGCCGCGCCGTTCGACAGTTTCGCCGTGGCCGTCGCCATCGCCGCCTTCGTCGCCCTGTTCCGCTACCAGGTCGACATCATGAAGGTGATCGCCGCCTGCGCCCTGGTGGGTCTCTCCTACACGCTCCTAACCTGATCTTGGCGCCAAACCGGCCGCTTGACTGCCCTCCCTTCGCAGGTAACTTACCCTCGCGCGCGCAGAAGCCTCTTTGCACCCTTAGCCAGGAAGCACCATGACCCCGGACGACTTTATCAAGAAATGGCGGGGGGTAACCCTCAAGGAAAGCGCCTCCACCAAGGAACACTTCCTCGACCTTTGCCATCTGCTCGGCGAACCGACGCCCATCGAGGCGGACCCCCAAGGGACCTGGTTCACCTTCGAGAAAGGCGCGCACAAGGCCGGGGGTGGCCAGGGCTTCGCCGATGTCTGGCGGCAGGGCTGTTTCGCCTGGGAGTACAAGAGTCCCGGCGCCAATCTGGACAAGGCCTTCCAGCAACTCCAGAACTACACCCCCGCCCTGGAATATCCGCCCCTCCTCATCGTCTCGGATATCCAGCTCATCCGCCTCAGTACCGCCTTCACCGGGCTGGTACCCAAGACCATCGACCTGACCCTCGACGACCTGCGCGACCCCGCCAAGCTCAATCTCCTCAAGTGGGCCTTCACCCACCCCGAACGCCTCCGGCCAGCGGAGACCCGGGCGCAACTCACCGAACAGGCCGCCAGTCAGCTCGGCGCCCTGGCCCAGACCTGGCGTGGCCGCGGCCATGACCCGGTGCGGGTGGCGCACTTCTGTCAGCAGGTGCTGTTCTGCCTCTTTGCCGAGGACATCGACCTCCTGCCCAACCAGATGTTCACGCGGATGCTGAAGGCGGCCCAGGCCCAGCCGGCGAAGGCCCAGGGACGATTCGAGGCCCTGTTCGGGGCCATGGCCACGGGCGGTGAGGTGGGTTTCGAGTCGGTCGACTGGTTCAACGGTGGCCTCTTCACCGATGCCCAGGCCCTGCCCCTGGAGCCAGAGGACCTGCAGCAACTCCTCACCCTCGCCGCCCTGGACTGGCAGGCCATCGACCCGACCATCGCCGGCACCCTGTTCGTGCGCAGCCTGGACCCGGCCCTGCGGGCGCAATTGGGTGCCGAATACACCGACCCGGCGACCATCATGCGCCTGGTCAACCCGGTGGTGCTGGACCCGCTGCGGGCAGAATGGGCGGCGGTCAAGGGCGAGATTCAAGGCCACCTCGACAAGGCCCAGGCCGCCCGGTCGCCCGCCGCGGCGACCAAGGCGCGCCATGCCGCGATGGAGTTGTATCAGGGCTTCCTCCATCGGTTGCAGCAATTCCGCGTCCTCGATCCGGCTTGTGGATCGGGAAACTTCCTGCTCCTGTCCCTGCTGGGCCTGAAGGACCTGGAGCACCAGGTCATCACCGAGGCGGAGGCCATGGGCCTGCCGCGCCAGTTCCCCGCGGTCGGGCCGGAGAACATGCTCGGCATCGAGATCAACCCCTTCGCCGCGGAACTGGCGCGGGTGTCCCTGTGGATCGGCGAGATCCAGTGGATGCTCAACCACGGCTTCGCCCTGGCCAAATCCCCCATCCTGCGCAACCTGGACAATATCCAACTGCGGGATGCCATTCTGAACCCCGACGGGACCGAGCCAGAATGGCCAGAGGTGGATGCGATTGTGGGAAATCCGCCATTCCTGGGTGGCAGCAAACTCCTGGCGGCACTGGGTGAAGACTATGTGACCCGGCTTCGGTCCCTTTATCAGGGGCGGGTACCGGGCGGGGCTGATTTGGTGACTTACTGGTTCGAGAAGGCAAGGGCACAGATTGAAGCGGGCAGGGTCCATTACGCCGGACTGGTGGCGACCAATAGCATTCGGGGCGGAGCCAATCGTAGGGTGCTGGAGCGGATCGGGGACACGGGGGGCATCTACGAAGCCTGGTCCGATGAGCCCTGGATCAATGAGGGGGCGGCGGTCAGGGTGTCCCTGGTGGCTTTCGCTCTCAAGGACCATGGGCGTGTGATGCGGCTTGATGGCGAGGCGGTGGGGGCCATTCATGCCGATCTGACGGCGAGCGCTGGAGGTGGTGAGGTCAATCTGACGGTCGCTAAGTCGCAGACTACTAATCGAAACATAGCCTTCCAGGGACCAGAAAAAAACGGGGCCTTTGACATCCCAGGCGATCTTGCAAGGCAATGGCTATCACAACCCAATCCCCATGGTCGACCAAATACAGAGGTACTTCGCCAGCGTCGAAACGGGTTGGACATGGTCCGCCGGCCCTCCGATACCTGGATCATCGACTTTGGCACCGACCGGACTGAAGACGAAGCGGCACTGTATGAGGCCCCTTTCAGCCATGTTCTCAGATATGTAAAGCCAGAAAGGCTACTGAACCGCGATCCAAACCGGAAGAGATACTGGTGGCGCTTTGGACGCACGGGGGAGGATGTCCGAGCGGCCTTATCGGGTCTATCTCGCTTTATCGCCACACCAGAGGTCGCCAAGCATCGGGTATTTGCATGGATGCGAATGTCCATCATGCCCGATAAGAAATTGATCGTGATTGCCCGGCAGGATGACACCACCTTTGGCATCCTTCAGTCACGCATCCATGAAGTCTGGAGTCTGCGTGTCTGCACCTGGCATGGGGTCGGCAACGATCCCCGCTACACCCCCTCTACAACCTTCGAGACCTTCCCCTTCCCTGAGGGTCTGACGCCCGCCGATACCGCTGGCCCTGTCGAAAATCTGGAGGATGGCGTCGTCCTGCCCACCTTGACCCCGGAGCGGCGTCCGGTCGCCCTGGCGATTGCTCAAGCGGCTCATCGGCTGAACGAACTGCGGGAGAACTGGCTGAACCCACCCGAGTGGGTGGAGCGGGTGCCCGAGGTAGTCCCTGGCTACCCCGACCGGATCATCCCCAAGCCCGGTCTTGAGAAGGACCTCAAGGCCCGGACCCTGACCAATCTTTACAACCAGCGTCCGCATTGGCTGGACAACGCCCACAAGGCCCTGGATGTGGCGGTGGCGGCTGCTTACGGCTGGGAGGACTACAGCCCGGACATGCCCGACGAGGTGATCCTGGCGCGGTTGTTGACGATCAATCTGGAGAGAAGCCACGGGATGCAGCTTAACGGCTGACCCTGGTCAGCCTCGCTTCCGACACAACCGCCTGCTCGAGGATGACATCGACAATGTCGTAATAGGCGACCGCTTGTCCTTGATTTGTGGCTACGGCTACGCTATTGCTTGGCATAACGCCGGCACTGGGTGGTGACAACTTTCTCGATGCGTTGCAGCGCTGGATAAGCGCCGTATCGTCCCTCGAATGCTTCTCGCTCCTGACCGATTATCTCCTGGAGCGTGTCCGCGGTCTTACCTACCAGGTTACGCAGAAATTGTGGCCGCACATCACATTGCCTGGCGAGCGCCTCCCAGTGCGCGGGCGTGATGACACTGGGATTGCGTTCGCCGCCGACATCCAGGGCGAGGTGATAATCGATGCGCTCGATGGCGCGGGTACACACCAGGTCATAGAACGGCGCCAGGCGGGTTTTATCATCCGGCAAATGCAACAGGGATAGGTTCTTGGCATGGCCATCGGAATTGCCCGCCAGGACATTGAAGATCTGCCAGCGCAACAGGTGTTGCGCATCGATGGCCGGCTCGCTGGAGGCCTCCTGAACCAGACGGTAGCACTGCGCAAAGGACGGTCCGCCATATTCCTGATATTTCTTCTCGTGCCCGTACCCCAGAGCCTGGCAGAAATCCTCCTGATGCCATCGCCGCACCTCGCCGCTGTCACCCACTTTGCGGTCATAGCGGGCGATCTGGGCATAACGGGTCCGCCCGATGACACGCAAAGCGATGTCCACGACCGGCAAGGCGATGGCCGCTGCCAGTTGGGTGGTGAAGGTCTCGTAGGCGGGCAGATGACGGTAGTCGGCCAACTCGAACTTCAGGATGTGACTGGAAGGCGCTTCACCCTGCGGCAGAAAATACTGGTCGTCGCGCAGCAGTACCGGACACTTGTCCTGGGCGCCAGCGAGAGACAAACGCGGGCGTTCGTCCGCCGGCGAGATGGCATAGATTTGTCGCCGGCGCGCCGCCAGGTCGGCCAATTCCTCGTTTGTCAGCGGACGGTAGTGGCGCTGGCCCGATGGTTGTTGACCTTCGGGCAGAATCGACAGCGCGCCGGCGCATTCACCGCCGATGGCGCGCAGGAGTTCGAAATCCGTGTTCTGAAGTTTGAGGTCGCGGACGATATGCTCGCGAACGGCCCCCTCGGGTAACAGATTTGCAAACCAGTGATGCGCGGTGCCTTCCTCGGGGGCGAATTCCCGGTCCGCCAGCGGTAGGGAACGGGAGACGGCGAAGCCACTGCCGGCGGACCATTCGGGAGCGTAGCGAAACCCGATGGCCCCGATCTGGTTACGCCAGAGCTCACCGACCAAGCGCTGCTCATGCCAGACGTTGAGGCGGTCGGGGTCGCTCATGGGGTCTCCTCATGCGCCTGGTCAGCCCTGTGCACCGGCATCGCCCGCCCGCGCGGTTGGATGATCACCTCCAGCCCCAAAGTGCGCAGCGCCTTGAGGACCTTGCCGATCTCGGCAGTTTCCTTGCCCCGCTCAAACTCCGAAAGGAAACGCGTGCTCAGGTTACCGAGCCCGGAGACCGTCTCCAGCGTCAGGCGCCGCTGCTTGCGATGGGTGCGCGCCACGCGGCCGAGTTCCTCGGCGGTCTGGACCGCGCCGTAAAGGCTGTCTTCGTCGATCATGGCCACGTCCCTAAAAAAGATACAGTACGGTACAAAATAACGACCCGATTGCCCCATGGCAAGAAAAAGTTACCGTACGTGATAAATCTGGTCCCGCAAGACCCGCCGCGGAACGGCGCGACCGTTTTACGATGCCATCTGACCCCGGACGACTTTATCAAGAAATGGCGGGGGGTAACCCTCAAGGAAAGCGCCTCCACCAAGGAACACTTCCTCGACCTTTGCCATCTGCTCGGCGAACCGACGCCCATCGAGGCGGACCCCCCAAGGCACCTGGTTCACCTTCGAGAAAGGCACGCACAAAAGCGAAGTTAGAGCCTGGCCAAAGCCTGGTAATTGCGCTCGTTGAGCAGTTCGCTGGCCTGGTTGAGGCGGGCCTCCTCCTCGGGCGCGAGTTGCAGTTGGCGCAACCGGTCGATGGCCGCCCGGCAGTTGCGGGAGTTGCTGGCGCGGGCCTGGTCCCGGATTTCCTCGAAGAGCTGCTGGATGAGCGCCGGGCTGGCTGACTCCTTGCGGCGCGGCGTCTCAGGGGTGGACAGGTTGGCCAGGTAGGCACGGATATCGGCCAGGACCGCGGTCAATTCCCGTTGCAAGTCAGTCAGGAGGTCGCGGTCTCCCGTCCGCTCCAGCTCGATGGCCAATTCCCGTAACCGGTCAGCGCCGATGTTGCCGCTCAGGCCTTTCAGGCCGTGCAAGGTGCGTCGATCATCCGGGTCATCGAGATTGAGCTGGAGGTTGTCATAGGCCTGGGCAAAATCACCCAGGATCTTGGCATAGAGCGCCGTCTTCCCCCCCATCAGGGCGAGGCCGCGCTCCGGGTGGAGGGCATTGCGCCCTTCAGGTAGGTTGGGTGCCATGTATTTGCTCAAAACGTCCAGGAACTGTTTACGGTCAATGGGTTTGCTGAGGTGTTCGGTCATGCCGGCCTGAAGGGACTTTTCCATGTCCTCGCTGAAGGCGTTGGCGGTCAGGGCAATGATGGGAATCTGGGGGTCCAGGGCCCGGATGCGCCGGCTGGCCTCGTAGCCGTCCATGATGGGCATCTGGATATCCATCAGGACCAGGTCATAGGCTGTGGTCTGGAACAGCGTCACCGCCTGCTGGCCATCGCCGGCGATATCGATCCGCAGGCCGCTATCCTCCAGGAAACCGAGGACGATTTCCTGATTGAGCAGGTTGTCCTCGGCCAGCAATAGGCGTTTGCCGGCCAATTCTGGCGCCGGGCCCTGCTGGGGCCGGGCCTGGGGATAGCCCCCGGGCCGAGCAGGGGGCTGACCGGGGGACTGGTCATGTGGATGGTCGGAGGACTGATCCTGGGACTGATCAGGGCGCCGATCCGTGGACAGGGAAGAGGCGATAGCCAGGCTGGGGTTGGCCCCCTGGGCCTCGGCCACCTCAGCCCGGCCGGCGGGGACGCCCGGCGCCGCGCCGGCCGCCGCGGGAATAGGCCCCCCGTGGACGGGGGCCTCGATCTCGACGCTGAAGCAACTGCCCTGGCCCGGCTCGCTGGTCACCTCGATGGTGCCGTTCATCAGCTCGACCAACTGCTTGGTGATGATCAGGCCCAGGCCGGTGCCGCCAAACTTGCGGGTGGTGCTGGAATCAGCCTGGGAGAAGGCCTGGAAGAGGCGTTGCCGTTCCTCGGTGGTCAGGCCGATGCCCGTGTCGCTGATCGCGAAGCGCAAGCGTCCGGCGGCGGGCTGACGAATGGCCAGGCGGACCGTGCCTGCCGCGGTGAACTTGACGGCATTGCTCAGCAGGTTGGTGAGGATCTGGGAGATGCGCAGGGGATCGCCCACAAAGAACCGGTCCTGGTCGGGGACCGCGTCAAGGCAGAGGGTCAGGCCCTTGTCATGGGCGGCGACCTCCACCAGGTGCATGACCTTCTCGACCAGAAGGATCAGATCGAAGGGCGTCCGCTCGGTCTCCAGCTTGCCCGCCTCGATCTTCGACAGGTCCAGGATGTCGTTGAGGATGCCCAGCAGGGAACGGGCCGAGTTCTCGATCTTGCGCACATAGTCGCGCTGGCGGGGATCCAGGTCGGTGCGCATCGCCAGTTGCGCCATGCCGATGATGCCGTTCATCGGGGTACGGATCTCGTGGCTCATGTTGGCCAGGAAGGCGCTTTTGGCCCGGTTGGCGGCCTCGGCTTGCTGTTTGGCAGCCATCAGGGCCTGTTCGGCCTCCTTGCGCTCGGTGATGTCGATGTGCGTGCCCACGGTGCGCACCAGCGCGCCGGTCTCATCGCGCTCGACGACCTTGCCGCGGTCGAGAAACCAGCGGTAGGAGCCGTCCTTGTGGCGCAGGCGGTATTCAAAGGCGTAGTGGTTGGCGCTCGGGTCCCCCCAACAGTCGTCTTGCATGACGCGCGGGTAATCGTCGGGGTGGATGCGGCTACTCCATTCGTCCAGCCGGTCGGACCATTCATCGGGCAGGTAACCGAGCTGTTGCAGATTTCGGGCGGAATGGAAGCGGGTCCGGGTTTGCAGGTTGGCCTCATAGAAGCCGATCTCACCCGATTCCAGGGCCAGCTCCAGGCGCTCGGCGAGGCGCCGGGACTGTTCCTCGGCGGCAAGGAGCTGCTCCTCGATCGCCTTGCGGGCGCTGCTATCGCGCACGACGATGACGATCCCCTGGGGCTGGCCGTCCCGGTCGCGCAGCAATTCGGAGTTGGCCTCGGCATAAAAGCGACTGCCATCCCGCCGGACCATCCGATATTCGGTGACGCCGCTTTTCGTCCCGGCGAACAATTGCTGCAACCGTGCATGGGCCCTGGCATGGTCGGCGGGGTCGATAAATTCTAGGAGATGGCGACCGATGATGTCAGCGGGATCGGCATAGCCCATCAGGCTGAGGGCGGAGTCCGAGACCTCCTGGGCGTAACCCGCCACGGAGGTGATGGCGATCCCGTCCGGCGAGGTCTTGATGATGGTCCGCCAAAGTTCCTCCCGCACCCGCAGCCGTTCCTCGGTCTGCTTGCGTTGGGTGACGTCACGGATGATGCCGACCGCGTTCCAGCCGCCATCGAAGGCAAAGGACGCCAGCGACAACTCGATGGCGATCTCCCGGCCATCCCGGCGACGGGCGGAAAGTTCGATCGTCTTGTTGATGACCGGCCCCTGGCCGTTGTGCAGGAATCCGTCGAAGCCCGTCTGATGCGCGTCATGAAAGCGCTCCGGGGCCAGCAGGCGGTGCAGGTTCTGACCCAGGGCCTCCTCGGGCCGATAACCGAGGATGGTCGTGGCGGCGGGATTCCAGAAGGTGATGCGCCCCTGGGCATCCATCATCAGGATGGCGTCGGGGGCCACTTCGGTGAGCCGGCGCAGGCGCTCTTCCGTGACATTCCGGGCGCGATGGGCGGCCTCGGCCGCCTGGAGCGCCTCGGCCTCCCGCACCGCCTGCAAAGCCTGCAGGCGGGCGATCTCCCGTGTCGCCACCCATTGGCGGATCATGACCAGGGCGGCGATGACCACCGCCGCCAGGATGGTCCCGCTCAGGGCCTCATCACCTGGGCCTTGATGGCCGGCGGCTGACGAGCCAAAGGCAAGCGTCAGGAGCAGGCCATAGACGGCGGCCACGGCGAGATAGGGCAGCAGGGTCAGCAGCCATTCGACGTTCCACCAGCGCCAGCGGCGCGGGGCGGGGGTGGTGCCGCGGTACTCCCGCCAGGCGCCCACCATCGTCAGGTAGGAGGAGAGGTGATAGAAAATATCCGTAATGCCGCCAGAGAGATAGCTGCCCTGGGCGGTGTCGTAGGCGTAGCGGGTATCGGCGACAAAGAAGGCGATCAGCCCTGCCACCAGCCAGGCGATGGGCACCGCGGAACGGTCGGCGCGACGTTTCAGCAGCAAGGCCGCGATCCCGACCAGGAGCAGGGTGTCGAAGAGCGGGTAGGCCTGGGTCAGGGCCAGGGCCAAGGTGTCTTCATACTCACCCTTGGCAATGGGCCAGAGCAGGAAATACCACACCAGGCTCCCCGCGCCGATGGCGACCACGCCCAGATCCAGCCAGAACTGGATCCGCTCGGTACGGCTTTCCCGGGGGCGCAGGAAGTAGGCGATGCCAACCAACAGGGGGGGATAAAGGGCCAGGTAGCACAGGTCGGCCCAGGAGGGGAAGGGATCGATGCCCAGGATCACTTCGTAATGGAACCACCAGCCACTCCCTAACAGGTAAAAGGCGAAGCCCAGGGTGAACCACCGCCATCCCCGGCGTGTGCGCCGGTCAAGGCCCGGTGCCAGGGACGCGCGCCAGGCCATGCCCACCTGGCAAAGCCCGAAGAAGATAAAGACCAGGTCACCGATGAGACGGATCCGGGCCTCATCCCCGCCCCGGAACGCCAGCCAGGACAGGAAGCCCCCCAACAGCAGGCTATTGAGGATCAGGACCCAGGTGCCTGGATCGGAGAAAACTCCCGGCACAAGTGCTTGGCCGGAACGGTTAGCGTCTGCTGGCATTTAAAAGGGCCATTTGCCCGGTCCTTGGGGGTTGTTGTGGGAGGAGAGCGGGAGGTAACGCGAAGGCAGGGTTATTCTACCCGACCAGGGAGAACTCATCCCCTGGACATGCTCCTCAGGCCCAATCGTGGGGGTGAAAGTGGCGGTGCTCCCGGTGGCCGTGGCGATGACGGTGAATGTGCACCAGGTTGGCGGCGAGGAGGCGATCGGGGTCGCGGAGAAAGGCGCCGATGGGACCGTCGAAGAGCAGGCGATGGTCCTCGCCCAAGACCAGGGCGCGGTCGCCGAGTTCCGGGGCCAGGCTGAGGTTGTGGGTGGCCACCAGGGTGGTGACGCGCAGGTCCTGGAGCAGATCCACCAGCCAGCCGGTCGAGCGCGGGTCCAGGGCGGCGGTGGGCTCGTCGAGCAGGATCACCCGGGGTTCGAGGGTGAGGAGGGCTGCCAGGCAGACCTTCTGCTTCTCGCCGCCGGAGAGCTTGAAGGGGGGGCGCTCCAGCAGGGGCTCGACGCCGCAGAGGCGGGCGTAATGGCGCACCCGGTCCTCCAGGTCCGGTACGCCAAGTTGGCGCGGGCCAAAGGCGATTTCGTCGAAGACGGTGGGGTTGAAGAGCATGCTGTCCGGATTCTGGAACAACAGCACCACCTCGCGGCGAAAACGACGGTGAAAGGCGGGGTCCTTGAGGCTGGTCGCCGTGATCTCGCGTCCCGCGTAGCGGTAGTGGCCAGCGCTGGCGAAGACCAGGCCATTGATGACCTTGAGGAGGGTGGTCTTGCCGGAGCCGTTGCTACCCAGCAGGACCAGCCGCTCCCCGGCGGCGATGGCGAAGCTCAGATCGGTGAGGGCCTGCTCGTCCACATCGACCTGGTGCGACAGGCCCGCGAAATGGATGAGCGGCGTGTCGGGACTGTTCCCGGCCGGTACGACCGGCTGGGGCGATTCATCGGGCCTGGTCATCGAAGAATCCCCGCGAGCGCATGGCCTGGGCGGTCTCGGTGGCATTGCTCAGGGCCTTTTCGACAAAGAAGGAACCGCTGGCGGCGCCATGGCGGTAGAGATCGCGCAGCGACAGCCGGGTGATGGAGCGGCTGGCCAGGGCCTGACGCATCTCGTGGTAGAGACGCTGAAAGATCAGGGTCTGGCTATAGGCCAGGGTGAGCAGATAGGTGAGGGTGCGGGAGAAGGCCAGGGCGTGGAACAGGTCGAGGCGCGTCATGACCAGGAAGCTGAGGGTGGTGATGAGCAGCACCCGCAGGTTCAGCAACAGCAGATAGTCGCCGCAGGGGCGGCCCTGGTACCAGGCCAGGGCCGCGTAAGAGAGGCTGATCATCAGATTGAAGGCCAGTACCGTCAGGACCGAACGCCGGAGGATCGGCCAGGCCTGGCGCCCGGCGAGTAGCAGGCAGAGGGCCAGCCCGGCCCCCAGGGCTAGGGGCTCGTGGATCAGGGTCGCCGCGACCACGGCGGCGAGGTAGGCAAAAAACCCGAGGCGATGGCGCATCGCCGGCGATCGGACAAAAAACCCCAGGCGCTGGCTCATCACAGGCGACGGTCAAAAAACCCCAGGCTGTTGCGCATCATGGGAGAGTGGACAAAAACCCGAGGCGGTGGCGCATTGTGGGGGTCCGGACAAAAAAACTCAGGCGATGGCGCATAGCGGGGGACCGGCTTGCAGCCCTGGCGGGTTCAGCCCTGGCGGGCGCCGCGCAGGCGGGTCACGAAACGGTAGATGAAGACCGTCAGCAGGCCCTCGCCGACCGCCACCACCAGGTGGGGCAGGAGGACCGCCGGCAGGGTGATGGCCAGCCCGAAGGGAAAGAAGAGCGGCGTGCCGTCCGCGCGCTGGGCGATGAGGGGCTGGAGGCCGAGGGCCAGGGCCACCAGCAGGGCCGCGACCAGCACGGCCAGGGCGGCGGCGAGAAACACCGCCAGGCTCTCGCCGCGCCCGCGCAGCAGGTGAAAGACCCCGGCGGCCGTGGCGCTACCGGCCAGGCCCATGGCCAGGGCATTGAGGGGCAGGGCGGTGATGCCGCCATCGCCAAACAGCAGGGCCTGCATCAGGAACACCAGGGACAGGCTGACGAAGGCGGTCCAGACGCCGAAGAGCACCGCCAGCAGGCCGATGCCGGTGGCATGCACCGTCGTCCCCCCCGGCAAGGGGATGGCGATCATGGACAGCACGAAGGCCAGGGCGGTCACCACCGCCAGGAGGGGAATGCCGCGCTCATCCAGGTTTCGCCGCACCCGGCGCAGGGCCAGTGTCCAGGCCGGAAGGGCCACCGCATAGAGGGGCAAATAGAACTGGGGGGCAATGAAGCCGTCGGGGATGTGCATGCAGGGGGGGGGCGGAATGCCAGTGGGGAGCGGGTCGCGGGGGTAAACAACCGGACACAATGGCTGGATCATGCCGGCCTGTTCCGATAAAACAGCTTGAGGAGACCGAAGAGCCCGAGCAGGATGCCTAGGCCGACGAAGAGGCGCTGGTAGCGCTCGAACAGAGGCCGCTCGGCGGCGATCAGGGCCGCCCCGGGGCCGATCTCGACCGAGATGACCAGACCGTGGCCATCCTGGGACATGGCGCGGACCTCGTAGCGACCCGGGTCCGGGGGCAGGAAGGCCAGCCGCCCTTGGGCGTCCGTCCTCCCGACCTGAAAGGGGATCTCCCCGTTCGTCGGGAAGATCTCGAACTCCTCATAGGCGAAGGGGCTGCCGTCGGGATAGGTCAGGCTCACCACCGTGGCGTTGGCCTGGCCGGTGGCATGGTGCAGGTCATGGGCCATGATCGGGGCGGTGACCAGCCATGAGGATGCCAGCAGTAGCGCCTTGGTGAGTCTTCCCAGAAGCGTGGCTAGTCTGGCATGAGACCCCGAAACAGGGGCCGGGGTGGGGATGATTGTCATGGCCTGGGTCAGAGGCTGATTCAGAGCCGGGCTCAGAGATTGGGAGCCAGCTCGAAGACGAGGGTGGTGGCCAGCACCTCCTTATCGGCCTGGGGTGTTGGCCGTGGGCGGTTGAGCCCGGCCGCGATCATCTGGAAGCCACCGTGTTGAATCCGCAGGTTGATGCGACCCTCCTCGTCCGTCATGCCGCGGGGCTCGCCGTTGTAGGTCACCGTCGCCCCGGCGACCGGCTGGCGATCGAGGGTCAGTTGCAGGCGCAGCTTATCCCCCTTGGCCAGATGCAGGGGGTCCTCCAGGGGGACCAGTTCCAGGCCAGGCGTGAGGGGCTTGGCCAGGGCCGGGGACCAGGTATCGAGACGCTTGACCCACTCCAGGGACA
The DNA here is from genome assembly GCA_937862735.1 of uncultured Gammaproteobacteria bacterium. Classification (GTDB taxonomy): domain Bacteria; phylum Pseudomonadota; class Gammaproteobacteria; order Chromatiales; family Chromatiaceae; genus M0108. The sequence goes on from CALMDH010000332.1 coordinate 51,853, forward strand.
GCCAGCTTTTCACCACCTGCCGTGCCTCATCCTTGGGCACGTTCAGGGTGCCCTTGGGGGTCTTGCTCCAAAAGCCGGAGGAGGCCGCGATGGTCAAGGCCGCGCACTCGCCCTCCAGACGGAATGGGCTGCCGCCCTTGGCCTCGTGCTTGACCTGGCCCTGGGTATCAAAGCACAGGGCTTGGGTGACGAAGGCAGGTCCGTAGTAGATCACCTGGTCGCCACCGTGGCCTCCGTGACCGCCGTGGTCGGTGTGCTTGTGGCCGTTGTACAAGGTGTAGGCACCGCCGGTGCGCTCGATCCAGAGGTCATGGGCGCTGATGGCCGGGGACAAAAGGGTCACGACCAGAGCGGTCAGGAGCGGAAAGTACTGGCTTGGGGTTGAGGGACCCTGGCTGGTAAGGCGGCTGAACATACGCAAGATTACTTTTTCAGGATTCGTAACACCAGCCAGTCTACCCCTGGGATGGTTCCCGTACAACTTTGTCGCGCCTGTCCGGACGATACGCCTTACTTTTGCGGGTCACGTATACTTCTAACAGGCATCAGGCCTCGGGTATCAGGCGTTGGCAGTCGTTCTTCTCCGCTAACTCGTTGATGCCAGACGGCCTTTTGGCTTTCCCTGGAGGAGAATGGACACTAAAACCCTGATCATCGCTGGCTTGGTGGTCGCCATGGCTGTCAGTTACAGCATGGCCGTGGTCTTCTGGACGCGTCGCACCTATCCCGGCTTCGGCTATTGGCTGGCCGGGTCCGGGTGTCGGGTGCTGGCGGCGGCGCTCTTCCTGCTGCCGCGGGAGCAATTCCCCCCCTGGCTGACCATCATCCTGGCCAACTACCTGCTGTTCGCCGAACTGATCCTCTATCTGCGGGGGACCCTGATCTTTCGCGGCCAACCGGTCCAGGTCCGCTGGGATCTCGTGGGCTCCCTGGTCTTCCTCGCCCTGTTTTTCTGGTTCACCTACCTCGAGCCCAGTCTCAACGCCCGCGTCGCGGTTTCCAATCTGTTGAGCGCCGTCTGGACGCTGCGGTTGTTCTTGGTGCTCTTGACCCGGCGCCCCCCCTATTTCGGTTCCTTCGATCGCGGGCAGGCGGTCGTCTGGGCGCTGTTGACCCTCGTCGATCTAACGCGGGCGTACTATATCGGCCTCCTGGCGCCCCCGCTGGCGAACTACCTGGCCGCCCCCGCTTATCAGAGCGAGTGGATCCTGCTGCTGATCCTGACCTCCCTGCTGATCACCCTGAGCCAGGTGGTCATGAACACTCAGCGGCTGGAGTACGACCTGCGGCGGACCCGGGAGGCGCTGGAGGAGGATGTCCGCCAGCGTGAGCGCGTCGAGGGCGAGTTGCGCGAGGCCAAGGAGCGCCTGGAGGCGACGATCAACGCCCTGCCGGATCTGCTGTTACGGGTGGATCGCGAGGGCCGGGCATTGGAATTCCACACGGCGGACCCCGGTCGACTCTCCCTGCCACCGGCCGCCTTCCTGGGCCGGACGATCACCGAGGTCCTACCCCCGGAGGCCGCGCGGGTGATCCTCGCCGCCCTGGAGGAGGCGGAGCGGGAGGGCTATCACCGGGGCGCCAGCTACTCCTTGCCCACCCCGCAGGGACCAATCTGGTACGAGTTGTCGATCGCCCGGCTGGGAGGGCCAGCGCCGGCTGAGCACGAGTTCATCCTGCTGATTCGCGACATCACCGACCGCCAACGGGCCGAGGAGCAGTTGCGCATCAGTGAGGAGCGGCACCGGCTGCTGGCCGAGAACGCCCAGGATGTCATCTGGACCCTCGAGCCTGACGGCACCCTTTCCTATGTCAGTCCCGCCGTCGAGAAACTGGGGGGCTTCACGCCGGCCGAGGCCATGCGCCAGGCACTGGAGGAGGTCCTCACCCCGGCCTCCCTGGCCATCTACCGCCATTATTTCCAGGAAGTCCAGGCCCGTGCCCTGTCTGGTCTCCCCCTGGAGCCCTTCCGGGGTGAACTGGAATATCGCTGTCAGGACGGCTCGACTGTCTGGGGCGATGTCATGATCTACCCGCAGAGGGATGCCGACGGGACCTTGCACCAGTTTTTGGGGGTAACGCGGGACATCAGCGAGCGCAAACGTCATGAGCTCGAATTGCGCCAGGCCCAGGACCTCGCGGAACGGGCCAACCAGGCGCTCCAGGCCGCCAATGAGGAACTCCAGCGCCTGGCAACCACCGACACCCTCACTGGGGTCTGGAACCGGCGCCACTTCGAGACCGTCGTGGTCGCGGAGACCCAGCGCGCGGGGCGCTACGGCGAGCCCTTGTCGTTGCTGCTGTTCGATATCGACCACTTCAAGGCCATCAATGATACTTATGGCCACCTGGCGGGCGACCAGGTGCTGATCAACCTGAGCCACCGGGTTCACGATCACCTGCGTAGCGTCGATATGCTGGCGCGCTGGGGTGGTGAGGAGTTCGTCGTCATGCTGCCCCATTGCGGGGGCGATGAGGCCCAGCGCCTGGCGGAGAAGCTGCGCGCCCTGATCGCCGCGGAACCCTTCCCCGAGGTCGGCCAGGTCACCTCCAGCTTTGGCGTGGCGCAATTCCGCCCCCCGGAAAGCGCCGATGCCTGGCTCAACCGCGCCGATGACGCCCTCTACCAGGCCAAGGCGGCGGGACGCAACCGGGTCTGGATCGCCAGACACTAACCTGACGCCACGGAAACTGTTGCGAGGAACTGAGTCGAGGAACTGATTGACCGGCGGATGGACACCAAGACCCTGATCATTGTCGCCCTGACGGTGGCCCTGGCCATCACCCTGAGCATGGCCGTCATCCTCTGGACGCGCCGGACCTATCCCGGTTTCGGGTACTGGGTCGCCGGGGTGGCCTGTGGCTGCCTGTCGTCGGTGCTCTTCCTGCTGCCCCGGGATCAGTTTTCGCCCTGGTTGACCATCGTCCTGGCCAATTACCTGCTCCTAGCCAAGGGCATCCTCTTTCTGCGCGGTACCCTGATCTTCCGGGGATTGTCACCTCGGGTAGGCTGGGACATCGCCGGCTCCCTGGGCTACGTGGCCCTGTTGCTCTGGTTCAGCTATGGGGACCCCAACCTCAATGCCCGCATCGTGATCAATGCGGTATTCAATGCCGTCTGGATGCTCTGGCTGGCCGGGGTCCTCCTGACCCGGCGGCCGCCTTACTTCGGTTCCGCCGATCGCCTGCAAGCGGCCCTCTGGCTGGTGCTGGCCACGGCCGACCTCGGCCGCGCCCTCTATGCCGGGTTCTTCGCGCCACCCCTCACCGACTTTATCGCCGGTCCGGCCTATCAGAACCAGTGGATTTTGCTGGTGATCCTAACCTCGCTCCTGGTCGCCCTGAGCCAGGTGATCATGAACGCCCAGCGCCTGGAGCACGACCTGGGCCAGGCACGGGCGGCGCTGGAGGAGGACATGCGCGAGCGCGAGCGCGTCCAGGGCGCGCTGCGTCAGGCCAAGGCGCGCCTGGAAGCCACGGTCAATGCCTTGCCGGATCTGCTGTTGCGGGTGGATCGCGCGGGCCGGGCCCGGGAGTGTCACACGGCGGACCCCAATCGGCTCATCCTGCCCTTGGCGGATTTTCTCGGTCGGCCGGTCGCGGAGTTCCTGCCCCCGGAGGCGGCGCGGGTGATTCTCGCCGCCCTGGAGGAGGCGGCGCGGGAGGGTTATCACCGGGGCGCAAGCTATACGCTGCCCTTGCCCCAGGGACCGATCTGGCATGAGCTGTCGATCGCCCGGCTGGGTGGGCCGGAGGTGGCCGAGCCTGAGTTCATCATGCTGATCCGCGACATTACCGCCCGCAAACTGGCCGAGGAACAACTCCGGATCAGTGAGGGTCGGCACCGGCTGCTGGCCGAAAACGCCCTGGATGTCGTCTGGACCATCGAACCCGACGGGACCATCTCCTATGTCAGCCCCGCCATCGAGAAACTCCGCGGTCTCACCCCGGCCGAGGCCATGCGCCAACCGCTGGAGGAGATCCATCCCCCGGAATCACTGGCCAAGAACCTGGGTTACTTTCAGGAATTACAGGCCCGGACCCGGGCCGGTCTCCCCCTGGAGCCCTTCCGGGGAGACTTGGAGTATTGGTGTAAGGATGGGTCCACCATCTGGTGCCATGTCATGGTCCTCCCCCTAGTGGGTCCAGACGGCACGCTTCACCAACTCCTGGGGGTGTCGCGGGACATCAGCGAGGGCAAACGCCATGAGCTTGCATTGCGTCAGGCGCGGGACCTCACGGAACAGGCCAATGAGGCACTCCGGGCCGCCAATGAGGAACTCCAGCGCCTGGCCACCACCGACGCCCTCACCGGTGTCTGGAACCGGCGCCACTTCGAGCAGGTCGTCGCGGCGGAGACCCAGCGCAACCGGCGCTATGGCGAGCCCTTGTCCCTATTGTTGTTCGATATCGACCACTTCAAGGCGATCAACGATTCTCATGGCCACCTAGTGGGTGACCAGGTTCTGATCGCCCTCAGCCAGCGGGTCCGGGAGCATCTGCGCGGGGTTGATATGCTGGCCCGCTGGGGTGGCGAGGAGTTCGTCGTCTTGCTGCCCCATTGCGCCGGTGATCAGGCCGAGCGCCTGGCGGAGAAGCTGCGCGCCCTGATCGCCGCGGAACCCTTCCCCGGGGTCGGCCGGGTCACCTCCAGCTTTGGCGTGGCGGAATTTCGCCCCCCGGAAAGCGCTGATGTCTGGCTCGATCGCGCCGATGCTGCCCTCTACCAGGCCAAGGCGGCGGGACGCAACCGGGTACTGATGTCATGCTGACGCTGGACTGGATCAAATACTGTGTCGATAAGCAATGCTATCGATATTCCCGTCATGGCGATCGCGAGCGGCAGAATGACGGGCTGAGCCTGGTCGAAGTGGAAGAGGCGTTGTCCTCTGGCCGCATCATCGAACGGTATGCGGACTCGGGGCGTGGCGAGAGTTGCTTATTGGCCGGTTTTACTGATGGTGGCAAACCGGTGCATGTGGTTTGTGGCAGGATGGATAGCTGGCTGGTAATCATCACCGTGTACATCCCTACGCCGCCGAAATTCAAGAATCTCTACGAGCGAGGCAATTAAGATGCCGGGGACATGCGCTTTTTGCGGCAACAGCCACCTTACCCCTAAAACGACGCGATACTTGCACCAACGGCATAATGAGATGCTGATCGTGGAGGAGGTGCCTTGCCTGGAGTGCGATTTCTGTGGCGAGCAATATTTTGACGTTGGGGTATTGAAGCGGATCGAGGAGGACCATCGGGAGATCGCCAGCCACCGCCGCCAGCCAGCCCGTTATGTTCAGGTGGCGGTGGAATCCTTTGAGTGCCTGGCGACCCAACCTTAATGGCAAGATCGTCGGGCGCTATCACAGGTTACCTGCCGTCAAGCTGGCCCTGATGAGGTGGCCTGCAGGGCGTGCGTTGACGGCTTGCCAGGATATTAAGCCTCAGGGTAGATCACTGCGCTTGAAGAGGCTGAAGCCCGCCCATGCGCTCAGGGTGCCGACCAGGATCGGGTAGAAGAGGGCGTAGGCGATGTAACCGGCCTGGCCGAAGGCGTCGAGGATGACGTAGGCCGAGGGGCCGAGCATCACCAGGTGCTGGTCGAGGAGCAGCATGGCGGCGGTGCGGAAGACCTGGAGGGGATTGATCAGGGCGATGGCGACCGCGGTCTCCGGCGGGAGCTGGCCGCGGATCATGACGCCGAGCAGGATGAGGTCGAGGAACAGCAGGAGGGTCAGCCAGAGGACGAAGGCCGAGGCCTGGGCGACGTCGGCGGAGCGGGTGAGGGTGGAGAGCAGCATGGCCAGGCCGAGGAAGCACCAGGCCAGGGCCATGAGCAGGCCGGTGTAATAGACGAAGAGGGTCCAGGGGATGGCCGCGCCGCGGGTGGCGCCCCAGGCGATGGCGGCCACCATGGCCAGAAAGACGGGCAGAAAGACCACCAGGAAGCGCCCGCCGATCTTGCCCCAGTACCAGGGGGCCAGACCGATGGGCAGGGAGAGCAGGTATTCATAGATACCCGCCTCCCGGTCGCCGGCCACGGAACGTACCGTCGTGATGAGGACGAAGACCGGCAGAATGGCCATGGCGAGCTGAATGTAGGTCACCATCAGCCGCGACAGGCCGGTGAAGCCCATGACCCGGGACTCGGTGAGGCCGAAGACGAAGAGCAGGGCCACCAGGCCACCGAAGATGAAGGTGTAGGCCAGGAACCACTTGGCGCGCAGGGATTCCAGGATGTCGGTTTGCGCGGTGAGCCAGAAGTTTTTCATTCGGTGATATGCAGGTGCGGGTGGCGGTGATCCTGGTCCGGATGGCCCGGGCCGGTGACCGGAGCGGAGGTGCTGGCAGCGGGTGCGCTTGGAGGGATCGGGTTGCCAGCTCCCGCTGGGGCCCTGGCGCCAGCATTGGCGACGGCGGGGGCGGCTTCGGTTCCCCGGGCATCTGGAGCAATCGTGCTGGCAGTGCCTTGAGCTAAATCTCCTCTGGTGCCTGTAGCGGTGGCCGCGGCGGTGTCTGGGGTTGAGGCTGGGGCGGTGGCACCAGGATTGAAGATGGGCACGTTGAAGCGCGCCTCGACCTCATAGATGTGCTTCCTGGCGGCCGCGAAGTCGATGGCCCCGGCGGCCGGCTCGGACTGGGCGCCCAGCCCGTATTGCATGGGGGTCTCCTTGCCGGGGAGGTAATGGGCGGTGCGGGCGTCGATCCAGACGCCATTGCGCCAGTCGGTGACCCAGATCTGGGTGCGGGGGTCCTCCCGCCAGGGCTGTTTGTCCAGCCAGATGAGGGCGCAGCCGATGTCGTCGAAGAAGTGCAGGCTGGACTTGCCGTCCGCCTTGAAGGCGCGGATCTGGGCGGAATAGGTGCGGGCGGAGAGGACCATGCGGCAGCGCTCGCAGGTGATCCGGTCCCACTTCACGTCACCGGGACCGGTGCCCGGGTCGCCGCAGCCGGCCAGGCTCAGCAGGCCCGCCGCCAGCAACAGTGGCATGGCCCGCCAGCCCGGCCAGCGGAATCCAGGTTGCAACCAACGTGGGCAACGCCTACCCCTGGGGTTGGTCATCGCGCCTCCTCCAGACTGAGACGGCCGATGAGGGCCGCGTAGCGCGACACCATGCCGAGGAACCGCAGCCGGTCCGCGCCGGGCACCTGACCCCGCCAGCTCAGGCCCTGGTCCGGGCCCTGATCGGGGG